>PZPC01000034.1 GCA_003045895.1 Bacteroidota bacterium
GACATCTGTGCCAAACACGGCGTGCTCTTCATGAGCGATGCCACGCAGGTGGTCGGAAAAATCCCGGTCAATCCCAAAGAAGTAGGGGTGCACCTGATGGCTTTCACCTCGCACAAAATGTACGGCCCCAAGGGCGTAGGTGCCTTGTACGTGAGCCGCAAGAATCCGCGGGTAAAAGTTACCTCACAGATGGACGGCGGTGGCCACGAGCGCGGCATGCGTTCGGGCACGCTCAACGTGCCGGGTATTGTAGGCTTTGGTAAAGCCGCCGAATTGGCCCGCCTGGAAATGGCCGCCGATGCCGAGCGCTTGTCCAAACTGCGCGACAAACTCGAAAGTGCCCTCACCAGCACCCTCGAAGAAACCTACGTGAACGGCAACCGCGAACACCGCATGCCCCACGTGACCAATATCAGTTTCAAGCACGTCGAAGGCGAAGGCCTGATGATGACCTTTAACCAGGAAATCGCAGTCTCTTCCGGCTCGGCTTGTACCTCGGCTTCCCTGGAACCCAGCTACGTACTCGTAGCGCTGGGCCTGGGCGATGACCTCGCACACTCTTCCATTCGCTTTAGCCTCGGACGCTTTACCAAGGAAGAAGATATCGACTATACCATCGAAGCCCTCACCCAAGGCGTGAATCACATGCGTGATCTGAGCCCCATTTGGGAAATGTACAAGGACGGGGTGGATTTGGAATCCATCGAGTGGTCCGAACACTAAAAAAAGTGGAAAGGTGGGTTGTGTGTAAAAGTGTAAATGTTTGTACGGAGTTCACCTGTTTGTAAATTCAATCTTTTAAAAAGTTTAAACTTAATATATCATGGCTTATTCTGAAAAATTGCTCGACCACTTCAAGAATCCCCGCAACGTAGGTACGTTGGACAAAGGTAGTGATTCGGTGGGCACGGGTTTGGTTGGTGCTCCTGAATGTGGTGACGTTATGCGCCTGCAAATTGAGGTGGATAAAGCAACCAATACCATTATCGACGCTAAATTCAAGACGTTCGGTTGTGGTTCTGCCATTGCTTCCTCCAGCCTGGCCACCGAATGGCTCAAAGGTAAGTCAGTAGACGAAGCCCTGACGATTGACAACATGGCTATCGTCGAGGAATTGGCATTGCCACCCGTTAAGATTCACTGTTCGGTGTTGGCCGAAGATGCGATCAAAGGTGCGATTGCTGATTACCAGAAGAAAAATGGCATCCCCGTATCAGAAGCTGCCCTGGCAAAGGCACACTAAGTTAAGCAAAGATTTTATAGTCGCTCCAAGGCAGGATTCACAAATTCTGCCTTGGACAGGCTATCGATACCCGGCCCGATAGGCATCACCCGATAAAGTACAGGTTTAAATTTTTCAACATGTTATTCGTAGCAGACAGCGCCAAAGAGAGAATTTCCGAGATCATGCAGGGCCAGCACCTGTCGGACGATTTTTTCGTGCGCGTTTCGGTCACCAGCGGTGGCTGTTCGGGACTGAGTTATAAAATGGATTTCGACAACGAGTCGCAGCCCAATGACCAGATCTTCGATGACAACGGTGTTCGCGTGGTTACCGACCTGAAGAGTTTTCTCTACCTCTGTAATACCACCCTGGAATTTTCCGGTGGGCTGGAGGGACAAGGCTTTTATTTCAACAATCCCAATGCCGCCCGTACGTGCGGTTGTGGAGAAAGTTTTGCGGTGTAAGCCAGTAGATTGGTTCAAAATATACCAGAAAGGTACTTCTTCGTTCGTCGGAGGGGTACCTTTTTGTTTGCCACGGAGGCACAGCGGTTTTTCACCACCAAGGTTTTTAGCCACAGAAGCACCAAAGGCACAAAAAACCACAAAACCAGTTTAGTGGGATTTGGTGTGTTCCGTGTTTTAGTGGCTATTTTTTTTTGCCACGGAGGCACGAAGGCAACAATCCCCAAATATTGCTATCTTGTTTCCAAACTATCGCCATCTCTATGTTTCGAATCGGGTACGACGCCAAGCGGCTTTTCAATAATTTTACCGGTCTGGGCAATTACAGTCGCACATTGCTGCGCAACCTGGCTTTGTACTACCCCGACGAAGATTACTTCCTGTACACCCCCAAGGTTACCCGTGCCGAGCAGACGCAGTATTTTCTGGATAGCCCCATGTTCAATGTGAAACTGCCCGCCCGGCAACGCCGCCTGTTGTGGCGCAGTTGGGGGATCAAGCAAGATTTGCAGCGGCACAAAATCGGCTTGTACCACGGGTTGAGCCACGAAATCCCCTACGGCATTCGCAAAACGGGCATTCCTACGATTGTTACCATCCACGACCTGGTGTTCAAGCATTACCCCGGGCAGTACTCCTGGATCGATCGGCAGTTGTACGACTTGAAGTTTCGCTATGCCTGTAAGCAGAGCAACCTGATCGTGGCCATCAGCGAAAGTACCAAACAGGATATTATTCATTTCTACGGCATTGCCCCCGAGAAGATAAAGGTGATCTATCAGAGTTGTAGCGAAGGCTTTATGGTGAAAAAGACCCCTAAAGCACGGGCACAGGTGGTGGAAAAATACGCGCTGCCAGCGCAATTTATGCTCTACGTCGGGTCACTCATCGAGCGGAAAAACCTGTTGGGCATCGTGGCGGCGATGCGCCAACTACCGCCCGACGAACGGCTCCCGCTGGTGGTGGTGGGGCAGGGGGAGGCTTACAAGGCCCGGGTAGTGGAACAAGCCCGCAAGGATGGCCTACTCGACCTACTGGTCTTCATTCGGCCCACTTTTGCCGATCTGCCAGCCCTCTATCAGCAGGCTGCCCTGTTTTTGTATCCCAGCTTCTGCGAGGGCTTTGGTATTCCCATCCTCGAGGCCTTGTTCAGCGAAACGCCGGTGTTGACGTCCAATGTGTCTTCCTTGCCCGAAGCCGCTGGTCCGGGTAGCCTCCTGGTCGATCCCGCTGACCCGGCAGCTATCGCCGCAGGAATCAGGGCTATCCTTGGCGACGAAGCCAGGCGACAGCAAATGATCGCCACCGGGTATGCCCACGCCCAGGCCTTTCGGGGAGAAGTGCTGACCGAGCAAATGATGGCGGTTTACAAGTTGGTCAAGAAAGGTATTTAGGCTAGGCTAAAATTTGTTTTTGTATAAACTAATAGGTAGTTTTGTCTAAATATTTAGATGCGTAAAAGCGCTGCTTATGTCCGATTTTTTTCATATTCTACAAGAGACCTGGGCCATTCGCGCCCTGCTGGCATCCAGCATGGTCGGTATCATGTGTGGTATTCTGGGGTGTTTCATTGTGTTGCGGAACATGTCGTTGGTTGGCGATGCGCTGGCTCATGCCATTCTGCCGGGCGTGGTGGTTGCTTTTCTGCTGGTGGGCTACAGCGCTTTGGCCTTCTTCACGGGCTCCGTGCTGGCGGGCTTGCTGACGGCGGCGGGCATCACCTGGATCCAGCACCGGGTCAATACCAAGAACGACGCCGCCATCGGTATCGTCTTCACCGCCATGTTTTCCCTGGGGGTGATGGGCATTTCCTACATCAGCCGCAACCAGGGTGTTCACCTCGATTTAAAAGATTTCCTCTTTGGCAACGTGTTGGGCGTAGCCGATACCGACCTGTTCCTTACCGCACTGGTGGCGGTGTACGTCATCCTGAGCGTGGTGGTATTTTACCGCTATCTGTTTGTGTCTACTTTCCAGCCGGTGATAGCCGAGACCATGGGCATTCCCGTGCGGCTGATCCATTATTTTCTCATGTTGTTGCTGTCGTTTGCGGTAGTGGCTTCGCTGCAAACGGTAGGGGTCATTCTGGTAGTGGCCATGCTGATTACCCCCGCCGCCACGGCCTTGCTGCTGTCGAACAAACTGCAGCGGGTGGTGGTCATTGCCGCCGGCATCGGTTTGTTGTCGGCCATTTCGGGTTTGTGGGTAGCCATTGTTTTAGAAACTACGCCGGGGCCGGCCATGGCCGTCATGGCTACCTTGTTTTACCTGTGTACGGTCTTGTTTGCGCCGGAAAAAGGGCTGGTTGCCAAAGCGCGCCGCCGGGGGCAGCTGCGCCGGCGCATCGACCGGGAGGATATCCTCAAGGCGCTGTACCGGGCGGGCCGCCAAGGCGAAGCGCTGGACGAAGGTATTCGGGAAAAACTGGAACTGAGCCGGTGGAGTTGGCGGCGTGGTCTGCGGGTCTTACGGCACCGCGGCTGGCTGGAAAAAAAGACATTGCAGTTGACACCCACCGGTGAACAGGGGGCCAAAAAACTGGTCCGCGCCCACCGCCTCTGGGAAACTTACCTGGCTACGGAGGTCGGGTTGAACAACGAACAGATCCACCGGGATGCGGAACGCTACGAGCACCTGTTGCCGGAAGCCTTGTTGGACGAAGTCGACGAGAAGTTGGGCTTCCCCAGTGTGGATCCGCACGGGTCGCCGATTCCCCGCTGGCGCAGTCACGCCAAGTTTCCACTCAGCAACCTGGAGGTTGGCGAGGTGGCCCTCCTGTCTGCCGAACAAGCCGGCGGGGAGTACATCGCTGCCCGCTTGTGGGAGGAACAACTGTTGCCGGGCGAACGCCTGCGGCTGACCGAAAAAAACGAGCAATTTCTACGCCTCGCTTACCAGCAAAGAACCGTACAATTGCCCCTGCGACTGGCGGAGCAGATCAATGTGGTCAAACAGCCTGCCGACGTTTGAAAAATTGGGGTTGTGGTTTTTTGTGCCTATCCTGTAAAAACAGGTGCCCGCCCGCCCGATTTAGCAAGTGCAAATTGCCGTATTCCACTACCCATTACACGTTAGCTCCCTTTATTGTGCCGTTGCCTAAATTACCCTGGTAGTGTAGCCGTAAACACTTACTCTTAAATGTTTTCTCATAGTATGTTTATTGCTCCTACGCCCCCGGGTGTAGGTTTTTTTTTGAAGACTAGCCTGGTCATTCCCCTTATTCTAAGCCGCAACCCCCTTCCTCGTCCATAAGCCCACCATTGCCTAAAATGCAGAATTTGGTAGTCGCTATCCGTGTATCTTTGTATTGTGTAGTTTTCTCATAGTATGTTAACTGCCCCTACATTAGGAGAGCCTCTCTTGATGTAGGGGCTTTTTTTTTGCCCAGTTGGCTGAAAAAAAATACCCGCTGGCCGGGCGGTCATTCACTAGCTGGTGCGCTGCCGTAGGAAAAGCCTTAGCGGAAAGCAATTCTCCGACAATTTTAATATTAGGTTTTTTGTACCTTTGGATGGTATTTTAGAGCTTGTTTAGAAATTTTGCGAACTGATTTTCAACGATTTGAGGTTCTGGCTAAGGGATTAAAATTGAATTTAGCGGGCTAAATGAAATTTTCATGCCGACGCCAGGTTCGTAAATCCTTGAAAAGCAGGAAGCACCAACCTTTTTGTTCTGTTTGATTTGGTATATTTGTTTTTAGCCAAATTAAATTTTTAAAACAAGCTCTTAACAATCCCAGGCTATGAAAAAACGGTTCGTAATCGCACTCTTTTGCTGCAGTTTGTTCGGCGCTTCGCTTTCCGCGCAAATTGTCAACGGGCTGGATACGCTCTACGGTTCGGAGTGGATCACCAACGAAAACCCCTACCTGCGCCTGACGGTCGGGGCCGACGGCTTTTACCGCATACCCTACGAAACCATTGCGGCGGCTGGTTGGCCACTGGCCACCATTACGGCCAACAGATTCCAACTCTTTTACCAGGGCCAACAGCTGCACCTGTACGCCAGCAACGACGGCCAAAGCCCCCTGGCCGCCGGCGACTACCTGCTCTTTTACGGCACCAAGAACCGCGGCGAACTGGATCGCCACCTCTACCGCGACAGCGACAATGAGCAGCTCAACCCCTACTACAGCCTCTATTCCGACCAGGCCGCCTACTACCTGACCTGGAGCAGCAGTGGTGGCCTGGCTTACGACAATCGGGCCAATGACCTCAGCGCACCGCCCGCCCCCGAGCCCTACGTCTGGCGCATCAGTGAGCAGGTCTTCGGGACCAGCTTCATGAAAGAATACTACCGCTTTTCGGGATCCACCCTCTACTATTCCCATTTCGGGATCGGCGAAGGCTACGGCAACCGCTCGGTCAACCAGCTGCTGGCCGACGGGTCGACGGCGCAAACCGTCACCCTGCCCCTGCCGGCCGCCTACGCCGCCGGCCCCGCCGCCGGCCCTGCCCCGGCCCTGGAAACGCGCTACACGGCCGCCCTCTTCGAGCACCTGCAGCGCCTGTCGGTCAACGGCCAGGAACTGCGCACCGACACCTTCAACAACTGGCGGCTGCTCAACGTAGCTACGCCCCTGCCCACCAGCGTGCTGGCGGCGGGCGAAGCGCGCCTGGACTGGGAAGGTTTTGCCGGCACCAAAGATGAAGTGAGCGTAGGCTTTGCGCGCGTCAGCTATCCCGCCGTGCCCGATGCTCAGGGCGCGACGGCCTTCAATGCCTCGTTGGAAGCCAGCGCCACGCCCCAGTACGTAGAACTGGCCAATTACGGGGCCAGCGCCGCCGTGGTCTACGACCTCACCAATGGCTACCGCATCGCGGTCGATGACATCACTGGTGGCCTGCTGCGGGTATTGTTGCCGCCCTCGGCCACGACCCGCCAGTTGCGGATCATCGCGGCCGATGCTGCTGCTGGTATCCCGCCGGTTTCCCCCGTCAACCTGGCGCTGCCCGACCTGGGCAACGCCAACTACGTCATCCTCACCCACAGCCAGCTGCGCAGCGGCCCCAACGACCCCGTACAAGCCTACGCCGACTACCGCGCCAGCGCCGCCGGCGGCAGCTACCAGACCGCCATCGTCAACATCGACGACCTCTTCGACCAGTTTGCCTACGGCGTGCAGCAGCATCCCCTGGCGATCCGCAACTTCGTACTGTCGCAACTGCGGGACAACCCCAACTTCCAGTACCTCTTCCTCATCGGCAAAGGCCGCGAATACCCCGCCCTGCGCACCGATGCCCAACTGGCAGCCGCCCTGGGTACCACCTTGTTCGTGCCCGCCTTCGGCTACCCCGCCAGCGACAACCTCCTCGTCTCCCGACTGGACAAACCCACGCCCCTCGTCAGCATCGGCCGCCTGCCCGCCATCAACGCCGCGGAAGTGCAGCTCTACCTGAACAAGATTCGGGGCATGGAAAACCTGGTGGCTGCGGCTCCGCAAACCATTGAGGGGAAGAGCTGGATGAAGCATGTGCTGCACCTCGGTGGGGGCAGTACGGCCTCGGAACAGCAGAGCATTAAGAATAACCTTGGCAATATGGCTGCGGAAGTGGAGGAAGGGAAATTCGGTGCTGAGGTGACGAGTTTTTATAAGACGAGTACGGATCCGATTCAAACGTCGCAGACGGATCAGATTTTTAATCGGATTAATGAGGGGGTTTCTTTGATTACGTTTTTTGGGCACTCCAGTGCGGGTTCATTTGATTTTAGTATCGATCGTCCGGAGAATTACCACAACTTGAACAAATATCCTTTGATGATATCCTTGGGTTGCTATTCCGGCAATATGTTTGATAGTTTTCGCAGCGTTGGGGAAGAATTTATCTTTTTAGAAGATGGTGGCGCCGGTGCTTTCGGCGCTTCCCGAGGTCTGGGTTTTATTCATGCATTGGGAAACTTCGGAAAAACCTTTCATGAGTTGATGGCTAATGATTTTTACGGACAACCGATAGGAGAGGGCATTCAGGCTACTATTCGGCAGTATGAAAATTTTACCGATCAGGCTTACGGTACGCTGAACGAGCAATTTAGTCTGCAAGGTGACCCCGCATTTCGTCTCAACCCGCTTCCAGGAGAAGATTACACCATTGATGTAGGCTCGGTCAAATTCACGCCTTCGGTGGTGAATGTACAGCAGGATAGCTTTTTAGTAAATTTTGATTTGGTTAACATAGGAAGCTACCAAAGTGATAGTATTGACCTACAGGTCGGGCAAATTCTGCCTGATGGTAGAGAGATTATCTATTTCGTCAAGCGAGTTGCTACCTGTGGCTATGCCTGTGGGGTAGAAATGAGGATTCCGTCCTTAGGGAAAGCTGCTATAGGCATTAATCGATTGACCCTGGTTTTAGATCCAGTGAACAACATCATGGAGTTACCGCTTCCAACGGCTGAAAACAACAACCGTTTACAGCAGGAGAATGGCAGCCTGGGGGTACCTTTTTACGTGATTGATAATACCGCTATTCCGGTTTGGCCACCAGAATATGCTTTGGTAGGGCAAGCACCGGTTACCTTGAAGGCCAGCACCGCCAATGCCCTGGCACCGGAAAGAAAGTACTATTGGCAATTGGACACCAATCCCTTGTTTACCCAGCCTATTGCCAGCACCGAAATGGTTCAAAAAGGCGGCGTGCTTAAATGGACACCATCCATTCCGTGGCAAGACAGTACCGTGTACTACTGGCGAATTTCTCCGGATAGTGTGGAAGTAGGAACGCCCGGTTTTGTCTGGGAAACCAGCTCTTTTCAATTGGTAGCGGGCATTCCAAGTGGCTGGGAACAAGCGGATTGGGGGCAATTGGGGGATAATGATCTCAACAATATCCTGATTGACACGCTGGGCGGTAAACTGATTTTTGATGTGAATACCCGTGATGTAGCTATCCGGAATAAAGTATATTCTGCCAGTGATCCGCCTACTTTTTTTGATACAGGACAATATATTGGTTCTCCTTGGACTTGGAGTATTTACGAAGGCATAAATATTGCCGTACTACCCTATCCTGCCCTTGATTACTGGCGAAACCCATTAGGTGGTTTGTATGGAAGTGTGAATACGGCAACGGGATGGGAATCTGTTGTCCCTTTTGCTTATCGAACAGCAGAACTGGCGGATCGAACGAATTTGATTCAGTTCTTAACCGAAATTGTGCCCGACAGCTTTTATGTGATGATTTATTCTGCTCAGCGGACAATGAATTCAGACTATCACCCTGAACTTTGGACGGCGGATTCTCTGGTGCTGGATGGGAAAAACATCTTTAACGTTCTCGAAGCCGAAGGATCTATCCGAGTCAGGGAATTGGCTACCCGGGGTTCACTTCCGTACGTCTTGTTTTACCAAAAAGGAGTAGGCTTTATTGGCGAAGCCTTGGCCGAAATGTTGGATGGAGATGTTATTCTACAGCATGGTTTTAAGGGACCCTGGTACGAAGGGGAAATGGTAACGATCCCGGTAGGGCCAGTGTCAAAATGGAATACATTGAACCTGGCTTTTGTCCCGACTACTTTGGAAGCAGCAGATTCAATCAGGGTAACACTGGAAGGTAGTACCAATCAAGCAGATTGGGAAACACTATGGGAAACGGAGGGGCCGCCGGAACCTTTTTACACGCATGATTTGACGACCGTCAGCAGCAGTACTTACCCCTATCTGCGGGTACGTTACTTTGCCTACGACCTGGAAAAGCGTACGATTCCCAAGATTAAGTACCTGCATATTTACCACGATCCGCTGGCCGAATTGGCCATCAATCCTGGGCAGACCTATATTTTTAGAGATTCTATCCAGGAAGGAGAGCCGGTAGAATTGATCTATGCCATTGAGAATTTAGGTGTGGAAGAAGTCCAGGATGTCAACATCACTTACCAATTGAATAACTTCACCAGCGGGGAGGTACCCGATAAGATCATTTCCCGCCTGGCCCCCGACGAAGTTTTTTTAGACACCTTAAATCTTGCTTCTGCTGGCGTTAAAGGAACGTTTGAAATCATCACCACCGTTAATCCTACAGATGTACCAAAAGAATATGCCCGGTTTAATAACACGAATGCCAGTAAAGGCCATGTGAGCAGCGACAAAGTGGATCCGGTACTGGATATTATTTTTGATGGTCAGCACATCCTGGCTGGTGATATTGTAGCTCCCCGACCACACATTGTCATCACCCTCGAGGATGAAAACCTGCTACTTGGGTTAGAAGACCCATCCCTGGTAAAATTGTATTTGAAGCGCCCGGATCAGGGAACCTTTGCTTTTGTCGAATCCAGTGATTACGCCTGGACACCGGCCTCCTTGCAAGAAGGCAAAAACCAGGCACGCATTGATTTTCAACCCGAATTACTGATCGACGGTACCTACACCCTAAAGGTGCAGGCTAAAGATGCAAGTGAAAACGTGGCCGGTAAGGTAGAGCTGAGCATTGATTTTGAAGTCATTAATCGGCAGACGATCTCGCAGGTGCTACCGTACCCCAATCCCTTTACGGATCAGGCGCGATTTGTGTACACGATAACGGGTGAACCACCGGCCGATTTTGCGTTACAGATTATGACCATTGCTGGTCGGGTGGTCCGGGAAGTTTCCAAGGAAGAGTTTGGCGAATTGCTCGTAGGAACGCACCTTTCCGATTTTGTTTGGGACGGCACGGATACGTACGGTGACCGCCTGGCAAACGGGGTTTACTTGTACCGCGTAGTGGCGCAGGATGATTCGGGCAACGACCTGGAGATCAGGGACAATGGCAGTTCGGGTTATTTTACCAATGGCATCGGTAAAGTTGTGCTTCTCCGTTAGATACCCAGGCAATTGACCGTCCTGTAAAATAGGGAGGTGCAAGTATCTTGCGTCGCCTGGTGGCGAAGCCCCCAAAAAGGCAACTCCCGAAAGCCTTGGTTGATGAGAAATAGAATACCAGGCTGGTATTTTTCTCTTTGGGAGTCATCCAGAATTATGATTCCTGCTGGTTGAAGGTAATCAGCTGCGACCTGGCAGCAGGCAACTCTTTCCCGACCATCAATTACGATAATATCGAAACGGGCATCGGAGGGAGCTGCTTGCAAATAGCCTGGCAAGGGATTTAAGGGTTGATGGATAAGGGTTACATGGTTAGGGATAATGGCCTTCAGTTGCGCCAACCACGCTTTATTATGTTCAATCGTTGTGACCTTAGCCGTACGGCTAGCCCAAAAAAGCGTCGAACTGCCGCCACCGTACTCCAGGACCGACCAGGTGGGTTGAATTCTGCCTTTCAAAAAGGCAAGTGCGGGATAGGTAAGCCAAGGGGTGTAATTTCCGTCACTATCTTTGAACCAATCAGCTGTCCAGGCCGCCCACCAACCTTCCAGATACAGGTAGCCCGGTTCACTGTTGGTACGTACACTGTCTTCCGGAGCAATGAGGTAGAAAAATCGTTTTTCCCGATCGCGTAGGAAGGATTTTAATACGATTGTCTTTACTTTACTTCCACGAGGAAAATAGCGGTCAAAAAAATGGTCGATTGCGGTTCGTATCTTTTTCATTAGCCGTAACACAAAGGTTAGAAACATGCTCAAGGTATTAAAACCCGGCTAGACGACCTATAAAACTGAATAATTGGAACTAACCCGTACGATCATCAATGCCTGGAAAAGTTCCTACGCAAAAAACCTCAGCATAACGGGATTAGGGGTAGGCATTGGCTCGGTTATCAGTTTTCTCACGGCGCCTGTTTTATCCCGTGTTTTCTCTCCCGAAGCCTATGGCATTGCCGGGCTCTACTCGAATATATTGTCTTACCTCGCTATGTTTGGTGGATTGATGCTTCCTACCGCCATTGTTATCCTCCCACAACCGAGAAGATTATACACGTTGATCAGCGGATTAAAAATGCTCTGGATGATTGGTTTTGTGGTGACCAGTGTTCTGGTCATCTGCTTTGGTTCGTTCCTGCAACAATGTTTTAATGACACTTCTGATGGTATCTGGCTCTGGGTGCTGCCGCTAGGATTGCTGATTAGCCAGGTCAATGAAATGGTGACCGCATTAAATGTTCGGGGCGCAAATTTTGCCACCAACGTGAAGGTAGATATCAGCAATAGTTTGGTAACCAGGGGCAGTAGCCTGGGGCTGGGGCTTGTTACTTCTGGTCATTACTTGTCCTTGGTTCTTTCTTCCTTGCTGGGTATTATTGCTACCCTTGGGTGGCAAACGAGGGCGAGTGTTCGCAGAATTATAGCCATTCCCGCCTCATTTGCTCAATTAAAAAAAAGCCTCCAGGATTTAGCGCACTACCCACGCTACCTGCTGCCCGGAAATTTGTTGAGTGTGTTTTCGCTTACGGCCCCCTTTCTGGTGTTCAGTATACTCTATTCTCCCGCTTTAGCGGGCGTTTACCTGTTTGCCGACAATATGTTGTTGGTACCGTTCCGGTTGGCCAGCAAAGCCATTACCCCCGTTTATCTGCAACAAATTAGTCGCTTGTTCCGTGAAGACCATGGCCAGTTTAGGAAACTCACCATGGCGACCAATTATTCGCTGTTCTTTATTGGGTTGTTACCCTATGCGCTATTAACCGTGTGGGGGGCTGAAATATTTTCCTTCGTTTTTGGTGCAGCCTGGGAAGAAGGAGGGGTCATCGCCCAGTATCTGGCTTTTTTTGTGCTTTTTAGATTAAGTACCTCGCCGTTATCAGCCATCTATCGGGTCGCCGAAGCCGAACGCGCTTCCTTGATCACCCAGCTTGTGTTGTTTCTTAGCCGAATTATTCCGCTGGCTATTGGTTTGTATTGGTTTTCCCTGCATCAGGCGCTCTTCTTATTTGCGGCTGGGAGCTTGCTCGGGTATTTTTTTCATTTTCACCAATTGTGTCGTATTGGGCAGTTGCCGTTTTTGAGAACAATACTCCTGCAAAGCCTTATTTTTGCCCTATTGTGTAGCTTTTTATGGGCTATTAAGCTTTGGTTGATTACGTAAGAATAGATATGCTCCAATGCTCGTAACCATCATCATCCCCACCTATAATGCCGCAGCTTACGTAGCACGCGCCCTGGATTCCGCCTTAGCGCAAACCTATGCCTACACCGAGATCATCTGTGTGGATAACAATTCTACGGACCATACCCTGGAACTGTTAACGCAATACCAGAGCCGCTTTCCGGATAAAATTCAGGTTTTGCAGGAGTTTGTTCAAGGTGCACCGGCCGCTAGAAACTTAGGATTAGCCCACGCCAAAGGTGAATGGGTACAGTTTTTGGATGCGGATGATGAGTTGTTGCCTGGGAAGTTGATTAGACAGTCTAACTTAATCAAACACAATACCCAATTGATATTAGGAACGCCAATAATTGTACTTGAAAACAGTAAATACCGTTTAGAATTATGGCCTGATATTTGGAAAGGACTAGGACATGTTAGTCATTGTGGACAAACTTCCGCTAATCTTTACAATAGCAAAGTACTCCGAAAAATTAAGGGTTGGGATGAAAAAATTACGAATGGACAGGATACTGATTTATTATTACGGCTTTTACAAAATGAGGTTAAAGTTATTCAAGATCATCGTTCAGCTTGTTATTATCATACTGACGCTAAAGATCGAATAACTAAAAAAAATCCAGAGCAGGCTTTAATATCCCATATTCATATAAGTGGTCGATTATCGACTTACCTGAAACAGAACTTAGTACAGTATTGGAATATTAATGCTACTTTCTTCTATATGGCAACCTATCACCATCTTAGAATGCTGGCTTGTTTAAATCCAGAATTGGCAGGAGAACTTTATTTAAAATATATTCCTGCTGATTTTCAGCTGAAACCTAGTGAAGAATTAAGAATTCCTTACTGGGATTGTATGGGAGTCAATGTACTAGGTTTGACTCGATTTGCTCGAATAAGAAATAAGGCTAAAATTTTAATACCCGACAAATTATGGACAGGTATTAAAAAAATAATCAATGAATAAAAGATGTTACTTAAAGATACCAATAAGAAATGTATAGGTATAGT
The DNA here is from genome assembly GCA_003045895.1 of Bacteroidota bacterium. Lineage (GTDB taxonomy): Bacteria > Bacteroidota > Bacteroidia > Chitinophagales > Saprospiraceae > Lewinella. The sequence goes on from PZPC01000034.1 coordinate 13,682, forward strand.
CATTAATTGCTTTGATATCGAATTGTTTTAAGGCAGAAAAAAAATATTTCCAACCTAATTTCTTAGCATTGTTGCGAAATGATATCCTTGTGAAATGTAGGTATTCGCGAGTTATTTTTCGCTTTAAAGCATTATGGGGAAGATATTTTAGTAAATCTTCACCTCTAATTAGCCAGATATCGTTGAATGAGTTGATTTTTTTTTCTAGATGTTTCTCTGAATAATATGAAACGCTACGGCTAGTCTCTTGTAATTGATAAACCACAGTTACTTCATCAAGCTGAACAAAAGGGAAGTCCAGCAAAACACGCAATAAAAAATGAAAATCTTCAGCAAGTATTAATTCCTCATTAAAAATATGTGTTTGAAAAATACTAGAATGGAAGACGAAAGAAAGAAGATTCGTTGGGTTTTGCCAGAAATGACCAATACAACTAGGAAAGCTGTCGTTTAATAATATACTTTTTTGTTTAAAACCTTTATTTGTCCTCCACATCCTTGTTCGAATAGCTATATGAGGATAATTTTTATCTTTTAAAATTTTAGCTAAATAGGAGAGATGGTTGGGAAGATAGTAATCATCGTCATCCAAAAAGGCAAGATAAGTTCCTTTGGCTAATTTAATGCCCGTATTACGCGCAGCATTAAGTTCTTTGTTTTTTTGCCAAAAATAGCTGATACGCCCATCTTTCAGGAATTTTTCTACTTCCGCTCTAGTAGTATCTGTTGAGCCATCATCTATGATGATTAGTTCCCAATTAGAAAAATCTTGAGTAATTACACTTTCTATTGCTCGCGGCAAAATTGAAGCACGATTGTAGGTAGGGATAATGATTGAAAATAAAACATCATTTGGCATGTTGATTACAATATTGTAAGTGTTATAAGCTCTGAATCAATTTAAGAATTTTTTTCCTTTTCCGCACCTCCAAAAACACCTCCACCACCGCCCCCAAAGAACGATTTCTATCCGCAATACCAGGGATCATACTCCCACAAAAGTCGAAAACCTGGTGGCTGGGGCCAAAGTGTTGCAGGGCGGCCCAGACCAGCACCTGGAAGGCGCCAGTTTTGCGGCCGGCGGCGGAAATGCCCGATTGGAGCAGGTACACCCGTTCCGCATCGAAAAACACCACCAACCCACCCACGAGGCCCTCCGTGCGGTGGTGCAGGACGAACAGCCGGGCCTGCTGCCGCTGGTAGGCGGCCTGAAAAAGAGCCGTCAGCGTTGCCTGGCGGTAGGGCAAAGGCAGACCCTGCCGGGCATAGACGGCTTCTGCCAGAGGGAGGAAAGAAGCCAGGTCTGTACTCGTTACTACTTCAGAATCGGGGCCATACTGCCTGATCTTGCGCTGCACATCACGGCGAAAGTTTTGAAAAATTTGGGCCGCTGGCGGGCGCAGGTCCAGCGTATAGGTGTAGCGTACGCCGAGCTGGTAGCCCCGCTCCTGGAACGGGAAGGCGTACGTCAGGCCCGGGAAGAGGGTCTGGTGAAAATGGCTGACTTGTGGCAGTTGGTCAATCAGTTCGGGCCAGAGCTGCTGGATGAGGGCCACCTGCTGCCCGGTAGCCAAATTCTGAAAACCAGCCCACCACGGCCCCTGGTAGGTCGTCAGCGGCGGGCGGCGAATGGTGGGCAGACCCCACTTCCTAGTGGCTACCACCGGCATAATGGCGGCTTTGTCCTCAAACGTGGACGCGCTCACCAGCCCCTGCCAACGGTCGGGACCCACGGCGGCGTCCAGCCACCAATCCTGGTAGAAGAGGGGTACGTCAGCCCGGTGGGTGTCGCAGTAGGTGCGGTACTGTTCGTTATTGGCCATGGGTCCATTTTTTCCACTGGCTGCGCCACCAGCGGACGCAAAAATACCAAAGGGGATAGTAATTGTACTGCTGGGCCACCTGGCCGGCAAACCGATCCTTGAAATAATCTACCTGCGGCGCTTCGCCGCCGTAGCCGCCAAAATCGTAGGTGACAAATCCCTGGTGCCCGAAGCTACAAAAATCTTCGTGGTAAAGCAGGGAGTTGGCCTGGCCACAGGCGTACTGCGCGACCTTGTCGTCGGGATAGAGCCGGAAGGCCGAGGCATTGTAAACGCCCTTTACCGTTTTGGTGGCCCAATCCAGCTGGTAGGCGTGAGCCGCCAGAACGCCCATTTGCGGATGCACTGCCCGTGTGATTAGCAGGTCCGTTTTGGTGGCGAAGTCTTGCTGGCCGAGGCGCCGGAGCCCTTTGGCACGGATGGTCGGTTTGAAAAGTCGGATCACTTCTGTCGGGTCCTGGTCGCGTTCAATGCGGATACCCGCGTTTTTGGCGCGCCGGATATTTTGGCGTAATTTTTTGGAATAATTGGTCAGCAGGGTGCACTCCGGCAAGCGCAGGTCGATGAGGTAAGTGGTAAAAGGCTGGCACACGTGTGTCCACAACCGGCGGCGCTGGTTGCACTGCTGATACACGTTGATCAGGCTCGGTCGTAACTGGTCGGTAGCCGGAAAGGTCAGCCAGCGCAGCAGCTTTTTTTGTTCAACGATCATGGGCGGGGCGCGTTGGTAGGGTCTAAAATGGCGGCGTAATGTGTCAACCAACGTGCGCAGAAGGCAGGCTTGCCATAGTTTTCTTCAGCAAATTGTGCCAGCGCAGCTGGTGGTAATTCTGGGCCGCTGTTGACCTGCTGGAGGATGGCTGCTGCCAATTGTGCCGGATTTTCCTGCTCCACCAACACCCCGTATCCCGGACGGAGGATGTCCAGTGAGCCGGCGGTTTTCGTTGCAATGACCGGTACACCACAAGCCAGCGCTTCGATCATGGTGATCCCAAAAGATTCTATTCGTGCGGCGGAAACCAGGAGGTCTTGTTGTTGCAGCACCGCGCGCAGGGCCTCTCGATTCAGCCGCCCGGCAAAATGTACCTGCTGGTCTAGCTGGTGTTTTTGGATGAGGGCTAGCAGGGGGGGGCGGTCAGGAATTCTATCTACTAACGTTAACTTCAACTGTGTAGGTGTTTGCCGTTGCGCGATACCAACGGCTTCCAGAAGGATATCCAACCCCTTTTTATGCCAGGGATCACCGATGGAGATGAGGTGGAAGACTTTGGGTTTATTGTTTTTCGTGGCAGGCAGCGTGAAAAAATCGGTATCCACCATATTGGGGGTCACCAACGTCGTTTGGGTCTGGCATGCTTCGTTAATTTTGTCGGCCAGCCTGCGACTTACTGCGGTGACCAGATCGGCTCGCTGCTGGATGTGCTTCAAGAGGTGAAGATGCCGTCGGGGCAGGTTGTAATCCGTGGCGGTCCACTTGCTGAGGTGCTCCGTATACACGAAGGGAATACCCCACTTTTCTTTAATCACCAGGGCCGCGTAGGCTCCCCACAGGCTGTGGGCATGAATCAGGTCCGGTAATTTGCCCTCGCGGTACTGGAGAAAAATAGCAAAAGATGTTGCTATTTGCCGGCGGTAATAGCACAACAGCGGTGTGATCCTTTTGGGAAAGCTAAAACCCTGGTACTTGAAAACGGCCACCTGGTGGGTTTGCGTAAGCGACCATTTCTCCGGCCCCCAGTAGCGGGGCTCCAACGCCGGGTAGAAGACCGACACCTTTTCTACTACCGCCTGCATGGCCAGCGCCTGTTCCTGGAAGAATAGGCCGCCTCCTTCCCCTCGGATGTCGTAAAACCAGGCTGGGAGAAAGCAAATGTCCATTGGGGGCAGTTAATTATAGAAGACAAAGATGGGGAAAATTGTGCTCACCCCGTCGCTCCGTCTCCTCCGTAGCGGGGACGGAACAGGCAGCCATCAAACCTCATCAGGAAAAACAAGCTGATGCTTTTTAAAGTTTTCCCACTCCACTTCAAAGGGCTGTTTTCGGTGATGGGCCTCCTGCTTCCTGATGTACCCTCTGATGGTAGGCACCCGGTTCGGGCTTACCGAAAAGGCAGCATAGCCATCTTGCCAATGAAAATATTCCTTAAACAAGTTGTGGTCTCTTACCCAGGTATGGAAAATGGATAAGTGGTGATGCCCTAACACGCCATTAGCCACTTCAAAAGCACCATTGCTGTCAGGTCCGCGATGTGCCAATGAAGCCAAAGCCGCCTGCCAAATAGGTGTAGGTAGTGATTTTCCTGCTTGAGGTATTATGCCGAGTATACCACACATGAGTACCGAGTATTGTAGGGATAAAAGGTGAAATTTTTATTGACTTCGAGATAAAAGAAAACACTCCACGCCAATGAGTTTGTGTTCTGCTGCTAAATGATAACCTTGTTGGGTAAATTGTGCTACAATCCAAGATTCTGGATGTCTAGTATGTGAAACAACAAGCCAAAATGCATCCATATTTTTGTCCACAATTTGTTGAATATTAGTGCTACTGATTTGAAGTCCCGTACCACGTGGCGGTAAATCAATAAAGGGCAAATTGCCACTATAATAATAGTTGAGCGGTGTATTGCAGAAATATTCATGAAGGACAATTGCATCAGCTTTTGGAGCAGCAGGATGGTCGATAATCGCAGCAATTGATCGCCAATCTTCTTTTTCTAGATATAGATATCGTTTTCCATTTAATACCATAAACAAGGTACAAATAAAAATAAGACTCCAAGTCTTTAGCTGCTTATTGGAAATATTCTGTAAAAGCACGGCTGTAAGAATAAACAATGGCATTGCCGAGGCAATAAGTGGCCGTGCCAATAGAATGGAAGGTGCAATTTGTGAAACCGAAAAAGCAACCACAATTGGTACAAAAGCCCAGCATCCTACCAAAATAGAAATGAAAGGTTCGTTTGTGATTTGCCTGATGACATGGACTAAATAGGTTTTCCCTCCGTAAATGAAAATACCTAAGAATAAGAGCGACACTAATCTGGAGATTCGATAGTCACCAGCAATCTCAAAAAAGGTATAGAGTAAATAACCCAAAGTTGCACTGGGTATCCAATATCCTTTGGTGACGACAACTTGTGTCTGCGTATATAATGATGGTACCCAAAGACAGAAGACCAACCCAGAAATTATAAAAGCAGCCCAAAGCGGATGCCATTGAGTGATTCGCTTGTTCACATAAAGCCAATAAGCGAAAACAATAAATTGACTGAATAAAAAGAACAGTCCATAAATATGTAAGAACAGCATTAAAGTAGACCAAAAGATAAATCCGGCTATTGGGAAAAAATGCTTGTTTGTTGAATTAATGCATTTGTAGAAGTAAACAAAAGAGGCTAATATGCAGAGCGCAAATAAGCTATAGCTCCTCGCCTCTTGAGCATAGAATATGGCAAATGGGGAAAATGTCAAAAGGGAAGTTGCAATCAAAGCTGTTTTGTGATCGAAAAGACGAAGCGTGAATCGATAAAAGACAGGAATAGTAATGATTGAAAAAATAGCAGAAAAAAGCCTCGCGACTACTTCGCTAGTACCAAAGGCATTCAACCAAAAATGTAATAAAATGTAATATAAAGGTGGATGAACGTCGTTGGCTTGACTCGTTGCTATAATGTTCTTGATACCCAGGTGTGCCGTCTCTATAGAGGTGGCTTCGTCTAACCAAAAATTTTCTTGCCCTAATCCTATTGTCCTTAACAGGGTAGCTGCTACTAAAAGGAATAGCAGTGGCACAGAAGATCGGTTTTTTTCAAAAAGACTATTTAGTGTGTTCAATTAACGGACATTTCATTGTTTTTTCAAAAACCTGATTTAACCCACCGGCAAGCGTTACAGATAGCTTCGTAATCATCGGCAGTAATCACCATAGATTCATTTGCTTGGGGCGAAAAAAAACATGGAAATATAGCGCGCCGTCGCACCCCGTCCCCGCTCCGTAGCGCAGGGTTTCAAACCCTGCGCTACGGAGAAACGGAGAAGAGCCCATCAAACCTTAATAAAAATCTCCCGCACATACAGCACCCACGACAAGCCCAGGAAAAACAGCACGTTCGTCAGTGCGTAGGCCAGCGACGCCATTTGGGCCGACGCAAAAGCCGGCTCGTAGACGCTCTCCCAGAGCCAGGCGCTGAGGCTGATTTTTTCACCGGCAGCGCCCATCACCTGGATGGTGCCCAGCAATTTGGCTACGATGCCCGACATCACGAAGACAAACAAGGCGTTGGTGCCGTACACCACGAAGGGCTTGGTCCAGCCTTTGTATTCCTTCAGGTCGACCAGCCAGTAGACGGTGCCCAGGAACAGCAAAGCCACCCCGGAGGTGTACAAGACGTAGGAGCTCGTCCATATTTTTTTGTTGATCGGGAAGCTCAGGTCCCAGACAAAGCTCAGGGCCAGCAGGATGGTGCCAATGACCATCATGCCCGCTACCTTGGTGAAGCCATCGTTTTTGCTGCGCAGCCAGTTTCCCGTGAGGATGCCGCTGAGGCCCGTGGTGATGGCCGGAATGGTGCTGAGCAGCCCCTCGGGGTCCCAGACCTTGGCCTGCGACCACAAATGGCCACCCATCACCGTGCGGTCTAGCCAGGCGCCCAGGTTGGTGGTGGCTTCCAGGTTGGGTGCCACGCCGCCGGGCACGGGCACCAGGGTCATCAGGCCCCAGTACAAGAGCAGGAAACCTACCCCCGCCCAGAACAGTTGCCGTGGACTGAGGTACAAAAACAGCAGGGCCGAGGCGCCGTACACCAACGCAATGCGCTGCAAAACCCCCGGAATGCGGATGGTGGAGAGGTTGAAAAACGGAAAACCGTTGAGAAACAAACCAATCCCAAAGATGAGGAGGGTGCGAATCAGAATTTTTCGGATCAACTGCCCGCGGTCGACGCCTTCCACCTTGCGGCGGCCCAGCGCGTAGGCGATCGAAACCCCTACGATGAACAGGAAAAAGGGAAAGATCCAGTCGGTAGGCGTCACGCCGTGCCATTCGGCGTGCAGGAGCGGGGCGTACACGTGGTTCCAGGAGCCCGGATTGTTGACCATAATCATGGCGGCAATGGTCATGCCCCGAAAGATATCCAGCGATAGAAGACGTTGTGGTTGATCCATGGATTTTCGTTTTGTTTGGATCAAGGTAGTAAAAGAATAAATACGGGGGATAAAACGGGCTTGGTTTTTAACCACACAGGGATTTAACCACACAGGGATTTAACCACACAGGGCATATAGGGCACAGAGGGCACATAGCTAGGCTGGGAAAGAAAAATAAGAACCTTGCAAATCTGCGCATCATGCTTCCCTTCTTTGGAAGGGAAGAGCTTGCCACGCTTTTTAGCGTGGGCAGGCTACCCCCCAGGACTGTCGAATCTGGAAATAACTAATATAACCAACAGGGTTTTCTTCTAAAATTAGTTCTCGCAGCGCAGCAACGAAAGCAGAGTCTCGCAACGAAAGAGCTTGCCACGCTTTTTAGCGTGGACGTGCTTTTAAACTTTGTTGATCGTCGCTGCACACCTCTGGTGATAACCCATCCCCCGGCCCACGCCGAAGGGGCGTGGCAAGCCCTTCCCTTGAAAAGGAAGGGAGGCGTGCTGCGCGTATTCGCAAGGTTTTAACAGCTGTGAATAGTCGTCAATCGCCTATTCCAGGGCTTTTGAGCAGTGCAATAGTCTCAGACCAGTTGCAAGTTAATCTGCCAGCGTTGAATTTACTGCTAGCCTCGGCAGAAATCGCGCGTCTGGACTCCCTTTAGAACCCATCCCCCAGCCCACGCCGAAGGGGCGTGGCAAGCTCTTCCCTTGAAAAGGAAGAGCTTGCCACGCTTTTTAGCGTGGGAGGCGTGATACACGTATTCGCGAGGTTTTTACGGTTGTGAACAGCCGTCTATCGGCCATTCTACAGCATTTGGGCAGCGGGGTAGTCTCAGACTTGTTGCAAGTTAATTTGCCAGCGTTGAATTTACTGCAAGCCTTGGCAGAAATCGCGCGTCTGGACTCCCTTCAGAACCCATCCCCCAGCCCACGCCGAAGGGGCGTGGCAAGCTCTTCCCTTGAAAAGGAAGAGCTTGCCACGCTTTTTAGCGTGGGAGGCGTGATACACGTATTCGCGAGGTTTTTACGGTTGTGAACAGCCGTCTATCGGCCATTCTACAGCATTTGGGCAGCGGGGTAGTCTCAGACTTGTTGCAAGTTAATTTGCCAGCGTTGAATTTACTGCTAGCCTCGGCAGAAATCGCGCGTCTGGACTCCCTTCCTTGAAAGGGAAGAGCTTGCCACGCTTTTTAGCGTGGGCGGGGGATGGGTTCTCAAGAGCAAGCGTGATACACGTATTCGCGAGGTTTTGAACCTTATGAACAGCCGGCAATCGGCCATTGTAAAAAGTCGACTAGCCGTAATTCCTCGCCTTTGAGGCAATAGTTTTAGACCAGTTGCAAGTTAATTTGCCAGCGTTAAATTTACTGCTAGCCTCGGCAGAAATCGCGCGTCTGGACTCCCACGCCGAAGGGGCGTGGCAAGCTCTTCCTTTTCAAGGGAAGAGCTTGCCACGCTTTTTAGCGTGGGCGGGGGATGGGTTCTCAGGGAATAGCTTGCCACGCTTTTTAGCGTGGGCGGCATGCTGCACGCATTCGCGAGGTTTTTACGATTGTGAATAACCATCTATCGGCCATTCGACAGCCCTGAGCCTACCCCCAGCGAAAAGTATCCAGGTCCAGTCCGCCCAGATCCAGCACCCGGTCCACTACCGTCAGGGCGAGGGCCTCAAACGTGTCGGGCTTGCTGTAGAACGATGGGGTTGCCGGGCAGATGATGGCGCCCGCTTCGGTGAGGGCCGTCATGTTGCGCAGGTGGATGAGGTTGTAGGGCGTTTCGCGGGGTACGAGGATTAGGCGCCGGCGTTCCTTCAGTACCACATCGGCGGCACGGGTTACCAGGTCGGTGCTCAGGCCCTGGGCCATGCGCGCCAGCAAGCCCATGGAGCAGGGGCAAACGATCATCAGGTTGTAGCGGGCCGACCCCGAGGCAAAGGGCGCCATAAAATCCTGCTTACCGTAAAACTGGAAAGGGTAGTTGAGGTAATCCTGGTTGCCGAGTTCCAGTTCCCAGTTGTATTTGCCGTTGTCACTCATCACGACGCCCACGTGTTCCCACTGGTCGCGGAGTTCGAGCAGGCGATCAAAGAGTACCTTGGCGTAAAGCGACCCGCTGGATCCACCTACGGCGACGACAATTCGGTGTTTTTTATTCGACTTTAGCATAGTTGGAAGTTAGCCCGCCAGCAGAAAAAGGTACTGCAAGTGCTTGAAAAAGTAGGTTTTCGACAAAAAAACGTTAAATAATCATTAAGACCGGGTAGATGAAAAACGAATAGCGGCATTCGTCCTATTTTTAGGGTTGTTATTCTCTTGTCACCAACTCCGCAAGTTCCCTTACTTGTTGCAGTACTAAAAGTCAAAATAATGAAAAAAGTTGTTTTTGGAGCCGGATTATTGCTCGCGCTGGTAGCGGCAGTTGCTTTTGCTCAGCCAGTTAAGCAGGTGGCACCGGCACCGGTTGATGCGAAAATCAATTGGCTGAGTTGGGAAGAAGCCATGACCGCTATGGACAAGGCACCCAAGAAAATGTTTATCGATGTGTACACCGACTGGTGTGGTTGGTGCAAACGCATGGACGCCAGTACCTTCACCGATCCTGCCGTGATCAAGCACATGAACGAAAACTATTACGCGGTCAAATTCAACGCCGAAGGACAAGCCGACCAGCAGTACAAGGGCCGAACCCTGAGCTACCAGTCGGGAGGCAACCGCGGCGTACACCAGTTGGCGGTAGTTTTGCTGAATGGCCGCCTGGGTTATCCTTCTTTTGTCTATCTGGATGAGGACCAGAATTCCATCAAGGTATCGCCCGGCTACAAAACGCCCGACGTGCTGCTGGCAGAAATGAAGACCATTAGCGGCAGCAGCAACTAAACGCTGCCCGCAACCTGGCGCCAGCCAGATGAAAAGCCCGCAACTGGGGTAGGTTCACGCACCGATGTCGCGTAAATCTACTCCAGTTGCGGGCTTTCCTTTTTTCGGGGAGCTGTTCCCCGTTCCCGGCGTTTTACTACTTACTCAGCGCTTCTAACCGTTGTCGCTCCCGCGGGCTGAGGCTGGCCAGGCCACTGGTTTTGATCTTGTCCAGCAGTTGGTTCAATTCTTCCTGTTCACTGACTTTTTTTTGCGGAACGGTTGGTTTACGGCCAATTGTTGTTGCCGATTTGATCGTCTCGCCCCAGTAGTTGTCGATCATTAAAACGGCGGGATTGCGGACAATCAAAAGGAGAAACAACGTGACCGGAACGAGGATAGCCAGCACAACCCACCAATTTTGCTGCAGGATGCCCGGCTGCAGCGCAACGGCAACCAACACCCCCGTAATAGCGCCACCCAGGTGGGCTTCGTGGCCAATATGGTCCATTTTGTTTTTGATGCCAAAGATGGAAACCAGCAGAAAGAGGAGGGCAAAAATCCAGCCCTTGATGGAAAAAGGCAACAGGAGAATACCAATTTCGCTGTCCGGAAACAGGACGATAGTCGCAAAAACGACCCCACTGATCGCCCCTGAAGCCCCCACCGCCCGGTAGTCGCCGTGGTGGCGGTGAATGTAAAGGGACAAAATGCTGCCACCGAGCATGCTGGTGAAATACAGCAAGAGCAAGCGCCAGGGGCCCAGCAACAATTCCAGGCTAAAGCTAAAGGACAGCAAAGTAGCCATATTGAAACCAAAATGCAACCACCCCACGTGTAGAAAACCCGAGCTGAGGAGTCGGTCATACTGCCGTTCGACCAGGATGCCGTCCACGTAAAAGTCGTAACGCGCCTGGTAGGCAGAGTGGCGAAATCCCTGGTAAGTGGCTGCCGCCGTGAGGAAAAGGAGCACCAGTCCGACGATGCTGTTGGGGTTGTCAGGCAACATAGGGTGTGCTTATAGTCGACGTTTACCTTTGATGCATTCCTGGTCGTATTCGGCCAGGATCTCGTATAAATTCTGGAAGCGGTAACCCGGGCGGCCAATCTTTTGGGCCAGTTGCGGCGAAACATCGGCAATCAGGCTTTTCATTTGCCCGCGGAACCCCGACCGCTTCAGGGGCAGTATACGGCCACCCGCGACCTCCACCCAGAACTGTTTGATCTTCTTTCGTTGGGCAACCATTTGGCCGTCAATAACGACAAAATCGGTTTGTAGTTCCGGGGTCTGTAGCAGGCGCACGTTGTCACCCGCGTAGAGGACCCGCAGAAACAACCAGTTGCTGCGCCAAAGTTTACTTTCGTAGGCATAGATGGCCGGGCCTTCATAAAAAACGAAACCCCGGATGAGCGCCGGGTGTAACACGTAGGGGGTGCCAAAATCATTGATGAATTTTACCATGGTGCCGTACTGGGAATGGTCGATCTGGCCAATAAATCCCGTCAGGTGGTAATGGTTTTTGGTGACAATGTAACCCTGGAGCGGTTGTTGGTGCTGCGCCTGGAGCGCCCCCAGCAGGACGAAAAAAAGCAGAAGGAGGTAGAATGGCCGCATAAGTGAAAAGTTTTGCGAACGGATAACGGTCAGCAGAAGTAAGCTTTGAAATTACGATCTTTTTACAAATTGTGCAAACAACGTACAGGAAAGCTGCCGCTCCCGTACAGAAATGAAGCCTGGCGGACGTTTGGAGTCGACGGACGGGACGAACAGGTGGCTGCTGCGGCCTGGCCACCTTGTAAGCTGGGGCCGATCAGGAATAAAAGTATTAAAAAAAAGGGTCAGGTGTGTAACTTTTGTGAATAGCCCTCGTTACATATAATTGAAAAGTTAATTCCAAACATGTGAACGCAGGACAATTTCCTGTCTGGTTTTAGATCATCCATCTAAAACACCAACTTCTCAAGGATTAGGCACTAGGTTACGATTGTTTTTGTAAATTAGCGGCTTTGATCCCTATTGTAGGGCGAAGCTGTTATTGACCTTTTTGTTAGCAAACTGAATTGGTTAGGACCAAATTCATACCGTAACGTCAGGTTCAGCTTATGCCCAATATTATGAGAATGAAACACTTACCGCTTAGATGCTTGCTCGTGACGCTGGGTTTATTCACCTACTTCAGTCTCACGGCCCAATTGGAACAGCCTGAAAACGGCCCCTTCAACGTCGCTGTTTACCAAGGCGCGCAGTGGCGCAACATTGGCCCCTTCCGTGGCGGCCGTAGTGTTGCTGTGGCAGGTGTGCCGCAACAATCCCAAACCTATTACCTGGGGTCTACGGGTGGCGGCGTGTGGAAAACGACCGATGCCGGACTTTCCTGGAACAATATTTCTGATGGCTTCTTCAACGTCGGTTCTATTGGCGTAATCTCCGTAGCGCCTTCCGATCCCAACGTCATTTACGTGGGTACTGGTGAACATGCCATCCGCGGCGTAATGACTTCCCACGGCGACGGCGTTTACAAGTCTACCGATGGTGGCAAAAACTGGGTCCATCTCGGCCTGGACAACAGCCGCCACATTGCCGCTATTCAAATCCATCCGCAACACCCCGAAGTGGTGTACGTGGCCGTTCAGGGTGCGGCTACCGGCCCCTCCGACGACCGGGGTATTTACCGCTCCCAGGACGGAGGACTCACCTGGGAACATCTCTTTTTTGTCAATGAACATACCGGCGCCGCCGACCTGAGTATGGATCCCTCCAATCCGCGTATTCTTTACGCGGGCATGTGGGACCACGAGCGCAAGCCCTGGGAAATCCGCAGTGGTGGGGAAGGTTCGGGCATCTTTCGGTCTACCGACGGCGGCGAAAACTGGGAAAGACTCTACCAGGGGTTACCCGTCCGGATGGGTAAGATCGGGGTTTGTGTATCTCCTGCCAATCCGGAAGTGGTGTACGCCAATATTGAAGCCGATAAAGGCGGCGTTTTCCGTTCGGCCAATGGCGGGGACACCTGGACCCAAGTATGCGCAGACCGGGTCACTATTGCCCGTGCCTGGTACTATTCCGAGATCGTAGCCGACCCCCTGGATGAACATACGGTTTACGTACTCAATGCCCCGCTACTCCGGTCAACGGACGATGGCCGCACCTTCGAACCGATCCCCAATCCACATTCTGACCAGCACGACTTGTGGATTAACCGCAACCAGCCCAACAACATGATCCTGGCTAACGATGGTGGCGCTTGTATCAGTTTCAACGGGGGTAAAAGTTGGTCTACTCAAAACAACCAACCCACGGGTCAGTTTTACCGGGTGATCGCCGACGAACGCTTCCCTTATTACTACTTGTATGGTGGCCAGCAGGACCACTCGGCCATGGCCATCGCCAGCCGCTCAGAAGGCCAGGGCATCTCCGAAAAAAACTGGTATGCCGTCGCCGGTGGCGAGAGCGCCTTCATCGCTTTCGATCCCACCGATCCGCAATTGGTCTACGGTGGCAGCTATCAGGGCAACATCGAAGTTTTCGACAACAAAACCAGCGAACGCAAAGACATCATGGCCTACCCCACGGTGGGCCTGGCGACTTTGCCCCGCGATATGAAATACCGCTTCAACTGGAATGCGCCTATCGTGGCCAGTCCCCAGGATCCCCGGGTGATCTTCCACGGCGCCCAGAAAGTGCTGCGGACCCGCAACGGCGGTTTGGCCTGGGAAGAGATCAGCCCCGATCTTACCCGCAATGAAAAAGACAAGCAAGGCCTGGGCGGCGGTCCTTTTACCAACGAGGGCGCCGGCGGGGAAAACTACAATACCATCAGTTACATTGCCTGTTCCCCCCACGAATCCTGGGTCATCTGGGTTGGGAGCGACGACGGGCTTGTGCACCTGACCCGCGACGAAGGTCAAACCTGGGTCAACGTGACGCCGCCCGACCTCGGCGAAGCCCTCATCAACAGCATCGAAGTATCACCCCATAATCCGGCCAAGGCCTACGTGGTGGCTACCCGCTACAAATTCAACAATTTTACGCCCCTCATCTACCAAACCAACGATTTTGGTAAAACCTGGCTGAAAATAACCAGGGGCATTGCCCCCGAGGACTTTGTGCGCGTGGTGCGCGAAGATCCCTTGCGCGAGGGCATGCTTTACGCGGGCACAGAAACCGGACTCTACGTGTCTTACAGCGACGGAAAGTTCTGGCACCGCTTCCAGTTGAACTTGCCCGTATGTCCGATCAACGATCTGACGATCCAGGACAATGACCTCATTGCCGCTACTTCCGGACGGGGATTTTGGATCCTGGACGACCTCGGATTTCTTCAGCAAACAGCGGGTTATCTGCTCGCTCGCTCTCCTCAGATATTACGGCCTAAACCCACCTACCGCCTGCTCGGTCAGGGAAGTGGCAAGAGCAGTGGCGAAGGGCAAAACCCTCCCGGGGGCATGATCATCGATTACTACCTGCCGCCACAATTGGATACGGCGTTGGTGCAATTGGACATCCTGGACGCCGACGGTAAGGTCATTCGGCAGTATTCCAGCAAAGCCAACGAAAATTTTAAAACTTACCAGGGTGGTCCCTCCGCCCAGCCCACTTTGCCGAAAGGCTACGGGATTCGTCGTTTCAACTGGGACTTGCGTCGCCGTCCCATTCGCCATATCGACGGCGTCTTCGTGTTAGGCAATTACGCCGGCGGGTTAGTGGCTCCCGGCGATTACCGGCTCCGGCTCCGGGTCGGCGACGAAAAATCAGAGGAATTGGCCCAGGTGCTCGCTGATCCAAGGATGAATGCCGGACAGCAGGATTATGCCGGTCAGCAAAAGTTGCTCGGTGAAATCGAAACGACCGTGGCTGATATCCATGGTTCGGTAGAAATGATGCAGGGACTACGGGCACAGATGACTACGCTGCACGATCGCCTGAGCCAGTTTGGCGGGCAGGCCGAATTGGTCAATAAAGCCAGTGCCATCATGACTGAAATTGATGCCTGGGAAAGAGAACTCGTCCAGCCCGATCAAAAGACGTCTCAGGATGTTATCAATTTCCCCAACCGGCTGAATGCGGAATTGATGGACCTCCACAGCCGCTGTGATGGCCTCGATCCACGGGTGACCCAAGGAGCTCAGGAAAGGCTCCGGGATTTGCTGGTCACCTGGGGCACTTTCGCCGAAGAACGCGATAATATCATTTACAACGAGCTGGAAGAATTCAACAAGCTCTATAGCGAAAAACAACTGCCCGTACTGCTGCTGCCCAATCCGGCCAATGGTACCGCGTGGTAAAAGTAGCCCTTGGGTTATTCGCGCTTCAGCGCGAATTATTTTATTCGCGCTGAAGCACGAATAACCAGGCGCCAAAAACACGAGCGCCGCCCCGAAAGCAATCGGAGCGGCGCATCCTGTCACCCAAAATTTATTTCGGGCAAGTTCTAGGTTTTCTTCGTCTTGATGGTACAACCGATCGCTTTCACGTCGGCGGGGTCGGGGTTGAGGCCATTCTGTAGGGCGGTTACGGCTTTTTCTACGTAGTTAACCGTTACGGCTTCCGCATCCTGGGCATTGTCGTCGATAGCACCGTGGTAGCGAACCATCAGGTCACTGTCTACCAGGTAAACTTCCGGCGTGCGGCTGGCGCCGTACTGGGGGTAAATCTGCTGGCCGGCGTCCAGTAGATAGACAAAGGGGAAACCTTTCTCCTGGGCACGGACCTTCATCTGTGCGAAACTGTCACCGTCTTTTACTTCCGGATCGTTGGGCTGGATGGCCACTACCGGGTAACCCAGTACCGACATCTTCTGGTGCAGGGCGATGAGCCGGTCTTCGTAACCAACAGCGTAGGGACAGGTGTTGCAGGTAAACGTAACAATAAAGCCTTTGGGCGCTTTGCCGTTGGCATCCTTGATGTTTTCGAAACTGTACAACTTATCGTCGATGTTCTTCAATTTAAAGGTCGGTGCTTTGTCTCCGACCTGAACCCCTTGTTGGTATTCGGTGCTAGCTGTTGGATCGGCGGTCTTCGCAGCAACGGCGATGGTTTCCGTAGCAGCATCAGCGGTGGCTGCTGCGGTATCGGCGGCAGTTTCCGCGTTCTGGCAGCTGCTGAGGACCGCAACAAATAAAAAGGCGCTCAATAAATGGAGCAAAGATGCATTCTTCATGGTTGAATATTTTGGTAATAAAATGAATTTATTGGAGGGACTGAACCGCACTGGCCAATTCTTCGTAATCGGCAAATTGATCGGAGAAGAACTGGCGCTGGTCGTTCCGGTAGATGATGGTAATGGGAATGGCCCCGCCCCAGGTGGGGTCTACCTGGTCAATCCAAATATTGGTCTTGTTGTCGGTCAGGGCAATAACGGGTAGCTCTAGCGGGCGTTCCCGAATAAAGCGCAGCAGCTTGGTACGGACATCGCGGCGAAAGTCCAGGCTCACCAGCACGATTTTTACCGGCTGGTTGGCGGTGGCTGCTGCCAGGCGTTCGAAATACGGCAATTCCGCCACGCAGGGACCACACCAGGTAGCCCAAAAGTTGATGACGTAGGTCGTATCATTGCGGAAGTTGAAAATCGGTGCCAGGTTGGCAAATTCTTCCACAATGGGGTAGGGTAGGGTATCGGTAACCGGGAGGTGCAACACGTTTTGCACCAGTGGCGGGGTGGTTTCCTGTGCCGGGGAATCGCTGGCCGGGGTTGGGGCCGGCTGGCAGGAAGAAGACAAAAACAACAACAGGCCTAAGGTAAGGTAGATAGATCGCTGCATGGGAATGACGTATTTGTAATACCAAACGGTTAAGAAAGGGTTAATGTTGGTTGCTTTACTGCAAAATAAGCCTTACTCATCGAAAACTTACCCAACCTTTAACCGGCCGGTCGTGGCCTTGCCGGGTAGATGTGTTCCGCAGGAAACTTCTCATTCCTGCAGTTTGTTTAAACTATAAATGTTTAAACCCTAAAATAGAGCGACATGAAAAATTTCCTATCCCTGCTATCCCTGCTTACCCTGGTTATGGCTTGTAACCCAACAAACGACCAGCCACGGGTGGATCCTATTTTTGAAATTGGTCAACCGTTTGTCCTGGCTTTCGGCCAGGTGGCCAGTTGCAGCTGTGCAGCCCCCGACGTGAAATTTGTGCACGTCATCACCGACAGCCGCTGCCCCTTACAGGCCGAGTGTGTCTGGGCGGGTGAAGTGGTGGTGGAGCTGGAAATCAACGAGCAGTTGGTGCGCCTCGGCCTGTCGCCCATCCAGACGGCGCCGGCCAAGGATATCATCGGGATGTGGTCGTATGAATTGTTGGCCGTAAATCCCCACCCTTTGGTGCCTCTAATGGAGGACGAGATAGACGAGTGCATTTATACGCTTGAACTTTTGATTGAGGCCCTTTAAGCTTTTTTGCAATCGAATCGGAAGTCGGAGGATAGTCAGATCTTCCGACTTCCCACCTCAACCTCTGCTTGCTGCGCAAGCGGTCTCCTGAAGGAGAAGGCCCGCCCGCTTAGGTGCGCGTGATCCCTTGATCGCTCAGGCCAACTTTTACCCGCAGTTACTTCCGACTTCCCACCTCCGACTTCCGACTTCGAGCACCTTTCCTCCTCCGACTTCGAGCACCTTTCCTCCTCCGCCTTCCAGGCACCTCCTCCAAAGGAGGACTTTGGACCGTCTTTATTCCGGCTTTCCGTTTACACGTTTACACTTTTACCCGCAGCCGATTTCCGACTTCCCACCTCCGATTTCCGACTTCGAAAACTTTTACACGCGGTTACTTCCGACTTCCCACCTCAACCTCTGCTTGCTGCGCAAGCGGTCTCCTGAAGGAGAAGGCCCGCCCGCTTAGGTGCGCGTGATCCCTTGATCGCTCAGGCCAACTTTTACCCGCGGTTACTTCCGACTTCCCACCTCCGATTTCCGACTTCGAGCACCTTTCCTCCTCCGCCTTCCAGGCACCTCCTCCAAAGGAGGACTTTGGACCGTCTTTATTCCGGCTTTCCGTTTACACGTTTACACTTTTACCCGCAGCCGATTTCCGACTTCCCGCCTCCGATTTCCGACTTCGAAAACTTTTACCCGCAGCCTATTTCCCACTTCCGAT
Organism: Bacteroidota bacterium; assembly: GCA_003045895.1. Taxonomy (GTDB): domain Bacteria; phylum Bacteroidota; class Bacteroidia; order Chitinophagales; family Saprospiraceae; genus Lewinella. The sequence continues at coordinate 31,599 of PZPC01000034.1, forward strand.
TTCCGATTTCCGACTTCGAAAACCTTTACACCTTTCCCCTTTCCACCTCTCTACAATGGCACCCCTCCAAATGGTCGTTCACCAGGCCCATGGCTTGCATGAACGCGTAAGCGGTGGTGGGGCCGATAAAGCTCCAGCCCCGTTTTTTGAGGTCTTTGCTGAGGTTTTGCGAGGCGGGTGTTTGGGCCAGTTTGCTGAGGGTCTCGTGGTTGAGTTGGATGGGCCGTTCACTGGGAGCGGGTTCAAAGGACCAGAAGTAGGCCGACAAAGAACCCTTTTGTTCGATCAGTTCCAGGGCCCGCTGGGAATTGTTGATGGTACTTTCGATTTTGCGGCGGTGCCGCACAATACCACTGTCTTGTAGTAGCCGTTGCACATCCGTTTCCGTGTAGCGGGCTACCTTGTGAAAGTCGAAATGGTCAAAAGCGGCGCGAAAATTGTCCCGTTTGCGGAGAATAGTCAACCAGCTGAGGCCCGACTGGAACCCTTCCAGGCATATTTTTTCGAACAAACGCACGTCATCGGTCACGGGAACCCCCCATTCGGTATCGTGGTAATGCTGGTAATCTTCGTGCTGTCCTGCCCACCAACAGCGGTTGTGGCCGTCGGTGCCGGTGATTAAACCTGGAGCTAGGGTAGACATGGTGGTCGGGGTTGGTGAACAGCGAATTTAGGCAAACTTTGGAAGATTGCCAGCTATCTATTCTTCTTCCTTACAGCGGCACATCCGCAACAGATCCAGGTGTTCCTGTGAAAGCCGGGCGGCGGCTTCGTACAATTGCTCAAAGTGGCTGTGCAAAAAATGGGCTTCTTTGGGAAGATTGTCGATGTTTTTTAATCCTTTGGCTTTGTAGGTGAAGCAGGTGTGAATGCCGTGTAAAAATTTGTCGAATGCTTCGGCTTTGTGGTACAAGCCTTCCAGATGCGCGCGTTCTTGAGGACAAAGACCTTGCAGGCGCATCAGCGAAGACATTCGCTCTTCGGACGTCAGGTCGTGTTGGGCCAGGTCAATGAGCGACACCCCGAAGAATTCGGCCATTCGGATCAGGTTGCAGATTTTGGGTTCCGCCGTACCGTTTTCGTAAGAGGCAATGTTGCCCCGGTTGAGACCAATGTGGAAGCCCAACTCCTCCTGGCTGATTTTCTTCCGCTTCCGCAGAATTTTTATGTTGCTAGCCAAATAATTAGCTGCCGCGATCTTTTCTTGGTTGAGTGTCTCCATTTATTTTCACATTGATGAACATCAACAAAATAGTGTTGCATGCTATTTGTAAATACAATGTTGCGGGTGGTTTTGTTGTCAATTGTTAAGAAAATTAACAACAAAGCGCCTGTCATTGCGGCATATTATCACCTTTGGAATAGTTTTTGCCTAAATACAGGTAAAAGGATAAAATTATTTGCATTTGAAGCAGGAATGCGGTAGTTTTGTAAATAATATTAACAAACTAAAATTCCCTGAAATGCTTTACGCCATTCAGAATCAAATACAGGATCAGTTGGATACCATCAGTAAATCACTGAAGGCGTTCTCCATGAAACTGACCGGCAATAGTGACGACGCAGAAGATTTGTACCAGGATACCGCTCTCCGAATTATCACCAACGCCGACAAATACCGCCAGGGTACCAATTTCAAGGCCTGGGCGGTTACGATTATGCGCAACATCTTCATCAACAATTACCGGAAGAAGATGCGCCGTAATCTTATTGTAGACCAGACGCCGAACAATTACTACATCAATTCTGGCGAGAATCCAGTCGGTAACGACGGGGAGACGTTGGTAGCTTTCAAAGAACTGGAAGCCATGGTTGATACCTTGCCCGATGATTTCCGCATTCCGTTCATGATGGCCTACGAAGGTTATAAGTACGACGAGATTGCCGAAGAATTGGGTTCGCCGCTGGGTACCATCAAGAGCCGTATCTTCTTTGCCCGCCGCAAACTGCAAAAAATGTACGCTGAAGCTACCCACAACCGGATGGCAAAGCCAACTGCCAAATCGGCATAAAGACTAAGCTGGCCCTGCCAGTTTACTAACTTTGAACAAACACACGAAGCGCTTCGGTAAAGAAATTTATCGAAGCGTTTTTTTTAGGGCGTTTTCTTACCCGTCAGCAGGCATCCGACCCGCTAACCGCTTACAACAAGGCGGCCAGCACTTGTTTCATACCCGTGGTTGCAGGTTCGGCAATGACGGTCAGATTAGCAAGCTGCTGCAGTTCGTAGTTGATGCTGGGCCGGGGATCCACGTAGAATATCCGTGCACCGCGGGCAGCATACCCCACCAGGCCTGCGGCCGGATAAACCTGCATAGAAGTACCGACGATGAGAATAATCTCGGCATTATAGATTTCTTCTACGGCTTGCTCCATAGCGGGTACCGCCTCTCCAAACCAGACAATATGGGGGCGCAATTGGTAGCCTTTGGCACAGCGGTCGCCGAGGTTGCAGTCGGCTTCCCAATCGTAAATCAGGGTCTCGTCTCCCGTGCTGCGGACTTTGCGGAGCTCGCCGTGTAAGTGGATGATGTGGCTGCTCCCGGCGCGCTCGTGCAAGTTGTCCACGTTTTGGGTGATCACCACCACGTCGTACTTTTTTTCCAGTTCTACCAACGCGGTGTGCCCGGCATTGGGTACCACTTCCTTGAGTTGGCGTCGCCGCTGGTTGTAGAAATCCAGCACCAACGCCTGGTTCTTACGCCATCCCTCGGGGGAAGCTACTTCCATCACGTCGTGCCCTTCCCACAAGCCCCCCGCATCCCGGAAGGTATTGATACCGCTTTCCGCGCTGATACCGGCGCCCGTCAGGACGGCTATTTTTTGCTTTTTTGCCATGGTTTAAGCCTGAATTTTAACTTTAACAATGTTTTATCATGCACCTGCTGCCCATAACGTCAACCGCGGCTCGCCGCGTATGTTGAAAAACGGATACGCCGGATGTTGGTCTTGTCCTACTTTTACACTTTTCCACCTTTCCACGTTTCCACCTCTCCTTTTACACTTTTACACCTTTACACGGTCTAAAATTTCCGACTTCCCACCTCCGATTTCCGACTTCGAAAACTTTTACACGCGGTTACTTCCGACTTCCCACCTCAACCTCTGCTTGCTGCGCAAGCGGTCTCCTGAAGGAGAAGGCCCGCCCGCTTAGGTGCGCGTGATCCCTTGATCGCTCAGGCCAACTTTTACCCGCGGTTACTTCCGACTTCCCACCTCCGATTTCCGACTTCGAGCACCTTTCCTCCTCCGCCTTCCAGGCACCTCCTCCAAAGGAGGACTTTGGACCGTCTTTATTCCGGCTTTCCGTTTACACGTTTACACTTTTACCCGCAGCCGATTTCCGACTTCCCACCTCCGATTTCCGACTTCGAAAACTTTTACACGCGGTTACTTCCGACTTCCCACCTCCGACTTCCGACTTCGAAAACCTTTCCCCTTTTCCACGTTTACACCTCTCCAATCCTCCTCAACGCCCCGAAAGCCGCCCCCAAGTACTGGATAATATCTTCGGCGATGAGGCTCTCCATCTGCTGGGCTTCGGCAGCGAGGTCGCCGGCCAGCCCGTGCAGGCAAACACCGAGGAGGATGGCCGTTTCGACCGGGTAGCCCTGTGCCAGCAGGCCGGTAACGATACCCGTCAACACATCGCCGGCTCCGGCGGTTCCCATGCCGGGGTTGCCTACGGTGGCAAAGTAGACCTCTCCTGTAGGCGTAGCGATGGCGGAGTAGCCGCCTTTGAGCAAAATGTAGCACTGTAGGCGTTGGGCCTCGTGGCGGAGGCGTTCCCAGCGCTCGAAGCTGTTGGCCGTAGGGCCGAACAGCCGTTCAAATTCTTTGGGGTGGGGGGTAAGGATGCTGTTGGCGGGCAGGAGGGTTTGCCAGCTGGGCTGTAGCCCCAGGATATTCAGGGCATCGGCGTCCAGCACCAGCGGGGCACTGCTTTGTTCCAGCAGCTGGTGCAGGCCGGCCTGCGTAACCGGATTGGTTCCTATTCCAGGGCCGATGCCGATGGCAGAATAGGTGTCCGGTTGCGGTACCTGGGTGCAGATAAACTGGTGCCGATCCACCTGCACCATGGCTTCTGGAAAAGCGATCTGCATGATCTCGTAGCCGCAGCGGGGAAGGTGCACGGTAACGAGCCCACAGCCTGCCCGCAAAGCGGCCCGGGCACTGAGGATAGCCGCACCAATCTTGCCGTAGCTGCCCGCCACGATGAGGGCGTGGCCAAAGGTGCCTTTGTGGTCGAACCGTCCGCGGGTTTTCAGCAGCGCTGCTACGTCCGGTAGTTGCACGTAGTAATTCTTGGTCACCGCTGCGGCCAGGGCACTGGGCAGCAAGCCGATGTCTAGTACTTGCCATTCCCCTACGTAGGGCGCGTTCTCCGGCGCAAAGAAAGCGAGCTTGGGGACCTGGAAAGTGAAGGTGTAAGCGGCTTGCAATGCGGATCCGGTGGTGGGTTGGTCAACGAAAAGCCCACTGGGGATGTCGATGGCAATGCGCAGCTGATCCAACGTATTGAGGTGGTCGATCAACCCGGCCCAGTAGCCCGTCACTGGCCGACTCAGTCCGGAACCCAGCAAGCCGTCGATGAGGATGCCGCTGGCAGGTAGTTCGGGCAGGGGGTCACCAGCCGTTAGTTCCTGGCAGGCAATGACCCGCTTGGCTTGCAGCCGCTCCCAGTTGGTGGCATTGTCCGGGCTGGGGGTGTTGCCCATCCGGGCGCGCAGAACGAATACTTCGTAAGACAGTTCGTGTAGGCGGCGGGCAATGGCCAATCCGTCACCACCGTTGTTGCCATCGCCACAGAGAATGGTTATGGGGCGGTCAAGATCGGAGAATTGCGCCCGAAAAGCCTGAACAAAAGCCAGGCTGGCGCGCTCCATCAGGTCGAGGGAGGCGATGGGCTCTTCCCGGATCGTCTGTTCGTCGAGGTGGCGAATCTGGTGGGCAGCGAGGATTTTTTGCATAGCTTCCAGTAGGGTTTAAATTTGCTCCTGCTTTGACCAAAGCATCAGTCTTCCAAAGTAAGGAAAAAATGTCAGAGAATCAAAATGAATAGGCTGATCCTCTGCATCTGGGCTAGTTGGTACAACTGGCTAAATCAAGGAAAAAATTCCCGGCTTTTGAATCCGATGATAAAATAAAATGGCCCAACTTGCGGTTTTAGTGCGATTGGTTACGGCTTGTTTGATGATTGAAATAAAATGTCCCATGTTAGCAAAAATTACTGTTTTCTGTTGCGTGATGTTGTTGATGCTTGGTTTTTCTGCTGGCCCGCTGCAAGGCCAGCGCACCCAGCGGGCCCGCGAGAAATTGCAGGAGCAGCGCTCCGCCGACTGGCCGCCGCCCGCTACCTATTCCCGGGTTTCCCTGGGCCGGGCTCTCCAGGGGGTGTTCGAGAAGCATTACCAGTTTTGTGGCTTTGGCGCTGCCGAGGGGAGCCGCGACTATCTTCCGGCAGATATCAACAAGTTCCTGGGGCGCCGCGATCTGCGGACCAAGGTAGAACAGGCCGATCTGAGCGGAGGGAGTTTGTTGCAGTATATTTTCGCGGCTGATGAGCTCATCCTACCGTTGAATACGATCCGCTTTCAACCGGACCGGCGCCTGGAAGGCGCTGCGGGTAACGCGACCTTTTTCATCCAACCCGAAGAACAATTCGATGCTTTTCTGCTGACCAAAAATTGTAGCGGCTACCTCAAGGCCGCGCTCGACGCGGGTATTGAGCCTCCTTACAGTGCTTTTCGTACGGCCCTGAGTACGGACGATCGCAAAGAGTCGACCGTGCTGGCTGTTGCGGGAACCTTCGTGAGTCCATTAGAAGTTGCCCTGCGGGCCAATGATGGGCAAACCACGACCCTCCTGCTGCAGCTCTGGCAATTTTACCGCGCCCATCCCGAATACATTGGCCAGGCTTATTATCTGCGTGCTTTTGCCGGGGTGATGATCAAACATACGGCCGTAGCTGAAGTGGCCCGCCAAATTGAGAACGAAGTGGGCATCAACATCAACGGCCCCTTGCGTACCCGTGCTGAGGCCCAGGTCGGGTGGGGGCGAAACAGTAAAAATTCCTTTACGGGAACGGATTGGGAAACCATCGTTTATGCCGATTTTGACGAAAAATATACCCGCCAAAATTGGTACGCCCGCCTGCCCACCCCCACCGAAATCAGCGCTTATTTTGCCCGCCTGCAACCCGTCTTTCAGCGCAACTCCGACTTTCCGCTGATGACCGAAGGGGCGGAGCATCGCCATTATTTACTCCTCGAGGGAGTTCCTCCCGAGTTGGCCCGCGGAGGGTGGGTCATCGAGGCATTAGCTGGCGGGGTCTACAGCAAGCTACCTGGCCTGGAAGCCAAACCGGTCCAGGAAGGTGGCCAGCAGGGGTGTCGTTTTACCGTCACCGGGCAGCCCGACCCCACGCTTTTCGCTGGCCCCCTGACCGAACGGCCAGGGAAGGCCAACCTGTCTTACCGCATCCGCAGTTTACAAAATATCAAGGGAGAGTCATTGGTGTGCTACGTGTCCGACGAATTGCCCACCAGTGCCCACCCCATTGCTAAATTGGGGGAAGGGCGCTTCGATCTTTCGATCAAAGAAAATCGTCGCTTTGCTTTTCAGTGGCAAGTGGTACTGGCCATCGAAGACCAGGAGAATCCGGTGGATTTTACGCAACTGCCTTATTTGAGCGACTTGCAACTGCGGCGCGGCGATCAAACAGAAACCCTGGATATCGAAGTCAGGGAAATTATTGCCAACCCTCAGCGACACGAGTACCGCATTACGTTGGAAACCCGCGAAACCTGGCCACTCAGCGTGATCAACGACAATGAATTACAGCGCTTCAACCTGTCTTGTAAAGTAAGCTTGCCCGCTCAGCGCTCGGCGGTTCGGATGGTGCGTCCGCTGAAAGGAATTGTCTCCTTTCCCCGCACTACGCCGCCTTCGCCAACGAATCCCAATGTGGGCACCGTACCCGAGTTGGTGCCAGCAGTAGGGGAGGGCGGTGGCAATTGATGAATGGCCTGATGGCGAGCCTGTCTTAGTCGTTTCTTAACGCCTTTAGGCCAGTAACCCGGTTACTTTTTCGTGGGCACTTTGCCAGTCCATTGCGCCCGGCGTTCCCTGGCTGGGGAAGGCTATACGCAGTTGTTTAACCAGATCGGTGATGGCGTAGCGAACTTTGTTGTTGACAATGTCCCAGTCGGCAGCAGCAATGCGGCCTGCCTGCAGTTGGTTGGTATTGTCCTGCCAGCGGCCTTGCAGCAGCACGAGGGTGTTTTGGAATTCGCGGTCTTTGTCCTGCACGAAGTTGGTGATGCGTTCAATGGCCAAATCCAGGCGGGCCTGGCTCAGGGCCAGCAGTACGGCCGCGTCGTCGGCGTCGTCCCAGTCGGGGTCGGGTACGGGCTGTTCGGCGAAAGCAATCTCTGCTGCCGGCACGTCGGTGGTGCTCACCTGGATGGCCCGGTCGAGCACGGCGACGTCGAAAGGGCGTTCCCCAAAACCGGGGACCTGCACTTTGGCGGTCACCCGCAACAGCAGGGCATAGTGGCCCGGCCGCTGGGGCGTCACGTCGAAGCCCCACTCCGTGAAGCCGAAGGGCAGGATGGGTTGCTCCACATTGTTACGGGCCACAATGGTGAAATTGCCAACGGTGCCCACCTCCTCCAGCTCAACTTTCATCACGGACGTAATTTTGAGACCCTCGCGCGTGGCGGCGGCTTTTTCTTTTTCCGTCAGGCCCTCCATCAATTCGGCCTCGTCCGTCGTCGTTGGCGCTATCCGCACCCGGCAGCGGCAAGCCTGGGCCAGCGCCATGGTGGCAGGGATAGCGTAGAGAATCTTGCCTTTTTGGAAGGGGGAAACGGGTGGTGGTGCGGTCGGCGCCGGCGCTGGTGGTGGTGGTGCGGGCGGTGGTACATAAGTGGTGGACGCTTTGGGCCCACTATCGGCCGCTGGTGGTGGCGCCGACGCTGGTGGTGGCGCCATTTTTTCTAACTCCTCCTCCGGAGGTTCAGCGCCGCTGCTCGTGGGTGGTTTCGCTTTGCTTTTCCGCGGGGGGATGGTGGTGGGTATTCTTTTGGAAGGTCCTTTGACGGGTATGTCGGGCTTGCTGCTGTCCGACCGTTTGCCGGGAAACCAGTCTTTAAATTGGTCCACGGCCTTGTCGAGTAGGGAAGGCTTTTTGGCGGCTTTAGGCGGCGGAGCGGTTGCCGGCGCACTGGGGCGCAACTCATCTACCGGAAGGTCATCAATCAGTTCCTTGAGTTCCTGGATGGTTTTCAGCCTGTTTTGCGCATATTCGGTCTGGCTGATGCGCCCGTTTTTAAAATCCAGTTCGTAGTGCTGGTAATGCTTTTCCAGAATGGTGAATCGCAGGGAGCGGTCTGGCTTAACCAGGGGCAGGTGGGTACGCAAAATTTCGAACACAGGAGCCAACTGATCTTCCTCGAGATAATCCAATAATTTTTGTTTCAATAGGGCATCCATAACGGAAAGGTATTAGCAGGTAAGCGACCGGCAATTGGTCAGTGAAAAGTAAGGTTTTTTTGTGGAGCACACAATGAAAGGACCAAAATCTTTCACCTCGGATTAGCACTCCCTCAGCGGGCGGTGGGCTATACGGCTTTACGATTTCAGCTTTAACAGTAGCTTTGAATTTTATGGACTTGCAAGGGATGGGGATGGTCAATATTCCGACTTTCCGTTTCCACCTTTCCACCTTTACCAGATTTCCTATTTCCGATTTCCCACCTCCGACTTCCGACTTCGAGCTACTTCCGACTTCGAGTTGGTTCTCGCACCTGCCACGTCTTCAGCGTGGGCGACGCAGCGCAGCAACCTGCCACGTCTTCAGCGTTGGCGGCTCGCGCCTGCCACGTCTTCAGCGTTGCCTGCCACGTCTTCAGCGTTGCCTGCCACGTCTTCAGCGTGGGTGATTGCGAGAGGATGGATATGCCGGATGTTGGTCTCGCCCTACTTTTACACTTTTTCCCTTTTACACCTTTACACGGTCTAAAACTTCCCACTTCCCACCTCCGATTTCCGACTTCGAGCGCCACCCGCCACCTCTGCTTGCTGAGCAAGCGGTCTCCTGAAGGAGAAGCCCCGCCCGCTTAGGTGCGCGTGACCCCTTGATCGCTAAGACTGGGTGAATTTTGGCGGCTCGCGCCTGCCACGTCTTCAGCGTGGGCGCATGCGAGAGGATGGATACGCCGGATGTTGGTCTCGCCCTACTTTTACACTTTTACACTTGCCCAACTTTTACACGCGGTTACTTCCCACTTCCCACCTCCGACTTCCGATTTCGAGCTACTTCCCACTTCCCACCTCCGACTTCCCACTTCGAGCTACTTCCGACTTCGAGTTGGTTCTCGCAGCGACGCAGCGCAGCAACGGCTCGCAGCGATTGCTGAAAAAGGGATACGCCGGATGTTGGTCTCGCCCTACTTTTACACTTTTTCCCTTTTACACCTTTACACGGTCTAAAACTTCCCACTTCCCACCTCCGATTTCCGACTTCGAGCGCCACCCGCCACCTCTGCTTGCTGAGCAAGCGGTCTCCTGAAGGAGAAGCCCCGCCCGCTTAGGTGCGCGTGACCCCTTGATCGCTAAGACTGGGTGAATTTTGGCGGCTCGCGCCTGCCACGTCTTCAGCGTGGGCGCATGCGAGAGGATGGATACGCCGGATGTTGGTCTCGCCCTACTTTTACACTTTTACACTTGCCCAACTTTTACACGCGGTTACTTCCCACTTCCCACCTCCGACTTCCGATTTCGAGCTACTTCCCACTTCCCACCTCCGATTTCCGATTTCGAGCTACTTCTCTCTTAACCACCCAAATCCTCCAATTCGCCCATTTCCCGCAGGTATTGCAAGGTCAGTTGCGCCTCAGCTTCGTCTACCTTGCTGATGGCTACCCCGACGTGAACCAGTACGTAATCGCCTTTTTTTACCATTGGCAGCATAGAGAGGTTAACTTCTTTGACAATGCCGCCGAAAGCAACCCGCCCGGTACGCAGGCTCGGGTCGACGAGGTCGTTGATGCTGACGATTTTACCGGGTATAGCGAGGCACATAAGTGGGGGTTTTAGTTTTTGTTGGTGAATCAGTTGCGCAGGGCAAGGCGTTGCTCCCGCAGCCAGTCGTACCACTGTTCCATCCCTTGCCCGGTGGTAGCGGATAGCTCGATAAACGCCAGGTGGTGGTTGACGCGCAGCGCGTATTCCCGGGCCTTGGCTACGTCAAAATCGACGTAAGGCAGCAGGTCCATCTTGTTGATGATGCAAAGGTCGGCGGTGTGGAACATGTCGGGGTATTTGAGCGGTTTGTCATCCCCTTCGGTGACGCTGATAATGACCACCCGCGCGCCTTCGCCGAGGTCGAAAAGGGCCGGGCAGACGAGGTTGCCGACGTTTTCGATAAAGAGCAGGGAATCGTCCGTAGGGGCCAATTGCTTGAGGGCTTTGTGGATCATCGCTGCGTCGAGGTGGCAGCCTTTGCCCGTGTTGATTTGTACCACGGGGGCGTTGGTTTTGGCGATCCGCCGGGCATCGTTGGAGGTCTGTTGGTCGCCTTCGATGACAAAGCAATTGACTTCCGCCTGCAGATCCACCAGGGTGCGTTCCAGCAGCGAGGTCTTGCCCGAACCCGGGGAGCTGACCAGGTTGAGCGCCAGCATGTTTTTGGCTTCAAAGTAGCCCCGGTTTCGCTCGGCCAGCAAGTCGTTCTTCTGCATGATGTCCCGCTCCAGTTCCAGGACGGTTTTTACGGGAGCAGGCTCCTGCGCATCGGGATGGGCATGGTGGTGGTGGTTTCCATCAGCCTCGTGGTGGTGGTGGTGGTGATGATGACCATTACCTGCTTCGTGATGATGTTCATGGCCTCCGGCAGAGAGATGAACGTGGTTTTCCTCCTCGCCAATTTTGGTGATGGTTACGCCACCGGAAGCCTGGCTGCTGCATCCACAAGTGCTGCACATAATGATTCGTTTTTTGCTTTTAAAATTAGCTGACGACCAACGATTTTACCCGCAATTCTTTCCCCTGTACCAGTTCACTGAGGTATTGTCCACAACTGGGACAGGCTTCGAAAAACTGCCTGGCCGCATAGGTACTCCCGCAATCCATGCACCTGGCCTTTGCGGGCAGGTGGTGGATAATGCGTTCGGCATGCTCCAGGATGGTACCCGGAACCGCCGCTTCCCACGCGAAAATCAGGGCATCCAACTCTATCCCGGCGAGCGCTCCTATTTCCAATTCAATGCTTTCCACTTTCCGGGCTGCGTTTTGTCGGGCTTGTTCCTCCGCAATTTCCACAATACTTAGAACGATGGAAAGTTCGTGCATAATAGCGTGGGTTAGTGTTTGGTTTGTTGGGAGCGGATCCGGCGGAAATACATAAAAATGCCAATTCCTGCGGCCAATAAAAGGGGTGCCGCGTGTACCGGTGTGGTCAGGAAATGAACCAACCCCCATCCTTCGTAAGCGCCGTGGCCACCGTGGGCAAAAGCAGTCAGGGGCATCAGCAAGGAAGCAATTGAAAAGATAAAAATTTTGTGTTTCATAAGGATTTAGGCTTAAGTTGTTAGCGATAAAACTAGGGTTGCTAATTGTATATTGAAGCATAAAAAATCAACCAAATTAAATGATAAATATCACCATAGGGCTTGTTGTAAAATCTAAACTTTGAATACGTGGAAATTTTTAGAACCTGAATTTTTCTTAAAAGACACCGCTATGGAACCCACCACTACCCAACGCCCCACCTACTACGAAGAGCTGCGTCGCAAAGGCTATTCCCGCCGGGATTTCATGAAATTCTGTACCATGATCGCGGCCTATATGGGGTTGGAGGCGAGTGGTACGGCGCAAGTGGCCAACGCGCTGATGCAACACCCCCGCGTACCGGTCATTTGGTTGCATTTTCAGGAGTGTACTTGTTGCAGCGAATCGTTTATCCGCTCTTCGCACCCCATGGTAGCCGATATTATTCTCGATAAAATTTCCCTGGACTATACCGAAACCCTCATGGCGGCCTCCGGCCACCAGGCTGAGGCTGCCATGAGAAAAACGATGGAGGAACACGATGGGGAATACGTCCTTTGTGTAGAGGGTTCGGTGCCGGTGTACGAAGACGGCGTTTACTGTTGCATTGGTGGTCGCTCGGCCATCGACATCCTCGAAGAAACGGCGGCGGGCGCCAAGGCGGTCATCGGCTGGGGCAGTTGTGCCTGCAATGGCTGCATCCAGGCCGCCAAACCCAATCCCACGGGCGCTACGCCCATCCACCAACTCATCAAAGGCAAGCCGCTCATCAAGGTGCCGGGCTGCCCGCCCATCGGCGAAGTGATGGCCGGGGTGTTGGTACACCTGGTCACCTTTGGCCGCATTCCCGAGTTGGACCGCATTGGTCGGCCCAAGGCTTTTTATTCCAAGCGCGTGCACGACAGCTGCTACCGCCGCCCCTACTACGATGCGGGCCTGTTCGTAGAAAGTTTTGATGACGAAAATGCCCAGAAGGGCTACTGCCTCTACAAAGTAGGCTGCAAAGGCCCCACTACCTACAACGCCTGCGGGGTGACGAAGTGGAACAATGGAACCAGTTACCCCATCCAGTCGGGCCACGGCTGCATCGGTTGCAGCGAGGCCAACTTCTGGGACAACGGCGCGTCCTTCTATACCCGGATTCCTACCTTCCCCGGTTTCGGGATCGAAAGCAATGCCGACACGGTTGGCAAGGTAGCCGCGGGTGCCACCGCCGTCGGTTTGGCGATTCACGCCACCGCAGCTACCCTGCGGGGGAAAAAGAAGGGCGCTCAAATGGAAACGGAAGGCCAGGCGAACGCCGCAGAACTGGATTGACGACTACGCCACGCCGCTGGTCACCGAGCGGTGGATAAGTCCCCGTAGCACTTAAGTACGGTCTTGCCGTAGCACCTAAAACAAAACCATGCCACTATGAGCCAAAGAATTGTCGTCGACCCCATCACCCGCATTGAAGGCCACCTGCGTATCGAAGCGGATATTCAGGATGGAAAAATAATTGATGCCTACAGCTCGGGTACCATGGTGCGGCTGATTGAGCGCATTTTGCAGGGCCGTGATCCGCGCGATGCGTGGGCTTTTGTGGGTCGGGTATGCGGTGTCTGTACTTCGGTGCATTCGCTGGCCTCCTGCCGGACGGTGGAGGACGCGCTGGATATTGTCATTCCACCCAATGCCGAGTTGGTGCGCAACCTGATGTTTTGCACCCAGTACATGCACGACCACGTGGTGCACTTTTACCACCTCCACGCCCTGGACTGGGTGGACGTGGTGGATGCCCTAAATGCCGACCCCAAACGGACGTCGGAGATTGCCCAGAGCATCTCCAATTGGCCAAAGAGTTCACCCGGTTATTTTTCCGACCTCAAAAAGCGAATCAAAGGATTCGTCGACAGCGGACAGCTCGGCATCTTCACCAACGGCTACTGGGGGCACTCCGCCTACAAGCTGCCGTCGGAGGTAAACCTGATCGGCCTGGCACACTACCTGGAAGCCCTGGAATGGCAAAAGGAGATCGTCAAGATTCACGCTATTTTCGGCGGTAAAAACCCGCACCCCAACTACCTCGTAGGGGGGATGGCCTGCTCCATTGGCCTCGACGACGTCAGCGCCATCAACGCCGAGCGGCTGTCTTACGTGGGCGACCTGCTGCACCAGGCCAAAACGTTTATTGAGCAGGTTTATATCCCCGATTTGCTCACCATCGCGTCGTATTACCCCGAATGGACCACCATCGGTGGGGGGCTGGGGAATTTCCTCAGCTACGGCGACCTCCCCGTGAATGGCTACCGCGATGCCTCGGCTTACAAGTTCCCGGCGGGGGCCATCCTCAACAAAGACCTCAGCCAGGTTCACGAAGTGGATTTGCGCAAGGAAGATGAAATCAAGGAATTTGTCCACAAATCCTGGTACGAATACGAAGGTGGCGACGGCGTCGGGCTCCACCCCTGGCAGGGCGAAACGGTACTGAAGTACACCGGCCCCAAACCACCCTACGAAAACCTCAACTTCGACGAGAAGTACAGCTACCTGAAAACGCCCCGCTGGAAAGGCCACGCCATGGAAGTAGGGCCCCTGGCGCGCATGCTGGTGGGTTACGCCCGCGGCCGCGAAGATTTCAAGGAGGTAGTCGACCGCGCCCTGGCTGCGCTGAAGGTGCCGGCCACCGCCCTGTTCTCGACCCTGGGCCGCACGGCTGCCCGCGGACTGGAGACCCAGCTCGTCAAGGATTGGGCGCTGGATTTTTATGAGCAACTGCTCACCAATATCCGCAATGGCGACACCCGCATGGCCAATACGGCCAAATTTGACCCACAGCTTTGGGCGCAATATGCCCAGGGCGTCGGCCACAGCGAAGCACCCCGCGGGGCCCTGGCGCACTGGATCGTCATTGAGGATACCAAGATCAAGAACTACCAACTGGTGGTGCCCACGACCTGGAATGCTTCCCCCCGCGATCCACAGGGGCAGCGCTCTGCCTACGAATCGGCGCTGGTCGATAATACCCCCGTCGCCGACGAAGAACAGCCCCTGGAGTTGCTGCGCACCATCCATTCCTTCGACCCCTGTATGGCTTGCGCCGTGCACCTGTACGACGAAAAAGGCCAGCAGGTGAGTCGGGTGCAGGCATTGTAAAACACGGAATATAAACCTTCCCTGACCATACCCACACAAATGGTCAGCGAACCAATAGGAACAGCATGAAGACAACTTCGTTTCGCCGGGTCTACGTTTGGGAATTACCCGTCAGGTTGTTCCACTGGATCAATGCGCTGTGCATCACGGTGCTTTGCATCACCGGCTACCTGATTGCCAACCCTCCGGCCATCCTGTCGGCCGCCGAAGCATCGAATAGCTTCTGGTTTGGCACCAATCGCTTTATCCATTTTGCGACTGCCTACGTCTTCCTGTTCAATTTGGTATTCCGGTTCTACTGGTCTTTTGTGGGTAATAAATACGCCAACTGGCGGAATTTTTTCTCCTTCAACCGCCGCTTTTTTCGCAGAATTGCCCGGGTGCTGAAGCTCGATATCCTGCTGCTGGATGGCCAGGCCGACGCAGCCGTCGGGCACAATGCCCTGGCGGGTCTGAGCTATTTCGTGTTGTTTCTGGCGTCCCTTGTGATGATCTTCACCGGCTTCGGCATGTACGCCGACATGAGCACCTGGTGGCTGCCCCAGCTCTTCGCCTGGGTGCCGGGCGCAGCGGGTGGCGATTACCTGCTGCGGGAGATTCACCACGCTACCATGTGGTTAATCATTGTGTTTGTCCTCATTCACCTTTACCTCGTCTTCTTCCACGACCGCCGCGACGGACTGGGCGAAACTTCTTCCATGATTAGTGGCTACAAGTTTGTCGAGGAGGAAGCCTTCCCCGAAGCCAGGCAAAAGAAGTTGGAGCAAACCAACGCCGATTAGACCCAATCCCCAATTATGGATTTCAGCGCCAGCCCAACCACTCCTAAAAAGCCACTCCTCATCATGGGTATTGGCAACCTGCTCATGGGCGACGAAGGGGTGGGCGTACATTTTGCCCAGGGTATCACCCCGGACCAATGCCCGCCGGGCACCGCAATTCTCGACGGCGGAACCGGTGGTTTTCACCTGATGCCCTACCTGGAGGCGTACGAAAAGATCATCTTAGTAGACGCCACCCTGGGAGACGGTGCAGCCGGTACCATCCGGCTGATCAGGCCCCGCTTCGCCAGCGACTTTCCCCGCGCCATGAGCACCCACGACATCGGCCTGAAGGACCTGGTGGACGGCATGCTGCTGTTGAATATTTTACCCGAAATCCACCTCTTTACCGTCTCCATAGCCGAAGTGCAAAATATGCAGGTCGGCTTGTCGCCCCCCGTCGCCGCCTGCTTGCCAGCCTTGCGGGAAAGCGTCCTGGCTTTGGCCAACAAAATCCTGTGCTAAAAGCGGCTCACCTGGTTCCGCTCGAATTCCTGCCCTTTTGATTTATATCAGACTTTTGGTTGACAAAAATCAATTTCCTTACCTGACCGTGGGCCTAATTTTACCGAAGATTCAAAAAAAACCAAGCGAGGAATGAAAAAGCTATTGATTTTAGGAGCGGGCACCGCCGGTACGATGATGCTCAACAAGCTCCGCCACCGGCTTGATAAAAAGGAATGGGAGATTACCATTGTAGAAAACGACCCCAACCATTATTACCAGCCCGGATTTCTATTCGTTCCTTTTGGCATTTACAACAAGACGGAAATTGTCAAGCCCAAGGCGGACTTTTTCCCCAACCACATCCATGCCGTCTGGGATGAGGTGGTAAAAATAGAACCCGAAAACAACCAGGTACTGCTGAAAAACAACGATCCGCTGGCCTACGATGTGCTGCTGATCGCTACGGGCTGCACCCCTGATCCGGCCGAAACGCCTGGCCTCCAGGGGGAGTTGTGGGAAAAAGACATTTTTACTTTTTACACCTACGAGGGCAGTTGCGCGCTCCACGACAAGCTGGAAAATTGGGAAGGCGGTAAGCTCGTCATCAATATTGTGGACATGCCCATCAAATGTCCGCCAGCACCGCTGGAGTTTACTTTCCTGGCCGAAGCCTTTTTTACCAACAAAGGCATGCGCGACAAAGTAGACATCACCTTCGTCACGCCCATGTCGGGCCCCTTCACCAAGCCCGTAGCATCCAAAATGCTGAGCGGCTTGCTGGCCGAACGGAACATCCATTCGGTGCATGATTTCTACATCGAAAAGGTAGACGAAGCCAACAAGAAAATCGTCTCCTACGACGAGAAGGAGGTGCCCTTCGACCTCTTGATTACCATCCCTACCAACAAAGGCGCCGCGATGGTAGCCGCCAGTGGCCTCGACGAAGGCGATGATCTCAACTTCGCCGTCACCGACAAGCACACCCTGCAATCGAAGCAGTTTGAAAACATCTTTGTCATTGGTGATGCCACCAACCTGCCCGCTTCCAAAGCGGGTTCCGTGGCGCATTTCGAAGGAGAAGTCCTGACGGAGAATATCCTGGAATTCATTGCCGGCAAGCCCTTGACCCATCAATTCGACGGGCACTCCAACTGTTTCATCGAAACGGGGTACGGCCAAGCCTCGGTGATCGATTTCAACTACGAGGTGCAGCCGCTGCCGGGCAAGTTTCCGGTGCCGGGTATTGGCCCCTTGTCCTTGTTGGGCATTTCGCGGATCAACCACTGGGGCAAGCTCGCTTTCAAATGGGCCTACTGGAATATGCTCTTGAAAGGCATTCCCTTCCCCATTTCGACCAACATGTCGATGGCGGGCAAAGAAGAAGAAGCCGCCACGGAGGCCTAGCACCAGGTTATTAATTACCATCAAAGAACTAAAAATACCATACCATGTCAGAAGTATTAATTGCTGGCAAATCGGTAAGCGTCAACGAAGAAGGTTACCTCACCGATCCCAGCCAGTGGAACCGCGAGATAGCCGAACAAATAGCAGCTGAGGTGAACATCACCCTGACGCCCAAGCACTGGGAAGTGCTGGAATACCTGCGGGAAAAGCAGCAGGCCGGAGAAATGTTGAACATCCGTAAAATTGGGAAATCCGGCATCGTGGACATCAAGGAGTTTTACCAGTTGTTCCCCGGCGGACCGCTCAAGAATGCCAGTAAAATAGCCGGTATCCCCAAGCCGGCCAGCTGTATTTAGCCCGCGGCGGGTTGATTCATATCTAGTTTTGAACAGAGAACCAAAAAAATGAAGTCATGCCAGATACAATGGTAAAAACAGACGCTGCTGCCCAAAAAGTGGAAAAACATCCCGTAAAAAAAGTGCTCGTCATTTGTGCCCGCGGCACCCTGGAAGATGTGTACGCCTCCCTGATCATGGCCAACGGGGCGCTGATGGAAGGCATGGAAGCCAAAATGTTCTTCACCTTTTTCGGCCTGGAAGCCATCCGCAAGGGCAATTCCGACAACCTGCACACGGCCACCGTGGGTAACCCCGCCTTCATGCGCAACCTGCCCACGATGGTGGGTGGCCTGCCCGGCTTCGAAGCCCTGGCCTCGAGCATGATGAAAAAAGAGATGGAAAAACTGGACATTCCACCCGTCTCCGAATTCCTCGAAATTATTGACGCTTCGGGTGGAGAAATCTACGCCTGCAAGCTCGCCGCCGATATGTTCCACCTGAAAAGGGAAGACTTGATCGACGAGGTCAAAGACATCATCACGGTAGGGGAGATGTACGCCCTGGCGGAAGGGGAGGGGGCACAGATTATTTTTGTGTAAGCACCCCTCGGGGGTGGAGAAGGGGTAGCGGACGGCTGCCCTTGGAAAGCGTCATTCTCTGGGGGGAGGGTGGCGCTTTTTTTTGATAGCAAAAGCGTCACGACTTACGTCGCGGCGCACATGTGATTATTTCGTCGGGTTGGCAGGATTGTTCGCCTGCGGCATGACGTAGTTCACGCTAATCAACTGGAAGGAATATAGCGCACGCGCTTTTTGCTAAAAGTCAGCCTCCTGACTTTTAGCAAAAAGCGTTCGTATATTTGGCTTATTTATGGGTAGGTTTACCCCATTATTTACGCGCTAAAATTCTATTAAAGATGAAAAACGTGCCTCTTTCTTTCTTGTAATAGGGTACACTAGAATTGGCCGCAGAGTGTGATTTTGAATTCTTTCAAGTATTTAATTCTGATAGCGAGTTTGCTAAAGCATCTATTCGTACACGAATTCAAAGCGCATGTTTTAGAAACTACAAATTTTTCATGAAACCAGGCGCTACTATCGTTGTAAAAGCAGGCAACCAACTGGAGATGACTAACACCGTTTTCACAACTTGCCCTTCCAACAACCTCTGGGAATCCATCATCCTAAAACCCGGAGCTACCCTCATTGCCAACGGCTGCCGTTTTGAGCAAGCCAGATATGCCATTGCTGCCCAGGCCAACACCACGGTACACCTCAGCAACTGCACCTTCAAAGACAACTACATCGGCATCAAATACGAGGGAGACGCCAGCAGCGGCGACCTGCTCGTGCGCGGCTCCCGCTTTTACCACGAAAATGGGCTGAACGAAACCGTGCTGGGCACCACCCGCCCTTACGCAGGTATGGACATTCGGGGGATATCAATAGCCCAAGTGCAAGGGCTGGCCGACGCTAGCGGCACCATCGGCAATACCACCTTCACGGGCTTGCACAACGGCATCCTTTCCGGTGCTTCCCAACTGGATGTGGCAGACGCTACTTTTGTTGATCTCAACCATTCTTATGAAGGGCGTGGACAGACGGGTTATGGCATTTACCAACGGGGAAGCAGAGGAGTTGTGGCCGGGTTATCCGTCGACAATGGCGCAAATACCGCTCCTTCCGCCATTTTTAATGATTGCCGAATAGGCATCTACGCCAATCAGTCGACGGGAGGGCGGTTTCAGTACCTCTACAACAATTATATTTACCTGAACACCGCCAACGCTGGCCGCAAAGGGGTACAAATAGCAGGCAGCTTCCGCCCCTTCCTGTCCTTCAATCAGATTTTTGGCCCCAGTGCTACCAACTACAACAGTACATTCGGCATTTGGGCCGATGGATTGGCCGACCCGACCTTGGAATGCAACACCACTACGCATCTGGACAAAGGCATGCAGTTTTGGGGACTGAATGACAATACCGACTTGCGCGGCAATACCTTCCATGCGGGTGGAACTGGGCTACAGATAGGTGTCCAGAATACCAACGGTACCATCAATAACGCTGCAATAGATGAACAGATTCAGCGTGGAAATAGCTGGGATGGAATGTTTGGGAGTGGGTATGGGGCTTTTCATGCTTCTGATGAATTGGAATATTGGCAACAATCTTTGTTTGAAGTCAATAGTGATCAAGATGATCGTTTTTACCCTGATAATAATGTCCCAAGTTTTGGTTGGTTTAGAAATATTCCTAACCCAATCATTTCCACTTTCGTTTGCCCAACAGCTCCATTGCCTCCTTCCAATGAAGGTGTTTACGACAAGCCAACCGAGTTAGAAGGCAAAATAACCGCAGGTGAATTTCGTGTATCTGGCTACGAAAACACCAGCCGGGGCATTGCGCAAGGCCGCTTGCTAGAACGTTGGTCGTCGTCCACCACAACAGGATTGGGTAGCCCTAAATTTCAGCAGTTTATTTCCGCTATGGGTAACACCAGCGTTGGCCAATTGCAAGCAGATAAAGGAGACCTCGAAGCTGCCGTCAGCATAAACAAAGACGATGTAAATGCTTTGATGGAGGCAACCAATAGCATAGAAGAATTGGTTGTAAGTCTCAGAACAACACCTCCGGCCAGCCAGCGAAGCACACTCCTAGCAGCGCTAGGCCAATATCAAAACATACTAAGTGTATTGCTAGTTGATGTAGACAACCAACGTGAGCTAGCATTGGGAGCACTCTCCCCTGAACTTAGTACCCCAACCAATGGCGGAATGCACACCGAAAGCCACCAAGCAGAAACACTGCCTTTCTTGGCCGCAGATTACGAAGTACAGCAACTGATTATTCAAGAAGACTATGAACAATTAGCGGCAACAGATAGCTTGCTTTTGCTTACGCTTGGGGAAAGCTGCCCTTGGCTAAATGGTGATGCCGTGTACAAGGCGCGCGCTTTGTTTGGCAAACTTAATCCCGAGTATACTTTCGATGGTGATTACTGTAGTAACAATGGCCTTATACCATTGCAGCAAGCCGAAACGAATATCTCTCCATTGTCCATGGAACTATTCCCTAATCCTGCAAAAGATTATTTGCTGGTTCGATTAAATCGTCCTTTAGCTACTCAACAAGTTTGCCAAGTTTATGATATTACAGGAAAAGAGATAATGGTGGACTGGTTGCAAGGCGAAGGGAATACCTTACTTTTAGAAACAATGTCCTTATTACCTGGCGTTTATATTATAGAAATTCGGGCAAAAGAAGGAGAAAAAGTAAGTCAAAAATTCATCAAACAATGATAACAAAAATATGATTAGGCTAACCTTGAGCCTCACCCAAATTGTATTCATACTGTTGCCCGTTTTGGGGCAACAGTATGATAATACTTGGTTAATGGGCTATAATTATGACCAAACTAACGAACAAATAGAGGGATCGGTACTTTCTTTTACGGAAGGTCGATTAGATGTTAGGTCTGAATCATTAGTACTTGATTTGCAATCTTCCTCTATATCTATTAGTGACTTTAACGGACGGTTACAGTTCTACACAAATGGTTGCCAACTTGTGAATTGGGAGCATCAAACAATTGAAAATGGAGAAGAAATTAATCCTGGTGAAACTTATAATAATTATTGCATTAATATAAACGAACCATGGAGAGAACGGTATCCAGGTGGTAAACAAAGTGTTTTGACCTTACCTGCCCCAAGGGAGGATTCTGTTTACTATCTTATCCATGAAGCAAACGAAATTGTAGAAGAATCTAATGGAAATTTACGTATAGCTGTTAATCCTCTTTATTCTACTAAAATAGATATGCGTCTTAATAATGGAAGGGGAAGGGTAATTAACAAAAATACGCCGATCTTAGAAGAAGATATTTTTTATGGACAATTAACGGCAGTAAAACAAGCTAATGGTTTTGATTGGTGGATAGTAAAACCGGGAGTAAAAGAAGAAAATATATATTACTTTTTTAGTCTTACAGAAAATGGTGTAGTTCTATCCCACACGCAAACAATTGGTATTAACCACAATAACTTTGCGGGGTGGGCTAATTTCCTGCTGGGCAGTGGGGCGTGTGGGAAGCTGGTGAAGGGGTGAGGGCACGGGTTCGTCGTCATTCATGGCGACCTCAGGCAGCGCCTGAAAAACCTCGTTTGGGTTTTCTATTTTAGACCGCCATAAATGACGGTCAACCCGGGAGCTCGCGGGTTCGTCATTATTTATGACGACCTCAGGCAGCGCCTGAAAAACCTCGTTCTGGTTTTTTATTTTAGACCGCCATAAATGACGGTCAACCCGGGGGCTCGCTGGTTCGTCGTCATTTATGGCGACCTCAGGCAGCGCCTGAAAAACCTCGTGTGTGCCAGGCATGGCCCTACACTAACGGATGCGGACGCTAATAAAATAGGGTCCAAGTTCCGAGAGAGCCCGCTGACGGGAATCTCATAGACGAAGCCAAGG
>PZPC01000035.1:0-14077 GCA_003045895.1 Bacteroidota bacterium
TTTCTATGTTTGTGAGTGTGATGATTTACAAACTTAAGCAGCAACTTTTTCTTTTTATATATTACGTTTTATTAAGTTGACGCGAATGCGCTGAAGACGTGGCAGGCAACGCTGAAGACGTGGCAGGCTGCGGGTAAAAGTAGAGGTGTAAAAGTGGAAAGGAGGAAAAGTGTAAAAGTTTGGGCTGGGTAGGTTGTTGGACAGCCCCGTCCCGAGCACCAAAATGGGGACGCCCCCAGCAATCAGGGGCCAGCCCAAAATCTTAAATTTTAAATCGTACATCTTAAATCTTACATCATGAATAATTTAAGATATAAAATTTAAGCTGTACGATGTACGATTTTTTTGACTGACTAAGGCGAATACCGCCTTGTCTTTTTTTGTCAAGAGGGTAAATCCTGGCAAATCCCTGTATTCTGCTGGCAAAAAAGGTGGCCTCCCTAAAACTTCATCACCCGCTCCTGGTGACGCTGCCCACCCGTTTGCACAGCAACGAGATACACGCCATTGGGGAGCTGCGACAAATCTATTTCCAGGCTATTGGCCGTGGCAAAGGATTGCTGTTGGAGCAATTGCCCGTTCATACCAAAAACCTGTACCAGCGCCGGGCCATCTCCCTGGCTGCGGATGTTCAGCAAGCCGGTAGTGGGAGAGGGATACATAACAACGCTAATCTGCTGGTCAAAAATAAGGGCTTCCACTTTGCTGTATTCAAACTGGCCGTCGTAATCCAGCTGCTGGAGGCGGTAATAGTTGAGACCCCGTTCGGGAGTTTTGTCGGCAAAATGGTAGGACTGCTTCTCTTGCGTGGTACCCACTCCCCGTTCCTCGCCGATGGCCGCAAAGGCCCGGCCATCCGCGCTGCGCTCGATGATGAACTTTTCGTTGTTGAGTTCGGTTGCCGTTTCCCAGGTGAGCAGCACTGCGCCCGCCGTGGACTTACCGGTGAAAGAGAGCAACTCGACCGGCAGTACGGACACAACCATGACCTCCACCCGCCCCGGAGCACCGCTACCAGAGGTACTGCCGGATTTGCTGTTTCCACCACCGCCACCACCATAATTTATACCATTGAGGCCAATGGTTCCTATACTCGGACCACTTTGTGTGCCGCCCTTCCCGCCGTTGGGGGCGCCGCCTGTTAAGGTCGTGCCTGCTCCGCCGTCCGTGGGGGTGGTTTCTGATCCACCACCACCTCCGCCGCCGTTGTTATTGTGTGCACTACCACCTTTACCGCCGGCTTTAGAGCCTGTTCCGGCTCCGGGGCTGATGGTGCCTCCGGCAGCATTTCCACTAATACCTGCCGCGCCACCGCCCGCGGTGATAATGCCGCCGGGAAAGGTGTAACTGGAAGAACCGCCAGCCACACCAGGCGCGCCGCCTGCTCCCACCACAATGGCGTAACTGCCCGCCGGGACATCGGTGTACGTATTGGTGGTGTAGCCGCCGCCGCCACCACCACCTTTGGCATTGCCGCTACTTCCCTCGCCGCCGCCGCCGCCGCCCCAGGCCTGGACGGTTATGGTAGCGGTATAGCCCGCAGGAATCACGTAGCTGCCCGATTGGCCTACGTCAAAATTTCGGGATACGGGCTGTGCAGACAGGCTCAGGGACAGGGAAAGCAGTACGAGACCGGATACGAGGGTAAAAAGCTTCATTTTTATAAATAATTTTTTAATATAAAATAAATGAGTCATTGATTTTTTTTAGGACGACCAATAAGGAGCGGCGTCACATTATTTGTAATTCGAAAAATGAATTTAGTGTTGGATTGGTACATTAAGGGTGGGTCGGGGAATGGGAGGGCAAAAAAACAACACCCCGCGCACCAATCGGTACGCGGGGTGTTATCCTTTTTAGCGGGCTGGTGCCAGCGGCTATCAACTCCGGACTCCGCCACTTAATGCTTCTCAAAGCGCACCACCTTTGTTTGTGCGCCGCTGTTCAGGCGCAGGAAGTAGAGGCCCGCGGGCAGTTTGCTCAGTGGCAATTCGTAGAAGCCGGTGCCCGGAGCTACCGTGTACCGGGCCACCTGGCGCCCGTCTGTATCCAGTACCTGTAGCTCACTTGCTTGTGTACCAACTGCCGACCAGCGCACGTTCAGCATATCCCGGGCGGGGTTGGGGAAGAGGTCTACGGCTAGCTGGCCGCCCGGGCCTTTGTATTCCACACTTACTACCTGGTGGTAGGCGGTGGTGCCATCGTAATCCACCTGCCGCAGGCGGTAGTAGTTGGTGCCAGCCTGGGGGGCGGTATCCAGGAAGGAATAAGCATGCGCCTGGTTCGAGTTGCCCTGTCCTGCTACGCGGCCCAACTCGCGAAAGCTGCGCCCGTCCTGGGAGCGCTCCACGGCCATGTAGTCGTTGTTTTGTTCGGTGCTGGTGACCCAGTCGCAGACCACGCCCTGGGGGGTGGGTTTGGCGGTGAAGGAGAGGAGGTGGATGGGGGTTGGGACCAATACTTTGATGGTTCCTCTGATGATAGGATTACATCCAACTCCAGGGCCCGTGGCCGTTACGGCAAATTGAAAATCACTTGCTACGGTCGGCGAACCGCTGATGGTGAATACCCCGGCAGCATAGCTGCCGCTAACGCCTGCTGGCAAACCAATAACAGTAGCCCCCGTTACATTGGTACTGAATGAATAAGTGATATTTGTGATGGCGGTTTCCGTAATGATTTGTTCTTTCGTTCCGAGAGCGGAAGTTAAAGTGATGGAAGCACAAGGGTAGGTGATCTTTACGATCCCCGCTGCGCCTTTGCCGCCGTTATAGCTCTCTTTGCTAGCTCCGCCGCCGCCGCCACCGTAGCCCAATCCTTCGCCTCCTGAGTCAATAGTTGTCGAGCCATCTCCTCCGCTGCCATTGAGGTTTCCGGCCCCGCCGGCACCGCCGGTTGTTTCACTTCCGGGCGAGCCAATAGCGCTGTTCCCCGCTCCGCCGCCCCCGCCGCCCCCGTAGTCTGCATCTGGATCATTGATGGCGGCACCATTGCCCCCGTTAAAGATTTTTTGATTGGAAACGGTTCCGGTGAAAGTGTTGCCCGTTCCTCCGGTACCGCCACTGCCACCGGCAATTCCCCCAGTTCCTTGAATGGCCGTGATGGTGTTGCCCGCATAGGTTGCGGTTGAGTTGCCGCCGGCAACGCCATTTTTGTTGTTACCGATTCCACCAGCCCCTCCACTACCCACAGCATAGGTAATGCTTCCGCCATTTACGGCAAATGTACCGCTGGCGAAACCGCCGCCACCGCCGCCGCCGCCGCCATCATTACCTAGTCGGCTTCCGCCGCCGCCGCCACCAGCCCAGCAGGCTACGGTAACGGTCTTGCCTGCGGGGATGGCAAAAGGGCTGCCGGTATTATCGCTAAAGGTAGTCGTGACCAAGGCTCCTTCCGAATAAGTGGTATAAATCCAGGATAATATCACAGCGCCGTCTGCACCATCACCCGGATTTGAATTGTCGGCGTCACTGGCAGCGCCACCACCACCACCGTAAGAGCTGCCCGTTTCACCGTTGCTTTCACCACTGGCTCCGTTGCCTCCTGCACCCCCATTAACAGCCGCAAATAACCCTCCGGAGCCGCTGTCATTGCCATTGTTGCCAGGCCCCATGGTGCCGGCGCCACCACCACCCCCGCCGCCAACGCCGTTGCCCGTGCCTGCTCCTCCATTACCGCCGTTGTAGGTCAGTCCAACTCCCCCGGTACCGCCAGCCCCAACATGAGGTACGTGCCTTGGTTGCCCCCACTGCCGCCCCCGGCAGTTACGGTGCCAGAGGTGGCCGTTACGGTGGTAGTGCCTCCGTTTTCCGGCGGTATGCCGTCACTGTTTCCGAGGCCTCCCGTACCGACTACAATGGAAATTACCTCTCCCGTTGTAACGGTTAAGATGCTGGTACTGTACCCACCACCCCCACCGCCACCACCGGCATAGCGGGGATTATTGCCACTGGCATTGGGTCGGTCACCCCCACCACCGCCGCCACCCCAGGCTCGTATGGTTATTTTGGTTACGCCAGCGGGTACGGTAAAGGTGCCACTTGTCGCGAAAGTTTGGGTCTGCGCCGCCACTCCCCAAACGAACAGAAAAAGGGCAGATAACGTAAAAGTTAATTTCTTCATAGTAATGTTGTTAAATGGGTTTAATAAAATTATAGGTTCCATATCCATTTTGCCCAGCCGTTTACCAGGCGGAGTAGCTCATTTGCTGATCGGGAGAGGGCTGCTTTAACAGGGAAGCTTAGGGGGTTACTTAATCCTTAAAAGCCAGCGAAGCATCGAAAGAAAACGGGTTGGTTCAGGGGGCTAAATGACCAATTGGCATGCCATAACCGTCGGGAAAGGGCTGCTTTCCGAGGCGTAATTTTTTTCCAGCGATATTTTTATAAAAAAAACTTTTAAAAGCGGATGCACCACCGGCTTACTGGTGGCAGATCATGGTCTTCGTTCCCGTCAGGCTGCTGAAAGTGCGGAACGAAAGCTACGTTACGGTGGGGGGGATTTTTATTTTAAATAAAATGCTAAAGCTAAATTAGGAATAAAAAACAGAAAATTCAAATTAAAAAACAGCCCACGCACCAAGCGGTACGCGGGCTGTTGTTGGTTTTGAGCAGGTTGGTTGTTTCACTAAGACTACCAATAAAAAAAGACTAACTCGGGCATCCTCCCTGCTTTCTTCGGAGGGAAGGGAAGCGTTCCTAGAATTTCAGCACCCGTTCCTGGTAACGCTGTCCACCCGTTTGCACGGCTACGAGGTAGACGCCGTTGGGCAGCTGCGACAGGTCAATTTCCAGGCTATTGGCAGCAGCGAAGGATTGCTGTTGGAGCAAGGCGCCATTCAGGTTGTAAACCTGCACGGTGGCGGGGCTGTTTTCCTGGCTGCGGATGTGGAGCAAGCTGGCGGTAGCCGTAGGAAAGAAGATGGCCGTACCTTGCTGATCGAATACCACCGCTTCTACTTTGCTGTATTCAAACTGACCGTCGTAGTCGAGTTGCTGGAGGCGGTAGTAGTTGACGCCCCGTACGGGATTTTTGTCGGCAAAATGGTAGGACTGCTTCTCTTGCGTGGTACCTACCCCCCGTTCCTCGCCGATGGCGCTAAAGGCCCGGCCATCCGTGCTGCGCTCGATGATAAACTTTTCGTTGTTGAACTCGGTACCCGTTTCCCAGGTGAGCAGCACGGCGCCCGTCGTGGGCTTGCCGGTAAAAGAGAGGAGCTCGACCGGGAGTACGGACACAACGGTGACCACCACCCGCCCGGGGGCACCGCTGCCAGAGGTAGTACCAGATTTACTTCTTCCACCGCCGCCGCCACCGTAGTTGGTGCCGTTGGCGCCATTTTGGGGTCCAGTAGTAGTTTCTGTGCCGCCCATGCCGCCGTTGGGGGCGCCACCGGCGCCGCCTGTTGTGGTAGTGGGCGTTCCGCCGTCTGTGGAGGCGGGTCCTGCGCCGCCACCGCCGCCGCCGCCGCCGTTATTGAGTCCACTGCCACCTCTACCGCCAGCTTTAGAGCCTGGTCCGGCTTCTACAAGGCTGATGGTGCCCCCGGCAGCTGTTCCATTAGTACCTGCCGCACCACCGCCCGCGGTGACGGTACCCGCGGGAAAGGTGTAACTGGAAGGGCTACCAGCCACACCAGGCGAACCTCCTGCGCCTACCACAATGGCGTAACTGCCCGCCGGGACATTGTCGTAGGTATTGGTGGTGTAGCCGCCGCCGCCACCTTTGGATTGGCCGCCGCCGCCCCAGGCCTCGACGGTTATTGTAGCGGTATAGCCCGCAGGGATGACGTAGTTGCCCGATACGTCAAAATTTTGGTCCATGGGCTGTGCAGACAGGCCCAGGGAAAACAGCACGAGACTTACGATTAGGATAATGTTTTTCATTTTAGTAACAGGTTTTTATATGGGGTTTAAAATCATTGAATGTTAAGTAAGGTGCCTGCCGTATTGGGCTATCTGGCGAGCGCTTATATCCAGCACGGGCAGCCGGTTGGCTTGTTACCAGCCGCCGATAGTGTAGGTTTAGCATGTCCCGTAAGGGAATTGGAGGGATGTATTGTTTGTCGGCCGATTCAGCAGAAAACGGTGCAGTAGTTTTTTTTCGATGTGAGTCTGCTGAAAAGCACTTAAAAAGGTGAAAATTATCCGTTTTTCGGGGGGAGGAAAAAACGCATTTCCTGGTTTGAAATCAGTAGCTGAGAACGGTTTGGGTTAAGTGTTAACGCATTTTAAATTCAAATAAAAAGTAAATTCATGAAAAAGTAATAATATTTAAAAATTAGATGTTAAAAAAGGTGAAAAATAATAACTAAAGCGGGTTGTATGGCGATTTGAACCCGGCCGGCATGCCAAACAGCGGGCATTTTTTTGAGCCCGCCTGGCCACGCTTGTAAATCCCCATTATGAAGAGTAGGGAAAGCTGGCAGGATACTAAGCAGCAAAATAAACTTAGTAAGCCTTGCTGCTGTTTTTAAATACCTTACTTTTGCGGCTTAATACAGTCATACCCTACTTTTCCATGAGCGAGCAAATCAAGCATGAATGTGGCATTGCCCTGGTCCGGCTTCGCCAACCCCTGGCTTTTTACGAAGAGAAATACGGCACCTCGCTGTACGGCCTCAATAAGCTCAAGTTGCTGATGCAGAAGATGCGCAACCGCGGCCAGGACGGCGCCGGGCTTGCTACCCTCAAGCTGCACATTAAGCCTGGGCAGAAGTACATCAGCCGCCGCCGCAGCAATGCGTCCAACTACCTCGACGATTTGTTCGAAGGCGTTTTCCGGCGCTTCAATACCCTGCCGGACAACCAGCTTCACGACCCCGTCTGGCTCAAGGACAACCTGCCCTATACCGGCGAACTCCTTATGGGGCACCTCCGCTACGGTACCCACGGCGACAACAGCATCGAAACCTGCCACCCCTTCCTGCGCCAAAACAACTGGATTCCCCGCAACCTCATCCTGGCCGGCAACTTCAACCTCACCAACGTCGATGAGCTCTTCGCCGAACTGGTGGAGCTGGGCCAGTACCCCAAAGAGATCAGCGATACCGTGACGGTGCTGGAAAAGATCGGCCACTTCCTCGACGACGAGGTGCAGCGCCTCTTCAACTGGTTCAAGCCCGATGGCTACACCAACCAGGAGATCAACGAGTTTATCTTCGAAAAACTGGACATCCAGCGCCTGCTGCGCCGCGCCAGCAAAAAGTTTGACGGCGGCTACGTCATGGCAGGCCTCATCGGCCACGGCGACGCTTTCATGATGCGCGACCCCAACGGTATCCGCCCCGCCTTTTACTACCAGGACGAAGAAATTGTGGTTGCTGCCAGCGAACGGCCCGCCATCCAGACGGCCCTCAACGTGCACGTGAGCAAGGTCAAGGAGATCCCACCAGGCCACGCCCTCATCGTCAAACGCAACGGCGCTACTTCGGTGGTACCCTTCGCCGATGCCGGCGAACGCGCCGCCTGTTCCTTCGAACGCATCTACTTCAGCCGCGGCAACGACCGCGACATCTACCTCGAGCGCAAAGAACTGGGCCGCCGCCTGGCCCGACCAGTGCTCGACAGCATCAAAGACAATTTTAAACGAACGGTATTCTCTTTTGTACCCAATACGGCCGAAATTGCTTTCTACGGTTTTGTAAAAGGCCTGGAGCAGGAACTCAATGCCCTCAAACAGCAAAAAATTACCGACCTCGGTAAGGAGCTGACCCCCGCTAAATTGGAAAAAATCCTGGCCGTGTCAGCCCGGATCGAGAAAATTGTGGTGAAAGACGCCAAAGTCCGTACTTTCATCGCGGATACCACCTCGCGGGGGGCTATGATTTCTCATATTTATGATGTAACTTATGGTATCGTAGAAAACGAAAAAGATACGTTGGTACTGCTCGACGATTCCATTGTTCGGGGAACTACGCTACGGGATAGCATCATTCAGATCGTCTCCCGCCTGCGGCCCAAAAAGATCATCGTCATCAGCTCGGCACCCCAGATTCGCTTTCCCGATTGCTACGGCATCGACATGTCGAAGATGGGGGAATTTGTCGCTTTTCGGGCACTGGTCGCCCTGCTCAAGGAAAACAACCGCGAGCACCTGCTGCACGAAGCTTACCAACGCTGTAAGGCTCAGGAACACTTGCCTAAAGAAGAGATCACCAACGAGGTGAAGACCCTCTATGACGAGTTTACCTACGAGGAAGTTTCGGCGAAGATTGCGGAAATCGTGACGCCACCGAACATCAAGCCGAAGATCGAGGTCATTTACCAGACGATCGAAGACTTGCGGGCTTCTTGCCCCAATAACAACGGGGACTGGTATTTTTCCGGCAATTATCCGACCCCCGGCGGGAACCGGGTGGTCAACCGATCGTTTATATATTATATGGAAGGTAAAAATCAAAGGGCTTACTAAAAATAAGCTTGCTAAAATAAATTATGGACCAAGGCTGGAATGTAGGTGCATCATCGGAACAAAAAGGACTGGCAGCAGCGCCGGAAAAAGTCATCCTCGTCGGGCTGATCCAACGCGATCAGACGGAACAGGAGATTAGTGAATACCTCGATGAGTTGGAATTCCTGGCACTCACGGCGGGCGCCATCGCGGTGAAGCGCTATACGCAGAAAATGAGTACCCCCGACTCGCGAACCTTCATTGGCAAAGGTAAAGCCGAAGAAATCGGCGCTTACATCGAGAGCCACGAAGACATCACGGCCGTCATCTTCGATGACGACCTGACGGGCAAGCAGACCAATATCCTGGAGGAAGAACTCAAGGTGAAGATCATCGACCGCTCGTCGCTCATTCTCGATATTTTTGCCAGCCGGGCGCAGACCGCCCAGGCCAAAACCCAGGTGGAACTGGCCCAGCTGCAGTACCTGCTGCCCCGCCTGCGCGGGCTGTGGACGCACCTGGAACGCCAGCGCGGGGGGATCGGGATGCGCGGACCAGGGGAAAAGGAAATCGAAACCGACCGCCGGATCGTGCGCGACAAGATCGCCTTGTTGAAGAAGAAACTCGAGAAGATCGATCTGCAGGACGTCACCCGTCGCAAAACCCGCGACCAACTGATCCGGGTAGCCCTGGTAGGATACACCAACGTGGGCAAGAGCACCATCATGAATTTGCTCAGCAAATCGGAAGTCTTTGCGGAAGACAAACTCTTTGCTACCCTCGATACCACGGTGCGCAAGGTCGCTTTTGACAGGATGCCCTTCCTGCTTTCTGATACCGTCGGGTTCATTCGCAAACTGCCCCACCACCTGGTTGAAAGCTTCAAATCGACCCTGGACGAGGTGCGCGAAAGCGATATCCTGCTCCACGTCGTCGATATTGCTCACCCGCAACACGAAGACCAAATCCGTACCGTAACACAAACGCTCAAGGAACTGGAAGCCATCGATAAACCTATCCTGATGGTCTTCAATAAGATTGACCTCTACCGCGAACGCAACTACGACCTCTACCTGGAGGAAGAAGCCAAGGGCGAGATCGAAGTGGGGCTGAAGGAACGCCTGGAAGGCCAGTTTGGCTACGAGAGCGTTTTTGTTTCAGCGGTCACCAAAGAAAATATCGATGCGCTGCGCGAAAAAATGATCGAGTTGATCCAGCAGGAATACCACCGCCGTTATCCGTATTTGGCAAAACAGTGGTAGAATTGGCTTTGCCTGTTTGATCATTGCCAATAATTTAGTATCTTACAAGAACTGATCGTTTTTTTTACACTAAGAGAAGAACCAACTTTTGAAAATCCTGCGTGCAGGAATTGAACATGAATCAACTACACCAACGCTACGCTGAACTCCTGGTCAATTATTGCCTGGAACTAAAAGCGGGCGAACGACTTTACCTGAAATCCACGACCCTCGCCGAAGACCTCGTTCGGGAAGTTTTTCGTGCGGCTACCCAAGTGGGGGCCCACGTGGAATACGAACTGGAATTCCGGGAGCAGGAGCGCTTGTTCTATACCAGCGCCAACGATGCACAACTCCGATACATTTCTCCGCTTTACCGGCAAGCCATCGAAGAATTCGAAGCGTACCTCTACATTCGGGCACCTTTCAATTTGCGGGAAGGTCAACAGATCGATCCGGCCCGCCGCCAGATTCGGCAGGAAGCGTACGCCGATTTAAACAAGACCTATTTTGCGCGTACGGCCGACCGCCGGCTCAAGCGCAACCTCTGCCAGTTTCCCACCCAGGCTGCGGCCCAGGAAGCGGGGATGTCGCTGGAGGAATACGAAAATTTTGTGTTTAGCGCTTGTCGACTTTACGATGACGATCCGCAGGCCAGCTGGCTGCAGGTGCGTCAGCAGCAGCAGGGCGTAGTCGATCACCTCAACCAATGCCAGAAAGTCCGCTACCGCAGCGCCGCTTTCGACCTCAGTTTCCGAACCGACGGCCGTACCTGGATCAATTCCGACGGGAAGACCAATATGCCCAGCGGTGAAGTCTATACCTCTCCCGTCGAAGATTCGGTGAACGGGACGGTGCATTTCGATTATCCCGCCATCTACCAGGGCGAAGAAGTACAGGGCGTCACCCTCTGGGTCAAGGAAGGCTACATCGACAAATGGGAAGCCAAACAGGGACAGCAGGTGCTGGACCGCGTTTTTGAAATTCCCGGTACCCGCCGCTTTGGCGAGGCCGCCATCGGCATCAATTACGGTATTCAGCGCTTTACCAAAAATATCCTTTTCGACGAAAAAATTGGCGGAACCATCCACCTGGCCATTGGCCAGTCCTATTTGCAAACGGGCGGCAAAAACCAATCGACCGTACACTGGGATATGATTGCCGACATGACGAAGAATGGAGAAATTTTCGCAAATGACGAAAAAATATACGAAAAGGGCCATTTTTTGCTTTAATAAAGGTAGATTTTGACTCGTGACGATCGCAGGGAACACCCTTTTCTTAGAAAAGTGTTAAGCAGAATAAAATTTTCTGGCTACCTTGCATGACTTAAAACCGAATGAGGATAACACGTTACCCGAAAACACATTACAGTAAACAGAAACACAACCTCAAACCGTGAACAGGAACATTGCATTTTTGGAATTAAAGTATGGCAACATTTATGGAGGGTACCCGAACTTCTATGCCATCAGTGAAATCGCTTTATTGGTTTTTGAACAAGGCACTAACCGAATTTTTCTCGAAAGTTGGGTGAACAGCGCCGATGTTGACGTAGTCAACGTCTTTGCACAAACCAATGAACTCGGGCATACCATTGGCCGTGGCAAGGAAGTCATCAATATGCGTACCCGCCGCCGCAGCCGTTTCGACGAAGAATTTCGCCTCGAAGAAAATGATCTGGGCTGGGCCTTCAAACGCTTGCGCCCTACTAAAATGGCCATTAAAAGCTTCTTGCTGAGGAACTTTAAGAAGTACCGCTTTGACGAGATCGTCGTTTTCGACGGCCGCCGCGATATCTTCCTCTGTGAGCGCTCCGGCGTCAATTTTGGTCGCCTCGAAATTGTTGATATTCAGAAAGACCTCAACCGCGAAACCGATTACCTCTTCAGCCTCAATAAGTTGGCTGTTGTAACTGGCTTCGAAATGGATCGGTCGTACTTGCGTAGCAACAACCTGGAGTACTGGTTGCACCCCATTGCCGCCCGCCAGTTGATGCCAAAATCAGCTGCCTTTGATGCTGCTCGCCTCATGATGGTTTACAATGAGTACACCGAGCACCACAACGACTTTCTCCTGAAAGCGGCCCTTCTGTTGAATAAAATTCAGATTCAAAACAAGAAGGAAGCCGAAGAGAGAGGAGACGTGCCAAAAGCGGAAGCACCCAAAGAAGCCCCGCTTAAACAAACGGCGCCGAAGGAAGCCGATGGCGGCGAGGATGTCAATAGCTAATTTTAATGGGTATGCGTAAAGGAAGGATTTTAGTTACCGGTGGCTGTGGTTACATCGGCAGCCATACCATTGTTGATCTGATTGATAATGGCTACGAGGTTGTTGCGGTAGATAATCTTAGCAATGCCGACGAATCGGCACTGGCCGGGGTAGCAAAAATAACGGGCAGGCAGGTTCGCAACCACGTGATCGACCTGGCCGAACGGGAACCTACTCTGCGGCTGTTTCGCGAAGAGCAGCTGACGGGAGTTATTCATTTTGCTGCCCTCAAGGCAGTGGGCGAATCGGTACAGCAACCCCTTCGTTATTTTTATAACAACATCAACAGTCTCCTGAACGTCATGGCAGGCATGGCCGAAACGGGGGTCAATAACCTTATTTTCTCTTCTTCTTGTTCGGTCTACGGCAACACCACCGACCTGCCGGTGACGGAAACCACGCCGCGGCAGGCAGCCGAATCACCCTACGCCCGCACCAAACAGATGGGGGAGGATATCCTTCAGGATTACTGTCGGGTACATCCTGCTTTCAAAACTGTGTTGCTGCGCTATTTCAATCCCGCAGGTGCCCATCCGAGTAGCCTCATTGGCGAAGCGTCCGCCAATCCAGCGTCCAACCTGGTACCCGTCATTACGGAAACAGCCATGGGCAAACGATCGGAAATGACGGTCTTTGGCGACACCTATGCCACCCGTGATGGCAGCTGCATACGCGACTATATCCACGTCATGGACCTGGCCCACGCCCATACCCTGGCCCTGGATTTTCTGTTGGCCAACCGCCAGCAAAGCAATTGTGAGCTGTTTAATCTGGGCATTGGCGAAGGGGTAAGCGTACTGGAAGCTATCCGCGCTTTCGAGCAGGTCACCGGTCAGCGCCTCAATTACCGCATCGGCCCCGCCCGTCCGGGCGACGTCGAGGCGATCTACGCCAATTACGACAAAGCCGCCGCCGAATTAGGGTGGCAACCCACCTACGATATCACCGATATTATGCGCTCGGCCTGGGCCTGGCAACAAGTGCGCTAGTTGGTTTTTACTCCACAATTATCCGTTTTACCCCCCACAACTGTCCGTCGGTGACAACCACTTCGTACATGCCGGCAGGGTAGGTGCTGAGGTCGAATTCGGCCTGCCAGTAGGTTGGCGCCTGCGCAAATTGCCGGCGTAGCACCAGCTGCCCCGTGGCATTGTAAATGTCGCATTGCAGGACACGCCCAGTGGTTGGCCGGAGCGTCACCTGGAATTGCCCCGTCGTCGGGTTCGGATAGAGGGTAAATTGTAAATCCGGTTTTGGTACCGCCAGCAGGCCAACCAAAATGCTGGTTTGCTGACTAACGGTACAGCCTTCGGTATCCTGAACCCATACTTCGTAGTCACCGTTGGCGAGGTCGTAAAATACCGGACTGGCCTGGTAGACTACCCCGTCCAGGCTATACGTATACGGACTGCTACCGCCGCTGGCCGTAGCCACAATGCTGTCCTGTAGCACGGAAAGGTCGACGACGAGCATCCCTGGCTCCGTCAGTACAATGGTATTGGCATTGAAACTGGCGCCTCCGGCGTCCTCCACGACAATGGCGTAGTTGCCGGTACCCAAGCCAGTAAACAGGCTGTCAGCCTGGAAAGGCCCGCCGTTCAAGCTAAACCGGAAAGGGGCAATGCCGCCGTTAACCATCACCTGGATGCTGCCATCCTCCGCGCCAAAACAGGAAATCGGAGCAATAATTTCCGCATTGGCCAGTAAATTATTAACGACAACAAGGACGGTGGTCACTACCGCACAACCGTTGGCATCCCGCACGCTCACCTGGTAAATACCATCGGCTAAATTGGGGAATACCGGGCTGCTCTGGAAATCCATCCCATTGATACTGTACGTCAGGGTACCGGTGCCGCCCGTGGCTACAACGGTTATGGTAGCACCTTCCACCGTTACCACGGAAGTTAGGACTGGCGGATTGGTGATCAGTAAGGTGTTGGTCGAACGCAGGAAGCCAGCAGCATCCCGCACGGTCACCAGGTAGGTGCTGGCTGCTAAGTCCGCAAAAGTAGCTTCTTCCTGAAAATTGACGCCGTCCAGGCTGTACTGGAAAGGCGCCGTACCACCGCTGACGGTAACAATGATGCTGCCATCGTTGACATTGTGGCAGGTGATGTTATTTACCACCGACGCATTCACCACGAGGGAGTTGACGGCGACGGTAGCGGTGA
>PZPC01000035.1:14087-53725 GCA_003045895.1 Bacteroidota bacterium
TTATTTACCACCGACGCATTCACCACGAGGGAGTTGACGGCGACGGTAGCGGTGACGATCCCCGTACAACCATTGCTGTCGGTAATAGTGATGGTATAGGAACCGTTGGCCAATCCACTGAAGACGTTGCTGGTCTGGGTGTTGCCGCCGTCGAGGCGGTAGGTATACCCGGGTGTTCCGCCCTGGGGCGTCACGGTAATCTGGTTACCGTCAACGGCGGTCGTTCCACTAACCGGAGTGGGTTGGGTAATGGTGAGGGTAGCCGTAGTAACTTCGTCGTTGAAGTCATCGCGAACGGTTACGGTGTAGTTGCCAGCTCCGAGATTGCTAAAGGTGTTGCTGGCTCCAAAATTACCGCCGTTCAGAGCATACTGATAGGGTGGTAAGCCGCCGGAAACAGTGACCGAAAGGGCCGCGTCATCGTCGCCATTACAGGTAATGAAGGCCGTTTGATTGAGGGAAGCCACCATGGCGGCTACCGTAATTTCGATGAAAAAGGTATTTCCGGTTACGCTGGCACCAGCGGCATTGGTGAGGTCGAAATCAAAATCATCATTTAAAATAATCCCGCCGCTGTGGATATAATTGATCGTGCCACTGTTGATCTCAGCCTGGGTGAAGGTGGCGCCGAGGCCAAGCACCTGTCCGTTGCGGCGAATATTTCCTTCCGTGGGGAGGCTGCGGATGGTGTAGACCAGTTGACTGGGGGTGCTGTTGTCGTCGGTTGCCTCGAGGAACGCATTCGTTATGAGACGCTGGTCTCCGCGGGGCACCTGCAGTACGTTGTTGGTAACAATCACGGGTGGTGCGGCGGGCACCTGGTAGCAAACCGTCACGCTCCAGGATTCCAGTATGCCACCATCGGCCGCTTCATTGTCGTTGATTTCGAGGGTCCAAAGACCATTGCTGCTGTTGCCCAACAACCCCGCCAGGTTGCCTAGTGGCCGGTAGCTGCCTTCGATGGCGTAGGGCGGGCCGCTGTTGCCCGGGCCGGTGGAAGAAGGGTTGCAGGTATTCTCCAGGGTAGCCGCGGTATTGGGGCTATTGGCATTGAAACTGACGTTGAGGTTGTCTTCGCCGCAGCCAAAATTGCTGGCGGGTTGCCCGGGGCGGTTAAAGAGGAGCACGCTGCCACCACCGGGAGGTAAGAGGCGGGCGTCCAGGTCGCCGACGTAGGTGTGGGTTACTTCCAGTTGGATGGTCACATCGGCAATGGTGTAGTCGTCACCCACCGAGATGTCATTTGAAATACTCGGGGTACCGATATCGCTGATGGTGGTAGAGAAGTTGGAAGAATAGGTCTCGCAGTTGATGTTGCTGGTGGTGAAGTTGAAAGCACCGGAAAAGCTGCTGGTACCGCAGGTATTGCTGGCCCGTACCCGCCAGAAGTACTGGGTGAGGCCCAGGTTGGCGTTGGTGGGCTGGTAGGTCGTGGCCGTCGTGGTACCCGTTTCTACGAGGGGCGTAAAATTGCTGTTGGTGGCCAGCTGGACGGTGTAGGTGGTGGCACCAGAGGCATCGCCGGTCCAGCTGAGGGTTGGGTTGGGGAAGACGTTGGTACTGTTGTTGGCCGGCGATTGCAGGGTGGGAGCCGTACTGGTGCCGGCGAGCACGGTGAGGGTGAGGCCAACCTGCCCGCTGTTGCCCCCGTTGCTGCCGATGACAGTGAAATTGTAGGTACCCGGATTGACGTTGGTGGTTTGTATCGTCAGGGTAGAAGTGCCGCCAGGGGCTACTTGCGAGGGGCTGAAAGTGAAGGTCGCTCCCGGTGGGGTATTGCTCAACGATAAGGCTACGTTGCCCGGGAAGCCGCCCCCGACCTCGATGGTGTAGCTCGCCGGTTGGGGTTTGCAAACCTGGCGCACTACGGGATTGGCATTGATGGAAAAGCCGCAGCTGTTGGCCCAGCGGCCATTGATAACTTCTGTGCCGGTGTCGTTGGGGTCCAGCCAGTCGCGCAGGCGGGAGCTGGCCGATCCGCCGGCATTCCACGAGATGGCGAAGGAGCCATACCAGTCAGACAGGTCGTTGCCACAAGCCGCGCCACCGCCGTGCAGCTGCCCTACTACCCGCGAATTTTGATCGAAGAGGGGCGAACCCGAAGAGCCTCCTTCGGTGGTACCGGTATCCCAGTCGACGACCCTGACGTGGGTGTAGTTGGTGGTGGGGGTACTGCTGCTGTAGGTGGTGAATTGGGTCGGATCGTTCTCAAAGCTGATGCGTTTCTCGTCGGTACGGGGGTGGTGAATACCCACGGCGCTACTGATGGCCGCCCCTGAGGCATCCCAGCCGGCAAAGTAGGCGTTGGCCGTCGGGGAGACGGGGTCGTCGAGTTCGACGAGCACGAAATCAGAATTGGAACGGGACGCCCGGAAGATGGCGCCAGTATTGAAATCGTTCAGTTG
Source organism: Bacteroidota bacterium (assembly GCA_003045895.1). Classification (GTDB taxonomy): domain Bacteria; phylum Bacteroidota; class Bacteroidia; order Chitinophagales; family Saprospiraceae; genus Lewinella. The sequence goes on from PZPC01000035.1 coordinate 16,493, forward strand.
CCCGTCGCCAGGGCCACCGCTGGCCGCGGTGTTGGGTTGCCGGCAGGTGCTGTTTTGGTAGTTCCAGTAGGTGACCAGCGAAGGCGCATTGCCAGCGTTGATGCCGCAGTGGTTGGCGGTCATAAAAAATGGCGTGCAGTCTTCTTCCACGTTGTTGACCAGGAAGCCGGTGCAAAAGGTGCCGCCACCGGTAGAGATCACCGCTACCGACTGGATGATGTCGCGGTAATTGTCTACGATTCCCCAGCCATCGGCGGCTCCGCAAATGACATCCAGGTTGCAAGAGCCCGAAATAACGGCATTGAAATCTTCGAAAGCGTGGTTGACGAAAGCCAGCTTGAGCTGGAGGGCATCGGGCCCACGCGCGGGGAGCTGCACTTCGATCACCAACTCGTCGCCAGGCAGGAGGGGGGTCCACAACTGCTCGTGCTCTTCGTTGTCGGCCGGGGTGAAGGGCCCGATAACCTGGGAATAGTCGGGTTGGTACAAGATCAATTTTCCGCCCGCAGGCATGGTGTATTTGCTGAAACCGAGGTTGATGGAGAAAGCGCCCGGCGACTGTATCCGGAGGCGCCACACAACGCCCGCGGGCGTGGTTTCCCACTGGCCGCTATTATTGGGGTCGAGGTCGACAGCGATGTTGGTGGCGTAGTTCCAGGCGACGCCCGGGCCCCGACGGGCGGCTTCGGTGGCCTGCAGTTGGGCGTTGTCCTGGCGGGGCATACGGGCCACCGGAACACTACTGAGTGGGGTAAGTCCCTGGGCCAGGCGGGCATCTTTTTGCGCCAGTCCGAGGCTTAGGAATAAGCATATAAAGGAGGTCAGTAGCGTTGCTTTCATCGTCGGTTTTATTATTTTCCGACAAATATATAACTTCTGTGCAGGATTGCGCCACAGCGCTTTTGGTTTATAGGTATTCCGTCGGGTAATGGTCGTTTGCTGGCGGAACCAGGCGGGTGTTATGGTGCTGGAAAATCTACTATCTATACCGCTTTCGGTACACATCCTTTTCCAGGCATTCCATCATGCCGGAGTCAGCGGTCACATCTCTGGTTACACAACGGCAAGGTAATGCCGTCTTTTTATCCGTAGTAGCGATCAGTCTGATGGTTTCATCATCGCTATCAAAGAGGATCGACCAGCCCGCTTGATCCGTTGCTTCCGTTGCGGTCCAAAATTGGCCACGAATGGCGATGGGGCATTCTCCTTGAGAAAGATGGAGGTAGGCATTGGTTGGGTCTTTTTGGTGGCTATAGTGCTTGTCCAGGATAAATTCGATTTCCCCCACACAGGGCAACCGCCAGCCGGGGCCTAGTTCTCGGCAAGCCGACAGCGCATTCACCCAGTCGTATTGGGTACCCCCATTCAGGTCATTCGTCATCATCCACAACGGGCCCAATGTAAGCGTCGGAATGCCATTGATATCCTTACAAAGCGACGGGGGGATCGAATCTTTTTCGTCATAGTCCGCAGGTATACCTACTTCTACATACCTGGTTTTATAGATGGTATCCCGCAAGGTGTCAATGTGGTAAACCGTATTTGTCCGGCTGGCACAGCCCAGCGCAGTCACCTGCTGGTAAAATGATTCCAAGTGCAGCGCCGTATTTTGGTAGCGTTCGATATAACTCCAGTAGCCAGCGCAGGTATTGAGGGTGATGGCCAACTGGTAATCTTGCCAGGCTGGGCAATCCAGCAAATCTAGGCGCTCCCCGAATTCGGCCGCACAATCGCTGTTTTGTCCGTATTTGAAGAGGTAGTTGAGGTAAGCTTCGCAGGTATTGGCCTGGCGGGTGATTTCACAGGGTGTTTGTTTTTTTAGCCAGATGAAGGTATAAAACAGCGAACCCGCGCTACCCAAAAAACCGAAGAGCGAAAGCAACATCAGCAGGGAGAGCCAGCGGGTTCTTTGGCTGCGGCGGAACCACTGCCACAACCAGTAGCTGCGGGTGGGGGTATCGGTGCAGCCACATTGGTTTTGCAGTTGCACCAGGTCTTCAATTTCCTGGGCGGCGGTGTTGGTCAGAGCCGGACTCTGGTCGGTGGGCAATTGCTTTTCCAGTTCCGTTATCCTATTGCCCAGGTAAGATTGGATCAACTCTTCGGCGGTGCCGGCCTGGTTGATCAGTCCGGGGCTGAAGACGGGTGGCCCCGCCGGGGTCTTGGTGCACACCTGCTGGTGCAACTGGTGCAGGTAGATTTGCAGGCAGCTCAAGCCCACTACTGGCGACCTGGCCGTCAGCTGATCGTATACCTTGCGGGCTACCAGCGCCGGCTGGTCCAGGCCAATGCTGCCCCGGCTGGCCAGGCCGTTGAGGAGGCCACCCACGACGGGCGATACCGCGTCTTGCGCCAACGGCTGCACGTGGTAGCGGTGGTCGAAGAGGGTGGGTACCAACTCCTCGAAGTCGCTCAGCTGGGCCAAATATTGTTCGCGCACCACCAGGATGACCTTGGCGGGAAAGGAAAGATCGGCCAGCAGTTCCTGGAGAAAACCGAAAAACTGGCGCTGCTCGGCTACCGCATTGGGTGCGGCCAGCAATTCTTCCAGTTGATCAAAGATCAGGAGGACGGGTTTGAAACCAAATTGATACAACTGCGCCAGGGCATCCCGCGCGGTGCAATCCGCCAACACGGCTTCACTGCCGGCCGCAGCAGCGGCTTGCCGGAGGGTACGAGCCAGGGTATCGTTAATATTGCCTTGCCGGCGAATATAGACCATTTCCCGGCGGTGGGCAGGAATCCGGTTGACCAGGCCGCACTGGAGTAGGCTGGTCTTCCCGACGCCCTGCGCGCCGTGTACCACGAGCAACCGGGTGTCGAAGGTTTTTTCGTAAAGAGCTGCCACGGCTTCGTCCCGCCCAAAAAATAAATCCAGGTCGGCCAACCCGAAAGGTTGCAACAACGGAAAGATCGGCGCACAAGGTGACCGGGCAGCCGGTTTGGGCAGGTCTTTCACCACCGGCAAGGGCGGGTACACGGGCGGCACGGGGTTAGGTGTAGGGCCTGGTACCGGGTCAGGAATGGGGTCGGGAACGGGATCGGGTAACGGAAAAGGCTCGGGCTCGGGTGCTGGTTTCGGAAAAGGCTCGGGAATGGGATCCGGCACCGGATCGGGTAACGGGTAAGGAACGGGATCAGGTATCGGATCCGGCACCGGGTCAGGAGCCGGTGCCCGGGTGTTATCGGCGAACCGGAGGGTAGCATCTCCTGTTTTTCGCCAGTGACAACCGGTTAAATATTGGAATATCCAAGTAGGGGCCTGGGCCTGTAGCCAGTCGATGGCGTCGTTCAACGTTGCCTTGGAATAGAAGGTGCGGCTGCGGGCAATTTCCTGGTTGTTTTTGGCGTGCAGCACAAAAAAGTATTGGTCATCAGCCGTTTCCAGGTGGAATTGATCGCGGTGGCCCAGGTTGCGGACGACCACCTGGAGGCCCCTGTCGCGATTGGCTGCCGATTGGTAGCCTTTGCTGCACAACAGGGCCAGGCCCGCTTCGTCATTGACGTGAAAAAAATACTGCTCCGCGCCCGCCACTACTGCTGTAAATCGTTCAAAATCGGGGGTTCCCGTCACCGAAGGACGGTTCAGGTAATCGTTGTCGATGGCGGTAGCCGTCCCCTCTTGTTGCTGAGGTATCGGTTTGTTCAGGGAGCGGGAAGCGGGTTGGTCGTCCGGCGCCAGTTCATAGCGGGTGACCAGGATGGTTTCCGCCTGGCTGTGGGTGCGGAGGTTAGCCAGTATGGCCTGTGCCTTTTCCTTGTCAGCAAAAACGTGCCCGTTCGCGAGGGGCTGTACTTCCCCCCAAAGGCGCAGTTGGTAACCTGCCGGGGTGTGTTGGATGAAGTCGTGCCCATTTTTTGGGGTAGCCCGCAACCGCAGTACCAATGCTTTAATGGCCGCTTCACAAGCCACTACGTTCTCGTATACTGGGCTGGAGAGGGTGGCTTCCGTGCTGCTGATTTGAAAATAAACAGCGGAAGAACCCATTGATTTGCCCGGGGTGTAGGTGTATATCTTCATCAGAGCCTGCTTTTTATAGAAGGTGTAAGAAGAGGGAGTTATTTTAACTGGTCAGGCCAATGTGCTGGCGAAAAAGTTTCAGTCCGGTGAGCAGCCCGTCCAGGTTTTGGTAACGGGGGTCATGCGCCGCATCCGACACGACAAAGTCGAGGTCGATGGTGTCGGCGTGCGAAAAATGCAGCTGCTCTTCCTTCATGCCGTCGAAAAAGTAGATTTTGGGCAAGTATTGCTGTTTCACTTTAAACGCATTCTGATCGATAAGGAAAGGCGAAAGATTGAGGGGCAAACCGTCTTCTTCTACGTTGCGGGTAATAAAGACCGAATTGTTGCTGCTCGTGCCTTCGCGGCGTATGGGCTCCATATCGATGGTGGCGTAGTCGCGTCCTTTCAGGATGGCCTTTTGGTGGATGAAGGTGGGCGAGGGATCCATGCGCGGGAGGTCCACGGAAATTCGCTTCACGGCCACCAGTTGGTAATTGCACAGGAAAGCACAGGCCTGGAGCAAAATCCCCAGGTGCTGCTCGGCGGTTTGGCAGAGCGGTTCTACTTCCTCCCGGGTGATATCGTTGGCGATGAGCCGCTGGCGTAGGTTTTGTTCCAGGAAACGGTAGGCGTCGTAAGCCGCGGTGGCGTCGCGCATTTTTGCATCCAGGGTTACCAATTCGCTGACGTAGGGAACCACGGCGTTTTCCTGGAATATGCAACTGATGGTGCGAATGAGCCAAAAATAGTCGACTGGTGTGCCACTGACGGGCGACCATTTCAGGTACCTGGCAATATCCTCGAGGTAGGCTGGTCGGATGATGAACTTTTTGGCCGCTCCCGCTGCCGCATCCCACAAGTTGGCCATGGCGATGGCGCAAAGGAGGCGTGCCAGGGTGGTGTAGGCTTCGCTCAGTTCCCGCAGCCGCACCCTTCCCAGCGAGCGGCCTTCCGGGGTAAACAAATCCCGCAGCTGCACACTTACCATAGACGGAAAGCTATCGAGCAGGGTATTCTGCAGGGTATTGAAAAAAGTACTGTTGGGGTCCTGTAGGTATAGTTGGTACAAGGCTTCGAAGCGCGGATTACAACTCGCCATTCCCGCGAAAGCAGCGCGCACCAGGTCCTTATTGACGTCGGGCAGTTGGAGGGTAACCTCCTGGACAAAATCGAGGTTGTCGCTGGGTGAAAGGGGCTGTGGCAATACCCAGTCGAGGGCGCTGTCGTCCTGGGCGTACAACCCCCAGGGGAAAAGTTCACCGGGGACGCCCACAAAGGAGGCATCCCGCGTGCAGGTTATTTTCAGCGTTGCATCATCATTTTCGACCCGCGCTTTCGCGGTAGCAAAGGCTTCCCGGATCGTTTTGCCGTGGGTGAGGGCGTGGTAAAATTGCTCGGAAAAATGCAGGGCGCGTTGGTCATCGATGGGGCAGCTGGTGGCAATGACGGCCTTCACGTGGTGGTCAAACAGGGTTTTTACCTGCTCCTGGTTGGCACAGCCGTTGAGGAATACCAGCTTCAGTTGCTGCTGTTGGCCTATCAGGGTACTCAAGGCAGAGGAACGCGCATTCGCATCTTCCAGGTTCAGGAAGGCCTCGTCGGAATGCCCTCCGTAATGGAAGACAGCAATGCGGTTGTGAAATCGGTTGAAGGCTTTGTAAACCCCCTCCAACGTAGCATGACCCAGTTGAATGACTTCGATTCGGCCCTGGTCATGGGCAGCCGCCAGCAACTCGCTGATGGATCGCTCTTCTTCGCTGAGTCGAAGAGACTGGTTTTCGTCGTTTGCGAAAGCAAACAGGAATACGGGTTTCGAGGTGTGCATGGTGTTAAAGGGCGAAGTTGGGTAATAGGAGAAATTGGCTGTTTCCACGATCTTCCTCACCGCATTAAAACGGCAAGCCGCTCATGTATTTGACCAATTCTTTTTAAATATACAACTTTTTGGCGTTAAAAGCTACCGATTGTGGTGAAAAAGGCGCTGTTTGAGATACCTGCTTCTTGATTTGGTGCTCGCGCTTGCCATGTCTTCAGCGTTGCCTACCACGTCTTCAGCGTGAGCCATTTCCGATTTCCCACCTCCGCCTTCCGACTTCAGTCCACCTTTCCCCCTTTTACACCTTTACTTTTATCCGCAGCCTGCCACGTCTTCAGCGTTGCCTGCCACGTCTTCAGCGTGAGCCATTTCCGATTTCCCACCTCCGCCTTCCGACTTCGGTCCACGTTTACACGTTTATCCCCTCCTTAATCTCCCGCTCCACAAAATACATATCCAGTTGTCCCTTGTTCTTGGCTTCCACTTTGCCGCGGTGTACACAGTCAAAGGCGTAGCGGATGAAGCCATAGGTGGTTTCGGAGATGTTAACGCGGCCAGCCTGGCCATTGGCCTCCACGCGGGAGGCGGTGTTGACGGTATCGCCCCAAATGTCGTAGGCAAATTTCTTCACACCTACCACGCCTGCTACCACGGGACCGGTATGGATGCCGATGCGCGCCTCGAAGTAGGGTTTACCCAGGCGTTGGCGTTCCTGTTTTTGTTCTTCCAGGAAGGTCTGCATTTCCAGGCCGGCGCGGATCATGTTATTGGGGAGACTCTTGCGGTCGGTCAGGCCGCTGGCGGCCATGTAAGCATCGCCAATGGTCTTGATTTTTTCAATATCGTCGTACTGGCTGATGATGAAGTCGAAGCCTTTGAAACATTTGTCCAGTTCCTGCACCAGGTCCTCTGGCGAGAGCTGCTCGGCGATCTGGGTGAAGTTGATGAAGTCCGAAAACAAGACGGTAGCTTCTTTGTATTGTCTGGCTTTGGCTTTGCCGTTCTGCTTGAGTTCTTCGGCAATGGAGGCGGGCAGGATGTTGAGCAGCAATTCGTCGGAGCGGCTGCGTTCTTTTTCGATCAGGTGATTCTTTTCTTCCAGTGACCGGGCCGAGCGGCGTTTGGCCGCAAAAAGGCTGAAGAGCAGGATAGCGAGGATGGATAAGATTCCGGCGGCGGCGGCGGCGGCGTAGAGGAAGAACTGTTGGCGCTGGCTTTTGGCTTCCGCCTCTTGGGCGGCCAGTTTCGCAATAATCAGGGCGTTTTCTTGTTCTTTACTGATTAGTTGCTCTTTGGCTACGGCTTCACTCAACTGGTCCACCTCCTGGGCGCGTTGTTGGGCTTTCTTTTCTGCCAGTTCCTTCAGTTCGGTAGCCGAAAGTAACTCCTCGGTTTTGTTCTGAATTTCGACTTCCTTGGCCTTGTTGGCTTCGCTTAACTGCGAAGTACGGCGCTCCAGCACGGTTTTATCCGAACTCAGCTCGTCGGTTTCGCGGCGGAGGTTGCGCACCTGGAATTCCAGTTGGTCTTTTTCTTGCTGCAAGCCCCGCTTTTCGCGGTCGATCTGGCCCCGGAGCGTTTCGTAGCGGGCTTCCAGGTCACTGATGCTGGTACCATTCTGGCTGAGGTAGGTAAAGGCTTCCTGGTTGATCTCGTAGGCCCGCCGGTAGTTGCGGTCTTTAACCGCTAATTGCGAGCGCTTGTCCACGGAGCGAATAATGAGGTCAGAGTCGCCCGCCTGTTTGGCGTGCCCCAGGGTGGTGCGCAGCCATACTTCGGTATTGCGATCATCGCGCTGCCGTTCGTAGGCCAGGGCCACCAGGTAGGCTGCCCGCGCCGCCATGCCACTGTTTTTTTGCTCACTGGCGGCGTTGTAGGCTTGCTTGCCGTATTCCTCGGCTTGCTCGGCATCTACCCGCAAAAAGGCTTCGGCGAGTTCGTAGCGCAAGACCATCCTTTCCCGGCTATCACTGGCTTCGGCCAGGGCTTGTTTGATCTCTTCAATATCCGCATTCTGACTCCAGGCAAGTACACTCGTGCACAAACAGAGTGCCAATAGTAATATATATTTCATTATCCGCTTCCGAAGTTGTTCTGTAAAGCAAAATTGCACGCCGTAAAAAAATAGATGCCGCATGCCTTTGTATTTCCAAAGATAAGTGGAATATCTGAGAACCACGGCCTGAAAACAGGCGCTAGTCGGTTTTTACTACCCGACGGGTTTGCCACAGCTGCCCCTGCTGGAAAATCCCGATGGTATATAGTCCGGCGGGGAGGGCGGTGGTATCCAGCGTCCATTGAAGCTGTCCGTTTGGCCACCTGGTGCTACGCAGCCGCCGGCCCGTTGCATCGAACAGGACCATCTCCAGCGACGGAGGTGGCGGCGTTGGGTTCAGCCAGTTGAGTTGCAGCACGTCCCGAAAAGGATTGGGCGCCACCTGCCAGTCGGCCGCATGGTCCGTAAATGCCTGTACCCCTACGGTACAAGTATTGAATTCAAAGGTGCTGTAGCCCAAACTTTGTTCCTCGGTACAGCTGGTTTTTACGCGGATCAGGTAACTGGCGCAACTGTCTAACCCCGTTACCTGGGCCGAATTTCCGGTGACCAGCAGGGGTTGCCAATCGATCGCGCTACTGGCGCGAAAATCGGCTTCGTAGGCGATGGCGGCGGCGACGGGGGTCCAGCTGATGGTGGCCGACGTAAAGTCGGCACGATCCAGCACGAAACCCGTCGGACTGGAGCAGTTGCTCGAAGGCACAACAGCTACACAATAGTCTTCTATCTCACCGAAGTCCATGGTAAAAGGACAGGGGCTACCCGCTACGTTGAACTGCATGAGCACCCGCATACGGGTAACGCCAAGGTTGGTCGCTGCGGGGATGTTAAGTACGCCATCGACGGCTGCGGACGAAGCGGCGGCCTGGAAGATGATCTCATTGGTGGTAAAGCTGCCGTTGTGGTCGGTATCCAGCCAGATGCGCCAGGCCTGCGGAAACATGTCGGTGGTGGGATAGCCGGGGGTTAGCCGGATGGGGTAAGCGCCACCTGCTTCCAGGTTCAGGGCAGGTAAGGTGAGCCCAAAATCCTGGTAGCCCGTGGGGGAACCCGTGGTGCTGTTGCTGAAAAAGCCACCGATCTCTACCCGTTGGATGTATTCCGCGTCAGTTGACAAGATATTCAGGCGCACACAATAGTCCAGTTCCAGGCAAGGGCCACAACCCGCCGTGAGGAAAATCTGGATCGGCGTCCAGTCGGTGGCCGTGCCAATGCAAAAAGTGCGAAGCTGGTACTCGTAAACGACACACCCCCCCAATCCTTCCACCGTCCAGGAAGGTCCATCCGTGGTAATGGTTTCCCAGGTGGTGGTGCCTTGCTCGCGCCAGCGCAGCTGGTAGCCCTGGGCCGCAAATACCGCGTCCCAGGAAAAATAGACGGATTCGTTGCTGATATTTAAAATTTCGATGTTAGCCGGTGGATCACAACAACCATCGGTGGTGAAAAACTGGCTGTTCTGGAAAGGGATGGTACTGCTGAAACAGTTGGATTGCAGCTGGTATTCGTACGCCTGGCAAGGGGTGAGTCCGGTCAATAACAGGGGGCTCTGTGCTGCGGTCAGCAAGGTCCAGGCGGTTGTTCCTACGGCCCGGTAGCGAATATCGACCGAGGCCAGGCTGTCGTTGGTGTTCCAGGTGAGGGTAGCCTGGGTAGCGGTGCGGTTGGCCAACCGAAAAGAGCTGGCGGGCAGGCAACCCGCGCAGCGTTGCTGGAGGTAGCGCAGGCTGTTGTTGGCATTCAGGCGTCCGCCCGTAACCGTGATGCCGGCCAGGGAAGGGATCGGATCCACCCCCGCCAGGATGGCTTCTTTGATGAGCAATGCCGCCGCGGCGGGGTCGGCTTGTACGAGGGCCATCAGGGAGGGGCAATCCAGGCTGTAGAGCAACGCCGCCGTGCCCGCCACGTGCGGGGTTGCACTGGATGTTCCTCCGAAAGTGCTGTAGCTGCTGCCATTGGCCAGGGTGTAGACCCCATTGCCGGGCGCGCTGAGGTCGATGGATACCGCACCATAACCAGCAGCCGGCACTTTCACATCGTTGTGGTCGGTATTGGTTACGCTGATCAGGTAATCGCTGGTGCAGCCAGTGGGCAGATCGCCCGTTATTTCTATATTGAAATCTTTATTTACGGTAGCGCCGCAGTTGATAATACCCGCTTCGCCCAGCATGTCGTAAAAACCACACCAGATCGGTGCATCGGTCGGATTGCCCCGCTCCACGCCCCAGGAAGCGTTGGTCGCCACCACAAAGGCCCCTGTTGCGCCGCCCGATTCGTTGTAGCGCAGCCGTTGCTCCAGGGCATAGGAATAGGCTTCGAGCACCCTTGCTTCGCTGGTGTTGAAGTTGTTGCGGATGATCATCACTTTTACGGACCAGTTGACCCCCGTAACGCCGCTGCTGTTGTTGCCGTCGGCGCCAATGATACCCGCTACCGAGGTGCCGTGGCCGCCGACACTGATGTCGTCGTTGTCACTGAGGATATTCCACCCCCGGTAATCGTCGATGTAGCCGTTACCGTCGTCGTCCAGGCCATTGTTGGGTATTTCTGCGTGGTTGTACCAACGGTTGCGCTGCAGATCCACGTGGTTGACGTCAATCCCATTGTCGAGCACGGCCACGACGATGGTGTCGCCGGTGCTGGTGATGCCGCCGGTGGTCAGGTTCCACGCTTCTACCGCGTCGATGTCGGCGTCGACGGTGCCGCCACTCTGGCCGGTATTCTGGTACTGCCACTGCTGGTTGAAGGCGGCATCGTTGGGGGTGGCCCGCAACTCCACCTGGTGATTGTACTGGGCTTCCTGGACCGACCGGTCAGCCCGCAGGGCTTTGCGTAATTCATCTTCCCGGACACGGGTAGTCGCAAAAGTCAGCAGCCAAATCCTGGCGGGTCGGGAGACGATTTCGGATTGGAGCAGCTGCAGGTTGGCCGGATGTTGGCTGTTCCAGGACGAAAACCATTTGTCGGCCTCCGTACCGGGGGCCAGTTGTACCAACAATTCACCTTGGATGTGATCCAACGCCTGGGCACTGAGGGCCGTTTTACCAGCGATGATGACGAGGAGGAGCAGCAATAAACGGGGCCAGAAATATGTTCTTGCGTTCATGGGGGAATTTTTGCAACCAGGATGCAGCTGTTATTAATTTGTACGGAGAACTCGCTTTCTAACGCGAAACTAGGGATTTCTGGCCTATAGGCCAACGAAAATTAACGTTTACCCTACAACTGACCGGTGGCAGCCGAAAAAAAAGCAGCGCCACCCCGGGAATCGGAGCGGCGCTGCTTTTTATTTATCCTTGTTGCGTTACCAACGACTAGCCATTCATCGAAGTGAGGAACTCTTCGTTGCTAGCGGTATGGAGTAAGTTTTTGCGGAGGAATTCGAATGCTTCGTCGGGCTTCATATCCGAGAGGTGCTTGCGCAGGATGAACATCCGTTGCAGGGTGTCCTTGTCCATGAGCAGGTCCTCGCGACGCGTACTGGACGAAAGCAGGTCGATGGCCGGGTACATGCGCTTGTTGGCCAGGGTGCGGTCCAGCGACAATTCCATGTTACCGGTACCTTTGAATTCTTCAAAGATAACGTTGTCCATTTTCGAGCCGGTTTCGGTCAGTGCAGTTGCCAGGATGGTGAGTGAACCACCATCTTCAATGTTACGGGCAGCACCAAAGAATTTCTTGGGTTTCTGTAAAGCGTTGGCTTCTACACCACCAGAGAGTACCTTGCCACTGGCCGGGGCTACGGTGTTGTAGGCACGTGCCAGACGCGTAATAGAATCCAGCAGGATACATACGTCGTGGCCACATTCTACCATCCGCTTTGCTTTTTCCAGTACGACACCCGCAACGCGCACGTGGTTTTCCGCGGGTTCGTCAAAGGTAGAGGCGATGACCTCGGCTTTCACGCTGCGCTTCATGTCCGTAACTTCTTCCGGCCGTTCGTCGATCAGGAGGATAATAAGGTAAGTCTCGGGGTGGTTTTTAGAGATGGCATTGGCCATGTCTTTCAGCAGTACGGTTTTACCCGACTTGGGCTGTGCCACAATGAGTCCGCGTTGTCCTTTACCGATGGGGGTAAACAGGTCGATGAGGCGGTTGCCAAAATCCCGACCGGTAGGAGAGGTGGTCATCTTGTATTTTTCCGTAGGGAAGAGCGGGGTCAGGTAGTCAAAAGGTACCCGTTCGCTTACTTCCTTGGGGTCCAGGCCATTGATCTTGGAAACCCGCAGGAGGGCAAAGTATTTTTCGCCTTCCTTAGGTGGCCGAACGGCACCCAGAACAGTATCTCCCGTACGCAAACCAAAAAGCTTGATTTGTGAAGGAGAAACGTAAATATCATCAGGGGAAGTGAGGTAGTTGTAATCGGCTGAGCGGAGGAAGCCGTAACCATCGGGCATCATTTCCAGGATACCTTCGCCTTCGATCACACCATCCAGGTCAATATCAAAAACATCTACGGGTTGGGGCTTCTCGCGGGGCTCTGCTTTAGCTTCTTCGCGGGGTTCCGGCTTCGGCTTCGGCGCTGCTTTGGCTTCCACTGCTGGCCGCTTTTCCTGCTCTTCTTCTACGTTGCGAGCTGGCCGGCGGTCACCTTCCCGGCGATCACTTTCGCGACGATCACTTTCGCGACGATCAACTTCGCGACGATCACCTTCCCGGCGATCACTTTCCCGGCGGTCACCTTCGCGACGATCACCTTCGCGACGGTCACCTTCCCGGCGATCACCTTCCCGACGATCACCTTCCCGGCGGTCACCTTCCCGGCGATCACCTTCGCGACGGTCGCCTTCCCGACGACGATCCTGGCGACCTGAAGGGTTATCCCCTTCGGTAGTGGGGCTGCTTTTTTTCTCTTCTTCTCTTTTGCGTACAGCGCGGGCGCGGCGGGCGGCCCGGTCTTCTTCACTCATGGGTGCAGGGCGGTCTACTTCTGCTTCCGCATTTTCCCGGCGGACGAGTTTGGTTCGATCGTTGACGGGCCTTTTCCCCCGATCATCATTGGCCGGGGTATTTTTATCGGCAGCACCAATGATGGCCTGGTGATCAAGAATTTTGTGGATAAGTTCTTGTTTATTTAAGCGCTTGTAGCCGCTAAGGTCCATCTTCTCTGCCAGTTCCTTGAGTTCAGGAACCAACATGTCATTCAACTGCAAAATATCAAACATAATGGTGTGATGTTACTTTATCTACTTTCGGAAGGTTTAAGAGAGTAGTCGATCTGAGGGGGTTACCTGAGATCGAAAGATTAGGTTATTGCAACGCTGCGGTTTTGCTTTTCTCAATGACTGTGGTTCGTAATGCACGATCTTCGAAGAAAACGAAGAATGGGCAGAAAAATAGAACGATCAGGGGAAACTAAGAATTGCGGTAAAAAATCCTCGGCTTGAAAGTAATTGTAAGCGTATAGCGAGGACTTAGCTTTAGCATATTTGCTGCGCAAAAATAAGCTTATTTTTTTAATCCAAATACTATCTTTGCAAAAATTCCTGATTTTAGGGAGATTTTTTCGGTTTTTACTTGTTCAAAACGAGGAATTAAGCTTAACACCAAATGTTACAAACCACATTCATCCGCGAAAATAGGGAATTACTCCTTAGCCGACTGGGCAAACGGAATTGGCAGGCCACGGACCTGCTGGTCATTGACCAGATTATTGAGCTCGATGACCAACGCAAAGCACTGCAAACGGCGCACGAAGGTCTGCTGGCCAGTCGCAACCAGTTGTCGGATGAGATCGGTCAGCTTTTCAAAGCGGGCCAACGCGAAAAAGCGGAGGGCTTGCGGCAGGAAGTCAACGAGCTAAAGGAAAAAGCGACTGTCCTGGAAACGGAACTGAAGGATACGCTGGAAAAACTGCAGTACGCCCTCTACACGGTTCCCAATATGCCGCACGAATCGGTGCCGGCAGGAAGCACGGACGAAGACAATGAGGTTTTCAAAGACTGGAGTGGCCCGCTGCCTGACCTGGGCGAAGGAGCTGTTCCGCACTGGGAATTGGCCAAGAAATACAACCTTTTCGACCTCGAGCTGGGGGTCAAGATTACCGGTGCTGGTTTTCCTGTTTACCGGGGCAAGGGGGCTAAATTGCAGCGGGCCCTGATCAGTTTCTTCCTCGACGAAGCTACTGCGGCAGGTTACGAAGAAATTATTCCGCCTCACCTCGTCAACGAAGCCACCGCCACGGCTACCGGGCAGTTGCCGGATAAGGAAGGGCAGATGTACTACGTGGCTGCCGATGACCTCTACCTGATCCCTACGGCTGAAGTACCCGTGACCAACGTGTACCGCGACGTGATCCTGAACGAGGAGGATTTTCCGATCAAGATGACGGCTTATACGCCTTGTTTTCGCCGGGAAGCGGGCTCTTACGGTGCTCACGTGCGCGGGCTCAACCGGGTGCACCAGTTCGACAAGGTGGAGATTGTCCAAATTCAGCACCCTGATCGCTCTTACGATACCCTCTACGAAATGCTCGACCACGTTGAGCGCGTCCTGCAGAAGCTCGAGCTACCCTACCGCATTCTACGGCTCTGTGGTGGCGACCTGGGTTTTACCTCGGCGCTTACCTACGATTTCGAAGTTTACTCGGCGGCCCAACAGCGGTGGTTGGAAGTCAGTTCCGTATCTAATTTTGAAACTTTTCAGGCCAACCGGCTGAAGTTGCGCTACCGGGACGGCAAGCAGACCCAACTGGCGCACACCCTGAACGGGAGTGCCCTGGCTTTAGCCCGTATTTTTGCCGCTCTGGTGGAAAACAACCAGCAGCCTGATGGGATTGCTATTCCCAAGGTGCTACACAGTTACACGGGTTTTCAGCAGATCGACTAAGCAAGCGTAACCTTTTGTAGTTGTTTGCGTCCCAATTGTGTTAAACTGAAAATTGACAAGACTATGGGGTATTTTATCATTGTGGGTATTTTTTCACTCATTGGGATGGTAGTGAGCAACCGCCTGAAGTCGAAATTTGCCCACTATTCCAATGTTCCGCTGAGCAATGGCCGCTCGGGTGCGGAGGTAGCTGCCACAATGCTACAATATTACGGTATCCATGATGTAAGGATTATGCAGGGGCAGGGTATGCTCACCGATCATTACAACCCCGCCACCAAGACGGTGAACCTGAGTCCGGAAGTATTCAACGGGCGTCACGTTGCTGCGGCTGCGGTAGCTGCCCACGAATGTGGCCACGCGGTACAACACAAAAATGCCTACGCCTGGTTGCAGCTGCGCTCGGCGCTGGTGCCAGCGGTCAACTTTGCTGCCAAAGCACAACAGTATTTACTCCTCTTCGCACTGGGGGCATTTGGATTGGGGGGAAGCAATGTGCTGTTATATCTTACCATTGCGGCTTTTGGTATTACCACGATCTTCAGCCTGGTCACGTTGCCCGTTGAGTTCGATGCCAGCAACCGCGCCCTGGCCTGGTTGAATCAAAGCGGTTTTACCCGGGGCAAAGAACAGGAAGGTGCCAAGGATGCACTCTGGTGGGCTGCTACTACCTACGTGGTGGCGGCTTTGTCTTCGCTGGTGGTATTGTTGTACCTGATCATCAACCTGACCAACAGGGACTAGCAAGCTGCTATCCTTGTCTTATTTGGTGACCATTTGAAAACTAGCACAGGGTTGCTATCTTTGTTGCTGATTTTGGATTTGTACAAAGAATAATTACTATGCAAGAAGAAATTGATTTATACATCCAGACTGCGGAAGAAAGCATGGCGGATAGTATTGTGCACCTCGAACGTGAGCTGCAAAAAGTGAGAACCGGAAAAGCCAGTGCCAATTTGGTCAGTGGGCTGATGGTGTCTTATTACGGTAGCGATACCCCCATGAATCAGGTGGCCAGCATTTCGGTGTCCGATGCCCGTACGGTGGTGATGCAGCCCTGGGAGAAAAGTATGATCGGCCCCATTGAGCGGGCCATTTTCGAAGCCAACCTGGGGGTTACACCCCAAAACGATGGCGAAATGGTGCGGGTAACCATTCCGCCGTTGACCGAGGAACGCCGTCGCGACCTCGTCAAAATGGCCAAAAGCATGGGCGAAGACGCCAAGATCAGCATCCGGACCGCCCGCAAGGACCTGATGGACAGCATCAAGCAGGCCGTCAAAGACGGTTACCCCGAAGATTTGGGCAAAAGAGCCGAAGACCAGGCCCAAAACCTGACCAAATCGTACACCGAAAAGATCGATCAGATCATTGGCAGCAAAGAGAAGGATATTCTTACCATATAAAATCTACGGGTTTTAGGAAAACTAGAATTTTCGTGTTACCTTTGCCTCACTTTTTGAAAAAGGCGGCAGTTTTTAGCTGCTCAAAATAATATAGCGATGAAAAGAACATTTCAACCTTCCAAAAGACGTCGGGCCAACAAGCACGGCTTTCGCTCACGTATGAGCAGCAAAAATGGTCGCAAGGTACTGGCACGCCGCCGTGCTAAAGGCCGTCATAAACTGACCGTTAGCGACGAGCGTCACGTGAAGTAAATCGGCCTAACGGCGGTTTTACCAACAAAAAAGCCCTTTCAGCGTAGCTGGAAGGGCTTTTTTAGGTTGCGGTTGGCTGAGCTGGCGGCGGGCTGCTGCTAGATATTGTCGCCCCGCAGTGCCCGGAAACGCTTGCGGGCTTCGACGGCGAAAGTGCTGTTGGAGTAATCAATAAAGAGCGATTCGTACAATTCTTTGGCCTTCTCGGTATTGCCCATGAATTTTTCATTCAGTTCTGCCAGGGCAAAAAGGGCATTGTCGGCGCGGATATCTTCGGGAAACTTTTCCACGACTTCCTGGTAGAGTGCCGCGGCCTTTTCGTAATCTCGTTTTTTGCGGTAGACCTGCGCCTTCAGGTAGAGGATGTCATCTTGTAGCGAATGGTCGGGGAATTCGGTCGCCAGGGTATCCATTTTCAGGAAGGCCGCCTCAAATTGGTTGCGGAAGACCAGGAGTTCGGCGTCGGCGTACATTTGCAGGGCCGTGGTGGTGGTGTCGAGTCCGAGGTTATCCATAATGAACACAGAAAGGTCGAGCGCGTCGTTGGCGATCAGTTTGGAGGTGGAAGCTTTTAGGACATCAAACTGGGACTGGGCCCACTGGAAGTCGCCGTTGTAATAAGCCAGGCGAGCGTTGCGAAAGCGGGCTTCGTGGCCCAGTATATCTTCTTTAAAGGCTTTGTCTACCTGCGAATACAGCAGGGTCGACTCCCAGATATCGCCCTGCATCAGGTAATAATCGGCCAGCGCGAGTTTGCCCCCCGCCTGGACATTGGGGTTGGCACCGGGGTAGGCGATCATTTCTGAGAGGAGGGCGATGGCTTCGGACAGTTTGTTCATGTAGATGGCCTGGAGTTCGGCCAGCTCCAGGATAATGCTCGCCGTGGCTTTGTTGTAGCCAAATTCATTGAGGAAGGAGCGGTACTGTCCTTCCAGTTCTTCCAATTCGGGCAGGGTGTAGGCGTAGCCTTCTACCAGCTTCAGCCGCCGCACGCGGAGTGCTTCGCGTTTGGCGTCGAGGTAGAGCGTCGAAGCCTGTCCTTTGTCTGTGACGATGTAGTCAAAAGCCTGCATAGCCGCATCGTAATCTTTGTCTTCGGCGGCAATCTGTCCGAGTTCAAAGATGCGCATACCGTTCTCGTTGAAACGCCGGTCCAGGGCTTTCACTTGCCGCAAGGCGTTGCGGTAATCTTTGCGCTGAATGAAAACCCAGGCGAGCAATTCAGCGTAGATCGGGTTGTCGTTGCCGCCCTGGATCCGGTCGTAGAGTTGCGTCTGTAGTTCCTGGTAATCTTCCGTTGTCAGGGTGCGTTGGAAAATGGTCTTCAGCTGGGTGACCCTTTCCGGGCCGTCATCCATGGCATTGAGGTAGGCGCGAATCATCGGTTCGCTCTCGCCCATGCGGCGGTAGAGGTCGCCCAGGTTGTAGGAAAAGATGCGTTCATCACGCAGCAATTCGCCCCCTTTTTCGTAGGTCGCAATGGCGAAGTTGTACTTGGTTTGGGTAACAAAGGCATTCGCCAGGCGGGTCACGGAATACTGGTCAGCGGGGAGCTTGTCGATGGCGGTCTTAAACTGTGCTTCGGCGTCTTCATAACGGCCCAGGCGTTCGAGCAGCGTACCGTACGATACGTACAACCTGACGTTGCCGTCGTCGCGGCGGATTTGTTTTTGCAGCACCTGCTCGGCGTCCGGGTATTGTTCCAGGGCGAGCAGGCAGTCGAAATAACGATCGAAAAAGAAATCGTTGTTCCCGTTTTTCTGGTACAGGCTTTCGTACAGTTCGGAAGCCTTTTCGTATTCACCGTTCTGGAAATACTGCTGTGCCAGTCGGGCGTCCTGGGCGTAACCCAGGGTGAGGGTAACCAGGGTGAGGAAAAAAATCAGGATATAACGTAAGTTGATCATCTGCTGGGCTGTTTCTTGGGGTGTGCTGTGGCAAAAGGAGACTACCATTTCCCCTTTTTTAAACGGTATTTTTGGGCAAAAGTTGTCTGACGATTGCCCGTAAAAGCAAATGGCTAAGCCCAATACGATTGAGCTTAGCCATTTTGTTGTATACGGATGAACCTGAATTTAAGAGCCAGGCCTCCCGTACCTTGTCGTTACTCCAGTTTGAACTTCACGGGCAGGTTGAACTGTACCCGTACGGAACGTCCGCGCTGTTTGCCGGGGGTCCACTTGAGGCCTTGCTGGTTCATCAGGTTCACTACGCGGAGGGCTTCGTCGCCACACTGGGCACCGATATCCCGCACTACGCGTGCATCCGTTACACTACCGTCTTTTTCAATAACGAAGGTAACAACTGCGGTACCTTCCACACCGTTTTCACGGGCGATGGCAGGGTACTTGATGTTTTTGTAGATGAACTTCAACAATTCCTGCTGGGCACAATCCTGCTTCTCTTTGTCTGACCCTTTGTCTTCACAACCGGGGAAGCGAGGCATTTGCTCTACCACCTTGAAAATTTCCTCTACCGCTGGTGGCGGTGGTGGTGGTGGTGGTGGTGGTGGTGGCGGTGGCGCCGACTTCACGATCGGTGGTGGCTTTTCGTCGGCCTTGATATCCTGGGATTCAAAGGTCTTCTCTTCCAGGATCGTCTCATCAGGTACTTCTTCGATAACTGGTGGTGGCGGCGGCGGCGGTGGGGGTGGTTCGGCCGTACGCGGCGTTTCCTCTACCGAGATATCGTCGTCCATCAGCATTGCACCTTCGGGAATAACGATTTTTTCCTCCAACTGCGACCAGCCAAATGCCAGGACCGAAAGTCCGATGGCAATAGCCAAACCCAGGTTGAAAAAGGTACTGCTCAAGCGGAAGGCGTCAACCTTCTCGTACTTGGTGCGGTTGGTGTAGGAATCTCCTTGGTTGGTCAGATCACCGGCAAGACCTTTCTCGGTCTGCTGGTTGAAATGCGCTTTCATGCGATTCGCCAATAACACCAAACCTGCAACGAGTAGAATCAGAATCAACAGCAACGCAGAGCTGTTGGCCCAAAAACCACCCTCGAAACCGGCTTGGCTATCGGTAAACAAGGAAGCAAGCCCTTTGAAAAGGCTTCCTAAACCACCCTTTGCAAATAATAGCATAGCCATGTAAAAAGGGTTTATTTAATAATTAATTAGTTTCAAAACGAGTAGTGCCAAAAAAGCACCGATAATATTAGCAACAATGTCCCAGAATTCAAAATACCTTCCGGGAAAAAATAAAAACTGTACCACTTCCATACTGATCCCGTAGGTAGCAGCGAGGGCGGCGGCGGTCAGATAGGCACTGGTGCGCGGGACGATCCACGTGCGCAAAGTGCCGTAAAGGCCAATGGTCAGTACGGCATAAACCGCCGCGTGGCCAAATTTATCCGGCGTCATCAACCACGGTATTTGTGGCAACTGCTTGCCCGGCATCGTCGATAACACCAGGATAACAATGGCCCAAAAAACAGTAAAGCTGCCAAATAGTAAAGAACTACGCCGGGTTAGATGCATTGTGTTTGATCTTTGGTGTGTAGTCCTGTATTTTTTACAAAAAAAAGCAGCTTAGGCGATAACCGCCTCGTATTGAGCGGCGGTCAGCAGTTTGTCTACTTCAGCCGGATCGCTCAGGGCGATCTTCACAATCCATCCTTCACCGTAAGGATCGCGATTGACGAGCGTCGGGTCATCACCATCGGAATCGTCCAGCTGGCTGTTGAAAGCCAGGATTTCTCCACTGACGGGCATAAACAAATCCGAGGTCGTTTTTACGGCTTCGACGGTACCGAAGATTTCACCAACAGAGAGGGTTTCACCCACCGACTCTACTTCAATGTAGACCAGTTCGTCTAATTCTTGCTGCGCGTAATCCGTAATACCTACGTAGGCGATGTTGCCTTCTTCGAGGCGAATCCATTCGTGGTCTTCGGTATAGCGCAAATGGTCAGGAATGTTCATATTAAGCTTCTTGCTGTTTTTTGATGAAATTTTTCACCCACTCACTGGTCAGTGATTTGGGGCGTTCGAGCGGCATACCCATGGCGCGTGACCAACAGGATGCGGCCAGTACACCCAGGGCGCGGGAAACGCCGAAGAGTACGGTGTAGTAGCTGTATTCCGTCAGGCCATAATGCACGAGGATGGCACCGGAATGCGCATCGACGTTGGGCCAGGGATTCTTCACTTTACCCAAATCGTTGAGGATGCCAGGCGCCACTTCGAACACTTTCCAGACGACCTGCACGATATCGCTATCGGCGAGGTTCGCCTCGGCGTATTTTTTCTGGGCCATAAACCGGGGGTCGGGCTGGCGGAGGACAGCGTGGCCGTAGCCAGGAATGACCTTGCCTTCGGCGAGGGTCCGGTTGATGTAGTCTGCAATTTGTTCCTTGCTGGGGGTTCGGGTACCCAGTTCGTCCAGCATTTCGAAGATCCACTTGATCACCTCCTGGTTAGCCAGTCCGTGGAGTGGTCCTGCGAGGGCGGTCATACCAGCGGCGAAGGAGAGATAGGGGTCGCTGAGGGTAGAACCCACCAGGTGCACCGTATGCGCCGATGCATTGCCGCCTTCGTGGTCGGCATGGATGGTCATGTACAGGCGCATGAGGCTCTGGAAGCCGGGGTCGGGAATACCCAGCATGTGGGCGAAGTTGGCGGCCCAGTCCAGCTGCGGGTCGGGTGCGATGTGCTGGCCACCGTGGAAAGAGCGCCGGTAAATGTAGGCCGCTACTTTGGGTAAACGGGCTATGATGTTGAGGGTGTCTTCGTAGGTAGGATCCCAGTAATCGGCCTTGGCAATACCTTCGGCATAGCGCTGGGCAAACACGCTGTCGGTTTGCATAGCCGTGATGGCCAGGATAAACTGGGTCATCGGGTGGGTATCCGTTGGCAGGCTGTCGAGCATAGTAAAGGTGTGCTCGGGAACCGTTGCCCGCAACCGGAATTGCTCGCTAAGCCAGTCGACCTGTTCGGCCGTAGGGATTTCACCGACCAGCATCAACCAGAACAACCCTTCGGGTTTGGGTTCGCCAAGCGGGCCAGCGGGCAGGAGTTCCTGCAGTTGGGGGATGGAATAGCCCCGGAAACGGATGCCTTCGTTGGCGTCGAGTTCGGAGGTTTCCCACATCATCATTTTAATGCCGCGCGCGCCGCCAAAGATCTGGCTAAGGGTGACTTCGTCGGCTTTCAATTGGCCGTGCTCCTTGAGCAGGGCTTTCATTTCTTTGGTTAAAGCGGATGCTTTTTCGTAAAATCTCTGTTTGAGAGGATCCATTTATTGTATTAACGTTATTGGTTTAAAGAGGGAAGAACCGATGGCTGTGCATCGTTGATGGAGCAACCAGGTAAAGGAGGCTACCCGCGTTCGAGCAAGACCAATTCAATTTCTTGCTTGGATTTGCCTTCGCGCTGGAGGTTTTTGATGGTTTCACTGGTCATCCGGCGGTAGGCTTCCTGATCCTGGCGCTGAATGGCGCGTTGGTTTTCGTTGAGGATTCGGCGGATACTTCCTTCCGTATGGGTGCGGAGGGTCTGTTTTTTCCCCAGGTAGAGCCGGTAGTCCGTAGCTTCCAGTGCCGCGATTTCCGCCAGGTTGCGCTCCAGGCGTTCCTGGATGACGTATACTTGTGCTACTTGCGTTTCGTTGAGCAGGTAACGCTTCGTCAATGTGGCGACGGATTGCTCAACGACAGCCGAACGCTCCTGAGCAACCAGTATGCCTCCAACCAACATGAACAAGACGAGAATCTTAGCTTTCATAATTTCAAATACTTTTGGATACGTTTTGTACGTAATATAATGGTGGCTAAAGTACGACAATTGTAGGGAACCATAAATAAATGTTCCGCATATTTGCCCTGTATTCGCAATAATCCTGACAATGATCATCATTCAAGATAAAATCGTTAGTGCCGAAGTCGTAGAAGAGCAGTTCCTCTGCAACCTCGATGCCTGCAAAGGAGCCTGTTGCTGGGAAGGAGATGCCGGCGCGCCACTCGAGGACGAGGAAGTATCCCGGCTGGATAATATTTACCACCAGGTGAAGGATTTTCTCAGCCCGGCCGGCCGCGCCGCAATCGCCGCCGAGGGGCGCTATACCTTTGATGAGGAAGAGGAGGTTTTTCGCACCACGCTCATCGACAATGGCCCGTGTGCCTACATGACCCTGACGCCGGAAGGCAAGGCCCAGTGTGGCATCGAACAAGCCTGGCAGGCGGGGGCCACGACTTTTCAAAAACCCATCTCCTGCCACCTTTATCCTATCCGGGTGACGTACAACCCCAAAACCCGTTTTGAAGCCCTGAATTACGACCGTTGGGATATCTGTACGGCTGCCTGCGACAAAGGCAAAGCGGCCCAGCTACCCGTCTACCGCTTCGTGAAAGCAGCCCTGATCCGCAAATACGGCGAAGATTTCTACGACGAACTGGATCACTACGCCCGCTACAAAAAATAATATCTACCGTTTCCTTGCGGAAAACGCACGTTTTTTGTACTTTTGCTACCGAGCCGTAAATCGGAAAGCGATTTTGTGGTGATGGGTTTCCCCCTTTTATCAAATTTTTCGGATACGCATTTACCCGTGACCTCACTAAAGGTACGGTATTATTGATTGACTAGTTTCAGCTTTCTGCGGAAAGCCCTACATAAAGATTCGCGAAATCCCCTTTTGAAGTTGGATTTTTATCAGCAGCCATGGTATTTTTTATCATGGCTGTTTTTGTTTGGGTAGGAAGTAAGAGCCGTGGAGAGGTGTAAAAGTGGAGAGGTGGAAAAGTGTAAAAGAGGAAAAGTGAGGCGGGAGACCCCAGGTCAAAAATTAGCCGCTGGTAATAAAGCGCTTTTTTGATGTTCCCCCAAGCTAAAGGAAGCGTTACTTAGAACCTGTTTAAACTGTATTTTTTGCTATTTGAAGTTGTCAAAAAAAACTGAACAATTAACAAACAATCGAAGTTATCACTGCATGCGAATAATACTAATTTTTACAATTTTAATAACATCTTGTATGTCCAATCCAAATAAAAATATTGATACGCATAGTACAGATCACAAGGATGCGAAATCTGACTCGACCAGCGTAATCCTTTACCGCTTTTCTGAACAAGGTAAAGGCAACTGGCGTATACAGGATGATGTCGTTATGGGGGGGCGCTCCGACAGCCAGCTCAAGATCACAGCCGAAAATCAGGCGCATTTCTCTGGTCGCGTTTCTTTAGAAAACAATGGTGGTTTTTGTTCGATCCACCAAACGGTAGAAAAGAACCCTTACGTAATTGCTGAAAAATCGGTGGCCTTTGTATTGCTCGTGAAAGGGGATGGCAAAGCGTACAACTTCCGCGTTAGAACACCAAATGGGCGTCATTCTTACGGTTTTACTTTTCCTACTACAGGTGGCGATAAATGGGAAACCATCACTATTCCGTTTAATCGGATGGAAGCTACGTACCGTGGTGAATCAGTAGAGGTGCCTAATTATGCAGGAGAAAATATCCTTGAAATGCAATTGTTGATCGGTAACAAGAAAGAAGAAACCTTCGAAATATTAATCGAATCCATAGCGGTTATCTAAGCTAGATGTATAAAAAACGCTAACTAAAAGGGGTGGAAAAGGGGCAAAGGTGTGCTTCCCGTGCCGTAGATACGGCAGCTAGGTCAATAGCGGGTAAACACATGCGCCCGCCAGGCGCCCCCCGGCCAAAAGTGCTTGCACATGTAGGGATAGTTGCGTATTATTACCACGTTATAGCGAATTAAAATGAACACAACACGCCTCATAGACTACTTCAATAAACTGCTTCCTCTAGAAGAGGAAGAGCAGGCTTTTGTGGAAGAGTATTTCAAAGAACGAAGGGTTAAGCGCAGACAGTTCATCCTGCAGGAAGGTGATATATGCAAGCACAACACATTCGTAGTTGAGGGCTGTTTCAGAATGTACTTCGTTGATGATAACGGCAAAGAGCACAACCTGCAATTTGCAATCGAAAATTGGTGGATTGGGGATATTAGTAGTTTCCATGCGGAGGAACCAAGTAAACTTTATATAGCAGCTGTCGAGAATGCTATAATTCTTCAAATCAAAAAGGAAGATCAGCTAAAACTTTTTGTTGATTACCCCAAATTCAATAGAATTTTTAGAATTTTAGCAGAAAATGCCATGGTCGCTTTGCAGCAAAGAACGATACAAAACATTAGTTCGACTGCCGAAGAACGATATTTGGATTTTCTAAAACGTTACCCGCAATTTTTTAATCGGATCTCTAACGTTCAGATCGCATCTTACCTTGGTGTAACCCCTGAGTTTTTAAGTGCTATTCGAAAGAAAATAGCAAAATCCTAATTCATCTTAAGGCCGTTTCTTAAGATACCTTATAGGTACGTCTGTCGGAGGTACTTTATCTTTGCTTTGTTCATAAACATTAAACAAGATACAAGATGGAAAATAAAGTAATTGCAGTAATCGGAGCAACCGGTTCACAAGGTAAAGGAGTTGTAAATGCCTTGATTAAAGAAGCTACATTTAAGGTAAGAGCAATTACACGGAATCCTGATAAGTATTCGGGTAAAGCAGATGAAGTTGTAAAGGCTGACCTTACTGATTTGAGTTCATTAACAGCAGCTTTTAAGGGTTCACATGGCGTGTTTGTTGTTACGAACTTTTGGGAAGGTGCAGATGAAATTGCTCAAGGTAAACTAGCTATTCAAGCAGCAAAAGATGCAGGTGTCAATCACTTTATTTGGTCTACCCTTCCTGATGTAGAAAAAATAAGTAATGGACAATTTGATGTTCCTCATTTTACGGGGAAAGCAAAAGTAGATGAATTGGTCAAAGCGGCCGGATTTGAAAACTACACATTTGTTCAAGCTCCCTTCTATTTCCAAAACCTTACCGGACAAATGGGAGCGCAAACGCAACAGGACGGTTCTACAGGATGGACACTTCCTATTGATCCTGCGGTAAAAGCTATCCACATGTCGGATATCAATGACTTGGGTAAAGTAGTTGCGGGAGCATTTTTAAACCCTGATAAAGTTGGGAACGGCAATTATTTATCACTAGCTACAGCAGTCAATAGCTTCAATGATATTTTGGCTGCTTTTAAAGCCAATGGAAAAGCGTACAGCTTTAATCAAGTTCCAGTAGAAGTGTTTTCAAGCTTTTTTGAAGGAGCTGGAGAAATTGCCCAAATGTTGGCTTATTTTGAGGAATACACCTACATGGGGCCAAATTCAGAAGCGCAAATTCAATTGGCTAAAGAAATTGCAACGGAAGAATTTAACACGCTGGACAATTGGATTAAACACAATAGTTAAGATAGGAAGAAACTTTCAACGCTTGTGTTAATGCGCTCCTGTCAAAGCCAAAACAAAAGCGCAGCTAATAAAACGATCAGGACTATGGACTCAAGAGATAAATTAATGGATCGTATACTCACTACAAATGATACCACACAAGTAGGCGATCATTCAGGGAAAAGTATATTAGCTCGTGGATGCGACCCCGAAATGGGAAGGAGATCCCTGGCGGTTTTACCGCCTTTATTAGGATATCCCGAAATGGTTTCCGTATCAAATGACCACGACTTTATAGCGCAGTTAAAAAGCAAAAAATGGGCTGTTGTTTTCTTTGCTCCGGGAGCCTGCAGGTATAATCAAGCGCAATTGCCAATACCTGGAAATATTGAGTTTACAAGAGGTTGGAGCCTGGAGGAATACCGAGCGCTGGTGTATCAATACCAAGGTGAGGACGTGGAAATTGTAGAAACGATGGATGAACAGCAGATTATTCCATTTCTAAAAAATGCACTTGAAAACAGTAGGTCAAAATAGAATTCGTATTCAAGAAAGTCGATGGAGCTTGGGAAATGCTGACTTCCCGTTTACCCGTTTACACTTACCCAACTTTTACACGCGGCCCTATTTCCGACTTCCCACCTCCCACTTCCGACCTCAAAATGCCCTAAGGAATCAGCGATTCCCGCGCGACGCGCATCGGGATGCCGATACATTTTTTCTCCATGTAGGAAAGCACCTCTTCCAGCACACTGCGGGCACTGTCGTCGAGTTGTTCGATGTCTTTGCGGAAGATTTCGTTGACGGCCTTGGCGCGGACGGCTTTGATCTCGGTGGGTACCTGGCGCATGGCGACCTCGAGCAGGCGCTGCTGGAAGTAGACGGGGAAAGCGTCGATGTGTTCGTTGAGCAGGTCTTTGGCCAGGGTGAGTTCGTGTTTGCGGAAAGCACGGTTTTCCTGGGCGAGCTGGCGCAGCCCTTCGATCTCGATGTAGTTGACGGGGAACTGCTGGAGCACTTCGGGGGCCGTGTTGTGGGGTACGGCGAGGTCGACGATAATTTTTTCGGCAACAGACTCACCGTGGAGCAGGCTGGCGTACACGTCGGGCGTAATGACCGGATCGGTAGCGCTGGTACAAACGATAATACAGTCGAAGCCTTGCTGATAGGTGGCCAACTGGTGGAGTTCAAAGGCTTGTCCGGTAAATTTTTCGGCCAGCTGTTCGGCGCGGTGCAGGGTGCGGTTGAAGACCGTTACGTGCTGGTAGTGGTGTTTCAGCAGGAATTTGCCGACCAGGGTATTGGTTTGTCCGGCCCCGACGAGCAGGATACGGGCGCCGACGGGTAAATGGTAAGACAACAGTTTGCGCACCGCCAACGAGGCGATGGACACGGGCTTTTCGCCAATACGGGTATTGCCATAGACCGCCTTGGACGCACCCACCATACGCTGGAAAAGCAGGCGGAGGTAGTCGCCAATGTGCTGGCGTTTTTGCGCCTGCTCGAAAGCTTCGCGCAACTGGCCCAGAATTTGCCGTTCGCCGACCACCAGGGAATCCACGGAAGCACCGACCTTAAAGAAATGGCGGATCACCTCAATACCCGTCAGGGCACTCACCGCGCTTGCGATGGGGGTGTCGGCCAACTGGGGATTGACCAGGCGGAAGAAACGCTCCACAAAGTTATCAGACAACGCCATTTCACCCACGAACAAAAAGAGCACGCGGTTGCAGGTAGCTACGTAATAGAGCTCTTCCAGGGCGAATTGTTCTTTGATCGCATCCAACTGAAGGGTAATTTGCTCCTGGTCAGCACCAGGGATAGCAAATTGTCCGATATTTTTTAAACTCGTCGTATGATGAGTTACCGTAAGAATTTTATAACGTTGCAGCATAAATGGTTTTTCAACAGCACCGCGCAAAGTTAAAAAAGTGTAGGGCTTTGCGTGTCACACCTTTGTAACAAATAAAGTTATGACGTTTCTCTATATCCACGGGTTCAATAGCGACGGCGAAGGTTGGAAAGCCGAAGCCCTGCGCCGACAGTTTCCTGCGGCGACGGTATTGGCCCCCGACTTTCCTGCCGACCCAACGGAAGTGCAAGCCTTATTGGCCGAGTACATTGCCGCTTATCGGGCGCCAAATTTCGTGCTGATCGGTACGTCCCTCGGCGGATTTTATGCCTACTGCGGCAGCGCGCGCTACCAGCTGCCGGCGCTGTTGTTCAATCCTTCCCTGACGCCGCACCAAACCTTGGCGGGGCGGGGAATTGGTCATTTTAAAACCTGGACCGGGCAGCGCGATTACCACTTCCAGGCGGCTTATCTGCCCGTGCTGGCAGCTCAGCGAGCAGCTGCCGACGAAACCGTGAACCCCCGTTTGTTGCGCTTTTATCTGGCTACTGACGATGAGGTTTTGGACCATACGGCCCTACCCGATCTTTTTCCCACCAGTTCGATCAGTTGGCTGGCCGGGGCCGGGCACAGATTCAGTAAATTTGAAAAAGTGTTAAAAACAGAAAAAAAAGCTGGATGGTTGTGATAAGCTTATTTTTTATTTGCTTTTTTATACCTTGCAATGGTAAAAATTCTGATTCTCTGACGGTTTTTGTGTTGGAGGTCAATCGAAAGTAAAAATGACGCTCCTTACCAGTCGCTTTTCATCTTTACTTTAGCTGGACCACAAAAAATGTCAGAGAAGGAAAATTCTAAATATCCGGCATGAAACCAACACGTTTATTCGATTTTATACATTATCAGCAAGCGAATTTCCCACAGAAAAAAGCAGTCGGTGGCCAAAATGCGCATGGCCAATGGGTCTACTACAGCACCGCAGAAATTATTGCCAAGGCCAACCAGGTGAGTCGGGGTTTGCTCAAATTAGGGGTGCAACCCGGGGATAAGATCGCTTCCGTCGTCTACAAGAACCGCCCGGAATGGGTTATGCTGGACATTGGCATTCAGCAGATCGGCGCCATCAATGTGCCGGTTTATCCTACCATTAGCCCGGCCGAGTACGAATACATCTTTAATGACGCAAGCGTGAAATACTGCTTTGCCGGCACGGGTGATCTCTACGATAAAGTGAACACCGCCTGGGATCAGGTGCCTTCGCTGAAGGCCATTTATACCTTTGACCTGCAGGAGGGGCGCAAGCACTGGGAGTCGATCTTTTCTGACGAAGGTCAGGAAGAGGTGGTGGCGCGCATGGCGGCTGTCCGCACCGAAGAATTAGCGACCATCATTTACACCAGCGGTACCACCGGCAACCCCAAAGGCGTGATGCTGTCGCACGAGAACATTGCGGGCAACGTGACGGCCATCCGGGATTATTTGCCGCTGAAGGAGGGAGAGATCGCCTTAAGCTTCCTGCCCCTGTGCCACATTTTTGAGCGGACGGCTTCGTATTCCTACATTTACAATGGCATCAATATTGTTTTCACGGGTACCGATAACCTGGGCGGCGAACAGGGCGACCTGCAGGCCATCAAGCCGCACTTCTTCACCACGGTGCCCCGCCTGCTGGAGAAGGTGTACGAGAAAATTTATAAAAAAGGACTGGAACTGACGGGCGCCAAAAAATCGCTCTTCTTTTGGGCGCTGGCGCTCACCGATAATTTTGCCTACGACTATAAGCCAACCGGGCTGGAAGCCATCAAATGGGCCGTGGCCGACAAGCTGATCTTCAGCAAGTGGCGGGAAGCACTGGGCGGGCGCATCCAGGGTATTCTTACGGGAGCAGCACCGTGTCCGGTAAAGATCATGCGGGTTTTTTCGGCCGCCGGCATTCCGGTGCGGGAAGCCTACGGCCTCACGGAAACTTCCCCGGGCCTGACCTTCAACCGTTTTGAACCCCACGGGGCGCTCATGGGCACCGTTGGGCAGCCTTTCCCCGACGTAGAGATCAAAATCGATACCCAGGGCGACTACCGCGAGGGTGAGGGCGAGATCATGGCCAAAGGGCCCAATATCATGATGGGCTATTACAACAAACCCGAAGCTACCGCCGAAGTCATTGAAGAAATCAACGGCGAACGCTGGTTCCGCACCGGCGATATCGGCACCTGGGTAACCGGCCCCAACGGCGCAAAATTCATCAAGATTACCGACCGCAAAAAGGAACTCCTCAAAACCTCGGGAGGGAAATACGTGGCGCCGGCCCCGATCGAAAGTCTCTTCAAGGAAGACTTCCTCATCGAGCAGATGATGGTCGTGGGAGACAAGCGCAAATTCGTAGCTGCCCTCATCGTTCCCGCTACCGATAGCCTGCAGAGCTTCTGCGAGGAGAACGACATCAGCTGGACGAACATGGAACAGGTGCTGAAGAACGTAAAAGTTCAGGCCCGCTACCAGCAGATACTGGATCAGCTGAATCCCAAGTTCAGCAAGATTGAACAGATCAAGAAATTCGTCCTCCTGCCCGCTACCTGGGATGCCGTCAAGGACGACGGTTCGACGCCCGAACTGACGCCGACCATGAAGCTGAAGCGCCGCGTGATCCTGGAAAAATACGCCCACGAAATTGAGGCGCTTTACGAAGGGAAGTAAAATTGCCGGGGCTGCCCTGATCATTCAAAAACGGATCAGCAGGGCAGCCCCAACCACCACCGATAAGACCGGAAATGGTGCTTGTGGTAGCGAGTTGCTACTCATCCACGGCACGGCCTCATGGGCTGCTGTTGGCTGTCCTCGCCGTATAGGTCGTGTGCTTGCGGTGGGGAATTGCAAAACGGGTCAGCGCGTCATCTCCAACCCCTAGTGTCTGGGTCTTTAATTTATTTCTACTGCAAGAAGTCGTGCGTTGAATGCACCAAAGCCACTTGGTTTAAACAATCAAGGGGTAATTACGTTGCCATGTATTTAATTTACATTGTAAACTATTTCAAGAGCAACCGTTTTGGAAGGAAATTCAGCTACTCCCGCGTTGGGTAAGATTTTCAGTGAATTGGCGAAAGCCTATGCCAGTGCTTTTACCGGACGGCTGACCCACTTGCCCATCAATCGTTACTACTACGCACTGGTGGTGATTGAAGCGTACGAAGGCAACCTCAACCAAACCGTCCTCGCCGATGAGTTGTACATCGACAAAGCTTCGGTGGTCCGGATGCTCGACTACCTGGAGGCCGAAGATTGTATCGTACGCCGGCAAAACCCCCAGGATCGGCGGGCTCACATCCTGGAACTAACGCCCAAGGCCAGGGCGATCATTCCAGCGATCAAAACGGCCCTCCACGAAACCGACACCATTTGCCAGACCCAGGCTGCGGCGTTGGGTATTCCTGACCTGGAAGCTGGTTTAAACCAAATTTGTGCCGCCCTGCAGTCAAAAGCGGGCAGCACGTTCAAAATCCATTTTGTCCAAAGTGAAGATAACGACTAACCTCCTCCTCCTGGCAGCACTTGGCTTTGCCTTGCTCGGGTGTTCCAAAAAAGCAGAATCCATCGGCAACGGGGTTGCGCCCAGCCAGGTCATGCAGGCCGACTACGTAGTGGTCAGCCCGCAAGCGGTGGCCAACAAGATCAGCGTTACCGGTACCCTGATGCCGGCGGAGTCGGCGATGCTGAGTGCGCAAACTTCCGGACTGGTAAAAACCATCTCCTTCAAAGAAGGCGAGCGGGTAGCCAAAGGGCAATTGCTCGTGCGGCTCGACGATCGCCAGTGGCTGGCTCAGCAACAGAAACTCGCGGCGCAGCTCCAAACGGCGCAGCGCGACCTGGAGCGAAAAAAGCAGCTGGCCGAGATCAAGGGCATCAGCCAGGCGGAAGTGGATGACGCGGCGCTTTTGGTAGCCTCCATCGAAGCCGATAAACAGGAACTGGACGTGATGATCGAATACTCGGTCATTCGCGCGCCTTTCAATGGGCAGATTGGTCTGCGCAGCGTGAGCCCCGGGGCCTACCTGTCGGCGGGTGATCCGGTGGCGCGCCTGGTGCAGATGGACCAGCTCAAGTTGGAATTCAACGTGCCGGAGCGCTATGCCACCCAGGTGCGCAAAGGGCAGGCCGTAGTGTTTGCCATTTCCGGGGATGATGCGACCTACCAGGGTACCGTCTACGCGACGGAACCCGCCATCAGCGAAACTACCCGGGCTCTCCGCATTCGGGCCCTGGTGCCCAACCGGAACGGCCAGCTTATCGCGGGCGCTTTTGCGGAGGTCAACCTTACCCTGGACAATATTCCCGCGGCCTTGTTGCTGCCCGCCGAAGCGGTAGTGCCCCAGTTGAATGACCAGGTGGTGTACCAGATTAAGGGAGGCGTCATCAAACAAGTACCGGTTAAATTAGGCATCCAATTTCCTCGCCTGGTAGAGGTGGTGCACGGGCTGAGCGCCGGAGATACCATCATGGTCGCCGGGCTGTTGCAGGCCAAGGACGGGCTACCCGTACAGGCCGGTCAGGAAATGTTTGTCGAAAAAATGGAGAACTAAGCCCATGAACTTATCATCATTAAGCATCCAGCGCCCAGTACTTGCGTTGGTCTTTACCATCGTCATCCTGCTCTTTGGTGCCATCGGGTTCAGTTACCTGGGCATCCGGGAATACCCCAGTGTGGATCCACCCATTGTGACGGTTACGACCAACTACACGGGCTCCAGCGCGGATATTATGGAGTCGCAGATCACCGAGCCACTGGAGGAAGAGATTAACAGTGTCAACGGGATCAAGACGATGAGCTCCATCAGCGCCGACGGGCGCAGTACCATCAAGGTGGAGTTCGACCTGGGGATAAAAATGGACAACGCCGCCAACGATATCCGCGATAAGGTGTCGCAGGCGATCCGCAGTTTACCACCAGATGCCGATCCGCCCGTCGTACAAAAAAGCGACGCCGACGCCCAGACGATCTTTGCCCTTACGGTACAAAGCTCGCAGCGCAGTTTGCTGGAGCTGTCGGATATTGGCCTCAACGTCTTCAAAGAACGTCTACAGACGATCAGTGGGGTGAGCCAGATCAATATTTGGGGCGATAAGCGCTATTCCATGCGCCTGAAACTGGACCCCGACCGCCTGTCGGCCTACCGGCTCACGCCGCTCGACGTGCGCGATGCCCTGCAGGCTCAAAACGTCGAGTTGCCCAGTGGTCGGATTGAGGGTTACCGCACCGAGCTGGTGATCCGCACGTTTGGTCGCCTGTCCACCGCCGAAGATTTCAACAACCTGCTCATCGCCGACCGGGATGGATCGCTCGTCCGGCTCAAGGATGTAGGAAGTGCCGAGTTGGCCCCCCAGAACGAACGCAGCCTCCTGCGCGGCAACGGTGGCATTCCGATGATCGGGATCGCGATCCAGCCGCAGCCGGGGTCGAACTACATCGAAATTGTCGACGAGGTAAAACGGCGGGTGGAACAGATCAAAGTCGATCTGCCTGCTGATATTAAGCTGGGCATCGCACTGGATACGACCACGAGCATTCGCCGGGCCATTGAGGAGGTCGAGAAGACTGTTTTTATCGCTTTCGGGCTGGTGGTGTTGGTCATTTTCTTCTTCTTGCGCAACTGGCGAACCACGCTCATTCCGATCATGGCTATTCCCATTTCGCTGATTGGCTCCTTCTTTGTGATGTACATTGCCGATTTCTCCATCAATATCCTCACTCTGCTGGGTATTGTGCTCTCTACGGGGTTGGTCGTCGATGACGCGATTGTGGTGATGGAAAATATTTATTCCAAAGTTGAAAAGGGCCAGGATCGGGTGCAAGCGGCTTTTTCGGGGTCGCGGGAGATTTTCTTCGCCGTCATTTCTACCACCGTCACCCTGGTAGCGGTTTTTCTACCCGTTATTTTTTTGGAAGGCGTTACGGGCCGCCTTTTTCGGGAATTTGGGGTTGTGGTCGTCGGTAGTGTGGTCATTTCGTCGTTTGTGAGCCTGAGCCTGACGCCCATGATGAGCTCGCGGATCTTGAAAAAGGACGTGACGACCAGCAAATTGAGCATCAGCATCGGTAAAGGGCTCAAGAACATGGGCCTCGGCTACGCGCGTTCCCTGACGGGTTTTATGAACCACAAGTGGTTGTCTTTTGTGATCCTGGGCATTTCCGTGGCCCTGGTGTTGGGGCTGGGCAGCCAACTCTCGTCGGAGCTGGCGCCAATGGAGGACAAGGGCCGCCTGCGCATCTTCTCCACGGCCCCCGAAGGTACATCTTACGAGATGATGGACGAGTACGTGGCCAAGATCGTATCCCTGACGGATACGTTACCCGAAAAGGAATCGCTGTTGTCGGTCACTTCCCCCGGTTTTGGCTCCTCTAACAGCATCAACAGTGGTTTTGTCCGGCTTACGTTGAAGCCGGTTGGCGAGCGCAAGAAAAGCCAGATGCAGCTGGCTACCGAACTGAGCGCCATGATGCGCAAGTACAACTTTGCCCGTTCTTTTGTGTCGCAGGAGCAGACCATCGAAGCGGGCCGATCCGGTGGCCTGCCCGTGCAATTTGTGGTTCAGGCGGCGACCATGGAAGAACTGAAAGCGATCATTCCGGCGTTCATGGCCCGCGCCAGCGAGAGCCTGGTTTTTGACGCCGTCGACCTCGACTTGAAATTCAACAAGCCCGAACTCAGGGTGGTAATCGATCGCAACAAGGCCCGCGAGATGGGCGTAGAGGTGGCCGATATTGCCCAAACCCTGCAATTGCTCTACAGTGGGCAGCGGTTTGGCTATTTCATCAAAGACGGCAAGCAGTATTTTGTCATTGGCGAAGCCGTTCGTACGGCCCGCGACGAACCGTCGGATCTCACGCACATCACCGTCCGCAACGCTGCCGGCGAGCCCGTGCAGCTCGACAATTTGGTGAGCACCAGCCTCGAGAGCAGCCCGCCGCAGCTGTACCGCTACAACCGTTTTGCGGCGGCCACGTTCTCGGCGGCGCCCAAAGCGGAATTTACAATTGGTCAGGGTATTGAGGAGATGCAAAGTATTGCCAGCGAGGTGCTCGACGAAAAGTATACCACGAGCCTGGCCGGTACTTCCAAAGAATTTAGCGAAAGCTCAGGCAGCTTGTTTTTTGCCTTCCTCCTGGCGCTGGTGTTGGTTTACCTGACGCTGGCGGCACAGTTCGAAAGTTTCCGCGATCCGCTGACGATCATGCTGACCGTTCCGCTGGCCATTGGCGGCGCTATCCTCGCGTTGTGGCTCTTTGGCCATACTCTGAACATCTTTAGTGAGATTGGGATGATCGTACTCGTGGGGATTGTTACCAAAAACGGCATCCTGATCGTCGAGTTCGCCAACCAGCGCCGCGAGCAGGGCCTCACCATCCGGGAAGCGGCGATTGACGCGGCTACCCAGCGTTTCCGGCCCATCCTCATGACCAGCATGGCGACGGTGCTGGGGGCGTTGCCCATCGCCCTGGCACTGGGAGGTGGATCTACCAGCCGGATTCCCATGGGCATTGCGATCATTGGTGGCCTGGTCTTCTCCCTGGCGCTCACCCTTTACGTTATTCCGGTGCTTTACACCCTCATCACCAGCAAAAAGGAAAAGAAATTGGTGGTGGAAGAAAACATTCCAGCTTATGCTTAATACCCTGCGGATTGCTCGTTTACTGCTGCCCCTGGTGGCCATTTTGCTGGTGGGTACGGCCCAGGCCCAGGCGGAGTTCAGCCTGGCCGATCTGGTGGCGCGGGCCCTCCAGGAGAATTACCAGATCCGGATTTCCCGGAATATGGAACAAACCAGCGTCAACAACAATACCATCGGCAATGCGGGCATGCTGCCGACGGTGAACCTGACCGGCCAGCGCCGCACGGCCGTCAATAATTCGCGCCAACAGTTCTTTACCGGCGATTCCCAGCAGGCCAACAATGCGAAGAGCAACTCCACGTCGGCCGACCTGGAGGTCAACTGGATCGTTTTCGACGGCTTGGCCATGTTTGCCCGCCGTGACCAGTTGGCGCAGTTGGAATTGCTGAGCCAGGGCGATACCCGCTTCTTCATGGAGCAGACGGTGGCCGACCTGGCGACGGCTTACTACCAGCTGAAACAAGAATCCCAACTGCTGGCCGTTTTCCGCCAGACCCTGGACGTGTCGCAGGCCCGACTCGCCTTTGAGGAGCGCGCCTTTGAAATTGGTACCTCCAATATGCTGGATGTACAGCTGGCCCGGGTGGATTGCAATACCGACAGTTCGCTGGTACTGAACCAGCAGGCACAGGTGCAGGAAATCACCATTGCCATCAACCGGCTCATCAACCGGGACTTGACCGCCGCGCTTATCCCCACCGACAGCATTGTCCTGCGGGCTGATTTCAGTTTGCCCGAGCTCCTGGCCAGTGCCCGGATCAACAACACCCAACTGAGCCAGCAGCAACTGCAAGAGTTGGTCGCCATGAGCCAGGTAGAGATCAACCGGGGCGCACTTTTTCCTACGGTGGAGGTCTACGGCAACTACGGCTTCAACCGGCAGGCCAACGAAGTCGGCTTCCTGCAGTCGAGCCGCACTTTTGGCCCCGAATACGGCATCCGGGTCCGTTTCAACCTTTTTTCGGGCTACCAGGAAAAGATCGCCGAACAAAACGCCCACATCAACGTAGCAACCACCCGGCTGCAAACCCAGGACCTGGACCAGCAGGTGGAGCAGTCGCTGCGCGTGGCCTACCTGCGCTGGCAAACCAGTGCCCGGCAAGCGCGCCTGGAACGGGAAAGCGTGGAGGCGGCCAACGAAGCCCTGGCCATTGCCCGCCGCCAGTACGAACTCAATGCCCTGACCAACGTCGACTTTCGGGTCATTCAGCTCAATGCCATCAATGCCGAAACGCGGTTGCTCGCGGCGCAGTACGCCGCCAAGGTGCGGGAGATTGAATTGCTGCGGGTGAGTGGGAAGTTGCTGGAGGAGGGGTAAAAGTGTAAACGTGTAAAAGGGGACAGGTGGAAAAGTGGAAAAGTACAGTGAAAACGTATTAACGCATCTTTACGTTGAAGCCCTAAACGAAGGGGCATTTAGGTGCCCAAAGACTCGAGAACCATGCCCTTTGACCTCCGAGGTTTACCCCATGAAAAAGAAAGAAAAGTTGCCTCATAAGTTCCTTAAAACAGGATTAACCTCGGAGGTCTGCCCAGGAGAGCATTCGCCTGTAAGTCGCTCTGGCCAAGGTATATTTTATTTCCTTGTCATGTGCTACGGACCCACGACAATCAGACCATTTGCACCTTTAATGTAGGTTTGGGGCCGTGCCCCCGCTTATTGCGGGGTGCACCAGGTCGTCCGCTACTGGCCCTCCTGCGTCGGGCTTCCGCTCCCACCCTTCGTCCGACCCTGGATGAATGGATGGCGCAACGGGGAGTCCTGTAAGGACGAAAGGTTACAGCTGGCGTCGCAGTCACAGACTGCTGTTGATATTTATTCGTAGACATAGTCTACGAATAGCGGGTATATGAAGTATCAGGCGGCCTCCCGGCCGCAGTAGCATACGCCCCGTTGGCGAATCTGGACAATTATCACAGGCGTTTTATGACTTATCTTACCCGCGTCCGGCCCGGCCCGGCAATGGATTAATTCCGGCCAGGAGGCCGGATAATACGGGTGTGCCAGGCATGGCCCTACACTAACGGATGCGGACGCTAATAAAATAGGGTCCAAGTTCCGAGAGAGCCCGCTGACGGGAATCTCATAGACGAAGCCAAGG
>PZPC01000036.1 GCA_003045895.1 Bacteroidota bacterium
TTTTGCCTTTTCTCCCTTTAGGGTTGGGGCAAAAAAGGCGAAAATTGCTAAAACGATTTTTATGAGAAAGCCCTAATTTTAAATATTGTTTTAGCTGACAAAATTTCACCCAATTTAACAGGTATTATTCGCAGGTATTTTCAAATTTCACGCCCCCCCCACATACCGAAAAGCCAGCATCGTCAAGTCATCGTGGGTAGGCGCGCCATTGACAAAAGCGGCCACCTCTGCTTCCAGGTCGCGCACCAGGGCTTGCACCGTGGGTTGCCGGACGCTGTTGAGGGACTGTTCGATGCGGTCGATTTCGAAAGCCTCCTGGTGGTGGTCGTAAGCCTCCGGGAGGCCATCGGTGTAGAGGAAAAGGGTGTCGCCAGACGCCAGTTGCAGGGTAGCTACGTCAAACTGAGCCTCCTCCACTACGCCCACAATCGGCCCATTGGGTAGCGCTAAGGGTTGGAAGGTCTCCCCACCTAAGGCCGCGAAGGGCGGCGGATGCCCACCGTTGACGTACTGTAAAACCCCGGTCCGGAGGTCGAGAATGCCCGCCCAGAGGCTGACAAACATCATATCGTCGTTCTTCTTCAGGAGGGTTGTATTCAGGGCGGGTAGCACGTCCGCGAAATCCGGGCAATTGCTGACCAGAAACCGGAGCGAAGTAAAGGCGCGCATCATGAACAGGGCGGCTGGCATTCCTTTTCCGGTCGCGTCGCCGATGGCCAGGTAGATTCGATTCTGGTCCAGCGCCAGGGCGTCGTAGAAGTCGCCCCCCACGGCACGAGCCTGCTGCGTGCGGGCGTACACTTCGATTTCGGGGCGCAGGGGAAAGAGCAGCGCCCCGTTGGGCACGATATTCGCCTGGATGTTTCCCGCCGTTTCGAGGTCTTTCTCCAGCTGCTTGTACTTCAGTTGCTCTTGGATTTCGTTGATCAAAGCCTGGTTATTCCGGTGCAGGCGTGCTGCCATTATACCCATCAGGTTTTTGACGCCCTGGCGGCTGACGGCCAGGTGGGTCCAGAAGACGGCTGCCGGAATGACCAACACGTGGCTGGCACGGTGGCAAACCGCCGTAGCCGAGGTGGGGCGCTCTTCAATCAGGGACATTTCTCCGAGGCATTCGCCGGGCTGAATGGGGATGGCTACCTGGGTAGCGGCTTTTTTCAGGATGACCCTGAGTTCGCCATCCAGAACCAGAAAAAGGGAATGATTGGTGGTGCCGGGATGGATGAGGATTTCACCCGCTGCTAACTTTCTAATGGTACTCTGGCTGATCACCAATTCAATGACCCTCTCCGAAAAACCGCGGAAGAGTTCCTGTTGGGCAACCCGCTTAGCAATGGTAGAAGGAGGCATCATATAGCCGTAAAAATAGGCTATTTACGCTAGAATACACCAATAAGTACCTCAAAACAACTGATACCCTAATGCAAGCTGAAGGCCCCGGTGGAAAAACTTAACCTCTCCTACTGGTTCGCCATTCACTTCCGTAAACTCAAACGAATCAAAAGGGGTGACATCGTGGGTTGCACGTAGGCCGATCAGCCAACGGTTGAGTTGGTAGCGGAGCCCCAGATTTATTGCCAATTCAAACACGTGCTCTTTTATGAAAGGCGATTCTGTAAGGACTGAATTTTTATCTGCAAATCGCTGATCTAGCAGAAAACTAAACTCTGGCCCTAACTCAAAGGTGAATTTTCTGAACTGGTAATTGAGCAAAACTGGGAGTGAGAAATAGTCAAAGACCACTTCTCCTGTTTGCTCTTTTGATCGCAGTGACTTCTGTGTCCACAACAATTCTGGTTGTAAACTAAAGCGGGCGCTGAGCGGTAGGTGATACCAAAAGCCCAACTGTGGTTTTAGCTTTACGTCAAATTCATCGGTACGAATACCATCAATATCAGTAGTGATGTGCGAATTAACTTGTGCGGCGTTCACGGCAGCTTTTACACCAAAGGTAGCTTGCGCGTTAAGGCTTGTTTTCAAAGTACAACAAAAGATTAGTGCCAGTAACAAGCTTGCGTTTTTCATCATGGTAGGGCGTTTTTAGAGGTATAAATAAGAAACGAGAAAGAGGGAGGCAGATTATTGTGGTGCTTTTTTTAACAACCGCTACAACGGTTCAAATTGCGCGGTCCCCCGCTCTTCGTAGACTTTGTCTACGAATAAATAGCAACAGCAGGTTGTGACTGCGGTGCCAGCCCACGCTGAAGACGTGGCAGGCAACGCTGAAGACGTGGCAGGCAACTACTATAAGCTCACCTCATATTGAGCGTATGGTAGCGCGGATGCAATCCGCGACAATCCTGAGTAAAAAAATGTGCTCAGTCAAAAAATCAACTATTGTACATCTTACATCTTGAATAATTTAAGATGTAAGATTTCCGATTTAAGATTTTGGGCAGCACCTACCAGGGCATCTCCCCCGTATAATCCACCATCAAAACCAGGTTTTCCAGGCCTGCCAAATCATCCGTCGTCGTCAGGGAGAGGAGGCTGGTGGGCGCCAGATCTACCATTGCTTCGGCCACTTCGCCGGGCGCGGCCAGGTCAAACGTAGCAGCAGACACGCTGTCGTCATCCGCCCACAAGTCGAAGGCAATCGCTTTCCATCCGGCA
This sequence comes from Bacteroidota bacterium, assembly GCA_003045895.1. Taxonomy (GTDB): domain Bacteria; phylum Bacteroidota; class Bacteroidia; order Chitinophagales; family Saprospiraceae; genus Lewinella. The sequence goes on from PZPC01000036.1 coordinate 2,614, forward strand.
TTCCCTTCCGCCAGCAGGTGAACTTTTTCAATTGCCACGTCCTGCAAATTGTGCGGAAACGCCTGGGGCGACAGGGTGAAACGCAGCTGATGCGGCGATCCGGATTGGCGGAACTGGTTCCAGCTGGCCGGGTTTTCCTGGGCCAGGCTGAAGACGGTGCTGCCGGCATAGCCCTTTTCTTTCAGCAGGTCCACTACGGTCTTTTGGAAGCCCCGATCCTGCGCAGCCGTGTATTTCAGGTTGACAATTACATCGGTGATCGTAGCAAAATCCAGCGCATTGGTAGCCTTGGGCATCGACAGCTCCCATTTGGACACTGCGCCGGTGCCTTCGAAAGGCAGGTAACGGTCGTCGTTGAAGCTCAACTCAAAGAGGCCACTGTCATTGACCCCTTTGGAAATGGCGATGGACTGGTAAGCCCGCCAGTTGACCCGCAGGGCCGGCGATTCGATATCGGCAGCGTCACCATACAAGTAGGGCAGCGCCGCGGCGTCAGGGCTCAGCAGGGTTTTGCTGTTCAACTGCGTCAGGGTAGCCTTGATGGTCTGGTAAGGACCCACGACGGCCGGAATGGTGAGGGTAAGCGCCTTGATAACCCGAAAATAATGCCCCGGATAGTCGTAGTCAAACAGCTTTTCCGGAAATTCAAATTCACATTTGCCGTCTCTTTTCAGGTCGGCCAGGGCCACGGGATCCAGTTGCCGGAGGGAGATCACCTTTTCGATCTCCAGGTAGCGGCTGTCCATGTCGATGGCCGCTTTCTCCATGCGGTTGAGGTCCAGCTCCAGCGATTCGCCGGCCAGGAGGCCTTTTTTGAGGCTGTCCCAGTGGCCGAAATTGATGAACGTGTCGTTGATCCCAAACTCGTATTGCAGGGCTTTTTCGGCCAGCTTGGCCATGTCGTAGGCGATCTTGTAGGTCTGGAAATAGAGGCCGGAGATCCGGCTGACCATCCAGTTGTACAGGGACTGGTTGGTGAATTTGGACCTCATGAAATCCTCGATCTGCTTGTTGTGCTCAATCGTGCGCTGGTGGATCAGGATTTCCCGCTCGGCATTTTTGAGGCTCAACTCCGCGGCATTAATTTGGGTTTTCAGGTTTTTGATCTCGTAAGCCACCTTTTCCTTTTCAAATTTCCAATCACTGGCGCGGCGTTCGTAGCTGGCCAGGGTACCCGTAATGCTACCTACGGTACTGGCGATGTCGGCGGCAATTTCCATGGCTTTGGCCCATTTTTCGGCCGAGCTGGCAATGGATCCGCCGCCAGTGGTAACCGTCGCCACCGGGCTACCGAAAGCGCCCGCACCACCGGCCGTGAAGTTGGGCACAGCTGCCCCGGCAGCGCCCACGGCCGTGGTAATAGAGGCACCCAGCTTTAAGCCTTGGGCTACCCCTTCCATGACCAACTGGGTGATCTCCAGACCAGAAAGCCCAGCACTGATCAGGTCCGCATAGTGCTGCTGGCTGTGTTCGGCGCCCTGGAGGGAAATTCGGAGTCCGTCCAGGCTGGCCCGGGCTGCATCGCGCTCCTTTTCCTTGATGGCGGTCGTGAGGTCCAGGATCGCTCGTTCCTGGGTGTTTTGGAGGAGGGAAAGCTGCTCCGCGTCCTTCTTTTCGAGGGCGTCCAGGAGTGCGCCGCCCAGTCCCTGCAGGGTGCCGGTAATGCTGCGGGCTTTGTCGAGCATGTAGGAATAGCGATAGTGGGGCACGCTGACATTGAAGCCGCTGAGCACACTGCCGAGGTCGCGGCCGCCGGCCGCAGCCCGCACCAGGGCCATGGGGTCGATCGGCGGCTGGAAGAGCGCCAGGGTGCGGAAGATGCCGTCGATATTCAGGCTGTGCCTGATCTTGAACAAGCGGTCTTCGACCCGGTCCCAGTACCCGACAAAGTATTCATTTTCCGGGATGCAGAAATTGTACTCGATGTGGTGGTTCGGGGTATAGGGCGAGGCACCGCCCCGGGTGGTCTCGGGCGTCAGGAATTCGGGAATGGTTGCCTTTTGCTCCTCGCGCACCGTCGTATAGGTGCCGGTGACCACCGTCTTTTCCTGAATCACCGGCTTGGGCCGGGGACCGAGGATGTTGTAGGCCAGGATGTAGAGCAAGGTAGCTTCGTTGATGCTCTCCCGGGAATCCTGCCGGAAGAGGGCATCGCCCCAGTCGAGCAGGTTGTCGAGGTACTTCATCACCACCGCCTTTTGGTAGGCATTGATGCGCAGGCGTGCAATCGCGTGGGGGTCGAAGGGGTCGTTGTGGTATTCAGCGAGGGCTTCCTTGTTGGTGAGGATGTCCTCGAAACTTTTCTGGTCCTGGTTCCGGAAGGGCAGGTAGCGCCAGTAGCGGTCGCTGGGGTTGGCCAGGCCCTCGCTGTCGCTTTCCCGGGCCGTGGGATTGAAGATGTAGTGGTACCATTTTTGAGCTTCGGCAAACTTCTGGTTGGCGTTGAGCTGGTTGGCAATGTAGAAAGGGATGTGGAAGAAGACTTCCCGGTAATAGAGCCCCACGGCGCCCTCGAAGCCCAATGCGACCGACACTTCTTCGGGCAGCAGCGTTTTATTGGGGCTAAAGCGACCAAAGTCCAGCTCCCGGAGCTGCTGGGACTCGATGCTCAGAAGGCCGTCGATTCCGTCTTTGAACAAAGACTCGCTCAGGTCGTAGAGGATATCGGTGTTGAGCCTTTCCAGGGTATAGGTGGGGTTGGGATCAAACGTGGTGGTAAGCGCCGGATCCTCCTCCAGGATAATCGACATATCCTGGGTTTCGGTGGAAGAACCGGGGTTGATATCTTCATAATTGAAGAGCAAGCGTTCGGAAACCGTTTTGAGAGGATGATCAGGAATTTCCTTTTTCTTCATCAAAAATTGCTCATCACCGGTATCGAGGATGTACCAGCCGGGTTGGTTATTGACATCCGTAAACCGGGCTTCGGCATTGGGCAAATTTTGTAAAAACACCTTGCTGGCATTATTGCTGTTGCTGTACTGGTCCTTGAGCAGGTCCATCATCGCGCTGATGCGGATCAGGTCGGTAATGAACTTGCCGTGCACCGCAACCCTGCCCTGCTGGAACAAATCAATGGTGTAGATCATGCCCAATCCCAGCCGGAGCCGAATGGGGCTGTGGCTAAGTATCCATTTCTGGTAATTCTTGATGGCGTGGGTCAGATCGTCGGCGGCCTCATCAGCCAAATCCACCAAATCCTGGGAATCGCCCGAATAGTCCAGCAAGCCCAGGGGCGCATTGTCTTCCAGGTACAACTTGGACTGCCAAATATTGACGTCGTAGCTATTCGTGGGAACCGGATCAGCTAAATCAGCTGGATCATATATTGCATTCGGCTGCAGGTTGAGCTTGAAGCTGTATTCCTTCAGGTTGCTCCTGAGGCTCCGAATGACATTCCCGTAAAACAGCAGGATCCGCTCGCGTTCCTTGGGTTCCTCTATTTTCCGGACCGGCGCATCGGCTAATGGCAGATCGGTGCCAGCTACCGAATCGTACTCCTCCAGTCCTTTTTTATCCGCACTGACCAGCGCCGCATAGCCCGCCAGGGTCTGCTGCTGTTCCAGCGTTACCCGTACCTTCATTTGCGCCTGCACCAGGGTGGCCGTCATTTCGTCGCTCCACACGACCAATTCAGCCATTTGTCCGTCATATTGAATGGTTTCGGTCTCAAACTGGCTGACCGAACCAATCTCCACGGCCAGCCCCGGAGACAAGGGCGTGGCTGAACTGACATTTACAGATTTTACACTAGCACCATCTCTCAGCATAGCGACCGTATACTTGTCCGTCTGGTACTTGATATTGAAATGAAAATGCTGCCAAACGCCATCGGCCAGGGCAATTCCCGTGGCCACCTCCGTCCCATTGAAATGGAGGATCAGGTCTTCCGGGCTGCGCAGTTGCATTTCCCCCCCACCGTATTGGAAGATCACCTGGCTTTTCAGGATATTTTCTTCCCGGGTAAGGAGAGTCTGCAAGTTTTGTTCGGCGGTCGTGACGGCCGTGCGGGCAGCGATCAGGGCATTATTCTTGTCGGTCAGGGTGGCGTTGGCCGCATTCGCGGCGGTCTGGGCAGTATTTACCGAGCTTTGCAAGCTGTTTATTTCATTGGTCAGCGCATTAATTTCGGCTTGTAACGTCGCCTTTTGGGTAGCATCAGTTGCCTGGCTCAGCGCGGTTTCTTTGGCCGCCTTTTCCGTTTTTTTGGCCTTCAATTGGTCATCAAGGGTTTTAAAGGTACTATTCGCCGCATTGGCATTCGTCTGAGCCGTAGCCACTTCACCCTCCAGGGTAACTACCAGGGCCTCCGCGATCGGAATGGCATCTTCCGCCGCTTGCTTTTCCGCCGATTTCGGCGGCTTATTCCAAAGCAACCAGCACGAGATCGCAAAGGCATCCATGTTTTCCCCGGTCACCAAGGGATTGGTCAGAAAAGGCGCCGAATCCGCGCCCAGGCGGAGTACGGACACGGTTGCCGGCACGACCGGCACTGCCGTTCTCACCACCTCCGGCAGGGCCGCTTCGAACTCCAGGGATTGTTGCACGTAGATCCGCTGCCATTTCAACAACTGGGTCTCGAACTCGCTGATAGGCGCTTTCAGCTCGGCGTAGGTCTGCTCCTGCACCCAGGCATTGGCGAAGTTTAAATAGGAATATTTGAGGATCGGCGTGAAAACGGTGATGTTTTCTTTGATGAAATTTCCATTCTTATCCTTGGCGTTCGTATCCCGAGACTCCGTTCCTTCCTTGATCTCCGCCCAAAAAATAAACAGCCGGCCAAAAGCATACACCGGCGTGACGTATTCAGATTTGATGGAGAGTTCGATCCGTTGCCAGGGATGCCATTTCTTGCCGACTTCATTTTTGCGGTAGTAATAGGTATGCGGATCCGTTTCGGTGCGCCCCACGAGGTAAAGGATCTTTTCCTTGTCCGTCACCTCTTCAGCCTGCCGGAGCGCGGCGGCCTGGTCCTTTACTTTTACCCAATTGACGTTGCCGGGTCTGCTGAGGTCGAGGCTGCCCCCGGAATGATCCAGGATAGTGGCTCCCTGGCCTTCGTGCATCTTCCACCAGGCTTTCGGAGTGAGGGGCACGCCCGCCGCCTGCTCCAGCCGTTTGCCTGTTCTAATCGTTTGGATATTGTCCGCTGTCAGGGCCGTATTGAAAATCCGGAAATCGTGCAGATGGCCATCCAGGTGCGTGTCATAAAACCGGTCCTTGTACCGCCCAATCATGAACTTCGCTGAATTGGTGGGATAGAGAATATCGCCGGATTGGGTAGTTGCTTTACTTGACTCCACCCCATCTACGTACAATTTCAGGGTAGTCCCATCATAGGTGGCCGCTAAGTGAACCCAGGTATTTGTTTTCGAATCTCCTTTCTTAGCGGTGAGGTAGGTCAACACGCCCTTACGACCACTGCGATTGCCGCCAACCGTGGAAAGGGCCACACAAAACTTCCCCCCATAGGTACCCAGCAACCATCCTTTTTCCTCGTTATACGTGATCGTTCTCGACGAAGCTAAGCCGTGCAAAGGATTCCAGGAAAAGTTCGTGGTGATATCATAGTACTCATTTTGCAGGCAACCGATGATGCCACCGTGTTGGGGGATGGACTTCAGGAAAACCCAGGCCGATACGGTAAAATCCCTGGTTACCAGGGCCGCGGCGGTAGCTGCATTCCCAATGCTAACCTGGCTGGAGCCTGGATTGAAGTCCAGGCCATAGGTAAAGGGAATCGCCGGGGAATCTACCTGCAGGTAACTCCCCACCACCTTCAGGTTGGACAACTGAACAAAACCGTCGAGGTATTCCGTGTAGGCCTGGGCCACGGTACCGTCGTTGATCTCGCCTTGCACCAGCTTGTCTTCCAGCGCCTGAAAGAGGGGGCTTTTGTTGTCCCGCAATTCGGGCTCGATGTAATTTTCCGGGTAGAGAAACACCTTGCGGTTGGCTTCCCAAACCCGGTAATTTTTCATCCAGCCCCACTGGGTTTCGGGGATGATTTCCGGGGAAATATTGGCTTCCAGGTTCATGAGGCAGCGCTGCACGTAGAGCTGGGCGCTGAGCGTGGCCTGCACAATGCGGGAAGTATCGGTTTCGCTGCCCATCTGCACATCGATGAGGAGGAATTCGGTCAGCAGGTCGGGGCTGCGGCGGCCCTGGTAAGTCTCGGGAATGCGCACCATCGCCAGGCTGGTCAGCGCGTCGCGCTTTTGCTCACCCAACTTGTTCCGAACCGGGCGGTACACTTTTTCCCAGGCTTCATTGTCTTCGTATTGCGCATGAAAAACGTTGAGCAGGGCATCGGCATGACTCCGGTACCAGGCGTAATCCAGCTGGCGGGTATCGGCCAGGGAGATCAGGAAATCGACATCTGACTGGAGGTCTTCTGCCAGCGCAAAGCACTGGTACAGGAGGTGGAGGTGCCCGATGGTATGGTAGTCGGCTTCAAACCCGAGCGCGGTTACCAGTCGCTCCAGCCGGGGTTCTTCCCAACCAGCCAGGTCGGCCAGCTCTTCCAGCAGGCTGGCTTCGCCGTCTTCCAGCTCCTCGTCCGGCGACGACGCCAGGATACCCACCAGCCGGTTCTCCCGGTCTTTAAAGTGGGTGGCCAGGGCCTTGAACTTGAACAAGTTGTCCAAGTCGGCAATATTCGGCGAAACCAGGTCTACCACCCCGAACCATTCGGGGTTTTCCAGCACCTCACTGATCTCGCTGGGGTTGAGGGCAAATTTATCCGCTATAAACAGGACTTTTTCATACCCCTCCAGGTAATCCCCGATCGCTGTTGCAATGGGCATAATCTCCACTACTTCGGCCATCATGACCAGAAAATCAGCGGGGGAAACAGCCGTCCTGAAAAACTCAAACAACACAATAACCAGTTCGGGCTCGGAGCCGAAGAGCCCCGCCAGGCCTTCGATACAGGCCTGGTAATGTTCTTCGTTCTTCCGAATCAGGATCTCCGTGATCTGCTCCCGCAGGGGAACCCCATCGTCTCCCGCCAGCCAGTCTATGGTGTCAAAACTATTATTCAGGGCCGCTACATCCGCAACGGCATCGGCCACGACGTAGAGTTGCAGGCTATCGGCTCCGCGATCGGCCTCGTACAAGTTGATGAAAGCCTCGTCGACCAGGACCTGGAACAGTTCCTTGGACTGGCCCTCGTCGATGCCTTCCATGACGAAAGCATTTGCCGCCGCCAGGAAGTCGGCGGCTTGTTTGAGCAGGTCATCGGCCAATCCGCGCAGGTCAGCTTCTGACCAGATCACGCTGATCTTGTCGTGCAGGGTATCGAAAATGATAAAATCGAGCTCGTACACCTTGAGGCCGGTCCATTTCAGCCAGTCGGCCCGTGCGGCGATTCGGACAAAATCGGCGATCTCCCGGACATCCTCCAGCTGCATGATGTCCAACAGGCCCATAAAGTCGTCTATTTTCAATTGCAGGACTTTGGCAAATTGCGAAAGCCGGTACATCCGGTTCAGCATGTCGTTGGTGAGCGAAACCGTTGGTTGCGCACCCACAATCCCGTCCATCAGGGCATTGAGGTCCTTTTGCGAAAGCCGGAGGCTACCCCGGAGGCGGCTTTGGGTAACCAGGTCTTTGGGAGGGTTGCGCTCCCCGGAGCGGTCCCAAACGATGGGCTTGTCGGCATAATAGGCCCAGTAGTCGTAATCTTTTTTCAAGGGGTTGAAAACGGTATCAAACAGCACTTCGTCAGCTGCCCGTCCGGTATGTTTCAGGGCGTACCACAGGGCGCAGAGCCGGTCGATCGGGAGGTCGTATTTGACCCGGAGCCGTTCAATGCCGGAAAGGCGGTCCAGGGTCTGGCGGTTGAGCTCGACCCGTGTGGGCAGGACGGATTTAATCTCGGCGGTCTTGGACGGTGTGATGCCCGACCAATGGCCAGACCAGACCAGGAGGCCGTCTTCGGTTCCGTCCAGGGCGGTTGAAAACCGATTTTTCCGGATGGCATCACCCGTCAGGGCAGCGCGCCAAAGTTGGAATTCGAGGATCATCCCCCGAAAGGTGTGGGCTACTTCCCCGGAAGTGTCGGCAGCGAGGTATTTCCCATCGTGGAAACGGGCGCCATTGCTGACCCCACCCAATTCGACCTTGCCATTGTATTTCTCCAGCTGCACGGCTTTGCCCGAATCCACCAGGCGACCGTCTACGTAGGCGCGCAAAGCTTCTTCCCGGACGGCGGTGGTGGCATCCAACACGATAGCAGCGTGGTGCCATCGACCAGAGGTGACCTGGGGCGTCCGCAAGAAGGTCTGCTCCCAGGGGGCCGCCGCTACATCGCTGTCCGAGTAGGCCCCAAAATAGAGGTAGCCGCCATGAAGGTAGATGATGAGCCCTCCTTCGGATTCTCCTTCGTGGTAGATGACTTGTTTTTGGTGGCTTAAAAAGATGTCGTCGGCCTTGAACCAAACCTGCACCGTGCGGGTAGCAAGCGCTGCAAATCCCCGGCGCAGTCGGGGGTCATTTCTGACGATATCCTGGGTTTCAAAATCCACCAGGGCAAGCCGGTTGTCGGCCCAGAAGTTCCAGTCTGGATGAGTGAGGTCTTCCTGGGTGGGGTCTTTTACCGGGTTGGGCTCACCTGGCAAAGGATCCAGTACCAGATCCCGTTCCACCCACCGGGGTTGGGTGATGGAGCCGTCCCCGCCGGGAATGCCGTCGTTCCGGTTGGCGGTAAAATCGGGTAGGTTGTTCCAGGGGGTCGGGGTCAGGGGCCAATAGGCCAGCAAACCAGATGCTGTGCCCGCGAAACGGGTATAGCGGTTGGCGCTGATCTCTTCCTGGGTACGGACTCCTTTCCAGATCCGGACATCCTTGATGACCCCTGCGAAATAATGGTCATTGAAGTTGCGGCCGAGGTAAATATCGGTGTCAAACATTTTTCCGTCCGTCGGAAAATGATGGGCAGCAATGGTTTGGGTACGATCCAGTTTGCCGTTGAGATAAAAGGATACTTCCCGAATGCTGCGGTCCAGCGTAACCGCGATATGCGTGAATTCACCCCGTGGAACGGTGTGATTACTGGTAATCAGAATGTCCGCTTCGTTGGTTTTACCACTGGTGTTGACCGGACTGAGCAAACAAAGACGTCCCGCATAATCGATCATCACGATTAACTGGGCTTGATTGGTAGCGGCGGTTCCACTGCAAAGGATGACCTGGTTTCCTTCTCCCTCCGACTGTACCCAGCCTTCAATCGTGATCTTGTTGCCGACGGCTGACGGACTCAGTCCGCGCTTTACACTGCAAGCCACAAAATCATTGATCCCGTCAAATTTCAGCACCCTTTCGGTGTCCAGGTCGGGCTGGGTGGAGCGCAACGCCCAGTCGAGGTCGGCGAACGACCAGTCGAGCTTGCGGGCCAGTAGCAGGAAGCGATAAATGGCATCCAGCTTGAGGAAGCTGAGGTTGGTCAGCTTTTCTACCAGCTGGTTGGGGTCGGTATGATCAATTTCGACCGAAACAGGGGGCAGTCCGTCGCCCACATTGTTGATAAAAAAGGTACGGGACAGGCCGGCATTGAATTCATTGGCGTTGAGGTCCTGGTAGATCAATTGGGTCAACTGGGTCCGGCTGAGGGTCGTTCTTTCCAGAAAGGTTTCCACCTCGGCGAGTTTGGCCAGTCCTTCGGCTTTGGTGGTCCCGAAATAGGCGAGCAATTTCTTTTGGTCGGTATGCACCGTTGAAACCAACTCGTAGTCCAGGGGAGAAAGGTTGAGCAGCTCCCGGCCGATCTGCCCTTCCCGGCTAATGGGCCCGGTTTCCGGGTCATTGCCCGCGACGGGGTTGGTGACGAGGTCAAACGCTTCGTACACCTCGTGGAGGCGGGTTCCCATGGCCTGCAAATAGTCCCGAACCTGGGTATGGGGCAAGTTAAAGGGCAGGTTCATCGGGAAGGTCGCCTGAGCCGCCTTCTCGTAGGCGTCGGGCAGCAGGGGGTCGCGTACCACAGCTTCCAGAATCTCATTGACAATATCAATGAAAGGAAGCAGGGTATAGGTATTGTTGCAATCCAGGTTGATGTGAAAGAGGGAAGGCTGGCGGTTTTCCAGGCGGAGCTGGAGGTCGGGCTGGGCGGGCGTGATGGTCTCATCGATAAAACGCAGGAGGTCGACAAAATAGGCCGCCGGTCCGAAAATGGATTTGCAGGGGTCGCAATCGTTGAGGGTGATGGCCCCGAAGAGCTTATCGTAGTCGGGCAGGGATTCCTGCTTGCGGATGAAAGAAGAAGGGATGTTGTTAAACAACGTATTCGCCATATAGGGCGAGGCCACCGTGTCCTTGATATTGGCCCAGACCAGGGCAGTCCGTTCCGACACCGCTACGGCGGTTTGGTAGACCTTGCGGGCTTGTGCCCGGTCCCCATCGAAATCGGCCGCGTAGGTATCCACAAACAGCTCCTCGTCCCAACGCGCAATGGCGCTGGCGGAACGAAAGGTGGCATGCTCCTCGAGAAATGCGGCGAGAATTTCCTGGTCACTGAGGTAGGTGGTTGACATGTGGTCTGGTTTTTATTGGCGAAAATCTTGTGTTAATCTATATCCTTCTCTGACCTTTTTTGTGATCAAACTAAAGCACAAAAAAGGTCAGAGAATCATTTATATCGTATGCCTTCTTTGCAATGGCGGCGGATCTGTTTTTACCTGCGCTTCCTCCTGCGGAGGGTCGGCTCCCACCGGCACTATACCGAGTCTGGCCATGCCCAACACCACGCTCATATTAGCCAGCTCATGAACGTCGAGGCCCACTTTGCCGTCTTCCATGCGGTCTGCGTATTGTGCTTTCAAGGCATCGGGTGCTTTGGAGAGGTCGACTTCCATCAGGATGCCCTCAAAGTTGGCATAAAACTGGTCGGCGGCTTTTTTTTCTGCTGCGTTCTGTTTCATCCCCAGTTTTCCCGTTCCCTGGTAATTGGTCACCGGCAGATCGAAGTAGACTGTTTCATCGCCCATCTTCATCGCCGTGCGCTCGGTAATCACGTGGCCCAGCCCCGCCAGGTCAAAAGAACCGTGGATCACCATGGCATCATTTTTGGGGGCGTTGGCCCCGCCCGGATGGTCCGGATTGGCTTGGGGGGCCAGCTCCTTGAACTTTTCCACACCGGGGCTTGATTTTCCGAACTTGACCTGGTTTGTATTACCCCCAAATACCCGGACGTCAAAATCGAAAACCAACTTGTCCACCTTGCCCTTGGCCGGTTTTAATTTTCCTTCCAAACCCGCCTTTTTGACATAATCGGCCGGAGAGGGGACGTCAAATTGATCCGCTTTGGTTTTCGCATTAAAGGCATCCGAGGCCTCTTTTATGCCCTTATCCATCATGGCCTTCACCTTGGGCGTATCCATGCTGTCCAGCAGCTTATCCAGGGGGCTTTCGTTTTTCTTATTCCCCAAGGGGCCTTTAAAAATGGCCTGTTTGTACTTGTTTCCGGCGGGGTCGATATGCCGGATCGGGTTGTTTCCTACGAAAAAATAGCCGTTCAATCCATCTACCGGGCCCAACGGGTCCGGGTTCAGCCAGCGCCCCAGCCAGGGCGCGTAATACCGGGATCCGTAATAATACAGGCCGGTAGCACTATCCCTTTCCTTGCCCGAATAGCGGTATTCCTTTTCCTTCACTTCCCGCTCGCTCCGGCCCGCCACCAGGGCGGTGCCCCCGTAGGGATAGTATTCTTCGTAGGTGATCAGTTCACCTTGCGCATTGACCTCCACTGCGGCCGAGTCGAGGTGGTTGCCCAATTGGTAGCGGGTAGACGCCGCTGCTTCCTGTGTTTTTTTGCCCACCAGTACCCAACGGTGAATGGCGATCCGGCGCTGGTCATCCAGCAGGTGGACCTCCTGGGTTTCGCGGCTGACGCGGTCTTCGTAGCGCGTGCGGCTGAGTTCGAATCCTTCCAGGTAAATCTTTTCCTCAATCCGGATATTCGCTCCGCCGTGCTCCAAAAATTCGCCCACTTTCCGGACGCGTTTTCCGTCGCCGTCGTAGACATAATATTCCGCATCCGCCAGTTGGTTGGCGTCGCGGCGGATGATCGTAGCCGAAGACAGTGCGTTGCGGTAGTTCCAGGTCAGGCCCTGCAAGTGGTCCAGGGCCAGCAGGTTGCCATTGGCATCAAAGGCGCTGGCGAAATTGGGCGAACTTCCGGAATGCGCCACCAGCGCGCGGTTGGAGCCGGCGTCGCAGCTGATATCCCGGGTAAACCCGCCCAATTCCCGGATCTGCAGGAGGTTGTCCCCCTGGTCATAAGCATACTGCCGGGTATAATTCCGGATCATAAGGTCGTCATTGGGGCCCGCCGGGCTTTGGAAAAACTGCGCGTAATCCGGTTGCCCGGAGCCCGTTTGCGTCGTGCCAGGTCGGTGCCGCCCGGTGGCGCGGGTCAGGCGGTAGCGGGCGTCGTAGGTGTAGTCGTTGAGGGGCTCGATGCGGGAATTGTTCGTAAAGATGGCCCGGTGGCTGTTGTCCCGCAGGCGGGTGATATTCCCGACGGGGTCGTAGGTATACCGGACGTCCTGAAAGCGGGTGCCATTCTTATGAGAAACCAGGCTGGTCAGCGACCAGGTATCCGGATCGTAGGCATAGCGGGTGCTGACCCCGTTGTCGTACTGGATGGTCTCGCGCTGGTTGCGGGCATTGTAGCTGATACCGATAACCCCGGCCAGCTGCTCGGTTGCCCGGGAAAAGGCCACCGCATTGAGCCGCCCCGAAAGGTGATAGCCATAGGTGATCTGCCCGGCAGCGAGGGGCTTTTCTTCCCGTACCACCCGGCCCAACGCATCGTAGGCCCAGTGCCTTACCAGGGGCTCCGTATGCGGGTCGGGCAATTCAAAACCTTTGTGCCGCCAGGGATGATCCGCCGCCAGGGCGGAATTTTGTTGTTCGTTCCAGTTGGCTTCGGCTTTGTAGGCCGCCCGCAGGGTGCGGGTAGTCTGGAGGAGCTTGCCGCGGAAGCTAAAACGGTCGTTGCGGATGGAACCCGCCTGGTCGAAAGCATAGGCGATCTGCCCCCGCAGGTTGCGGTCCATGGAGTCGGAGACGCTTTCTCCGTAGTGGATTTCTTCCACCACCTGGTCCAGCCCATTGCCCTGAACCAGGGCCTGCACGGTCCGCCCCAGGCTATCGTACAACCAAACCTGGTGGTAGCCCCGGCTGTCCCAGGCCTGAAAAATCGAATCCGTAGCATCGTAGAGGGTCCAATAGGTTCCCGAGTCGGCACTGATGCTGCGGAGAGCCATACCGTTCATACCAAAGTCGGTTCGGAAATTGGGGCCGGCTCCCGCGGCCAACAGCCGGGGATCGGTCTGGCTTAGGGCATTGCCCTGGCTATCTAATTCGGTATGGGTAGGGAACGCTTCCCCACCCGCCACCAGCAACTGCGCTTCCCGGAAGGCCCGCCCCAACACATCCAGCGTTTGCACGGAGGGGGTGTTTTTGTGCTGAAGCGCCTTGTTCAGGGAATCGGTTTCGTCCCCGGAAAGGGTTGCCGGCAGGTTGTTGAGCAAGGGGTTACTTTTTTCCGCGTCGCTCAGGCTGCCCCGGTAGAATTGGTGGTACAGCGAATCGGCCAGCGTGTCGTTGGCGTCGAAGGAGCGGACTTCCCAGGCGGAAAATTCGATCTTTTCAAAAAAGCCTTTGGGAAGATCCTTGCGGATGGCCCGCCCCAGCGGATCGTAGTGAATAACCGGGCTCACGCCAAATTGGCCGACTGTTTCCTCGGTTTGCCAGGTAGCTTCGCTGCTGTAGTAGGGCTCGTATTCCTTGATGGGGTTACCTTTATTGTCGTAAACGGTCCGGCCGGAAGTCAGCCACCGATCCGTGGTCTGCTGTTGGGTTATGCTGCCCTCCGTTATGACCCAGGCCAGACCGGGTTCTACTTTTAATTTCTCCTGCAGTGTCCGACCAAAACCATCTGAATAACTGATCGTGATCTGACAAGGGCTGCGGGTTCCCGTCTCCAGCTCGCTGACATGGGTCTCGCGGAGCACGGCCATCCAATAGGGCGGTTCCCGGCGGTCCTGCCAGGCAAAAGGATCGTAATGGAAGAAGGTGGTGGCACCTTGCAGGTAATCGTGGGGGGCGGCCAGGATCAGGTCGAGGCTCGTCGGCTTGTTGGTCAGGTGGACATCATCCACGAGCGGCGCATCTCCCCTGCGGACGAGCGTACCATCGGAGTCGGTTTCCAGGCCGTACAGCGAGGTCAACCGAACCCTCCCCAGGGGATCAAAAAGGGCTTCGGTGGTGTTCCCGTTGAGGTCGGTATGCCGCCTGGCCTGCATCACCTGGTAGTCGATCTCCGCGTGGTAGCGGTTGTCGAGCGCGTCGGTGGTTTGGACAATGGCCAGGAAATAAGGGTCGTAGCCGATGGTAGACCGGGAATCGAAGGGATCCAGGGTCTGCTGCAATTGGTAGAAGCCCGCAGCCCCGAAATAATGGGCCCGCAGCCTGGGGTTCCACCAGTAGCCATCACGGAGCAGGTAAGCGCCCTTGCCGGGGTCGCCCAGCAGATCGTCTACTGCTGCCAGCGTTATTTTTTCTCCGAAGAGCTGGTGCATGCCCACCTGGGAATGCAGGGCCGTCTCCGTTTTGAATTCAAGAGCGAGGCCGTCCACTTCTCCGAATGCGGCGGCAATCAGCGAACCGTCGGCGGCCTTTTTCCAGTAAAAGCTCCTTTGCCAGTGGATCAGTCGGGCGGCGGCTCCGCTAGCGTTTAGCTTAGCCTCAAAGGGTTGGCTGTTGGCCAGCGCCGCAGCGGCCTTTTCTTGCAATTTTTCGGAAGAAAAATACCGGCTGCCGCCCACGCGCAAGTCGCCACTACCCAGGCCGGAAAGGGCAAAGGTTCGCCGTTCCAGGGGAATGCCCCACAAATACCACTCGTCTTCCGCCGTTTCCTGAAAATAGCTCACCCATTCGCAGATAGCCAACGGTTGATCCTGTTCCGGAAACGCCTCCGGGCGGTTCGCAGGCCGGCGCGGATAAGCGAGGTCGCAGGTTTGCAGGGCTTGCCCGAATGCATCAAATTCGAGGACCAGGGAGTGGCTGGCCCGGGGGTCGGGCGCAGCGCCCGCCTGGAGGTCGAGTTCGTAATCGTAGTGAATAGACTCCTGCTCCAGGGCCTGGTACACCCCAAATTTATTGCTCCCCTGGGGTTGTACCGTCCGGATGACGGCTTTGTTTTCGGTGACCGAATAGAGCCGGGCGGGTTCCCCCTGCTCGTCGAGGCTGTAAATTTCTTCGCGCAGTACCAGTCCGTTCATAGCGCGGTAGGCGTCGGGCAGGCTGTCGCTCCGGTCCCGGTCGCCGGGCTTTTCAAAGCCACTGTCCGGCAGGCTCAGGGCCTCCGGGTCGCCGGGAAAGTATTCCGATTCAAATTGTTTGGCGTACAGCCCTTCCCGGCGAAAAACGCCCGTGTGGTACCAGGTCTTGGTGTATACCGGCAGGGCGTGCAGCGCTTTTTCGGTGGTTTGAAAGGGGGTATCGCTCAGATCGCTGGTTTGGTATTGCGCAAAAGCTTCCGTGTCCCAACGTTCCACCATCCCAAAACCCTGGAATGTCCGGTTCCAGGGGTCGTAATGCCCGTGGTGATAGGCATAGCGGGCCACCAGCTTGGAGCCGGAGAGCTGGTCGATGGTTTCGGTCTTTTCGATCACTTGCACCGGATTGGGCAATTTGCTCACCCAGGGGTGGCCAGCTTTTTTATCCGCCAGGTAAAATTCGGTGGAACTTTTGTAGGCGATGCGGGTGACAGCCCCGAGGTTGTTGTCCACCTCAAGGAGCGTATGGGGTTTTTGGCCGCCGGAAAAGGGATAGTAATAATGCCGGAGGTCGGGGCCCTGGTAGCTGATGACCAGGGAGGTGGTTCCGTCCCCCAGGATATCGGCAAAATTCAGTTCGCTGATGCGGTCGAAGGGCGCCGGCAATCTGATGGGGACCGGCTCGCTAAAGGCGTTGCCGCTTTGGTTAAAATAGAGATAAAGGTATTGGGAATGCACGTAGATGATATCGGCGAACCCGTTTCCGTCCAGGTCGGCGGTAAAAACCTGGTCGGCATTCAGGGGGCCCTCAAAGGTGGGGGCATTGCCCAATAGCACTGGTTTTCCGAATTTTCCGTGGCCCAGGTTGGGCCAAACCTCCACGCGTCCCCGGCTGATCCGGACGCGGTGGTCTCCGCCGTCACCGAAAACGTCGGCAAAGACCAACACTTCTTCTTCGCTCCCCGCCCGGGGCGAGGGATAATCAAATTCCTTGCTGACCATCGCAGGGCTCGACCACCCTTCCCGACCTTTGGAATAATAGATCCGGTGGGCGGTGCCGGCATCCACCATAAAATCGCCGATGCCATTGCCATCCACATCCAGGGATTCCTTGAGTGGGCTACCGTATTCCAGGGGGAAAGCGGGAAAGGACCGGAAGTTTTCCCAGGTCTGGTCGGGGCGGAGGGCGTAGTAACCGTTGATGCCGTTGGCGCTGAGGGTCAATTCCAGGTTGCCGTCGCCGTCGATGTCCTGGAGGGCGTATACTGCATTTTGGAGGCCGGAATTAATGGGCAGGGTGGCCGGGCTGCGCGGGAGGTCATACGTTCCACCGCCTAAAGGACTGAAATAAAGCGAGGTATCGGGATCGGTATAGAGGATGCCAGCTATCCCTTCCCCGTAGAGGTCGACGGGGGAATAACGGCCGCCGTCGTCGTAACCGACCAGTCTTTTGCCCCGTAGGGTAAGTTGCCGGAATGCCTGTGCCTGAGGCCGGAATGCCTGGTAGTTGAACTCCAGGAGCGGCATTTCTTTTTGCTCAAAAAGCCCTTCCCTGTTTTTTCGAAAACCAATCTGCCGGGCCGCCCGGAGCTGGCTCATTTTTTCGGTTTTTTTGTATGCCAGCTCCAGCGCGCGCACCAACTGGGGCCGTTCCCCCAACTCCGGGAAGTGGTGGAATATCAGCACCGATTCACAGCGGCGGTGGGTGCGTACTTCAAAACCGGGCCGGTAGGTCGAATAGGCGTCCAGACGGGATGCCCAGGTATTTGTCGGGCGGTCGGGGTCGATTGTGGACGGTTCATCCAGGTCGAATTCGCCATAGTTGAACAGCACCTGGAAGGCCCATCTTTCCGTGCCGTTTTCAGCGTTGTAGTTCCCGTAGCGGATGCGCTGCAGGTGCACATTGGCGTGGTGCAGGCCGTTTCTTCCCCCCGGATTAGCGGAGACCTGGTCGTTGTCTTCGCGCTTGTATTCGTACTGAATGCGGTTGCCTTTCGCATCCACGGTTTCCTCCAGGTTCCACTGAAAAATGCGGTAATTCTGGGTAGGGTCAAAGACCCGGGCGGAGGGGCTGCGGCCGTAAACATGAAGGACATTTTCCGCCGTGCGGACCTGCCAGTGCGACGTGCCGTCGTCGGTGTTGGTCCAGTGTTCGATCCGCGCGTAGAGGCCCTCCGTCCGGGGGCGGTAGCGCTTCACCTGGTAAGCAATCCCATCCAGTGTTTTAGGGTAAGCAATGGCCCGCCACTCCTCGTCTTCCTGCGTTAATTCCGGGACCAGGTGGTCCGAATTCAAGAGGATAAAGGTATCCTCTTCCTGGTACAAAGGCACCCCGCGGTCGGTGCGTCGGGAAATAGTGGGGAGGTTCAAACTAAAATCCCACCCGAAAAGGGAATTCCCGCTACCGGAACTGTAGCGCAACTCCAGGTCGGGCTCCAGCCCCCGCCCGGGGGTGAGCGGCAGGGGTATCCGAAAACTGCCGGTACCCGAAAACACGTCCGGTTGAAAGGTCTCGCCCAAGCCTTTGCTCGCACCCCCACCCTTTGGCAGCGCTATTTCCGGCGACTGAATCTGACCTTGGACGGGTTGGTTTTCGTGCGGCATAAGGTGGTGGATAAGATTGAAGGTGGTAGATAACAAGCGCTGGTCGGGGAAGACTCAGCTGCCGTTGTACTGTATTTACTGGTTATCCTGCTCATCCGGAACGGTAAAATTCCGCGACAATTCCTCCTCTAGCACCTGGATGGCGCCCTGTATCCGGAGCATGGCCTCCCGTAAATTGTTTTCCTTGTTTTTCAAGTCGGTCAACATGGTTTGGCCTTTTTCCAGTTCCTCCCGGAGTTCGGTCAGCCGCTTTTCTAATTGGGTTTTCATAGCTATTATGGGTTGGATTCGGCGGTTGAGACCATCAGACGACGTTTTGCCAGCCGCCTGGTACGTGTTTCCATTTTCCACCCTCCCCGCAGATGTAAAGTTCATTTCCGGAGATCATGATTTGCCCGTGTGTGCCGACGGTACTGGCGTTGGGGCGCAGTGGGGAGGGCGTAATCATCACCCCCGTGGTGGTGAGATTGGCAACCGTCAGGTCGGTGGCCGTGACGGCTTGCAGGGAGGTAGGGCCGCTGAGGACCGTCAGCTGGGTGGCCGTCAGCTCGGCGGCCGTCAGCTTGGTAGCCGTGGCGACTTGCAAGGAGGTCGGACCAGTAGTAACCGTCAGCTTAGCAGTCGTCAGCTCGGTGGCCGTGGTAGCTTGCAGGGAGGTCGGCCCGGTGACGACCGTCAGTTTAGCGGCGGTCAGCTCGGTAGCCGTGGTGGCTTGCAACGCGGTAGGGCCGGTGGTGACCGTCAGCTCCGTAGCCGTCAGCTTGGTAGCCGTGGTGACTTGCAACGACGTAGCGCCAGTGGTGATGGTCAGCTTGGTAGCCGCCAGTTCGGTAGCGGTCAATTTAGTGGCCGTAGTGACTTGCAGTGACGTAGCGCCAGTGGTGACCGTCAGTTGGGTGGCCGCCAGTTCAGTGGCGGTCAATTTAGTAGCCGTGGTGGTTTGCAGGGAGGTATCACCAGTCGTGACCGTCAGCCTGGTGGCCGTCAGCTCCGTAGCGGTGGTGGCTTGCAGGGAAGTAACGCCGGTGGTAACGGTAAGTTGGGTAGCCGCCAGCTCGGTAGCGGTGGTGGCTTGCAGCGACGTAGCACCAGTGGTGACCGTCAGTTGGGTAGCTGCCAGTTCGGTAGCGGTCAACTTAGTGGCCGTAGTGACTTGCAGCGAGGTCGCACCGGTGGCGACCGTCAGTTTAGCAGCGGTTAGCTCGGTGGCCGTGGTGGCCTGCAGAGAGGTAGAGCCGCTGACCTTAAGATCGGTGGCGCTAAGGTCGACAATGGTGATGGTGCTTAAATTATTCGCCACCTCCAACTCCTCGATGACCAGTTTTTTAGCGCGCAAGGTGTCCTCCACCGTCATGTTTTCGACCATAAAGTCCCTGACCAGGTCATCGGAAATAATGTTAGCCATAATGAATTGGGTTTAAAGGTTTTTAAGCTTGGTGCGCGCTACGCCATTCGCAAATTTATTCGTGTAAAATAGTGCTTTTGAACGGGGAATTCAAGCCAGGGGTGGAAAAACCTATGGAAAGCAGCAGAAGCCTAAGTTAGCCCCGCTATTCGTAGACTTTGTCTACGAATAAATAGCAACAGCAGGTTGTTAGGCATTCGTGCGTTCTAAGCCGCTTGCTCTTCTACGATTAGTTTTAAATGGTGAGGATTTAACAACCCATTTAACTCTTCTACAAACGCTAATCTTCTGTCAATATATTGTTGTATCTCATGTTGGCGAGCATCATGTTTTGCATGCAATGCCAATAAGTCATCTAGCCGAATAATCTCTTCTATCAATTCAGATATTTTTATCGCTCTACTTGCTACTTCTTCAAATCCTACTTGGCTCATAATTCAAATTTTTGGTGAATGACTTGAACGTAACCTCTTTTAAACCGTTTTCCAGCTCTATTTTTCCGCGTCTTTGAAAACTGGTTGTCCTAATATACTAGGTTTCCTTGAAATAATTGAAACTTATCGTGTTTCTCTGGGTATGATCCAACTATATAAGCATCCACTCCAAATTCTGACTTTGCTGTCTTCCTAAACCTTCCTTCTATTAACTCATGTTTCTCGTCATAAGTTTCATGAGCGATTATGGTCACTACGTCAATATCTCGTGGATTCAGCTTTGTTGTCGTAAAGCTACCTCCTACCCATTGAATAATATCTTTCGTGACTTCAGATCTAAATGACATTGTATATTTATTATATCCATCGAACAACCTTGCCCTAGTTTCACTTTTAGGAAATTTATCCACGAAGTACAATTTAAACTCATCAATACTCAGCTCCACTCTTTCTGGTGGTTCTATAAATCCTCGTCCTTCATATTTTACAGGCATATTCTTTTTGATTGCTTCGCGTGTAATGCCAAGGTCAGATACAGATGCTATAATTCAAAATATTCACATTGTGCTTTTGCATTTTCCTCCTCCATGATGCCTAACAGCCATAAAGCTACCTGCCCGCAGGCAAAACCGGCAAAATAATCCGGGAAGGATAAGCCGCCGAATGAAAAATGGTATTGTCGGCAGCTATCATCCGGCGATGCTTCCCCAGGGCTTCGCCCGTGTTGGGGTTTACATCCCAGCGGGGGAAATTGCTACTCGAAATATCGACCCTTAGGCGATGGCCTTTTTTGAAAACGTTCGCCGTCGGGAAGGGTTCAATGGTCACCTGGTAGGTTTCGCCGGGCGTAATGAGGTCCCTTTCGTGGCGGCCATTCCGATAGCTCATCCGCACGATACCATCGGTAATATTCAGCTCAAAGCCCGCCGGGAAATCCGCCGACGGGGGATACACATCCACCAGTTTAACCGTAAAGTCGGTATCGACGGCCGAAGAGGCGCAGTACAATTCTACCGTTACCGGGCCTACAATTTGCAGGTCTTCCGCCAGGGGTTCGGTCTGAAAAACAACCACATCCTGCCGCGATCGGGTCGGCAGATAAGGGGGCTGGCTGGCTACAAAATCCGGACGCTCGCGCTGATTGTAAGCACCGTCTTTCACCCGTGCCGATACGTTCCCACCCAGCGTCGGCACCGGATGCGCAGGGTCGTAGGTGAAGGTCGTTGCCGAGGTTGCTGCTACCGGCTTTTGTGGCACGAGGCTGCCATCGGCCTGAAAATAATAGGCCGTTTCAACCCGTTCTTCCGGCGGCCAGTGCGCCAGGTTCAGCCAGTGCCCGCCGTGGCGGAGGCGCCCGGCCTCGTTTTTTGTCCCGTCGCCCGTGCCCATCACAAAAACCTGGATGGGCTTGGCGGGCAAGCGGTCGTCCTTCAGCCCCTTGAGGAGGTAATCGAACCACAGGCCCTGGTAGGTGGTATTGAAATCAGGAATGGCGGCAGCTGCCCCAAAGTCTACATCGCCCGCATAGGTTCGCTCGTTGCCACTGTGTGTCCAGGGGCCAATGACCAGCCATTTGGGCGATTCCTGAAGACTGTCGAGCACCTCGAAATTTTGCAGGGTGCCCCGCAGAAAAATATCGTACCATCCGCCCACGTGCACCATCGGCACGTCGGCCGTTTGCTGGTAATAGGCTTCCCAATTGAGGCCCAGTTCCCGCCAGTAGTCGTCATAATCGGCATGGGTTGCTTCCTCGAGAATATAATCTTCAAAATTGGGGGCAATAGCCAGCGGGCTCAATCCTTTGCGGAATGGCCAAACCGCATACCAATCCTCAATTTTTTCAATTTCAAAATGAGCCTGGACCACCGGGTCTTCAATTTCTGCCGGTATCTGCCTAAAGGCCCAGGTCAGTTCGCGGCCCAGCTCAAAAGCGCCGCCCTGCCGCACGGCATGGTCCCAGGCGTTGGACATGCCGCCCATATTCAGGATCATCGCCCCCAGGCCCTGCGGATCAAGCTTCGAGGCATCGGCCTGGGAATGAGCCGCATAAGAAGTGCCCCACATGCCCACCCGGCCGTCTACGTAAGGCAAGGCCGCCAGCCATTCAATGGTAGCCGCCCCGTCCGAAGCCTCCAGCGGATTGTATTTGGTGAAAACCCCTTCTGAATCATACCGCCCCCGCAAATCCTGAACAGCTACCACGTAACCTGTGGCAACTAAATGCCCGATCGCCGCAAGAAACCTATCCGACATTTTGCCGTAGGGTGTCCGCTGTAGCACCACTGGCAGGACCGTATCCACCGGCCCTGCGCCATCCGCTAGGCGGTAAATATCAGTAGCCAATTGGATACCATCCGGAGCCGGAATCATGACATTTCGCTGCACAACGATGTGCTCAAAACCGGTCATTTTTTCAAAAACCGCCTGCGTATAGGAGGTACCGCAGACCAACAACAGGCAGGAACATAGGACAAGCGAAGATCTTCTCATGAGCAGCTTGGTGGAAGGATTTGTAAAGGAGCGGGTTAAAATACGACTTGTTTTTTGGGTAGGCTCGATCCCTACCCCGGCCGCCGGTCCACCTTCTTATTGAAGCAAGGCGGCAGGCCCGTCGTCCCGCTGCTGGTGTCCTTTTTGACGCACAGGCAGGGCAGGCGCCGGCCTTTGGCCATATTGGCTTCCCGGCCGATGGTCTTGGTTTGGGTATCGAAGTAGAAAGACCAGGCCAGGGCGTCATTGGCTTCGGTGCCCGTCCAGAAGTCGATGCGACCGCTGGGCACTTCCTGGGGGTTGACCAGGTAGCAGGGGCCGCTGCCCGTCAGCATCTGGTAGGCCCGTTCGGCCTGGCCGCGGTAGATGTTGGCGATCAGGAAGTCGACCTCCCCGATGCAGGGCAGGCGCCAGCCTTTGGCCTGGCAGGCATCCAGGGCTTCCTCCCAGCTGTAGGGGCCGCCAGGCAGGGGGTCGGTCATGATCCAGAGGGGGCCCACTTGTTTGAAGTTGCTGCCCCCGAAAGCCTGGCAACCGGCGCTGCTACCCGTTTTGAGGCGGGGTGTGGTGGCACCAAATGAAGTAGGGGTACGCTCGAAGACCGTATCCCGCACCGTGACCTTCACGGTATCGCGCACCAGCGGGCAGGCCCACTCCAGCAGCATCTGCTGCACGTGCCCGGTAGCGACGTCGGTGTGGCGGTATTTGTTGAAAAAAGCCTGGTAGGTGCCGCAGGTCTTCGTTTGCTGGATCATTAGGTAATCCTGCCACACCTCGCATTGCCGATTGGTCAGGAGGCTCCGAAACTCGGCGGCGCAGGCGGCTTCCTCGCCGTAGGCACTCAGGTAGTTGACGTAGGCCTCGCAGGTGTCGGCCTGTTTGGCGATATTGCAGGGGTCCTGGCGCTGGAGCCAATTGTAGATGAACCAGTAAGTCAGGATGCCGAACAACAGGGCGAGCAGCGTGAGCAGGAGCAACCAGCGCAGGTTGCTTGTCCGCTTTTCAGCAGCGGCAGGCACCACGGCAGGCGGCATCACCGCCGCAGCGGCGGCCAGGGTATTGCTATCGCTACAGCCGCATTGCTGGCGGCTCTCGTTCAGGTCGGCCAGCTGTTGTTCGATCTCCGGATGGGTCTGGCCCGCCTCCGTGGACAGTAGGCCTTGCAGTTCCGCAATTTTAGTCGTGATGTAACTGCCAATTACCTCGCGGGCGGGCCCCAGCCGGTCGATAACCTCAGGGCTGAAGGTGGGAGTCGCTCCGCCCGAAGCGGCGCAGGTGGTCTGGTGTGCCTGCTGAAAGTAGAGCTGCAGGCACTGAAAAGGTACGTCGCCGTCTTTGTTTGCCAAATCCTGACACACCTTTTCGGCGACGAGCCCGGGTTGGTCGATGTTCAGCTTTCCTTGCGACTTCAGCAGGTCCAGCAGGTTGACGGACACATCCATCATGGCGCTTTTGCTCAGGGGCTGCACGTGGTAGCGGTGGGTCAGCAGGGCCGGCAGGTGGTGCTCGTAATCGGCCAGGGGCGCCAGGAAGGCTTCGCGCAACGACAGGATGATGCGGCAAGGCAAGCTGTCGTCGGTTTGCAGGTGCTGCACGAAGGCAAAGAATTCGTTGCGCTCCCGCTCTCCTACCGAACCATGGAACAGGGACTCCAACTGGTCGAAGACCAGAAAAACAGGCTTGTTGACGCGTTCGTACAGCCGAGTCAGCAACACCTGCAGGTCTGCCGTTTCCGGCACTTCCGTATCCCCTAACTTTTCGAGCTCGCTGCGCAGGGTCTGCCCCAGAGACGGCAGCATCCCCTCCGCACCCCGGCGGTGGACGATGAGCTCACCGGGAATGGCCGCCAGGCGATTGGCCAGGCCACACTGCAGCAAGCTGGTTTTGCCCACCCGTGGCAAGCCGTAGAGGAGCAGCAGGCGGTTGTTGCGGGTCAGGGCGTAGAGGTCTTCGACCTCTTGCTTACGGCCCAGAAAGAAAGGCAGGTCCGCCGCCACCTGGGGCTGCAGGACATTGAAGAGCGGCTCACAGGGATTGCTCCCCACGGAAGGTGACACACCCATGGAGGCACCCAGCACGGCGGGCAGTTTAACCTCGTGGCGGTCTACCCGCAGGGTGCTGGTATTCACTTCCTGCCAGTTGTAGAACGGGGGATCGGTGAGGTCCAGTTCCGTTAGCGCCGGTGCGCCTTCCGATGGGTTAACCAGTTCCCGAAAGACCAGCGGAAAGGTTGCTGCCTGGGCCAGCTCGTGCAGCTCGTCGAGCACCCGGCGGGCCTCGTTTTTTTGCGCGAAAATGGTGGGTGGCAGGAGCGTGGGTTCCACTTTGCCAAAGAGCTGGATGACGTAGGCATTCTTCCCCTTTTTCAGTATCCAGATGGCCGTGGCCAGGCGGTCGCGCAGGCGGCGAACCACGTCCTCCATGGCCAACAGGGCGGCGCTCTTGTCGGGATAAAAGGGACTGTAAAAAAATGTCCCTTCCAATTGCAAGGAAAAAAAGCAATCCGCAGCAGCGTATGGTGATCCCGACGTATGGAGGGTGAAGGTCATATGGTGTAGTGTGTTGTACTTAGGGTTCTCTCGTGTAAATGTAAGAAATGTTTGGAATTCAGGTAAAGCAGGAAGCTAAGCTTTCGTTTTCCAATCTACTTCTATGCGTTTCTCCATCCAGGGAAGTTGGAGTACCGAAATGGTCCAGGGGAGGTAATCCACCACGATATCATACGATTTGGCTTCCACCACCAGCACCCACCGGCCTTGTTCTTCCACCAGGCGGCCGTCGCGCAGGAGGAAGGCTCCCCGGAGGTTCTCGACGCTGGAATTTTTCATGATCTCCCAGTTTTGCAGTACGGTTTGGAGAAGGAAATTTACCAGCTCTACTTCTTCTTGGGTCAGTTCAATGGACCGGGGTACGGGTAGGTTAATGGGTAAGCCACACAGGATTTTGTTGAACACCAACAGGTGCTCAGCCGTGTCACTTTGCCCCGACACCAGGTACTGCAGCAGGTGCACCGCCCGGGTAGCCTGGTCCACCGTGGCAAAGGTATTGTCATCGAGCATCTCCAGTGTTTGAAAAAAACGCTCCAGAAAAGGCGCCACCAGTACCAGTGAGAGGCGGTTCGGAACGGTTGGAACACGCCTGGAGAGGCCTGTATATTTCAAAATACTTTTCATGCAATTTCAAAATACTTTTTGTGTAATTTCAAAATATACGCTATATTACCTTGAAAATCAGTAGATGTCCATCGTTAAGCGACAAATCACGGAGTCCATTCGATCCTTGTTAGCCAAGTATCCTATTCTTGCGTTGACGGGGCCCCGGCAATCTGGAAAAACAACACTTTTAAAGGCCATTCTTCCTTCTTATCGCTACGTATCGCTGGAAAATCCGGATGAGCGCAGTTTTGCCACCGAAGATCCGGTGGGTTTTCTAAAAAAGTACGATACCCAGGTAATTTTTGACGAAGTCCAACGCACGCCCAACCTGTTTTCCTATCTACAGACCCTGGTCGATAAAAGTGGGCAAATGGGGCAGTTTGTGCTCTCCGGATCGCAAAACTTTCACCTGCTGGAACGCATTACCCAGAGCCTGGCCGGACGGGTGGCTATTTTTAAGTTACTCCCTTTTGACTCATCCGAATTGGAGGCCGCCAACCTATTACCTACCGACTGGAAATCGCTATTGATCAAAGGTTTTTATCCCGCTGTTTACGACCGAGACCTCAATCCTTCCATTTTTTATGCCAATTATTTGCAGACTTATATTGACTGCGACTTAACCGAGTTGACCCACATCCAGGATATGCGCAAGTTTCGCAATTTTGTTAGCCTTTGTGCCGGGCGGAATGGGCAGTTGCTCAATATGAGCCACCTGGCCAATGAAGCGGGCATTTCCCAGCCTACCGCTAAATCGTGGTTATCGATTTTAGAAAGCAGTTATATTATTTTTTTACTGCCACCGTATTATGAAAATTTCAACAAGCGCATCGTCAAGACGCCCAAGCTGTACTTTTACGACGTCGGGCTGGCCTGTTTTCTGCTGGGCCTGCGGCAGCCCGCAGAATTGGAGGACCAGTCGCTTATCGGAAGCTTGTTCGAAAATCTAGTCGTGGCAGATATTATCAAAAAGAACCAACACCAGTATCTGCTCCGAGACTTCTGGTTTTGGCGTGACGCGCAAGGACACGAGATTGATCTCCTGACCAGACGTGGTAGCGGCTTCGATATTTTCGAAGTAAAGTCTACGCAAACCATTCTACCTCAGCTTTTTAGTGGTTTGGATCGCTTTTCGACTATCGCCAAAGGGCAAGTAAAAACCCAAACCTTGGTGTACGGGGGGGCGGAAAGCCAAAGTCGCACCCACTATCAGGTAAGCACCTGGAAAGGGGTGGATTTGGGGCCTGCCTAGTACTTTCAGGCTGTTTATTTTAAAAAAAACAGCTCGCAGCTGCCCAATTCCCCTACTTAAACCGATTCCCCCGCATCACCAGCCCGGTTCCCTGGGTGTCGGTAGTCAGTTCCTGGTCGGGTGGCCAGTTCAGCGGTCCGTCTTTTTCGGCGTAGCTGTAGTAGATCACGTTGCCGTTGCCGTTCTTGTCGAAGGTGTTGTTGGTCAGCAGCAGGGAAGGGCCCTGGTAGATCATGGCGTATTCGCTGTTCTGGTGGATGTGGTTGCGGAGCACCCGCAGGTTGTCGGTGTTGTAGGCCGCGATGCCGACAATGCCGCTGCCGTTCAGGTCGCAGCCCTCGATGAGGATGTCGGAGCTTTCGTCGATGTAGATGACATTGCCCGTACACCCCACCGGACCACTGGGCTCGATGTGGGTAGCCTTGAAGTTGAGCAGTTGGATGTTGGCACAGCCCGTCAGGTGCAGCACGTCGCTCTGCAGGGAGTTCATGACGAGGGTAGCGCCGTTGCCGTCGATGGTAATATTTTCCTTGCCTTCCAGCAGTACCGGTTCGTTCAGGAGGTATTTCCCGGGTGCCAATTTTACTTTAGCGCCAGAGGGCAGGGCATTCAGGGCAGCCGCGAGGTCGTCGGTTATGAGGAGGTCGCTGGCCGGCCGCACGCTGGCACAGGAATAGGCCAAGCCCAGCAGCAGGAAGAAGGCGAGATTACGGTATTTCATCTTTGGTTTGGTTTTAATCACCTCCCGAAACGGCCGTGGCAATGGCGTGCAAAATAGGAGGGATATCAGGCTTTTCAAACACTGGAAAAAGAAACCGAAATCATTCCTTGAAAACGGTCTCCAGCCGCTGTTGGAAAAGACACCCAGCGGACGGAAGTGAGAACAGCGGAAGAGACCGGCCAGGTCCTCCCGCTTTCTCCCCGATAATGTCTAACTTTGCCCCCAATAACCCAAGGGTGGCAACACCCGCAAAACAACAAGCAACTTATGGGCAAATACGCATTCCTACTGGTGCTCCTCTGCGTAGGCTTCGCCGCCACCGCACAGACCCTGCCGCAGACGGAGGTGACACAAATTGGTGAAGACATCCAGCTGCTGCGGCTAACGGAACACACCCTGGTGCACCGCTCCTTCACCACCTCCGAAACGTACGGGCGCTATGCGTCCAACGGCCTCCTCTACATTGTGGACACCCTCTGCATCATCTTTGACACCCCCGCCACCGCCAAAACCACCACCCGACTCCTCGACTACCTCACCCAGGAACAAGGGCTGACGGTGCGGGCCCTGGTGGTCAACCATTTTCACGACGACTGCACCAGTGGGCTCGACAGCGTACACGCACGCGGCATCCCCACCTACGGCAATAGGCAGACCATCGCCCTGTGCAAAGCCAACGGCAAAACCCCGCCGCAGAAAAAAATGGGCAAACGGAAAACCCTGAAAATAGGCGGGCAGCAAATCGAGAACTACTACCCCGGAGCGGCACATTCCACCGACAACATCGTCAGTTACCTGCCCGCAGAGAAGGTGCTCTTCGGTGGCTGCATGGTCAAATCGCTGAATGCGGACTTCGGCAACACCGAAGATGCGGACCTGGCCAAATGGTCGAAAACGGTGACCAAGGTCAAACACCGCTACACGGAAGCCGAGATCGTGGTGCCCGGACACGGCTACACCGGCGGCCAGGACCTCCTCGATTACACCATCCAATTGTTTATGCCCGCAGCCAAACAATAGGTCCGGCGCAACTCCCCCTACCCGATGAAAAAGCAACTGCTACTCCTTACCCTGATCACCCTCTGCCTGAGCCGGCTCCCCGGCCAGGGGCACCAGCCGGTTTTTCCTGCGCTGGATGGGCAAGACCTCTTCGAAGCCGTCACCACGGCCTACCGTCCCACCGTGGTGCGCTCCTACGGTGAAGCGCGCGACATCCTCTTTGGCACCGTCTACAAAACCAACGACAGCCTCCGCTGCATCTACACCAACTGGCCAGTGTACCTGGCCCCCGGGGCCGACCCCACCGAGGCCGCTTTCCAGAACGGTGCCGGCATCAACACCGAACACGCCTGGCCCCAGGCCTTCGGCGCCAGCGTAGAGCCCGCCCGCGCCAATATGCACCACCTCTTCCCTACCCGCGCCAACGTCAACAGCGACCGCGGCAACCTGCCCTTCGGCGATTCGCCCGACAACCTCACCGACCGCTGGTATTACCTCAACCAGGAAATGGGCAATCCGCCGGCGACCAACCGCGATACCTACAGCGAATACTGGCAAAACACCCTCTTCGAGCCCCGCGAGGTGTTCAAAGGCAACATTGCCCGGGCGCTGATGTACTTCTACACCATCTACCGGGCCGAAGCCAACGGCGCTGATGGCGCCAGCTTTTTCAACAGCCAGCGCGCTACCCTCTGCCAGTGGCACGCCCAGGATCCCGTGGATGCCGACGAATGGCGCCGGACCTTCCTCATTGCCGATTACCAGGACGGCAAGGCCAACCCCTTTGTGCTCGACTGCACCCTGGCGGCCCGCGTCTACTGCCCCGAACTGGTGGGCGACGAATGTATCGTCAGCAGCACCGACAACCGGCAAGCTCTACCCCTCACGGCCAGCATCTCGCCCAATCCGGCGCGCGCGCACAGCCAACTGGCAGTGGAAAGCCCGGCCGCCGGCACCCTCCTCGTCCGCTACTTCGATGGCCAGGGGCGCCTGGTGCAGGCGGAACAGCTTAACGCCCTGGCGGGCACCACCCACCTCACCGTGCAGTGGCCCTACGCCGGCTACTGGTATTGCCAGCTGCAATTGCAGGCCGGTGGCAAGCGGTATGAGCGGGCGCTGTCGGCTTTGGTGTTGCCTTAAGGCAGATCCTTATTCGACTACCAGCCTAAGGGGTCGGGCAATACTTAAAGGTAAAAACGCATCTTTACGTTTGCCCCCACCCACGCAAGCCCGCAAACGCCCAACCTTGGTCGCCATTTTACCCACAATCATCGATAAGATGGTGCAAAAAATTACCACTTGTCGTATCTTTAGATAGCAGTTGAGAAGGTAAATGAACCTTCCCTTTATTCTTTAATCACCTATTATCACCAACCATGAGAATATTTGATCGCTTAGGACGGGGCTGGACCCTGGGGTTGAAAAGCCTGGAAATCATTGGCCAACACCCCAAACTCCTGTTGTTTCCCGTACTATCGGGTGTCGCTTTGCTCGCGGTGCTGCTGTCCTTTGGCGGCGCCTTTCTGGGACTGGCCGGTTTTAATCCCGCAGCGATGGAAGCCATTGCCGACAAAATGAGCCAGGTGGGTAACGTCGTGTTCTTTGCCGTCATTTTCATCTTCTACCTGATCTCTTATTTTGTGATCGTCTTTTTCAACGTCGCCCTCGTCCACAATGCCCGCCTCATTTTTGCGGGTGAAGAACCCAGCATCCAGGCGGGTATCGCTTTCAGCGCTTCGCGCGCACACCAGATCCTGGCCTGGGCCGCCGTAGCCGCTACCGTGGGGCTCGTGCTACAAACCATTGAAGACAAGCTGGGGGGGCTGGTATCCGGCCTGCTGGGCTTTGCCTGGAGTATGGCCACCTATTTTGTGGTGCCCACGCTGGCCGCCGAAGACATCGGCCCGATCGACGCCTTGAAGCGCTCGGCCCAGGTCATCCGCGAGCGGTGGGGCGAATCCCTCGGCGCGGGCTTCAGCCTGGGCTTGTTCAGCTTGCTGGGCTTTGTCATCGCCATGATTACTGGTGCCGTGGTATCAATCGCCATCCACCCCGGCCTCGGCATCCCGCTGGGCATCCTGACTTTCCTGCTGTCGTTGGTGGTCAACAGTGCGGCCCGCAACATCTTCCTGACCGCCGCCTACGAACACACCCAGGGCCATACGCCCGACGCTTTCGATGCCGAAACCCTCGACGGAATTTTTATGCGGAAGTAGGCGCCGGTGAATTAAATCCTGGCCAACCAATGGCCCTGCTGATCGTGTGATCAACAGGGCCATTTTGTTTTTGGTGCCGGGCGAAGCTTAACCCCTGGTTAATACGAGCACAGTACTTCAGTGCGCAGAAAATATTAACTTGCCCACAAAAACATGAGAGTTCTAATCGCCTTTGTCCTTTGTGTCTGCGCGGCCACCTTACCGGCGCAAAAATCCCTCTTACAAGCTGGTCCCATGCTCGGGTACAGCGAAATGCTCGAAGTGATGCTCTGGGTACAAACCAATGCAGCCGCCGAAGTGCAGTTTGCCTACTGGCCCCAGGGAAAAACCACCGAGCGCCACCTCACCCAACCCTACCTGACCCAGCACCAAGAAGGTTATACCGCCCGGCTGATCGCCGACGAGGTAGCGCCGGGTGTGCGCTACGACTATTCCCTGCTCATCAATGGCCAACCGGTGAAAATGGCCTACCCCACCACCTTCCAAACCCAGGCCCTCTGGCAATGGCGCACCGACCCGCCGCCGTTTACCGTGGCGCTCGGCAGTTGCAACTACATCTCCGAAGAGGCCTACGACCGACCGGGGACACCCTACGGAGCGGGGTATGGCATCTTCAACAAAATCAACGAAAAACGACCCGATGCCATGTTGTGGTTGGGTGACAACACCTACCTGCGGGAGGTCGACTGGAATTCCTGGACGGGCATCCTGCACCGCTATACCCACACCCGCTCGGCACCCGAAATGCAGCCCCTCCTGGCCAGTACCCACCATTACGCCATCTGGGACGACCACGACTTTGGCCCCAACAACAGCGACCGCAGCTTTGTACACAAGGAACAAACCCTGGAGGCCTTCCGCCTGTTCTGGGGCAACCCCACCTACGGCGTCAACCGCCAGCCCGGCATCACCAGCGCTTTTCAGTGGGCCGATATGGATTTCTTCCTCATCGACAACCGCTACAACCGCCGCCCCAACGACCGGCGCAGTGGCGAAGCCATCCTCCTGGGCGAAAACCAACTGGAATGGCTGATCGACGCCCTGGTCAGTAGCCAGGCGCCCTTCAAGTTCATTGCCATGGGTGGGCAAGTGCTCAATACTGCGCCCGTTTTCGAAAACTACGTGAACCTGGCACCCGCCGAACGCGCCTACCTGCTGGCCCGCATTGAGGAGGAAGGAATTACCGGCGTGGTATTCCTGACCGGCGACCGCCACCACTCCGAACTGAGCAGCTACGTCAATGCCAGCGGTCACACCGTCTACGACCTGACCGTTTCACCGCTGACGGCGGGGGTCGCTGCCACCAGGGGAGAAGCCAACGAATTGCAGGTAGCAGGCACCTTGGTCGAAGCCCGCAATTTTGGCCTGCTCAGCTTTAGCGGCCCCCGCAAGGAGCGGCAAATGCTGATCCAGTTGTTTGATGAGCAAGGCGTGGAATTGTGGCAACGCACGGTGATGGCACCAACGGCAAAGTAAACAAGCCCTGCCCACGGCACGAAACCTGTTGCTGAAACTGCTATTCAGCCCATCCTAATAAAACCTCAAGGCCCCTCGGAATTGCTTCGCAGGGGCCTTTCTTAAAATGTCAGCGGGCTTGGGCAGCCCCCCAAAAAAAAGCGGGCTGTTGGGGATTGATCCCCAACAGCCTGCTTTCATAAGGCTGTGAAACGTTGCACTTCGTGCGATCTAGTACGTAATCACCGTAGTCGTACGGCGCTGACGAATACTGGAACGGTTGGGCTGGTCATCGGTTTGATTGACCATTCTGAGCGTTTCGTCCACATCACTGTTGCCGATGGTGGAGCCGTTGTCTTCGAACACACAACCATCTACCAGTGCTTCGCAAGTGCCACGACCTTCGCGTTGGTTATAAATGGCACCGCCCCGCACTACGGAGAAGTTGTTGACAAAAGCACAATCCACTACGACTGGCTGGCAAATCCCAGAGACTGCCCGGTTGAGTAAACCGGCACCGTACATGGAATAGTTGCCTTCAAAGTGGCAGTTTTTAATGGTTGGATTACACGTGCCATAACTGCCGTCGTTAAAAATGGCACCCCCATTGAAGTCGGAGCGATTGTTGATAAACTTACAATCGCTAATGAATGGCGACGCATCGCCTTCGTTGGCGTAGTTGTAAATGGCGGCACCTTCGCGGGAAAAATTATCCACAAAAATGCACTTTACGATCTTGGGTGAAGAAACGCCGAATTCGCCGTTGTTGTAGACTGCACCCCCACAAGTGGTCAGATCAGCGCCTTCTACCATCCCGTTGGCGTAACCGCCGGTGATAACAAATCCGTTGATTTGCGTGGTAGCATCTACCTTGTTGAAGTAGACGACGGTAAAGCTATTGTCTTCCAGATCGGCCGCATTCCCTATTTCACCACTCAGGATGGTGAGGTTGGCGTTGAGGTTTCGTTCTTCCAATTTCTTTTCGGTGCCGGCAAAACCACCGTAAATCGCTACCCCTTGTGGGATAACAAAACTGGCGGTGCGGTCGGTTGATGTAGTAGGGGTATAGGTACCCTGAGCTACCCAAACAGCCTCACCTGGCAGGGCCACAGCCAGTGCTTGCTGCAAATCGCCAAAAGCATTTTTCCAGGAAGTACCCTGTCCGTTGCTGCCTTCCTTGACGAAATGGCGGGTAATGTCACCTGCGCTTAAGAGTAAGCTGGCCAGGAAAATCACCATTGTTGTTAGTAAAAATTGTTTCACGCCTAATTCCTTTTGAAGTTGAGTTGGATAAAAACGGGCAAAACAAATAAAGTATTACCCGCTCCATAAATTTCATTTGAAAATGCAGGGGTCAAATTGCCGTAGGCTTTTGAAAAGCCAAGACAAAAAAATTTCAACACTTCCAAAGCGGAAGACGTCAAACAAAGTCAAACTTGGGTGGGATAACTTAAGATAACCAGTTGGGGATACAACTCATTATCTCGAATAGATAATTTACTACTTTGGATAAAAATAGCGAATTATCCCCGAAGAAAAAAATATTCTTCGGTTTTTTTGGCGTGTTGGATTGAAAAACAAGTTGCAAACGCACCGTGGGATAATTTAGTACGTCTGCGGAAACTATGCTGATTGAAACGTAGCTAAAAATATTTAGTTTCGTTTAAAAGCTTAATTCTTCCGTAAAGCTGCGAAAAAAAAATCATTCATTCAAATAAAAAACAATAAATGGTTCAATAATTTATTATGTGGTAGGAAACGCTTATTTTTCGGCATAATTTACAGCATATTTTTTTGGAGCAAGGTCTACTTACTTGCTTTAAAAGCTGTAAAGTTCCCTCCTGCAGGATAAATCTCGACCTAAAAAAACGAAAAAAATCACTGTCGCAAAGTGAATGTAGCGGGTGTTCCAAGCAACCAAACTAGTGGAGGTATGGGGTATCTGTGGCGGTGAGGTGAACAAAAATTAGCAATTTACGTATACGTACCTAATTTGCTAAAATAGCTAAGTGTGGTGACAAACCAGCCCGAATATGATCTAAAGAAAATTTTCGTGCGTAGGTTTGCTGGCGCCTTAATGAGTTAGTTAACCAATTGTACATAATCCCAGTCAACGGCAAGTTGATCAGTAACCATGTAACAACCTTAAACGATGGTAAGAAGAATACTCCTATTACTCAGCTGGATCCTCTTGACCGCTACCCTGGCGAAGACCCAAGACTTCCATTTTTCTCAATTCTCTTATGCCCCGCTACACCTCAACCCTGGCCTGACGGGCGTTTTTGCGGGCGACACCCGCATAGCGGCCAGTTATCGTTCCCAGTGGAACCAGGTTCCGGTGGCCTACAAAACGTTTACGGTCACGGCTGATCATAAATATACTTGTGGGCATGCGGGGCCCGGCTTTTTTGCTTCGGGCATTGCCCTCAATTATGACCGCGCCGGCGATTCGCGCCTAGCCATGGCCAACGTAGGCCTCTACGGCTCCTACACCCGCCCGATCAAGGCACAGTCGTTCCTGACTGTGGGCCTGAATGCCGGACTGGGGCAGCGCTCCTTCGACACCGATGACCTGCGTTTCGGCCGCCAGTTCGACATGGGGCTGGGCGTGTTCAACCCTGCCCTCGGCAACGAGGAAGTTTTCGCCAACCAAAGCCACATCTTTTTCGATGCGGCCCTGGGCGTCAACTTTCGCTGGCAGGCCCTGCAGCGCGATGCCCTGATCGACCTCCTGGAGAAACGCTCCAAGCTCGATATTGGCATTGGGGTACACCACCTCAACCGGCCAGACATGAGCTTTATCGAAGACATGAAGGTCAAACTCCCCATGCGCTTTAGCCCTTACGCCGCAGGCACCATTCAGGTGGGTAACCCTCTGGACATTCAACTCGCCATTATGGGCCAATTTCAAAACACCTACCGGCAATTCCTCGGTACTGCTGGTCTGAAATTACACCTCAACCGAACCCCCGGCAACCAGTGGTCGGTGCTTTTGGGCGTAGGCTATCGCTTCGATGAATTTGGCGATGCCTGGTTCCCTGCCCTCGAACTCAACTACCACGAAATGTTGCGGGCCAGCATCAGCTACGATATCAATATTTCTGATTTCAACATTGCTACCCGGCGTCGTGGTGGTCTGGAACTTAACGTGCGCTATCTGATTAAAAAAGTGTGTCCACTTCCCAATTTCAAGTTCTGTCCACTTATCTAATTATCCCCAACCTGTGAATAAATGAGAAAGAGATCAACAAACCGTCTCCTAATTGTACTTTTTTTAGCAGTGACCAGCTTTTCCGGATTGTGGGCTCAACCGCTTTCAGAATGGATTACAGCGGCAGACAACGCCTACCAAAAAGCAGACTACTACAGCGCTTTTCGGTACTATGACGTCGCACTAAAATACGATTCCACCCGAATGGATCTGTGGTACAAAATGGGAGAAAGTGCCCAGCAATTTACCGCTTACAACGCAGCCCAATCCGCCTATGACCGGGTAGCTGCCAGCACTTTTCGGGATTCCTTCCCGTTATTGCCATTTCGGCGGGCCGAAGTACTCCAGCGCAAAGGTGCCTTTCAGGCGGCTGCTACGCTGTACGACCAATTCATCAGCACCACGACCTCCACCGATGCCGAGGTGCTAAAAACCGCTGAACGCAACCTGATCAATTCTGAATGGGCCGCCGATGTGGTGAACCGCCCCAAAGCAACAACCGTCCGCAATTTGGGGGACCAGGTCAACTCGCCTCATTCGGATTTCGGGCCTTTCTTCCAAAACGATACCCTCTATTTTTCTTCGCTGCGCTATACCATCAAGCGGGACTCCGTCTTGCCGCGCCGGCCTTATTCCAAAATCCTGCGGCGTACCGCTCCTGACCAGGACGCGCAGGCCCTGGCCGCCACCAGCATTTTCAACCAAACGGGCCGCCTTACGGCCCATACCTCCTACAATGCCGCCGGCACGACCGTTTATTTTACCCTCTGCGACTACCAGAGGGGAACCACCGATTTTCACTGCGACATCTACTATGCGCCCGTACTAGCCGGTGGCCAGTGGGGTATTCCCAAACGCTTGCCGCTGAACGACACCAAAGCGACTTCGACCCACCCCAACGTGGGCAAGAATCCGGCAGACGGCACCGAATACCTCTACTTCGTTTCTGATCGCCAGGGCGGCGCCGGCGGACTCGACATCTACCGGGCCAAGATCCTGGCCGACGGAGCGTGTGGACCGGTTCAGGCCCTCACTGAAATCAATACCGAAGGAGACGATGTAACGCCTTTCTACTATGCACCCACCCAGACCCTCTACTTCAGTACCGATGGGCGGCTGACCATGGGTGGCTTCGACATCTACCGTTCTTCCTGGAATGGCCGCAACTGGGATCGACCCAGCAACATGGAAATTCCCGTCAACAGCAGCTACAACGACACCTACTACTCGCGCTTTCCGCAACAGGAGTTGGCTTTCTTTGCCTCCAATCGCCCCGATTCGCTGGCCTTGTTCTGGGACGACACCAAAGACGCCTGTTGCAACGACCTTTACAGCGTAGGCATTACCGACGAGATCAAGTTGCTCGCCCTGACCTTCAACGCCCTGGACCTCACCGAACTCGCCGGATCTTCCGTAGCCCTTTACGAACTCACCCCCGGTGGGCGCCGGCTTGTTGACAGCCTCAACAACCCCCGCGACAACGACTTCAACTTCGTGGTTATTCCCGGCAAACAGTACGAACTGGTTGCTACCAAACCCGGGTTCACCACCGACCGCGACACCCTGGACCTGACCGATCCCAAGCTGGCCAACCAAATGGAGATCGAACGGCGCCTGTATTTGTCACCCGACCTCAAATTGGATGTGTTCACCTTTAACAAGTTGGATTCTACCGCCCTGGCGGGAACCACCGTGTTCCTCCACGAGCTTACCCCCGAAGGCGAACTTGTCCTCGTGGACAGCATTATCAACCCGACGGCCAACGACTACCACTTCAAACTCAAACGCGGCAAGCAGTACCAGGTCTTTGCCCGCAAGGACGGATATGTGCCCGACATGACCTATATTGATACCAACGATCCAAAATTCGCCAGTGTCAATGAGATTCGCAACGACCTCTACCTCGAGCCCGGCCTGGCTCTGGAGGTCTACACCTGGCGCTTGCTCGACAGCAAACCCCTCGTCGGGTCGACGGTTTTCCTCTACGAATATTCTGATGAAGACGGTGAAACGTTAGTCGACAGCCTGACGAATGTGCACGGCTACCAATTCGGCTTCCCGGTAGAGAAAGGCAAGGGGTACGTCATCCGCGGCGCCCACGACGGCTACGGCCCGGATATCACCTCTCTTGACCTGACGGGGGCGGATATCCCCGACAATGGCACCTTCCGCAGGGACCTCTACCTGGGGCAACTCCTGGAAGTATTTGTCTTTGATGCCGTTTCCGAAGCCAAACTCCCCGGTGCCGAAGTTCGCCTGTTGGATGCCACCACGGGTGAGTTGATCGCCGAAAAAATCAACCCGGACAACAACGACTTTTACTTCTCCGTGACCCTCGACAAACCCTACCGGATTGAAGTGCTCCGCAAAGGCTACAAACCCGTTAGTGAAGTGGTGACCTTCTCCGACGAAGACTTGAAAGTGGGTGGCGGAAAAATTTCCCTCGACATCTTCATGGAGCCTTACACGGATCCTTGTTCCATGTTGCCACTTTACCTCTACTACGACAATGACCACCCCAACCCGAAGTCGACCAGCCCCACTACGGATCTGGAGTACGTGTCGACTAACGTAGAGTACTTCAAGAAAAAACAAACCTTCATCCAATCCTTTACCAGAGACATGGAGCTGGAAGAAGCTTTCCGGACGCGCCGGCGCTTCGATGACTTTTTCAATCTCGAAGTTCGCAGTGGTCGCTACGACCTGGAAGAATTTGCCAAACGCCTATTGGTCTACTTGCAAAGTGGCAATACCTTCGTCGTTGATCTGAAAGGTTTTGCCAGCCCCCGGGCCAGTACCATCTACAACCAGATCCTGAGCCAGCGCCGGATTGCTGCAGTTTACAACTTCTTTGATCGCTACCAAAACGAGGCCTTCAAATCCTACATCGCGCTGGGGGCTCTCCGCTTTACGGAACTGCCCGTGGGGGAAACCCAGGCGGATCCCCGGGTAGTAGACAAAGTAGACGACCCCAAAAACTCCATCTATAATGTCTTTGCTTCCCTGGAGCGACGGGTGGAAGTTCGTTGTGCAACCTCCAACAACCAATAAGTATGAATCGAGGGAATTCTCAAAGCAAAAAACCGCAAAACGCAAACGCCATGAAGTTTGTCACCACTATAAAAACCACCTTGGTCAGCAGCCTTTGGCTGATGATTTTCTCCGCGCTGGTATTGTTGCCCAATTTAAAGGCCGAAGGTATCCGACAAGTTGCGCCTACCGCAGGTGATGCCCCGGTAATGCTCGAAACGGGGCGCCCTGAATTTGGCAGTTTTGCCGATTTCAATGGCCCCGCCAGTGGCCGCCTGGTCATTACCATCGGCAACCTCAACGAAACCGTTTTCCTGGGCCTCTCCACTGAATACAACGATGATGGCAAGCCTTTCCCCGGCACTTTTGCAGGCCAGTACCGCTTCCGGATTCGTCGGGCCAGCGATGGTGCCGTCGTTCACGGTCCTTTTATTGTCAATGGCAGCAATGCCAACGCGACCACCTGGGAGCAGGCGCAATTTGGCGTTTACAATGTGAACATTACCCAGAACAGCCAACTCATGTACCGTTTTCAGCCGACCCAGCTGGGCAACTACTACCTGGAGTTCGACGAAGCCAGCTTCCCGGATGGAGATGACAAAGTAAATATCCCCTTTTGGGACATCACCGTAGCCCGCAACAACGTGCCCATCAACGGCCGGGTGTGGTCGCGCAACTGGGCTTTCCGCACCCCGCCGGTGGATGGCCTGACGCCTCCTGATTGTGTCTGGGATCGGGAATTCAACGGTTCCCTGTACTCCTACACCACTGATGGTTTTGTGTCCAAAATCGATTTCCAAAATGCCGGGTTGCAAGGTTTATCCTTCAATATTGCGTTCAATAGCAAAGGGCCCGGCAGCAGTGGCAACCTCACCGAAGACCGCAAGTCAGTTCCCAACGCAAACGCAACCCTCAACTCGGCCGAGCACCAGATCTTCCTCTCCGAACCTGATCCCGTGTTATTTCCCAGTGGGATCTGTGGCCAGTTGATCACCCCCGCCAGTTTCAGTTGCCTGAACGAGAACAGTTACTGCCTGGAGGTCGCCGTCACCAAACCCGGACAGGTAGAAGTGGTACTGGATTTTAATCGCAACGGTCTGCTGGATCCGGATTCCGAAGATGTCAACCTCGTCTTCGACTTTCCGGCCAACCAGCTGAGCGGTTGTATCCCCTGGAATGGCCTGCGCGGCGACGGCACGCCCGTCACGGTGGGCGACACCATCGACCTGATCTTCTTCTATTCGCAAGGCATCCAGCATTGGTCGGCTTACGATGTAGAATTCCTGCGCAACGGCTACTGCATCGAAACCATCCGCCCCCTCTGCGAGCCGAATATTTCGTCGAGCCTGCTCTTCTGGGACGACCGCAATATCGTGGAAGACCCCGGCACCGGTGCACCGCGCGATGGCCGCAATGGCTGCAATTGCGCAACGGGTTGCCGGACCTGGAGCAGCTTCAACCTCAATGCTGCCGACTGCAGCAACTTCGACGACAATGCCACCACCGGCTACGGCGATAAAACGACCATCAACACCTGGTGGTTTGCCAATACCTCTACCATTGTACGAGTCAATATCCCGCTGGTTCAGGCGATGATTGTCGGCCCGGACTCTATTTGTCTGGGCGAAACCGCTACCCTGGTTGCCAGCGATGCGGGCGCCACCGGTACCGTCACCTACCAATGGACAGGGCCCAACAATTTCACCGCCAATACCGCCCAGGTAAACGTGAGTACCGCCGGTGAATACTGCGTCCAAATAACCGATCAGCTGGGTTGCAGCAACACCATCTGCAAGTTACTCACCGTAGTGGATGCCGGTAACGGAACCATCTCCTACCCTCCCAGCCTCAGCGCCTGTATCGGCTCCAGCGTAACGTTGGTGGCAACCGGCGACATCAACAGCTTCACCTACAGCTGGTCACCGGCCACTGGCCTGAGCGCTACCGACGTAGCCAGCCCCAGTTTCACCTTTGCCAGCCCCATAACCTATACGGTCACCATTACCAATACGACCAGTGGGTGTAGCTTTACACAAGCTATTGCGGTTGCCGGCAATGTAGAACCCATCCCGGGTTTCACCACCCAATCGGGTTGTAACCAGGGCCTGGGGATTAGTTTTGTCAACACCAGTACAGCTGCTACCCAGTACAGCTGGGATTTTGGCGACCCTACTACTACTGCCGACATCAGCACCCAACCCAATCCCAACTATACTTATCCCGGGCCGGGTACCTACCAGGTCAAGTTGGTGGTCACCAGTGTGGATGGTTGTGTAGCGATGCTGTTGCAAGATGTGGTCATCACCAATATTCCACTGATCGCTGATTTTGACATCTCCTACGACACTTGCTCACCCGACGCGGTGGTGGTTCGCTTTACCGATACGTCCGTCAACGGAGCGGGTAACACCACGGCCTGGTCCTGGACGTTCGGTGGTGGCAATGGTAGCAGCAATCTACCCAACCCCACCCTCACCCTCACGACGGGCCAGACCATCACCGTCAACCTGACCATCACCACTGCCGACGGCTGTACCGAAAGTACTTCCCAAACCGTGACAATACAGCTGGGCCCACCCACCGATCAATTCCCGGATGTCCTGCTGGTTTGTCCGGGCACCGCCGTACAAATCACCCCGGGTGGCAATCCGGCTTATACGTACAGTTGGAGCCCGACTGCGGGAATCGACAACCCGACTTCGCCCCAACCTACTTTTTCGCCAGCAGCGACCACCACCTACACCGTTACCGTCACCTCCAGCGGTGCTGATGTGTGTACAGTGGTAGAGACGGTACTGGTAACGGTGCCGTCGGTGATTAATTTGCAAGTGACCGGCGGTGGAAACTTCTGTACCCCCAGCACAACGCTGACGGCGACGACCAGCGCACCCACGACCATTGAGTGGCAGGACAGCAACGGCAACCTACTGGCCACTGGGCCCAACTATACGCCTCCTGTGTCGGGTACAACGGAATACACCGTCACCGCCACCGATGCCAGCAACTGTAGCGAAACGACAACCGTGACGGTTACCGGTGGACCGGTCAACTTTTCGGTTCCCGATACCGTAGCCGTTTGTTTTGGCCAGGAAATCCTCCTGAATGTGACCAACCTGGATGAGAACGATATCCTGACCTACAGCTGGCTACCGGCCAGCAGTTTTGTGGCGGGAACCAATACGTTGGCCATGCCCAACTACATCGAAACCATCGGCGCACAGGACGTGACCGTCGAGCTGAGCAACCAATTTGGTTGTACAGCCAGTGCGCTGATTAACGTAGCGGTGGTCAACCCCAATATTGACCTGAGCTTCACCAGTCAGATCGACTGTAATGGTGGTACGGTCTCCTTCACCAATACCAGCACCAATGCCTTTGGCTACGTGTGGGACTTTGGTGATGGTACGCCCCGGAGCTACGCCGCAAACCCCGTGCATGCCTACGCCGACGGAGGCATCTACACGGTGACCCTCGACATTGTCTACGACGTAGACTGTGTGGTTCCTTTCAGCCAGCAAGTGATGGTGATGGAACCCCAGATCTTTGCGGGTTTCACCTACGATATTGCCGAATGTTCGGCCGAGGCAGCCGTGGTGCAGTTCATGGACACGTCCACCAACACCCTGAACAATACCACCAGCTGGCAGTGGACCTTCAGCAATGCGACCCCCGCCACCAGCACGTTGCAAAACCCCACGGTCACGGTGCCCAATAGCGGGCCACTAACCGTGAGCCTGACGATTGAAACGGCCAATGGCTGTTCCAATACGATCACCGAAACCCTCGCTATTCAGCTGGTTGACCTCGACATCTCCCTGACCGACACCATTGTGGTGTGCCGGGGTGATGCCGTAACCCTCAACCCCAACGGTGATCCGGAGCTGACCTACAGCTGGATGCCCACCACCGGGTTGGATAATCCGACTGCCGCCAGCCCCGTGGCGACCCCCCTGGTCACCACTACCTACGTGGTTGCCGCTTACTCCACCGTGGGTGCGGACACGTGCTTTGTGACCGACTCCGTGGTGCTCTTCGTACCCGCCGACATCAACCTGGTCCTCAACCAGGACTCCGTGGTGGTAACCTGTGGGGAAGATGTGGTCATCACCGCCAGTGCCGATGCCAACATCAGCGTCACCTGGTGCAACTTGCAGGGCGAAGTGCTGGCTACCGGCAGCAGCATCACCGTCAATCCCTTCCGTACCGACACCATCGTGGCCAAAGCGGTCAACGAATTCGGTTGTTTGGCCCAGGATACCGTGATTGTCATTGACAACGGGGTAGATGCCTTCATCGATCCCGGCTCGCTCGGGGGCAGCATCACCGCTTGCCAGGGCGTCGACACCACCCTCACTGTCGTCAACCAGGACGATCAGGATATTCTGAGCTACGAATGGAGCCCCGCCGCCAACATCATTGGCCCCACGGATGGCGCCAGTGTGCAAATCATGGTCAACGAAGTGGGTACGGTGGTCTTTACGGTCATTGTGGCCAACGACAAGGATTGTCGGGATACCTTATCGGTAATGGTCAACGTCCAGGAATTTGCGGGCCAGGTAGCAGACACGGCCCTGGTTTGTTACAACGAAGCGACGCCCATCAATCCGGGCGGCAACACCACGTACACCTACAACTGGTCACCGACTACGGGGCTCGATTTGAGCAACCCGGCCAATCCGGTGGTGACCCTGACGGAGAACCAGACGTATCAGGTAACGATTACCGACCCCGCGACGGGCTGTAACAACCAGGACTCGATTGTGGTTATTGTACAACCGGACCTGGATCTGCAAACGACAGGCGGCACCCAATTGTGTGAAGTTGTGGCGGTAACACTAAGTGCGACCACCGCAGTGGCTACCAATATAACGTGGTTCTTCAACGATACCTCCATTGGTACGGGACCTACGATTTCCGTTATCCCGCCGGGTGACGGCTGCCACACCTACACGGCAGTAGCGACTGATCCGCTCACGGGCTGTGTGCAAACCAGCGAGGAAGTCATTTGTGTGCAGGAGTTCATGGGCGTGCTGCCCGATGGGCCGGTCACGGTTTGTGTCAACGAACCAACTCCGATCAACCCCAGTGGCAACCCCGAACTGGTCTATACCTGGACCCCCGAAGACGAAGCCATTGACCTGACCCAACCCTGGAACCCCGTGGTGA
The DNA here is from genome assembly GCA_003045895.1 of Bacteroidota bacterium. Lineage (GTDB taxonomy): Bacteria > Bacteroidota > Bacteroidia > Chitinophagales > Saprospiraceae > Lewinella. The sequence goes on from PZPC01000036.1 coordinate 46,036, forward strand.
CCACCAGTGTGCCACGCACCTACTTCGTCACGTTAGTCGATCCGGTTTTTGGTTGTACCGTCACGGACACCATCAACATCCTGGTTGCGCCGCAGCTCAACCTGGCGGTGACCCCTACGAGTAATGTATTGTGTGACAACACCGAACTGACGCTGACGGCGACCACCGATTTTGCGCCTGCGAGCCTGTCCTGGTTCCTGCTACCCGGCGATGAACCCCTGGGTACCGGCGCTACGCTGACCTTTACGCCACCACTCGGTAGCTCGCAGGTATATGCCGTAGCGACCAGTGCCGATGGCTGTACCGAGCGCGACACCGCGACGGTCAGCAATTTCCCGATCAACGCCAGCATCACCGAAGAACTGGTCATCTGTGAGCCCACCGCTACGGTTGAGCTTTCGGTAACCAACAATGATCCCGACCAGGACCTGACCATCTTGTGGGCTTCCGCGGGTGTCTTGTCCCCACTCAACCAGGCCACGGTCACGGTAGATCCCAACGCGGCGTCCAGCTTCAGCGCGACGGTGACCAACCAGTTTGGTTGTTCCGAAGTGCTGACGACGAGCGTGACGGTGATCGACTTGCTCGGTGACCTCAGCATCAGCATTGACCAGGATACGATCCTGCTGGATGAGTCGGCGACCATCACCGTGAGCGGTTGTTTGGGTTGCAATTACGAGTGGGACCCCGCCGCGCCCGACAGCCCCGTCATTACGGTCACGCCGGGCGAAACGGGTGAATCAACTTATTTTGTCACGGTCAGCTTGCTGGGTTGTACCCAGAACCTGGAAGTAAGCCTGGTGGTAATAGATGGCACCTGCGACGTAGACCACGTGTTTCTACCCAATGCGTTTACCCCGAATGGTGACGGCGATAATGATTTCCTGCAAGTGCGCAGCAGCTTTGTAGAGCAGCTCACCGAGTTCGAGTTGTTGATTTACAATCGCTGGGGAGAAGAAATATTCCGGACCCAAAACCCCCTTGATCGCTGGGATGGCACCTTCCGCGATGAGCGCCTGCCCCCCGATGTCTACGGCTACTATTTACGGGTAGTTTGCCCCAATGGGGACGAACTGGTCCAGAAAGGCAACATTACCTTGTTGAGATAGGGTAAACCTGAATAGATAAAGTTAAAATAAATATAAACGGCTGGCTACAATTTGTAGTCAGCCGTTTTTTTTTCATCTTGGCACCCCATAAACCTGTTTTGAATACCGACCCAACAACGTCATGAGAAAAACCATCCTCAGTGTACTCTTCTTATTCATTTTATTCGGCGCCACCCTTCGTGCCCAAACTGAAATTAAATTGAGCCCCTTGCTGATTGCCGGCCTGGTAGCCGTATCCATCGAACAAGGCTTCCGGGGTGAAACCGGGGTAGAACTTGATATTCTTGGTGCCGAGGGTTTTTTCTATTCCTACGTATCCGGCAAATATTATTTCAATCCCCGCATGGGCCTGGACCGCTTTTATGCGGGTGTATTCCTGGGCGGTGGTTCCGACGTAGGTGCGGGCGGTGGATTCCTGATCGGCAGCAAGTTGCTGTCGCGCAGCAACAAAGTCCTTTTTGAGATTGGTGTCGGAGCCGGACGAAGTTTCACCGATGGTAATTTTATTCCCACCGGAAAGTTGCATTTTGGTTACCGCATTGGCGGCTAGTGGACAATATCGCGTCCTGCTCCATTTTTTTCCTTCGAAAAATGCGCTGAAATAGGAAGTGTACACTAGCTTTACCCCATGCAAACTACCGATATCTGTATTGTAGGCGCAGGCCCGGGTGGCGCTGCCGCTGCGCTCAAACTCAGCTACCTGGGTATTCCCTGTGTATTGCTCGACAAGGCCACCTTTCCCCGCGACAAAATCTGCGGCGATGCCGTGAGTGGCAAAGTAACCGTTCAGTTGGAACGCCTGGATCCGGCCATGCTGGCGCGTTTCCGGCGCCTGCAGACCAACATTGATGTCTGGGGCATCCGGTTTATTCCCGCCAGCGGTACGGCCCTCAACCTGCCTTTCAAGCTCAACTACGACAAGCAGCGCGAGGATTCGCCCGGCTACGTCATGCGCCGGGTAGACTTCGACAATTTCCTGGTAGAGGAAGTGCGCCAACGGGACAATATCGACTTTCGGGAAGGAGTCAGCGTGGCAACGTACCAGCAAACGGCGACGGGCTGGGAAGTCAAAGACAAAACCGGCGACCTCCACCTGCACTGCAAACTGCTGCTGGTAGCCGACGGCGCCCACTCCTACTTCAGCCGCCATATCGCCGGCCACCAGAAAGACAATGCCCACCACGCAGCAGCCCTGCGCGCCTATTACCAGGGGGTGACCGGATTCCACGATGACAACTTCATTGAGCTCCATTTCCTGCCCGAACTGAACCCGGGCTATTTCTGGATTTTTCCGCTCCCCGACGGGGGCGCCAACGTGGGCCTGGGCATGCGCAGTGACTTTATCCAGAAACGCGGCGTCAACCTATACGAATTACTGGAAGGCGCCATCGCCAACCATCCGGAGATCGCGGCCCGCTTTGCCAATGCAACGCTCCAGGGCAAGGTCGTTGGCTACGGCTTGCCACTGGGTTCCAAACGGCGATCCCTTTCCGGCGACCACTACCTGCTGCTGGGTGATGCTGGCCACCTGGTGGACCCCCTCACGGGCGAAGGTATTGGCAATGCCTTCTACAGTGGCTTCATCGCCGCGGAGCAAGCCGTACAGTGCCTGGCCCAGGAGCGCTACGACGCCGAATTCCTGAAGGATTACGACGTGCGGGTGGATCGGGTGCTGCGGCAGGAAATGCGGCTGAGCTACCAGTTGCAACGCATTATGCAATGGGAATGGCTCACCAATACCATTACCACTTTCATTAGCAATAACCCGCGTATCATTGAGCTCCTTTGTCGCATGTATACCGATTTTGACCTGCGCAAGGAACTCGTGCGGCCCTGGTTCTGGGTGCGGATGTGGTGGGGTAGAAACAAACAGGTCAGTAAATAAATTTCCTACCCGTACAACTTTTTCTGCTCCCATTTGCTCTATTAATAAGCAAGTATGCTGACTTACCACCTGGGCGGATGGCCTGATTGGTGCTAAAGATTATGCCTGCCCCCCCCAAAGGGACGGGAGGATAATCAAGTTTTCATTTTTTTGTCAAAAAATTAGGAAAAATCGTTATTTCTGGTGCGAAGTGTAACAAATTGCCCGGAATTCAGTTAAAAATAATGTTGGCTTAAGTTTCATAACTAGTGAGTGTAAAGTGGAAGCCCCGTAATGGTTATTACGGGGCTTCGTTTTTTTAAGGGCGAAAAATTCAACCAATTAAACAATCCTTATCTTCGACGGGTTGATTTCTAATATCTATCCTGTCAGAAGTTGGCGGGTTCCTGCCTTGCTCGACGGCAAGCGGGGTTGATTTCTAATATCTATCCTGTCAGAAGCCCGTTCGTTATGCCTAAAATGTTTACCCCTGTTTCGCTGGTTGTCTTGCTGCTGTTCAGCGGCTGCGCAAATTACCACCTCAATTATTCGCCTGCTGCCCGCGATTGGCAACAAGCTGTCCTGCCGGTAGAGCCCCCCGTTTATACCATTTACCTGATTGGAGGAACGGGTACTTCAACCAACGCTGGCCAGGACCTACCCGCCCTCCGGGCCCTGCAGACGACGCTGGCCGGAGCCAATAAAAATAGCGCCCTCGTCTTTTTAGGTGACAACCTCTACCCGGCGGGCATGGCTCCCAAGTCGGAAGCTACCGACCGCGACCGCGCCGAAGCTGCGCTGGATACGCAATTGGCGAGTTTTGCGCACTATGCCGGACGGGTTTTCTTCGTAGCCGGGGATCACGACTGGTACGAATACGGGGTCGCTGGCCTGCAACGCCAGGCGCGCTACCTGGATAAAGAATCAGACGGCAAGGCCCGCCTCCTACCCCGACCCGGTTGTGGCGATCCGGTAGAAGTGGAGCTGACCGACGACATCACCCTACTCCTCCTCGATTCGCAGTGGTGGCTGGCCAACTGGCGCGGGATTACAGCCATCAATGATGGCTGCGAAGCCAAGAGCCGGGCAGATTTTGCCTTCCTGCTCCAGGAAGCCATGAAGAGCAACCGCCGCCAGGAGTTGGTGGTCGCCATGCACCACCCCGTCTTCAGCAACGGCCCCCACGGCGGGAAGTTTACCCTCTCGGAACACCTCTTCCCCTTGCGCGACATCCACCCCAGCCTGGTCTTACCGTTGCCCCTGGTGGGTTCTGCCGTCCGCTTGCTCCAGGCTTCGTTGGGGCTGCGGCAAGACTTGGCCAATTCAACCTACAACGACCTGCGCAAGCTGCTCACCAGCCAGGCCAACGCCATTGGCGACGTCGTTTTTGCGGCGGCTCATGAACATAGTTTGCAATACTGGGACAAAGACAACCAGCACTACATCGTCAGCGGTTCCGGTGCCCGGGCCAGTGGCAGCCGCACGGGCAATGGCGCCCGCTTTGCCTACGGCGGTGTGGGGTTCTCGCAACTCAACTACTACCCCGATGGCCAGGTGTGGGTGCAATATTTCCAAACGCCGGCAGGCGCCGAAAAGCAACTGGTGTACCAGCAAAAGATCAAGCCCAGCCGTGCCGAACGGAAATTGCCGGCACCGGCTACCCCGGAAGTTCAAACCTATAGCTTTGCGGCGACCAGCCAGCGAACCCTGCCCCTGAGTGCGGTCAACTTTCAGCGAACCGCTACCGGCCAGGCCATTTGGGGCCACCACTACCGCGACGCTTATGGCACCGAAATGCAGGTGCGCGAACTGGACTTGCGCCAGGCCAACCTGGTGCCCGTCAAGCGCGGCGGCGGATTCCAGACCAACTCTCTCCGCCTTGAAAATACCCACAACGGCAAACAATATACCCTGCGCTCCATCGACAAAGACGCCAGCCGTACGGTACCCTACCCCCTCAACACCAACCTGATTCTCGACATTGTACGCGACAACTTCTCGGCTTCTCATCCCCTCGGCGCCCTGGCGGTAGCCCCCCTGGCCGAAGCGGCCGGGGTTTACCACGCCAACCCCCAACTGGTCTATCTGCCCACCCAACCGGCACTCGGCGACTTCAACGCCGATTACGCCGATGCCCTCTACCTGTTCGAAGAACGCCCCGACGATAAGCAGTGGTGCGACGACCCGGCTTTTGGCAACCCCCAGGACATCATCAGTACGTTCGATATGCTGGAAGAAGTCCGGCAAGATCACGACCACCTCGTCGATCAGCGCTGGACTATCCGCTCCCGGCTCTTCGATCTCGTCATCGGCGACTGGGACCGCCACGATGACCAGTGGCGGTGGGCCGCCATCGAACGCGGCAAAAAAGTGTACTACCGCCCCATCCCCCGCGACCGCGACCAGGCCTTCGCCAACTACGACGGCTTCATTTTCGATATCGCCCGCCTGGTGTCGCCCAAAAGCAAGCAGTGGCGCCCCTATACCGACCAGCTCGGGCGCACCCACTGGGCGACCTACAACGCTTTTTTGTTTGACCAGAGTTTTCTCACGGGCCTCAGTTGGGCCAACTGGCAGGAAGCGGCCAGCCACTTGCAAACGACCCTGACGGATGAAGTCATCGAGCAATCCTTTGCCAGCGCCTGGCCCGAGCCCTTCCTCGGCCGCGATGGGCCAGCCATCAAAGCCACCATCAAGGGGCGGCGGGATCAACTGGTCGCCATTGCCCAGGATTACTATACGTTCCTGGCAAAAAACGTCGACGTGCTGGGAACCGATAAAAAAGACCTCTTCCTGGTCGAACGATTAGACGACCAGCATACGCGGGTGCGGGTCTTTGATACCAACAAGGAAGGAGACCAGGAAGCCGTAAAATACGACCGCACCTTCCTGAGCAGCGAAACCCAAAATATTTACTGCTACGGGCTGGGCGACGAAGATATTTTCCAGGTACGGGGCCAGGTCAGATACGGCAGCAAGGTACACCTCATCGGCGGCGAGGGCGACGACCAGTTCGACGACCAATCCAAGAGTACGCGCGCGGGCTGCCTGGTGCAGCTCTACGACTTCAAAAAAGAAGACAACCAGCTCGTCCACACCAGCGACAGCCGCGATCGCCGCAGCCAACGCCCCGAAGACAACCTCTACAATCGGCGCAGCACGGCCTACCTCCACAATTTCAACGCGGTGCTGCCGTTCCTGGGCTTCAACCCCGACGACAAGCTCTTTGCCGGTTTCCAGGGCACCTACACGCGCTACGGCTTCCACAAAGCGCCTTACGCCAGCCAGCATCGCTACGGAGCCTTGGTTTCGCTGGCCAGTGGCGGAGTCAGCGCCTACTACCAGGGCGACTTTGCCCACGTCATCGGCCGCTGGGGCCTGCAGTTGGGCGCCCAGGTGCAAACGCCACTGTACGCCAGCAACTTCTACGGCCTGGGCAACGAGACCATCAATCCGGAAGAAGTGCTGGAGCAAGATTACAACCGCCTGCGCCAGCGCAAAGTCGACCTGGCTACCCTGCTGGCCTACCGCCCCAACCCTAATGTGGAGATCTTGCTGGGGCCCCGCTTCCAGTCGATCCGCATCGACCGGACACCGGGCCGCTACATCGACGAGATTGGCGACAACTTCCCCGCCGAAGTCTTCGATGGGGTAGAGCTACTGAGCCTGGAAGCAGGCCTCCAGTTCAACAACGTCGACGAGCTCAGCTTCCCAACGCGCGGCCTGCGGTTTGCTCTCAAAGGCAGCTGGACCAACCAACTCGACGGCGAAGACTTCAACTTCCCGGCCCTCGAAAGCGAACTCACGCTCTACCAGCAACTCGACCGCCAGGGCAAGCTCGTCGTAGCCACGCAGGTAGGCATTCAGCACATGCTATCCGATAGATTCCCCTTCTTTTTGGGTGCCCAGCTCGGTGGCCTGGGGCCCGAGGGGAACCTCCGGGGCTTCCGACGCGACCGCTTCACCGGACGCACGGCCTTCCACCACAATACCGACCTGCGCTGGAAAATAGGCTACTGGAACAACCGCGCCATACCCATGTCGTTCGGCCTCACCACTTCTTTCGACTACGGCAAGGTGTCGCTTGACGATATCGAGAGCGAACGCATCCACTACAGCTACGGGGCAGGGGCGTTCCTTTCACCCTTCGACCTCCTCACCATCCACCTCGGCGGCTACGTCGGCAACGGCGAAGAGCTGCGCTGGCTGTTCGGTGGTGCTTTTTTCTTTTAGAAGAATGGTACCCGGTTGACATTCAAACGAGCGCTTAGGGCGTGCCCGGCGGGCTCGTTCCTCGCCCGCCGGTCGGCGTCTTGCGGGCTCCCCGTTGGGTCGGTACTGCGTACCAGGCCCTTCAGGTGCCTCACGCGCTACGGCCAGCGGTGCGGGGAAGCGGTTCCAGAGGGACGCCTGCCACGTCTTTAGCGTGGAAACATCCCTGCCAAGGTCGTCAGACCCTGGACCAAAAGCCCCTGGTAGAAGGAGTTCTGTAAGAACGCCTGCCACGTCTTTAGCG
>PZPC01000119.1 GCA_003045895.1 Bacteroidota bacterium
CCTTGGCTTCGTCTATGAGATTCCCGTCAGCGGGCTCTCTCGGAACTTGGACCCTATTTTATTAGCGTCCGCATCCGTTAGTGTAGGGCCATGCCTGGCACACACGTACTTAGACCTCGCTGAGGTCCTGGTAAATGGCCGCAACATGGTCAAATTTACGTGCGTACCCGCTGGAACTGCCAGGAAGGACTGGGTACATTGGGGTTTGGCGCGGGTATCCCTTTATGACGCCCCGTTGGGCTGCCGAAATCGTCGTAGGTTCCAGCCGACACCGCTATTAATAGTTTCAGACTAATTGCCAGCGTTGAATTTACCATTAGCCGCGGCAAAAATCGCTAATCTGTCGCACACACCTTACTTTTGCCCCTGCATCAAACCGGCACCCCCCCATGGTCATTACCCACCAGGCACCCGAACCGATTACCCCCGCGCAAGCCGCCACCTGGGCCCGCGAGCACTACGGCCTTTCCGTGGCCGTTGTTGAACCCCTCGCCGGGGAGATCGACCACAATTTCTACCTGCGCACCGCTACCGGACAGGAGTATACCCTCAAGGTCAGTCGCCCTGCGGCTACGGCAGCCGAAATTGAATTCCAAACGGCTATCCTTACCCACCTCAGCAGCAAGACCCTTTCGGTAGCCATTCCGCGGGTGGTGCCCACCCGAGCCGGCACTGCCCAGATTCCGGTGTCCGATCCCTCGGGGCAGTCCTGCTTCCTGCGCCTGCAAACCTGGATTCCCGGCTGCGTACTCGCGCAGGTCACCCCGCGTACCGAAGGATTATTCCACTCTTGGGGACAAACCAGCGGCGAACTCGTTGCCGCTCTGGCCGATTTTGACCACCCGGCGGCCCACCGCTTTTACAAATGGGACCCCAGTCAATTGCCCTACACCAGGGCATTTGCCGCCGATTTTCGGGATGCGGAGGAGCTGGCTGTTGCCCACCATTTCTGGTCGCTGTTCGATGCGGTCGTTGCCCCCGCCTTGCCCCACCTGCGGCAGGGTGTCAACTACAACGACGCCCACGAGCACAATCTCCTCGTGAGCCCGGATTATGAACAGCCCACAGTAGTAGGTGTCATCGACTTCGGCGATGCCCTCCACACCCACACCATCAACGAGCTGGCCATTGCCATCGCCTACGCGGCCATGGACCTGCCCGATCCGCTGGCCGCTGCCGCTGCCGTCGTGCGCGGCTTCCACAGTGTGTACCCCTTACAGGAGGAGGAGGTGGCCGTACTCTTTCCCCTGGTAGCCGCGCGCCTGCTCCTCTCGGTGGCGCAGGCTGCCCGCAACCAGCGCCTCGAACCCGATAATACCTACCTCCAGATCAGTGCCCGCCCGGCCTGGGCTTTGCTGCACCAGCTGCGGACCATCGCCCCCGCCTTTGCGCACCAGTATTTCCGCTGGGCCTGCGGTTGGGAGCCCGCACCCCAGCGGAAGGCCTACGAGGTGTGGCGCCAACAGCACGGCGCCGCGTTGCACCCCGTGGTGGACGTAGCTGGCACGCGGGTAACGCCCCTCGACCTCAGCGTCGGGAGCCTCGACCTGGGCAACAACAGCAACTTCATCGACATCCAACCCTTCACCCGCACCATCGACCAGCTGCTGGCGGAAGCGGAAGCCGGTTTCGGGGTCGGCGGTTACGGCGAATGCCGCCCGGTGTACACCACCGATGCCTACCTGCAAACGGGCAACCAGGGCCCCCGCTGGCGCACCTGCCACCTGGGGCTCGACGTGTGGGGCCCGGCGTATACCCCCGTGCGGGCCCCGCTGGCAGGGGTGGTCCACAGCTTTCAGAACAATACGGCCGACCGCGACTACGGCCCGGCCATCATCCTGGAACACCGGCAAGACAACTGTACGTTTTACACCCTCTACGGCCACCTCAGCGCCGAATCCCTGGAGGGGCTCCAGGTGGGGCAAACCATCGGGCGCGGGCAGGCCTTCGCCGCTTTTGGTGCCCCCCCCGTCAATGGCAACTGGCCGCCCCACCTGCACTTTCAGGTTATCCTGGACCTGTACGGGCAGGCGGGCGACTTCCCCGGCGTGGCTTTTCCCGAGGAGGCCCCGCTGTGGCTCAGCAACTGCCCCGATCCTTATCCCTTCGCCGGCGCGGTCCCGCTACCCGCTGCCCCAGGGCCGACTGCGGCGGAAATTTTAGCGCTGCGCCACCAGTATTTAGGCGCCAGCCTCAGCATCAGCTACGCCCAGCCGCTGCACCTCGTGCGGGGTTACGGGCAGTACCTCTACGACGTTTCCGGCCGGCGCTACCTGGACACCGTCAACAACGTGGCGCACGTCGGGCACGAACATCCGCGGGTGGTGCGGGCTGGCCAGCGCCAATTGGGGCTCCTCAATACCAACACCCGCTACCTGCACGCCAACCTGGTGCAGTACGCCCGGGAACTGGCCGCCACGTTGCCCGACCCCCTGTCGGTGGTCTTCCTCGTCAACTCCGGCAGCGAAGCCAATGAGCTGGCCATCCGCATGGCGCGTACCTACACCGGACAGCGCGATCTGTTGGCCCTGGAGGTGGGTTACCACGGCAACACCAATGCCTGCATTGCGGTAAGCAGCTATAAATTCGACGGCAAAGGCGGCCAGGGCGCCCCTGCCGATACCCATATTGTTCCGCTCCCCGACACCTACCGGGGCCGCTACCGCGACCCGCAAACGGCCGGCCAGCAGTACGCCGGGCACCTGGCTACCCACATCGCTGCCGTACAAGCGGAGGGGCGCCACGTGGCGGGCTTCATTGCCGAGAGCATCGTCAGCTGTGGCGGGCAGATCGTTTTGCCGGCCGGCTACCTGGCGGCCGCCTACCAACACGTGCGGGCGGCCGGTGGGTTGTGCATTGCCGACGAGGTGCAGGTCGGGTTCGGTCGGGTAGGGGAGGCCTTCTGGGGTTTCGAGCTACAGGGCGTGGTGCCCGATATCGTGACCCTGGGCAAGCCCATTGGCAACGGCCACCCCCTGGCGGCGGTGGTGACCACCCCGGCCGTAGCAGCGGCTTTTGCCAACGGCATGGAATTTTTTAACACGTTTGGGGGCAATCCCGTGTCTTGCGCGGTGGGTCGGGAAGTGCTCCAGGTCATTCACGACGAAAACTTGCAGCAACACGCCCTCCGGATGGGTACGCTCCTGGTTGCCGGGCTTAAGAACCTGCAGGCCCGTTTCCCCATCATTGGCGACGTGCGAGGCCACGGCCTCTTTCTCGGCTTCGAGCTGGTCACCGATCGCCAGACGCTCGCTCCCGCCACCCGCCAAACGGCTTACCTCGCCAACCGGATGCGCGAACTCGGCTTCCTCATGAGCGTAGATGGCCCACTGCACAATGTGATCAAAATCAAACCCCCGCTCTGTATCACGCCGGAAAATGTCGATTTGTTGCTGCATTATTTAGCGCAGGTGCTGGGGGAGGATGGGATGATTTGTCGGTGATAAGATGTCATCGAAAGAGCTTGCCACGCTTTTTAGCGAGGGCGTGCTTTTAAGCTTTACTGATCGTCGCGGCAGAACTCTGATGATAAACCATCCCCCCGGGAGGGCAAAACAAAACCGTAAAAATTAGAATTGTTACCCACCTACCTACTTTTTCCTATATTTGGAAAAAAAACCGATGAAGCAATATCTCGCCCTGGACGTTGGCGGCACCAAGACCCACATTGCCCTTTTTACGCTTTCGGCTGCTGCTGAACTGAAGATTCACAAAGAAAAAAAATACAAAACCCAGGACGCCCAGGGGCTGGCGGAGATGCTCATGGATTTTCATCCTGACATGTCGGATATTGAAGCGATCAGTATCGCCATTGCTGGCCCGGTGATCGATGACGAGGTGCAGCTGACCAACGTATCGTGGAAAGTGGAGAAAAAGCAGCTGGTGGAAGCCACGGGCGTTTCCCATATCTATTTGCTCAACGACCTGGAGGCATCGGCCTACGGGATTCCCTACATGCCGGAGTCGGATTTGCACCACATTTTCGAATCGGAAAAGGTCATTCCGGGCAACGCAGCGGTCATTGCTCCCGGTACGGGTTTAGGGGAGGCAGGCTTATACTGGGACGGGAAGCACTTTCACCCTTTTGCCACCGAGGGCGGGCACTGCGACTTTTCGCCCCGCGATAAGACGGACGTCAGCCTGCTGATCTTCCTGCAGCACAAATACGGACACGTGAGCTGGGAGCGGTTGGTGTCGGGAATGGGCATTGTCAATATCTTCGATTTCCTCCGTATTTCGGTAGACTACGACCTGGATCCGGAGCTGGAGGCGACCATGTTGCAGGGAGACATTGCGGCCAACGTGAGCAAGGCGGCCATGGACGGCGAACAGGTGGCTGTAGATACCATGCGCCTGTTTATCCGTTTTCTGGCCATTGAGTCGGCCAATATGGCCCTGAAGTTCAAATCTACCGGCGGCTTGTACATTGGTGGGGGTATTGTGCCCAAAGTCTGGAACCCGACCTACCAGGAAATGTTTCTGGAGCACTTCTTCGACGTAGGCCGCATGGAGGCCCTGCTGCGGTGCATGAATGTGACGATCATACTCAATCCGATCTCGGTATTGTTTGGCGCGGCGCATTACATTTCTCCGGGAAAATTGCCGAAGGCGTAGCGATCATTGCCAGCCACACAATGACAGCAAAAATTCAAAAATACCTGCAAGACTTAGACCTGAGCATGGCCAGGAAAATGATGGAGAACCTGTCTGGTCAGGAAGCCTATAAATTGAAGACCTTCTTTTACGCGCTCCGCACGGCGGTGCTGTGCAAGTGGATTGTGGAGGAAGATGACATTCCGCCGATTGAATTTCACCATGCCTACCAAAATTTGGGCATAGCCGCGGGGCTGGTGAAACGAATTGATGAATTGATCGCATTTAAATCCACGCAATCAGAAGTTTATCGGCATACTGGCGAAGCTGATTTGATCGCTTTCATCCATGCGTGTCTGGCCGCCGCTGAAGAAAAGAAGGACAAGCTTCCGGTAGGAAATTGTAAAGCGGAGCAGCTCAATGTATTGCTCAGAAAATACGTCCACAAATATGGAAATCAGTGACTTGCGGCAGCAGGAATTAATCGTCCTGGAGTGTATTAGCGGGAGCAAGGCCTACGGTTTGGATACACCCAGCTCTGATACCGACATCAAGGGGGTATTCGTACTGCCGAAAAGGGAGTTTTACGGGTTTGGGTACACCTCGCAGGTCAGCAATCTGAGTAACGACATCGTGTTTTATGAACTGAGTCGCTTCCTGCAGCTGCTGTCCGTCAACAATCCGAATATTTTGGAACTGTTGAACACGCCAGCAGATTCGATCATCTACCAATCGCCCATTTGGGGGCATTTTGAAACGGAGCGAATTTTATCCAAGCTGTGTAAGGACACGTTTGGAAAATTTGCCCTTTCCCAAATTAAGAAAGCCAAAGGATTAAACAAAAAAATCGTCAACCCCGTCGACGCTAAGCGGAAAACGCCACTGGATTTTTGCTACGTCAACTACCAGTCAGGTTCCATTCCCGTAGTTGACTTTTTGGCGTTGAAGAAATGGCAACAGGCGGATTGTGGCCTGGTCAATATTCCCCACATGCACGATGTGCTAGGGCTTTATCACAGCGAATCGGCGAACTATTCCGGTATTATCAGGCACGAAAACTCAAACGATATTGCGCTCAGCGCCATCCCCAAAGGGGAGGAACAAGTGGCCTTGCTGTATTTCAACCGCAATGGCTATTCCACCTATTGTAAAGACTATCGCGAATACTGGGACTGGGTGGCTAAAAGGAATGAAGCACGCTACGAAAACACCAGCAGCCACGGAAAGAATTACGATGCCAAAAACATGATGCACACTTTCCGGTTGCTGAATATGGCCATCGAAATAGCGGAAGAGCAGCGCATTAACGTACGCCGAAGCGACCGGGAATTCCTTCTGCAAATCAGAGCTGGTGCGTTTGAATACGAAGAACTCATGCAGTTGGCCGCAGAAAAGCAACAACAAATGGAGCGGGCTTTTGCCAACTCCGCTTTGCCGGAGCGCCCTGATGTGGCCTATATCAAGGACCTTGCCTACCACCTGCGGGATACGTGGTATGGGATGTGAGCTAGGGTTGCTGGTGCTACGGCAGGTGGATGAACTTTCCGCGAAAGCGAATTTATCCGTCCTGATGGACGATTAGCAAACAGGTTCCTGCTTCTTTGTAGGGCTCACTCCGGCGTACGGAATACCGGTCAGGTGATGCATGTTGCGGTTGTAAGTCGATAAGTCGTCGAATGCGAATCGAAACGGATGACGACGAGATCCAGACCATTGACCTGGAAACCAGTAGGCTTCTTCTCTTCCAAAAAGGAAAATCACCGCGCTTACTTAGCGCTTATTCAATACCTCATCTTCTTCAGGCGTAAGCAGCCTTGAATGAATAATAAACCGTACACCAAGTGGAATTTCGAGCGAAAAACTGGAACCTCTGCCCACGGTAATATCAACGGTTAAATGCGTATGTTTCCAATAGTCAAATTGGTCTTGGTTCATATAATAATTGACCCCATCAAGTTGACCCAGCAGCACATCACTGTCATCCAAATACATTTCTCCTTTTTCTAAAATCATGGGTGAAGACCCGTCACAACAACCGCCACTTTGGTGAAAGATTAAATCGCCATGTTTTTCTTTTAATTGATTCAGTACTTGAATGGCTTTAGCTGTTATGGCTACTCGCTGGTGATTCATAAGGCGTAATTTTTGATAAGAGTACAGGATTAAAAAAGGCTGGCTAAATGATTAGCCAGCCTTTTCGAATTAAACGATCTAAAAGAATCCTAATTTGTTCTTGTCATAAGAAATCAGCATATTTTTAGTTTGACGATAATGATTCATCATCATCAAGTGGTTTTCCCGGCCAAATCCTGACTTTTTATAACCGCCAAACGGTGCATGAGCAGGGTAGGCGTGGTAACAATTTACCCAAACTCTACCCGCCTTGATCGCTCGTGGAACCTGGTACAATTGATGAGCATCTCTTGACCATACGCCGGCGCCTAATCCGTAAAGCGTATCATTGGCAATTGCTATCGCTTCGGCTTCATCTTTGAATTTGCATACCGCTACGACGGGCCCGAAAATTTCTTCCTGGAATACCCTCATTTTATTGTGCCCTTCCATAATGGTAGGTTGGATATAAAATCCGTTGGCCAAATCACCCTCCAATTTACAAGCTTCCCCACCTGCTAAAATTTTGACCCCTTCCTCTCTCCCGATTTTCATGTAGGAAAGAATTTTTTCATACTGGTCATTGGATGCCTGAGCACCCACCATGGTGCTGGTGTCATAAGGATTGGCTTGAATGATGGCTTTGGTTCTGGCCACTACTCTTTCCATAAACGCATCATAAATATCTTCCTGTACCAATAGCCTGGACGGACAGGTACAAACCTCTCCCTGATTGAAGGCAAACAAAACAGCACCTTCAATACATTTGTCCAGGAAGGCGTCATCGTGGTCCATAACTGAGTTAAAGAAAATATTGGGCGATTTACCACCCAATTCCATGGTCACCGGATTCAGATTCTTGGATGCATATTGCATGATCAGTTGTCCGGTCGTGGTTTCGCCGGTAAAGGCAACCTTGTTGACCCCGGAATGAGAGGCCAATGGTTTGCCGGCCTCGGGGCCAAAACCGTGAACCACATTGAGGACACCCGGAGGAAAAACATCGGCAATTTTCTCCATCAATAAAGTGGCCGAAGAGGGGGTTTGTTCTGCCGGTTTTAGAATCACACAGTTTCCTGCGGCCAATGCTGGCGGCAGTTTCCAGGACAACATTAAAAGTGGGAAATTCCAGGGAATAATTTGTGCCACCACCCCCAGCGGTTCTTTCAGGTTGATAGAAACCGTATGGGCGTCTAACTCCGCCATGGAGCTTTCTTCGGCTCTGATGACCGCCGCAAAATAGCGCCAGTGGTCAATGGTTAAAGGAATATCGGCATTGAGCGTTTCTCGAATCGGCTTGCCATTGTCGCAGGTTTCTACCAAAGCAAATTCTTCCAGATTGGCTTCAATAATATCTGCTACTTTGTTCAGCAATTTTGCCCGTTCCGTTGCGGAAGTATTTCCCCAGGCATCTTTTGCTGCATTGGCTGCCGCTACGGCGAGGTCCACATCTTCTTTCTGCGACCGGGGGTACTTTGCAATTAAGGTGTTATCGATTGGTGAGGTATTGTCAAAATACGCTCCGCCAACAGGCGCGACGAATTTTCCATTGATAAAATTTCCGTACTTCTCCTCAAATTTTGGTTTCGAATAAGCCATTTTGTTGTTTTTGGTTTTTGATGATAAAACTATTTATTTGGTAAATGTTTGTCAGTAATACAGCCAAAAATGCAATGCGCTGCAACATGTCACCTGAAAAAATGTTTTAGAATATTTGTCTTGGTGCCAGATAATGGTAATTATATTTGTAATATGGCACCAGGTGCAAGGTCAAATTTTGTACTGGCATTGGATGAAACAATAGTCTTAGACCGTATCATTATAATCTTATCATGGAGAAATCGCTTCAAAAACATAGTCGGGAAAGAAAATTAACCACCTTGGTGGAGAATTGTACCGTTTATAACTCGGCCTATTCTGAACTGAATATTTTTGAAACCCACCAAATAGCGGAGCAAGTAAACCTCCAATTTGATGATCCGGTGATAGCGAGTATGCTGATGGGCAAAAAAGTGATGCACCTGGAGGAGATGACCTCCTTTGACTTCCTTCCCGGAGAATCGGTCATCATCCCCAGTGGGAAGGTAATGCGGATAGATTTTCCTGAAGCGACAAAAGATAACCCTACCAAATGCCTCGCCATCACCATTGACGCCCAAAAAATAGGCGAAGTAGTGGAGGCATTTAATGAATTGACAGTTATTGAATCCGGAGAAAATGGCAATTGGGATTTAACGGGGAATTCATTTCATCTGAGCAATCATGGTGGCGTACATCAGTTGATCGAAAGATTGACCTATACGTTCGTCGAGGGGCACCAGTCAAAAGATGTCTTCGTAGATTTGATGCTGAAAGAGCTTATTTTACGCCTTTTACAGACCAAGGCAAGGCACACATTGTTAGAAAGTACGGATAACTATCTGAACGATCATCGCATAGCTTATGCCATCCAATACATCAAAAAACACCTGACAGAAAGCATCACGATAGACCAAATTGCGGAAAAAGCCTGTTTGAGTAAATCTCACTTTTTCAGGGTATTTAAAAATACCCTGGGGGTTTCGCCCATTGACTATATCACTTCTGAGCGCATCAAGTTGTCAAAAAAACTTATCAAAAACACCAATCAGCAAATTTCTGAAATTGCCTATAAGGTGGGGTTCAATAATCCAAGCTATTTTAGCAAGCAATTTAAAAAACACGAACATTTGACGCCTAAAGAGTTTAAAGAAATCTTGAATAAGAACAAGTGAATGTGTTTAAAATGTAAGGCCTTTGTCCATGATTATATCAGGGATGTGGCTTACCATTTGCGGGATAGGTGGTATGGGAAGTGAGGGATGTGCGGCCGTCCATCCAAATTTATTTGGATGAACAGTTTGGCCTATATTTTTTTTGGCATGCGGATGTTGCAGATTATGCAGATTTTTTTGAGCTGCGGCGGCGTGGGGTAATTTAATCTGATCTACCTCGATTCTAAAAACAATTAGGTAAGACCATTTTGGGATAAAACGGTAGGTCCTTTCTTCGGTGCTGATACGATGAAATTTGGGATGTTTGCCAGGAGAGGTCTTCAGCTTAGTTAGTTACCTGGTAATTGTGGTTCTTCCTCGGAGTTACCGCCATAAATGACGGGGAGCCACCAAATATAATAAGCCACTAATTTGTAACAAACGCTAATTATTTTTAAAAATACATATGAAAATAAGCTAATTGTAGTTGCTTTTAGTTCAAAAAACACTAAGTTTACCAAACTCTATTTCCTCTGTAATTTAAAATTTAACAAAATTATGCGCTATTTATTTTCTGAGCAAAACGCTGCTCTTTTACACACACACATACACACACACGAAAGTCTAACTTTCGCGCTGCTTACATGATCTTATTCTTACTTATTGTAGCTTCTTTTTCTTGTGAAAAAGCAGATTTACAAGAAGTAGAATCTGACATTGAATACACACAGCTTACCTATCATGGTAACAATGTAGACAACCTGACCAATGCTACCATTGATGTACAAGTGGAAGATGGCATGCTCTCCTTTCCCGACGTCAATGCCTTTTATCGTGCACAGACGATTATCGGAAATTCTGATGATGCTACCTTCCTCCAATGGTCTAAGGATCGCGGATTTATGTCTTTATGGGAAGAATACTCCCAGGTTTTAGAGCAATTCGAAGAACTAAAAGCATATTCCGATGAATTCCTGTCCGCCTACCCCCAAGGTAAATATTGGTTAGAGTTGGATGATGATGCTTATCGCCTTGTTCCTTTTTTAGATGGTAGATCACTGTCCGCGCTCGTTAACACCGAAGGAATGGTGCTCATTGCCGATCAGCTCCATTACTTTTCGGATGAATACCACGTTTTAGTAGCAAACAAAGACAAAAATTTGCTACAGGAAGTGCTTCAAGCTCCTTCCAAAGATTGGAATAGTGAAGAAACTGGTATTGTAGTGACATTTCAAAAACAGGGTACAGAAACTTTAAAACAAGTACAGGTCAAGTTTGTAAACTGTCCTAGTGAAGGCGTGGCTCACCAGCAAATTATCGGTTCAGGTAGTAACCGTGAACGTTTGGTTTGTGAGATGTTTACGTATATATTCACCACAGAATGGTCTTCTACTGTTATTCAGTATAACGCTTCCTTACGGCTAAAGCTGTACAATTACTACAGAAGTGGATGGAGCTGGCAATTAACTCCTGTTGACTTCGAAACCGAGTTGTTTAGCAATGGTGGCCGTTTTGTACAGCAATTATATTCTGGCAATACACTCATCTTTAATCAGCCGTTATCTATAGCAAGTGCAGCTGTCGATAATACATACTCAAACGTTGCAACTGTTGACAATCTGGTTGTCGCATTGCAAGTTTTTTCAACCCCAGGAAGAGGCCAAGTCAGATTTTTCGATCAGGGGGTGCAGATGCGGGGTTTTAGAACAGGTGACTTTGTCACAAACCCCAATCTAGACATAACGGTAGGATGCAACTAACGCGTTCTAAAAGTTAACCACTAATTTAACAACAGATTTCTACGCAGCCCTTATTTGAGGAAAGAGTTCGCTGCGTAGAAATCCTTTGTCACTTAATTTTCCCCAAATGAAAATGGATCTAAAAAATTACATCTACGGCTTATTCGTATGCCTGCTGGTCAGTGGCTGCGACAACCGAGAAATTCTACTCCCCGTAGAACTGCCCTACGAAGGAGCAAAGTTGTTTTTACGAGCTTAGGGGCCAGCAAAAAATAACTTCCCGATATTAATTGGGAACAAGGGTGAAAACAGG
>PZPC01000006.1 GCA_003045895.1 Bacteroidota bacterium
TCCAGTAACGACCACTAATCAATAACAAAAAAGCGCATCCTGCCAGGCAGGATGCGCTTTTTTGTTTATACCTGCCGGCGAATCGCCGCGCACAAAATTCCGGTAGCAACGCCCGCATTCAGCGATTCAGCACCACTACCCACCGGCGCTGCAATGGCTACCTGCTGGTTGACCAGGGCCTGCGCCGCTGCACTTACCCCCTGTCCTTCGTTCCCGATGATCAAAACCCCTGCTGCGGGGATGGGAAGCGAAAAAATGTCCTTGCCGCCCATTTCTGCTGACCAGACCGGGACTTGGGGGTAAGCCGTGTGGACCGTTTCCAGGCTCATTTCAATCCAGTTCACCCGAAGAAAAGCGCCCATTGTTGCCTGCAGTACTTTGGCGTTGTAGAGGTCTACGGTACCCGGACCTGCTACTACCCGGGGTATGGCAAACCAATCGGCAATCCGCAGGATCGTACCTACATTTCCGGGATCCTGAAGGCCATCCAGGTACAGCGACCAATCGTTGCCAAAATCCGGTTGGGGCCGTGGTGCCGGTTTGTCTACCACGGCGACAACCTTGTTAGGAGTCGAAAATTGGGAAATAAGCTTTAAGTCTTGTTCGTTTACTACGTGAACAGGACTCGAAAAAAAGTTGCCCCTGGAGGTGTTTTTTTCTACCCACTCCGCCAACGCGTAGACCTCCTGAACAGCATAGTCATCCTGAAGCAGTAATTCGCCAACGATCTTCTCGCCTTCAGCGATAAATTTATTATACTTTTGCCTAAATTTCTTTAGGTGTAAAGCTTTAATAAACTTGATGGTATTTTTAGATAGTGCCATGCACAATAAATCAATTTGGCCGGTAAAATACATAATTCCAGTAATCTTACTGGGACTGGCTCTAAGTAGTTGCAATACAACCAAAAAATTACCCCCCGACACCTACCTGTTAACCAAAAACCAGGTGGTGATCAAAGAAAAGCTAGACAACAAAAGCGACCTGGCATACAAGTTGTCTACCCTTTACCGGCAAGAACCCAACAGCAATTGGTTGTTTTTTATTCCCCGGGAGTGGTTTTACCGTTCCGCCCCCCAGGGCCAGGATTCCAGCGCAGTAAATCAAGCCCAGTCCCAGAAGAGAATAGCTGAGCCCCCCAGCATTTACAGCGACAGCCTGACTATGCTAACGGCGAAAGACATGCAAGCCTACCTCAACTACAAGGGCTACCTGCGTGCTAAAGTCATTCCCCAGCGCGATCCGCACCACAAAAAGATGCACGTCAGCTACTACGCCTTACCCGGTAAACGGTTTGTAATGGACACCCTTACCTTCCATTCCAGCGACCCTGCCGTCGATAGTTTGTTGCAAGTAGCCAAACCAGCCAGCCTTTACAAGCCAAACGCGCCACTTGATTTGAGCCTTTTCGAACAGGAAAAGCAACGGATTACGGACTACCTGCGCAACAATGGTTATGCTGAATTCTACCAAACGCAAATTGGCGATCTGGAGTTGGATACTTTCCAGGTTAGTGGCCACGCCAACGTTTATTTCACGGTCTACCCTCCATTTGGCGACTCCTTAAATCAACAATTTTTCATTGGCGACGTGAATGTCTACCAAGACTATTCCGTCGATAGATCGAATATTGTTAGTGACACGACCATTGCTGGTCTCCGCTTTTTCCTATCCGAACGCGGCTTTATCGTTGATGCCGCCTCCTTGCGGCGAGCCATTTCCTTGCGCCCGGGTGAGTTGTACAACCAAAGCAATTTCAACAAAACCAACGATTTGCTGAGTGAATTGGGGATTTTTCGATTTGTCAGGATTAAATCCACACCGGATCCCCTGGAAAAAAACACCATTAACCTGACGATTCAACTGACGCCCAATTATTTATTGGAATTCAATGCCAGTCTTGAGGTTAACTACGCGAACCGGACCAACAGTCCGACGCCCAATCTGTTTGGGTTGTCGCTCAGCCCCGGCATCTTGCACCGCAATTTTTTGGGAGGTGCCGAACTCTTCACTTCAAGTCTATCTGCCGGGGTAGAAATGGCGCCGGGTAAAATTGGTAAAGATGATTTCTGGAACACCGTAGATCTTCGTGCCGATTTTGATCTTTCCATTCCCCAGTTTATCGATTACCTGGGGCTCTCACGGGCCCTGGCCCGCATTCGGATGGGTAAAGACAATAGCCTGATTGGCAAAAAGTTCTACCGCAATCTTCGCCAGAAAGCTGATACCCATATTGGGCTGGGTTATAATTATTTACTGATTTTCAACTGGTACAGTTATAACCTCCTCAATGTTTCGTACGGTTATGAATTGCAACCCTCCCGCTTTGAGCGTTACCAGATCAACCACTTTGCCATCAACTACCTCATCCCCGATGCAAAACCTGATTTTCAGCTTCGCTTAGCAGAAAATGGCTTTTTGGCCCGTAGTTTTGGACAACAGGTCTTTGTGAGTTTACTGTTTCGCGGTGTCGATTATACCCGTCGTAGTAAAGTTTCGCTGCGGGGGCTTTCTGGCTACCTCAACACCAATCTGGAAGTGGCAGGCATAGAAGTACTCGGTATCAATAAACTGTACAACGCCATTGCCAACAAATCCAGTAGCTTCCGGCTGCGGGATACAATAGAATTTAGCCAGTACGTAAAATTTGAATTGGACCTGCGGTTTCAAAAGCAACAACCGGCCGACCGCGTGTTTGCCGGTCGCTTTAATATCGGAGCAGCTCAGCCTTTTGGTTTCACCTCTGATGTTCCTTACGTGAAACAATTTTTTGTAGGTGGTGCGAATAGTATGCGCGCCTGGGCACCCCGCGGCCTGGGACCGGGGGGCTATAACGACACCTTGTCTTTGGATATCAAAAACAATTTCCGCCTCTTCCAGACGGGCGACTTCAAGCTGGAGATGAACCTGGAATACCGTTTCCCTATTTTTTCCTGGTTCAAAGGAGCCATTTTTACCGATGTGGGAAACATTTGGACTTTCGAAAGGGATGATGAGCGCCGGGCCTCCCAATTCAGGTTCACCAAAAAGATCGACGAGAACTTTGTTTACTATCCCTTCTACAAACAATTAGCGGTTGCCGGAGGCATGGGGTTACGCGTAGATTTATCCTATTTTATTTTCCGGTTCGATGTGGGCATGAAGTTGCGCTATCCCTATCCTGACCCCAATTTGCCGCCCGGAGAAGTGGCCCCTGAATCTGCTTTTTGGAATGATTTTAAGCAGCTAAACACTTCCGATTTTGGGTTTAACTTTGGACTGGGATTTCCGTTCTAAACGACAAATACGAGGGGGGTAGCTCCTACCTTATTTCAGACTTTACCTACTGGCCTGAGATCGGCTCAGTTTTTAAAAAGTGATTTGCGGCCGTACAAACTACAGATCGGACACAACTGGGGGTTGTGCCCGCGTGCCGGACAGTATTCACGGCCAAAAAAGATAATTTGCAGATGCAGTTTGTTCCAGCTTTCCCGGGGAAACAACCGCTTCAGGTCAGCTTCTGTCTTTTCAACATTTTTGCCCGTACTCAGCGTCCAACGGTAGGCCAATCGGTGAATATGGGTATCTACTGGAAAGGCAGGTATGCCAAACGCCTGCGACATGACCACTGAGGCCGTCTTGTGGCCCACCCCTGGCAAGGTCTCCAGAAAATCCATATCGGCCGGTACTTCGCCCTGGCACTTTTCTACCAAAATATGAGAAAGCTCATAAATAGCCTGCGATTTTCGGGGGGAAAGTCCACACGGGCGAATAATAGCTTTGATATCCTCAACGGACTGTTGCGCCATGTCGTGGGGATTGTCAGCCAGGGCGAATAAAGCGGGCGTAACTTTGTTGACCCGTTCGTCGGTACACTGCGCCGACAGGAGTACCGCAACCAGCAAGGTATACGGGTCCTGATGATCCAATGGAATAGGTGTTTCCGGATACAATTGTTCCAATGTTTCGGCAATGGCATCGGCCTTTGCCTGGCGGCTTAATCGCTGGCTCATTCGTAATAGGTAAATTGTCCGTAAGGAGAATGAATGCTAACCTGGGGTTGGTCCGAAGCGGCTACCCTACCGATCACCTGGGCGTCAATGCCAAAAGACTGGGAAATAGCGACTACCCGGGCTGCGTGAGCTGGTGGAAGATAGACTTCGAGCCGCTGCCCCATATTAAAAACCTGGTACATTTCCTGCCAGGAAGTACCTGCTTCTTCCTGAATCAGGGAAAATAAAGGCGGTACGGGCAGCAAATTGTCTTTAATGATCGCTACGTTGTCGATAAACTTGACCACCTTGGTTTGGCCGCCACCCGTACAGTGGATCATCCCGTGTAGGTGGGGCCGCAATTCGGCAAAAAGCTGTTTGATGACCGGCAAATACGTACGGGTGGGTGAAAGTACCAATTTCCCAATAGGAATAGCCTTGCCGTTGATGTCTATGGTATCGGTCAGTTTTTTTCCGCCGATATATACAACGGCCTCTGGCAGAGCAGGATCAAAAGATTCGGGGTAAGCTGCCGCGTAGCTGTGCTGAAATACATCGTGCCGGGCGGAAGTAAGTCCGTTGCTTCCCATTCCGCCATTGTAGGCCGTCTCGTAGGTAGCCTGTCCGTAAGAAGCCAGACCAACGATTACATTACCCGGCTGAATGTGATTGACCAATAAATCTTTTCGGGCCAGGCGGCCAAAAGCCGTGTAACCCACATCGATCGTACGCACAATATCGCCTACATCAGCAGTTTCACCGCCAGCTAAATGCAAATTAACACCCAGTTGTTTCATTTCGTCAACAAATCGCTGAGTGTACTGGATAATGGTCCGGATAACTTCGGCAGGGATAAGGCCTTTGTTGCGACCGATGGTGGAAGAGAGGATAATATCGTCCACACACCCCACACAAGCCATGTCGTCCAGGTTCATCACCAGGGCATCCTGAGCAATACCTTCCCAAACGGACAGGTCACCGGTTTCTTTCCAGTAGAGGTAAGCCAAGCTTGGCTTGGTGCCAGCCGTATCGGCATGCATCAAGTTGCAATATGCCGGATCTCCAGCTGCAAAGTCCGGCAATATCTTACAGAATGCCCTTGGGAACAACCCTTTATCCAATCCCGCAATAGCGGCGTGGACTTCTGCTTTGGTGGCGGAAACACCGCGCATTTCGTACTTTGAGGACTCGCCCATGGTTTAAGATTTCCGGCAAAGGTAAAAGGAAACCGTGATTTTAACTTGTAATTATACACAAGGTATTCTTCAGGGGCTTATATTTGCCTATAGCTTTGAGAAACTATATTTATCAAGAAAGAAATTCCAACTCGTGGATTTATATAAAGTGCCTACTCGCCTTTACGCAAATATCTTGCGCAGAAAAGGCTTATTGATTGGGTTTGCCGTCCTTACAACGGCTATTATCACCTTCGGTTTTTATACCAAAAAGCAACAACAGCACGACCAATCTGACGTCGAATTAGCCGCTTTTCCCGTTATTGTACCTAATATGGCCTGGGGTTTTGCCCTGGATACCTTGCAATTGGTTCACAAAACGATCGATGAAGGCCAATCTTTATCAGATATTTTGGCTGCGCTGGGAATTGGTAGTGAAAAAATGCAATCCCTTATTTTACAGGCGGGCCAGGTATTTGACCTGCGGGGTATGCGAGCCGGAAAACCGCTCATCCTTTTGTCAAAGGATTCCATCCAGGGAATTGACTACCTCGTCTACGAACCTTCCGTGTATGAGTATATCGTTTTCGACCTCCACCGGGATCAATCCGTACAAAAATTCGTGCGACCCGTCACCAGTAAAGTTGAAACCGCAGCCGGTATCATTGAAGGCTCGCTTTGGAATGCGATGGTTGATCGGGGCTACAGCTACGAACTTACCGCCAAGATGGAACAGGCGCTCAAATGGTCGATAGACTTTCACCACTTACAGAAAGACGATGAGTTTCGCCTGGTTTATGAGCAAGACTACGTTGAAGGAAAACCCGTGGCCGTTGGCAATGTAATTGCTGCCCAATACACGACGGCAGATACTGTTTTCCACAGCATTTATTTTGACAACGGTGCGCAGCGTAAAGAGACGGGGTATTACGACCTGGCGGGCAAGCCCATGAATGCCGGCTTCCTGAAAGCACCAGTTGAATACGCCAGAATTTCCTCTTACTACAGCCTTAACCGACTACATCCGGTGCTGAAGTACCGGCGCCCACATTACGGAACCGATTATGCCGCACCTTATGGAACACCGATCGTTGCTGTCGGTAATGGCACCGTTTCCAATGCTTCCTACACCGGCGGTAATGGAAACTACGTAAAAATTCGCCACAACGAAACCTACGAGACCCAGTACCTGCACATGCAGAAAATTGCGACCGGCATCCGGCCAGGGGTAGCAGTACACCAAGGACAGGTTATTGGTTATGTGGGTTCCACAGGGCTGGCAACTGGTCCCCACGTGTGTTTCCGCTTCTGGAAAAATGGCCAACAGGTCAACCACTTGAAAATGGATCTTCCACCAGCGAAACCATTACCCGATTCGTTGATGGGTAAATTTGCGGCCATTCGCGATTTTTACGTACCCCAACTTCAGGGCATTCATCCAGTCGCGCTTAACCACGCAACAACCACAACGGATGCTACTGCAACACCACCAGGGCAAGCCTTAAAAATCGATAACCCTTAAATTGATTAGAAGCGCTGCTGCGCTAAATTCCATTCCAACAACAAGGCTGGTGGGGAATTTTGCCAGACCTGCTGTAGTTTACGGGGCAGGTGTTGGTAGCTTACGGGCTGGAAGCCCTGGCTCAGAAAAAAAGCCTTTTCTGCTTCTTCCGCTAATTTGGCGTATACCCTGGTCGATTCGGTACGGTTTAGCGATTCGTGCAACAACACACTTTGCCCCAGCGTCGACAGATTAGCCAGATCCCAGGTTAGCAGAGCAGCCCAGTCTCGCGTAGTTATTGCCTGGATACGGCCAACCAGCTGCTGATCAACGAGCTGAAACAAGCCCACCTGATTGATCTTCTCCTGCGGAAAAAAGAAAACAGAGTCTGTCAGGCTACCGGTATCCGCCACCTTCCCTAAGTGCAGCATTTCGCGGGTAACGACGTGCAAATAAGCCAGTGCGGATTTGATAGCTCCCCGGGGCACTTGCTTCCAGTGTCCTTCCCGGCGGTTCCAGGTCAGTTGTCGTTTGGCGTAGCGCCGGCTGTTTTGCTGGATCAGCTTTATCGTCTCGTCAAGATTTTGGTTACCGGCAAAAAAAGCCGCCCATTCCTGGTAACCCACTGTTTGCAAGACCGGCTTATCCAGCAGTGGGGCCAAAGATCGGACTTCCTCCTCCAGGCCAGCAGCAACCATTCGTTCTACCCGTTGATCGATGCGTTGGTACAATTCGGCCCGGGTCCAACTGGGTTGTAGAAAAACAGGAATAAAACGATGGTCGGCAACCGCTTTTTGGCGGTAAGCAGAATACGGCTGCTCGCCAGCATAACACACTTCCAGCGCCCGCTTGAGGCGAGCGGGATTTTGACGGTCGACTTGTGCGTAATAATCCGGATCCAATACCGCTAATTCGGCCTGTAAACCGGTCAGCCCCGTTTGGGTATACAGTTCATCCACTTGCTGCCGGATAGCAGGGCTAACGACAGGAAAAGTATCAAATCCACTGGTGAGGGCCTGAATGAATAACCCCGATCCGCCTACCAAAACGGCATAATCGCGCTCCTGGTAAACGGCCTCCAGCCGGACCAGCGCTTCCCGCGCATAAGCACCAGCAGTCAACGGCTGGTTGACCGAGCGATCCGCAAGGAAAAAATGAGGCACTTCGGCCAACTCCGCTTCCTCCGGACGGGCATTTCCAATCCGCATTTCCCGATAAAATTGTCGGCTATCTGCCGACAGGATAACGGTATCGAAATGTTTGGCCAGCTCGATCGCCAAACGGGTCTTGCCAGAAGCAGTCGGCCCGCCTACTACGATCAGATATTTAGGCGTCTTCAGCGGTTCAACAATTTGAGGCCCTGGTTTCTCTTTCATCTCATTGAGCTATTTAAGGGGGTAAAGTTACACCTCCACGATCGATCAAAGTACCTAAAAAAAACCTATTTTTGCGCAGCAAACCTGTCTTTATTATGCTGTATGCATTTGTTCGTCCCCTGGCTAAAATTGGGTTAAAGTTTTATTTCCGGCATATCGACCTGGCCAACGCAGCGAAAATCCCCCCCAATGCAGCAGTTATTTTGGCCGCTAACCATCCCACAACTTTTATCGAGCCTTGTGTACTGGCTTGTTTTTTGGAACAACCGCTCCATTTTATGGCGCGGGGCGATTTTTTCAAAAATCCACTGGCTGCCAAACTCCTGAGAGGTGTCCATATTATTCCGGTCTACCGTTTGCGGGACGGAGGATACCAGGGCATCAAGAACAACTATAAATCTTTTGACCAGGCCACCCAGGTCCTCCTACAAAAGAAAAACCTGATGATCCTGGCCGAAGGCCGCTGCATCCACGAGAAACGGCTACGGCCTATTCGCAAAGGCACCGGACGCATTGCCTTAGGCGCGCTGGACAGTACCGACCTGGACGAAGTATACATCGTTCCCGTTGGCGTAAACTACACGTATCCTGATCGCCCCCGTTCCAATCTGATGATCAATTGTGGTGAGCCACTGCGGGCGAGCGAATTTATGGATAGCTACCGCACCAATCCCAATGCCGCCATCAACCAGCTTACCGAAGAATTACAGACGCGTTTGGCACAGGAAGTAGTCATTATCAACGAGCTGGCGGATGAGCCATTGCTGGAAAACCTGTTGCGCCTCTACCGCACGGAGCAGCCGCGCGATGAACGCCAAAACATCAGCCATACCGATCGCTTCTTACGGGCTGAAAAGCAGATTGCCGACCGTATCAACCACCTGCCGACCGCTGAAAAAACAGCCTTGACCGCACTTAGTCACGACTACTTCAGTCGCCTTGAACGCATGCGCATTACCGATGCATCTTTCCGGGGCCGGTACCGCGCAGCAGGAAAAAAACACCTCATGGTCCTGCTGGGATTGATACCAATGCTATTACTGCTGATTTGGCACCTGCCGCCTATCCTCTTGGTGCAATGGTTCTCAGGGGTAAAAATGGACACCCTGGAATTTGCCAGTCCGGTAAAGTGGGCGGGCCTACTGGTGGCTTACCTGCTGTATTGCATAGGCTGGTGCCTGTTTGCCGTATTTTCTGGCACCTGGTGGCTGCTGGGATGGGTGGCCGTGGAACTGTTGGCTGCTTCGTACCTGATCCGTTACGGTGAGTTGGCGAATCAGTGGCTTCTGCATTGGCGAACCCGCCGACAGGCCGAACACGAAGTCAAATATTTGCGCCAGGTACGCAGCCAACTGTTGGAGCAGGTCAAGCTATTCTGGAAAATAAAGGAAGACTGAGCAAGCAGTCACTGGAGATACGGTTTCTCGCTCAGCCGCCTTGTTTATTGTTGCTCCGAAAATCCATCCCTGCGATCTACAGTCAAGAGCAGTCGGGCTGTTTTAGGAACGAAAAAATTAGCCAACCGATCAATCCGCTGCCACACCCGGAAGGGGACCTGCTTCAGTAAACGGTGCGTTCGGCCATACAGCAGCAATTTATTCATAAAGACCTTGGTTTGTGCACTCCCCTGCACGGGTTTAGGTAGCAATTGCCGCAAACTTTCCTGCGTAAAAGAATGCAGATGGGCATGATGAGGTGTCGGCTGGTTGCAGTGAATACAAAGGCTGTGGGCAATTTTTTCAGCGTGGGGAGTCGTCACCACTAACCGCCCGCCAGGTGCAAGTACCGTCAACAAGCAGCGTAGAAACGCTGCCGGATCAGCTACGTGTTCGATAATTTCACTGGCAATGATGTAATCAAACGTAGCGTCGGCAAAGGGCAGGTGAAACACGTCAGCCACTACCCCAAAATGGCCGGGGAAAGGGTAACGGGCCAGGGCTTTTTGGGGGTTTACCGTAGAAACATCCAGGGAAAAAACCTCCCCTACCCCCAATTCGGCAAAATGAGCAGCAACCCAGGCCGAGCCACAACCTACGTCCAGTATGCGCTGTGCTTTTGGTGGCTTTTGGACCAGGATCATTTCGTGTAACCGTTGGTTTTCGTGAACGGCCGCCGGATCTTCCCAGCCCGCAAAATAATCGAATACCTCGGCATCTTTCTGGTAATGGTCCACGTAATTAAAGCTGGATCCAGGGGCCAGCGGTGCCTTATCCTGCTGAGGAAGCAATACGGCCAATCCATCCAGGAAAGGATAACTGAACTGGCCAGCTGGCGTTCGCAAAACCCCATCAGCGGGCATCCACTGCAGGAACTGTCCATTATCGGGGCTAATAAATAGGCCTTTCGGAATCATTCTTGTAATTTAGTGCTATCATTCTCCATCGGTGATTCCATTTTCGCTGGATCTTCCAACCCAAAAGGAACATCGAGTTTCCAGTGTCGGTAAAGAATTATTGCCACAAAAAAGAGGATGAGCAGGCCACCGTATAAGGTAATTTTTGGCCCAAAGATGTTACCTATATAATCTCCGTCGAAAGGATCACGTTTTTCAGACATACCAAGGTTTAATTTTGCCTAAATTTCGCAATTTTTTTTTATGACGACCCGACAAATTGCTTTTACCTTGCTTTGTTCCCTGTTGAGTGCCTTGTTTGCCGTGGGCATTTTTCAGGCGCTGTCACCTTCCAAACAGATTGTCATACACGAAGATGCGGAACCACGCTACGCCAGCACCAACGACTGGCTCAGTGAATTGCGACCGCGAACGTTCCTGTCGGCCACCCCTACTGATTTTACCCAAGCCGCCAGTGCGGTCATTCCTGCCGTCGTATTTATTCGAACCTTTGAAGAAAGCGCTACGGGGCTGTTTAACCGATCCGGCCAAACCATTGCTATTTCCACGGGTTCGGGCGTCATTATTTCTAAAGACGGGTATATTGTCACCAATAACCACGTCATTGAGTTCGGCCAACGTTACGAGGTAACCTTAAACGACAAACGGGAATTTGTGGGTACGGTCATCGGTACGGATCCTTCAACCGATTTGGCGTTGCTCAAAATAGACGGCGAGCAACTTCCAATTATTGAGTTGGGCAATTCGGACAGCTTACAGGTTGGGGAGTGGGTACTGGCTATTGGTAGCCCTTTCAACCTGGAGAGTACCGTCACGGCTGGTATTGTGAGTGCCAAAGGCCGCAACATCGACATCCTTGATGGGCAAGACCGGATTGAGTCCTTTATTCAAACCGATGCCGTGGTCAACCCTGGAAACAGTGGTGGCGCGCTGGTCAATACCAACGGAGAATTGGTGGGCATCAATACCGCTATCATTACCCGCTCGGGCGGATACGAAGGCTATTCTTTTGCCGTTCCGGTAAATTTAATCCGGAAAATCGTGCGCGATCTCAGCGAATTTGGCAGCGTGCAACGGGGAATCCTCGGTGCTTATATTGCCAATGTAACAGCGGCTGTTGCCGAAGAAAAAGGCTTGGACAAGGTCGAAGGGGTCTTGATTACCGAAGTCACTGATGATAGTAGCGCGGAAAATGCCGGGCTGCTGAAAGGCGACGTTATTGTCAAGATCAACAATGTGGCTACCCCCGCAGTCCCCGTGTTACAAGAAATTCTGGGCCAATTACGCCCTGGAGATCGGGTGAAGCTCCACTATATCCGGGAAGGGAAGGAAGCATTGGTCAACCTGGTCTTGAAAAACAAACTCAATAGCACCTCCACTTTGACCGCCAACGAAGAAAGGCTGTTGCACGAACTGGGATTTGAGGTCCGGAATTTATCCAATTTGGAAAAATCGCGACTTAAGACGGAGGGTGTAAAAGTAATGAGTATTTTTAGGGGCAGCGAAATGGAGACCACCAATATGGAACCCGGTTTTATCATTACTGCTGCTAATGATCGAAAGATCAACAACCTGAATGATTTGCTTCGCTTTCTAAAGCGAACTGCCGGTGAAGTAGTCCTTGAAGGTGTTTACGAAAACTACCAGGGTGCCTACTACTATTCCTTTACCAACAAGTAGCCTTATTTTGAGGTCATTTCTGATATTGGCGACCGTTAATCACCGCCAGTCACTCGAAATTCCGACACAACAGCAACGTATACCCGATGAGTAAAAAAGAAATTGAGCGCAACCGTCATGAAGACGAGATGAAACTCCTGGTTTCGCGAATGAGCCACCGGCTGGATAAAATTCACCTCGGTGGTGGCGAACGAAAAATGGCCAAGCTTCGCAAAACAGGTAAAATGACTGCCCGTGAACGCATCAGTTATCTTATCGATCCCGCTAGTTCCTTTTTAGAAATAGGTTCTTTTGCCGGTTATGGCATGTACGAAGAGTACGGTGGTTGTCCTGCGGGCGGTGTCGTTACTGGTATTGGCTACGTTAAGGGCCGACAATGCATGATTATCGCCAACGATGCCACCGTTAAAGCGGGTGCCTGGTTTCCTATTACGGGCAAAAAGAACCTCCGGGCCCAAGAGATCGCCATGGAAAATCGGATTCCTTTGATTTACCTGGTGGACAGTGCGGGTGTTTTTCTGCCACTACAAGATGAAATATTCCCGGACAAGGAACATTTTGGGCGCATTTTCCGCAACAATGCCCGTATCAGCAGTATGGGTATCCCCCAAATTTCCGCCATTATGGGCAGCTGTGTAGCTGGCGGGGCTTACCTGCCCATTATGAGCGATGAAGCCCTGATTGTGGAAGGAACCGGATCGATCTTTCTGGCAGGCCCTTACCTGGTGAAGGCCGCCATTGGCGAAGAAGTTGACCAGGAAACCCTCGGCGGAGCCAGTACCCACAGCGAGATCAGTGGCGTTACGGATTACAAATGCCCCGATGATGCCTCCTGCCTGGACACCATCAAAGAACTGGTCGACAAAATGGGGGCCTTTCCGCGCACCGGTTTCGACCGGGCGACTCCCCTACCAGCAGCAGGAAATCCCGATGACCTGCTAAGGGTTTTCCCCAACACCCGCACAACGCCTTACCGAACCAAAGACTTGTTGGAACACCTCGTCGACGAAGGGAAACTGACCTACTACAAGGATGGCTACGGCAAAACCATGATTTGTGCCTACGCCCGCATCGATGGCTGGGCAGTAGGCATTGTGGCCAATAATCGGGAAATTGTAAAATCCGCCACCGGCGAAACCCAATTTGGTGGCGTTATCTACAGTGACTCAGCCGACAAATCGGCCCGCTTTATTATGAATTGTAACCAAAAGAAGATTCCACTGGTCTTCTTCCACGATGTATCCGGCTTTATGGTCGGTTCCCGCTCTGAGCAGGGAGGAATTATCAAAGACGGTGCTAAGATGGTAAATGCCGTCAGTAACAGTACTGTCCCCAAGTTTTCGGTGGTTATTGGCAACAGCTATGGGGCTGGCAACTATGCGATGTGTGGCAAAGCTTACGACCCCCGGCTGATCGTAGCCTGGCCAACAGCAAAGATTGCCGTTATGGGAGGCGCTCAGGCAGCTAAGACCCTTTTGCAAATACAAGTTGCAGGCCGAAAATCCAAGGGTGAAACAGTTACCGCTTCGGAAGAAAAAGAATTATTAGAGCGTATAGAGGCCAAATACGACGAACAAACAACGCCCTACTACGCGGCCGCCCGGTTGTGGGTGGACGAAATTATAGACCCACGCGAAACCCGTAGGTGGATCAGCGAAGGAATCACCGCAGCAGATCACGCACCGCTGGAACCTTTCAACCTGGGCCTGATACAAACATAAAGTCCGTGCACATGGACAAAGCTAAATTGCAAGGATGGTTTAAAAAGATTGGTTTTACGGGTTTCCTCTTTTTCCTGCTTAAGGGGCTAGCCTGGATAGCCGTGTGGATAAGTGTAATGAAATGCAGCTGATGGGGAAAGGAGGAAATTGAAAACAATTGGTATTATCTGGCATAAATTTGGACAAGACCAACAATTTATTTAGATTTGCGTCCGGTGGGCAGCATGGAACTTGCTCCCTCTAATCCCCCAGGGTGGAAACACAGCAAGGGTACGAGGTTGTAGCGGTTGGTATGTTTGCTCACCATCTTTTTTTCCCATCTCACCACTTCAAGAAAGCAAGCTACATGAAGTTCTTCATCGACACGGCCAGTATCGATCAAATCAAGGAAGCCAAGGAATTGGGTCTGCTTGACGGAGTCACTACCAATCCATCCTTAATGGCGAAGGAAGGTATTACTGGAAAAGACAACATCCTGAAGCATTATGCGACGATTGCGGCGCTGGTGGAGGGCGATGTCAGTGCGGAAGTCATTTCTACCGACTTTGCGGGCATGATCGCTGAAGCGAAAGAATTGGTGGAGATTGCTGACAATATCATCGTGAAGATTCCGATGATCATGGACGGTGTAAAAGCCATGAGCTGGTGTACCGAAAACGGTATTCCGACCAACTGTACCCTCGTCTTTAGTGGCGCCCAGGCTATCCTGGCGGCTAAAGCCGGCGCAACCTACGTCTCTCCTTTCATCGGCAGGATCGATGATACCAACTGGGACGGTATGGAACTGATCAAACAAATTGCGGAAATTTATGCTATTCAGGGCTTTGAAACACAAATCCTGGCAGCTTCCATCCGCAGTTCCAAGCATATAGTCGATGCGGCGCTGGCGGGAGCTGACGTAGTGACCTGTCCGTTGAGCTCCTACCTGGGCATGCTCAAGCACCCGCTGACCGACATTGGCCTGGCACAATTCCTGGCAGATTACCGCAAAGGAAACAGCTAAATTTAAGCTGCCTTTTTTACCAGACCTGGTGTTTGGGCGTAAAACTGCTTATTCTCAAGAAGCTATCTATTTTACATACCATTTTGAAGGGAGAGCAAACGTTCTCCCTTTTTTTTTTTAGCCGTGATTTTACAGGCCAAAGGATAACCGCTTCCCAACAAGCGCTTAGTCTTTTCGCCGCGTTTTCTTACCCGAAGCTTTGCCTTCGTGCCGCTGGATATAGTCTTGTAAAATTGCGGCTTGTGCTGATTCCGTAGCTGGATTATTAGCACCGTAAAAGTCTTTAGTCATCCGTTGCCGCAAGCCTTCAAAAACGCTTACCGCACAAGCCACCGAAATATTAAGACTCTGTACCATTCCCATTTGAGGAATTAAAAAGTTGCTATCGGTATACCGCAGTGCCGCTTCACTAACGCCATCGTGTTCATTGCCAAACAACAAGGCGACCGATTCCGTCAGGTTCAAGTCGTACAAAGACGAGGCATCCTGGGCCATATGCGTAGCATAGATGTGATCGTAGCGAGCACGTACAGCAGCAAAGCAATTGTCCATCTGGGTGTAGTAATTTACATTCAGCCACTTGCGGGCTCCGGCAGAAGACTTCTTCCCCAGCGTCAGGTAGTCTTCTTGTAACTTTGGCTCCGTGTACAATACAAACACTTCTGCAATACCTACGGCTTCACAACTGCGCAGCACCGCACTGATATTGTGCGGATCGTGTACGTTTTCTAAAACTACCGTGAAATTCGTTTGCCGTTGGCAGGCTACCGTGCGTAGACGCGTAAGTCGCTCTTCGGTCATCTTCGGCATACTAATCGGCTTTACTAAAACGGTAGTTTTGAAATTTCAAGATATTGACGTATTTGTTTTCCCAGCGTTCGACCTGCGGAAACTCCATTCCGGTAGTCGTAGGCACAATGATCCGCTGAAAGGCGTATTGGGTGTGGAGCATCTCCTCGGGAAATTCTTCCAGCTTGAGTTGGAATTTCGTACCGTATTTGTTGATCATTCGACCAAAATACCGGGTTAAATCGTAGCCAGAATAGGCTTCTTCCTTAGGGATATCTCCGTAACGTTCGTAAAATTGGCGCTTGAACTGGCGAATATCAGGATTCAGATCATCGATAAATGAACTACTACTCACGTGGACGTTCAGCTTTTCGTAATAATCAAAATCAATTCGCTCGTACTCCATCCACTGCGGCATTCCGTAAACGGTAACTTGCTGATACGAAGAACGATCATTGTCTAGTTTGCGCAACAAATTATAAATGAAGGTTTCCTGCGACCAACTGGGGACGATAAATACGGTCTCACCGGAATTACTGAACCAACTGGACAGGTTAACGGAAGACATGGTCGTCTTGGTCGAATCAATGGCCAGGGTTTTTAGAGGGGTGGTATTTTTTAGTCCGGTCAGGCGATCGTATTCTTTCTGAAAATAATCAAAGCGAGCCGTCTCACCGGGCGTATCCAACGCCACCAAAACAATCTGGTCTGCGCTGAAATGCTGCAGCACGTGTTGCATAATTGCCTGACAATGAGACTCCAGCGTCGGACTTGCCTGTACGTAATTGGGGTTCTTTTCCGATACGTTGGAGGATGCCGAGTGGGGTGAAACCAACACGGCCCCGGTGCTGCGGGCTTTTTCGGCCAGGATACTGACATTGCTGCGCAGGTAAGGGCCTATAATCAGGTGGGCATTGTTCAAATCGCGGTTCGTACGCGCCAGGGTCGTAACAACTTGCTCACTGGCTTTGGAGTCCATGACGGAAACATTTAAAGGAATGCCTTGGGCCGATAATTCATCAAACGCCATCTGCATGCCACTGTAGAACTGCAAGGCCCAGGAAGAATTGGAGGAGAACGTCTTGTCTACCGCACTGTACCGATCCGAGAGGAAAGGTAAGACAACAGCTACATTGTAGAAAGACAAAAGTTGGGAATTCCCCTCCCCTACACCAATGGGATTGACCGGGTTGCCGATCGGACCTGTTCCAACCGGAGCAGTAGTAGAATAGATGGGGGGCTCAATGCTGGAAGGAATATCCCGCCACACAATGGTATCCATCGGATCGGTAGGAGAATTGCGTACCAATACATAAGTGCCGGTTACGGGATCGTATACCCGACGTCCCTGAATAGGATCCAGTTCGTCTTTGGGTTTCTGCCCAGATTGGGGCTCGTTGGGGCCCTGTGAAATGGGCTTAAACAATTCACAAGCAGAAAAAGTAACCACAAAAAGCAGGGGCAGCAGACACCCTAGTGCCCGGCGTACCGTGCTATTCCCACTCAATTGTTGCCGGAGGTTTGGTACTGATATCATATACGACGCGATTGATTCCTTTGACATTGTTGATGATTTCACTTGACACTTTGGCTAAAAATTCGTGGGGAAGAAAACTCCATTCTGCCGTCATCCCATCGGTGGAATTGACACAGCGCAACACAACTGTTTTTTCGTAGGTTCGCTCATCACCCATAACGCCAACAGATTGCACCGGCAATAAAACCGTTCCTGCTTGCCAAACCTGGTCATAAAGACCGGCAGACCGCAGGTTTTCTGTAAAAATAGCATCAGCTTCCTGTAAAAGCGCAACTTTTTCTGGCGTAATTGCCCCCAATATACGAATTCCTAATCCGGGACCAGGAAAAGGATGACGCCCCAAAATAGCAGCAGGAATATCGAGGGTTTTACCCACCCGGCGAACCTCGTCTTTAAAAAGCATCCGCAGCGGCTCAACGATCTTTAGATGAAGGTGTTCTGGTAGCCCACCCACATTGTGGTGGGATTTGATGGTTACGGAAGGACCATGTACCGATACCGACTCGATTACATCAGGATAAATGGTTCCTTGCCCGAGCCACTGGATATTTTTCAAAGTCGTCGCTTCCTCCTGGAATACTTCGACAAAAACCCGCCCGATAATTTTCCGTTTACCTTCGGGATCCTGTTCTCCTTCCAGTTCGCGATAAAATCTTTGTTTAGCATCAATGCCGACTACCTGCAAGCCCATCCCCTGGTAAGATGCCAGGACCTCCTCGTATTCATTCTTCCGGAGCAGGCCATTATCGATAAAGAAGCAAAACAGCTTTTTGCCAATGGCGCGGTGCAACAACATCGCCGCTACGGTAGAGTCTACGCCGCCGGAAAGCCCGAGCAAAACCCGCTCCTCCCCTATTTGATCTTTTAAATTGGCGATGGTTTCTTCTGCGAACGATGCCGGTGTCCAGGAACCGGAACAGCCAGCAATACCAAGGACAAAATTCTCCAGGATAAGGGCGCCTTCCAGCGTATGGTAAACTTCAGGATGGAATTGTAAGGCGTAAACGGGTTGCGCAAAAGCACCTGAGACCGACCGGAAAGCAGCTACTTCAATGCTGGTTGTACCTGCCAATACTTCAAATTGCGACGGTAAAGCCTTGATGGTGTCGCCATGCGACATCCATACCTGAGAGCCTTCCGTCACGTTTTTCATCAACGGATCGTTGGTGGCAAAATTACCCAGGTTAGCTTTTCCGTATTCGCGCTTCTGTGATCGTTCTACTTCGCCCTGGTAATAGGCTGCCAAATACTGGGCACCGTAGCAGACCGCTAAGACGGGGCGTTTGCCAATGATTTTTTCCAGGTCCGGATGTAATGCATTGTCATCTTTGACGGAGAAAGGGCTGCCGGAAAGAATAACTCCTTTGATACTATCGTCTAGTTCAGGAATCTTATTATAGGGCACAATTTCACTGTAAACATTAAGTTCACGGATACGTCGGGCAATCAATTGCGTATACTGCGATCCAAAGTCGAGGATCAGGATTTTTTCATTCATGCGGCAAATATAAACCTTCTTAAGAAATTTGCTTTGGCGTTATTTACCAGTGGGTTAGTTCCAACTGGTATCCTCCTCTAGCTGAGCCAGAATGGTAAAGGAATTCCCTTTGTTATACATAATTGATTTCCAAAGGGTTTGCGGTGGTGTCTTGAACAAATAATTGGCATCCATCTCAGCCAAAATCCAGGAACCAAATTTCATCTCGTCCTGTAATTGGCCTTCCGACCAACCCGTATATCCCATAAAAAACCGGATCTGAGCCGGTTGGATGAGAGACGAGCTCACCAGAAATTTTAATTTTTCGAAATCACCTCCCCAGTAAACCCCCTTGCAAACCTCGATGCTGTCTTCCAGTAAATCACCGACGTTATGCAGGTAGTGGATGGTATCCGTCTGCACGGGTCCCCCGAAAAAAACCTCCGCAGCAAAGGTTGGAAAATCGGGAATAAGTTCGTCAATATTAGTTTCCAGCGGTCTATTCAAGATAAAACCGATGCTCCCCTCCACCTCGTGGTGGTCACAAAGCAGCACTGCGGAACGCTTGAAGTTAGGGTCTACCATGAAAGGTTCCGCCAGGAGGATATTGCCTATTTTAACAGTTGCTTCCAACATGCTGTTGATTTACTGTTGCGAATCATTAGAGACTATCAGTAGCCAGTGACCGGTCGATTCGGCGAATCAGCCCCCGAAGGATACTGCCTTTGCCGCCTACTTCCGTAAAAGTGTCATAGCCGTCTTGGGCCATCTGCTGCACCGTCTGGGTCCAGCGTACTGGTCCGGTAAGTTGTTTGACGAGATTTTGCTGGATGGTCACAGGATCAATGTGCGGAGAGGCGTCGACATTCTGGTAGATCGGACAGCGGGGATTCCGGAAAGCCGTTGCCTCAATGGCGGCGGCTAATTTATCCTGGGCAGGCTGCATCAAAGGGGAATGAAAAGCGCCGCCTACGACCAGTTCGACCACCTTGGTTGCCCCGGCTGCCGTTAATTGCTCAGCAGCCCGACCAACGCCTTCCAGGCTGCCCGAGATGACCAGCTGACCGGGGGTATTGTAATTGGCCGGCACCACGACAACGTCGGTAATCGCCGCACAGATATCCTCCACCAGTTGATCATCCAGGCCCAGTACGGCGGCCATGGTCCCCGGCTGTAATTCGCAGGCTTCCTGCATGGCCAACGCACGCGCATGAACCAGTCGCAGCCCATCTTCAAAGGCTATAGCGCCAACGGCTACCAGCGCAGAAAATTCACCCAGGCTATGCCCGGCTACTCCCGCAGGTTGGAAATCGGTACCCGCTAACATCACTTTGATGACGGAGTGCAGGAAAATCGCTGGCTGGGTGATTTTTGTGGCTCTAAGTGCTTCTTCATCCCCCGAAAACATCACATCAGATAAACGGTAGCCCAGGATTTCATTGGCCTGCTCGAAAAATTCCCGGGCCAGTTCATGATCCGTATACATGTCCTGTCCCATACCCGTAAATTGGGCACCTTGTCCAGGAAAAACATATGCTTTCATCTTAATGTAACTTTGCGTTGATTAAATTTAAGAACTCGTTGCGGGTTTCTACTTTTTGGAATTCACCCGTAAAGGCAGAGGTCGTCGTAATTGAATTTTGTTTCTGAACACCACGCATCATCATGCACATATGACGGGCTTCGATCACTACTGCTGCTCCACGTGGTTGCAGGGTGCGCTGAATAGCGTGCAGCACCTGGTCCGTCAGCCGCTCCTGCACTTGCAGCCGCCGGGCAAATACATCAATTACGCGCGGAATTTTACTCAATCCGACAATGTATCCATCGGGAATGTAGGCGACGTGGGCCTTGCCAAAAAAAGGCAGTAGATGATGTTCGCAAAGGGAGTAAAGTTCAATGTCCTTAACGATGACCATTTCACTATACCCTTCTTCAAACATGGCAGAACGCAAAATCTCGTCGGCATCCTGATCGTACCCCTGGGTAAGAAACTGCATCGCTTTAGCTGCCCGTTCTGGGGTCTTCAAGAGGCCTTCCCGGTCGTCATTTTCTCCTAATCCGGCTATTATTCCCCTGTAATAACCTTCGAGCTTGTTCGTTACCTCCTCATCATAAATGTCCTGGTGTCGGTAAGCCATTGGCAAGTTTTTTGCACTTTATTGAGCCTGCAAAGCTACTGAAAAGATGTGGTTGTCTAATCCTTGAAGACATTAATCTAAAAATTAGCATCTTTACCGCACAACATGTCTATTTTTAAAGCCATAATAATCCCTGCTTCCAGGGCTATCAAATTGGACCCACTTTATTAAGCAGGATGAAAAAAGCGACCCAACATATTAACTACATCACCAATTTGCCACCGGCGATCCTTCCCTCCAAATGGGGTAGGATCGTTTACCATTTGATCTTCTGGCTCACGCTGTTTGCCTTTTTGCTTTATTTTGATGACTCCGGCCTGAGCCGCACCGATCGCTGGTTTAACGAATTCATCAACCTGCTTTTTTACGGCGCTATTGTGTATTTTAACCTACTGTACCTCATCCCCAATTATCTTACCAAAAAACGACTGGGTACTTACCTGTTGCTGCTGCTGGCCGCCACCTTTGTCCTCACCCCGCTGCGCGTTATTTTCTTTTACTTCCGCTTTTCCGGGATGCCTCACCTGCAACAACCCTTAATTGGCAACCTTAACAATTACTTTGCCCTGACTTTTTTCATCGGCAGTGGATCTACTGTCCTTAAAATAATTACCGATTGGTTTAGGCAGCTGCGCGAACACCAGGAACTGCAGACGCAAACCATGCAGTCGGAACTGCGCTTTCTCAAAAGCCAAATCAACCCCCACTTCCTCTTCAACACGCTCAACAACTTGTACGCGCTTACGCTGAAAAAGTCGGACAAAGCCCCGGAAATAGTCATTAAGCTATCGGAGATGATGCGCTACATGTTGTACGAATGCAACGAAAAACAAGTTCCTTTACAAAAGGAGGTCCACTACCTAAAAAACTACCTCGACCTTGAAAAACTCCGCCAAAGCAACGATATTGATATCAATTTCCTGGTGGAAGGCCAAATTACGGATCAACAAATAGCCCCCTTGCTGTTCATCCCTTTTTTGGAGAACAGCTTTAAACACGGCCTCAATACCCAACTCCAGGCAGGCTTTGTCAACATCCACTTGAAAGTGGCTGATAAATATGTGGATTTTTCCATTGAAAATAGCAAAGGGCAAACCATTCCGCGCCAGGAAAACCGCCCGAGCGGTGGCATCGGGTTGGTAAATGTCCGGCGCCGACTCAATTTATTGTACCCCGAACGCTACCAATTACAAATTCACAATAATCCCAACACCTTCGCGGTTCATTTAACCATTGATTTGGAATGATTATCTTGAGAAAAATAAAAAAAGCCCGAAAAGCATGATCAACGTAATAATCGTCGACGACGAACCCCTTGCACAGGACGTACTTGAAACCTACATTGAAAAAATCCCCGACCTCAACCTCGTGCAAAAGTGCAGCAATGCGCTGGAAGCCAATGAAGCCCTGAAGAATCATCAGGTAGATTTAATGCTCCTGGACATCCAAATGCCGCAACTGACGGGTACTGATTTTTTGCGGTCGCTGGCACATCCGCCCGAAGTTATTTTTACGACGGCCTATTCCAACTACGCCGTTGACGGTTTTGAATTGAACGCCATCGATTATTTGCTCAAACCCATTTCACTGGATCGCTTTCTCAAAGCTACCAATAAGGCGATTGAACAAATCAACCTGAAGAAAAAGCAGGCCAGTGGTACGGCAGGAGGCAGTGAGGGCGCCCAGGAGTCCAATCCAGACTTCATCTTTGTCAAAGCAGACAAAAAATTGATTAAAATCAACTTCGAGGACGTCGTTTACATCGAAGGCCTTAAAGATTACGTCATTATCAGAATGGTAAATTCACGGGTGGTTACCCTGCAAACGATGAAAAGCCTGGAAGACAAACTTCCACCGGCGTTTTTTAAACGAATTCACCGCTCCTACATCGTCAACATCAAGCGCATTGATGCCCTGATTGGCAATATGGTCGAGGTGCAAGAAAAAGGCCAGGCCAAACATCTGCCGGTAGGCAAAAACTACCGGGACGAATTATTGGAGTTGATCAATAACAACCGAATCTAAGCCCCCATTAGCGGCGCTGCCTCCTTTTCAATTCCTTCTACCTATTGAGGGGGGCCTGGTCCGTGCAGACCAGCCCCTTTAAGATTTTAGCACTCAAATTTCAGGCTACAGCGGGATATTGCCATGCTTTTTGCGGGGCAATTTGCGGACTTTATTCTCCAGCATAGCGAAACCTTTCAATAATTTCCGGCGGGTGAGCCGGGGGTCGATTACCTCGTCAATAAACCCACGCTCCGCAGCCAAATAGGGATTGGCGAATTTTTCCTTGTATTCCGCTTCTTTTTCGGCCAGCATCTGTTCTGGATCAGCTGCTTTGAGGATTTCTTTGCGAAAGATGATTTCCGAAGCCCCTTTGGCCCCCATGACGGCAATTTCGGCGGTCGGCCAGGCGAAATTCAAGTCAGCTCCAATGTGCTTCGAGTTCATCACGTCATAGGCACCACCGTAGGCCTTGCGGGTAATGACGGTAATGCGCGGCACCGTAGCCTCACTAAATGCGTAGAGTAGTTTGGCCCCATTAACAATGATACCGTTCCATTCCTGGTCGGTACCAGGCAAGAAACCGGGCACATCGACCAAAACCAACAAGGGGATATTGAAACAATCACAAAAACGCACAAACCGGGCTGCCTTGCGGGAGCTTTCCACATCGAGCACGCCCGCTAAACTCAGCGGTTGGTTGCCAACGATGCCGATACTGCGCCCCCCCAAACGGGCGAACCCGACAATAATATTATCGGCGTAGTATTCGTGGATTTCAAAAAAGGAGTCCTCGTCAACAATACCCTGCACGACTTCCCGCATATCGTAAGGCTGGTTGGAGTTGGCGGGTACGAGCGCGGCGAGTTCTTCCCGAAATTCTTCCCCCAACGCATAAGGAAGATGTTCGGGGCGTTCTTCGCAATTTTGGGGCAGGTAGCTGAGTAGGTGCCGCAATTTCTCCAGACAGTCAATATCGTTGGCAGCGGTCAGGTGGGTGACCCCTGATTTGGTAGCATGCGTCATGGCACCGCCCAGTTCTTCGGCCGTTATTTCTTCGTTGGTCACCGTTTTGACTACGTTGGGGCCCGTCACGAACATGTAGCTCGTTTGCTCCACCATGATCGAAAAGTCGGTCATCGCCGGCGAATAAACGGCACCACCGGCACAGGGACCCATAATGGCGGAGAGTTGCGGAATAACGCCCGACGCCATGACGTTGCGGTAGAAAATATCCGCATAGCCACCCAATGACTTCACGCCTTCCTGGATGCGGGCACCGCCCGAGTCGTTGAGCCCGATCACCGGTGCACCGTTTTCCATAGCCAGGTCCATGACTTTGCAAATTTTTTCGGCGTGCGTTTCCGAAAGGGATCCGCCGAAAACGGTAAAATCCTGGGCATACACATAAACCAGCCGGCTGTTGACCGTACCGTAGCCAGTCACTACACCATCGCCAGCGATACGCTGCTTTTCCATCCCAAAATCGGCACTGCGGTGCATCACCAGGCTACCAATTTCTTCAAATGACCCGGCGTCGAGGAAAAAGTGAATCCTTTCCCGGGCTGTTAATTTTCCTTTTTTGTGCTGGTCATCAATTCGTTTGGTACCGCCACCAAGGAGCGCTTCTGCTTGTTTTTGCGCTAGGAGTTGTAATTTGTCTTGCATGGAAAATCGTATTGAAGCAATCAAGCGAATGAACTAAAGCTCCAGGGGTTGCCCAATGGTAGCCGCGTATTTATTAATGTTGTTTTCAATAACCAGGGTTATCTTTTCCTCCAGGTCAGGATCTGACGGATTGGCGGTAAAGACTTGGTAATAAACAAAATTCGAACCGACCTGTTTTCCCTTCCCTTTATCTTTCCCCAGCAGGCTTTCCCAAATGTATTCCTCGTCGGATGGGTAAATGATGAGATGAACAACCAGACCTTCACCGTAAAAACGGTCGGCGTATTCGTAAGCTCCCTGCTCGCGGTCAAGGTTCTTTTCAAAATACATGCCGGCAATGCGATACAAGGATTGTGCCTTGCGATCTTCCAAAAAAGTCTTCGTCCCTTCGGTAAAGCCTTCCAGGCGGGAATAGGATCCTTCCTCGGTGGCCAAATCCAGACGAACCGCATTGAAAAACGCAAAGACTTCTGCCCGTTTGGAAGAGGTCGACTGGGCCAGCCTGTCGTCCGTATGACTACAAGTCAGGGTGATCAGCAAGCTGATCCAGCATCCGCCAAAAGCCAAAAAACGACGCATATCAATTATTTTAAGGTGCTACTATTTTGGTCCCGATGCACATTTTACAATTGAGCAGCAGCCTGCCGGTAACGGGCAGCATTGTTGCTATCCCCCTGCTGCTCCAGAATATCAGCTGCCGAGAGGTAGGCCTGCTTCAGCTTGGGGTTGTATTGAATGGCTTGTTGGAAGCTATCAAAAGCATTCTGTAATTCGTTGCGCTGCTTATATATTTCTCCCATCCAGTAAAAAGCCATCGCGTTTTCAGGGTCTACTTTCAGCAAGTAGGTAAAAGTGCCCATTGCTTTTGCGGCATCGTTTTTTTGCAGGTATGCATAACCTTGCAAATACAAAGCCGTTTCGTTATCCGGCGCAATAGCCAGGGCTTTATCGGCCGCTTCCAGCGCAGGATCCGGCTGGTTGATGGTCACCAGCGCTGATGCCAGTCCCGTCCACCCTTGTTCATTGTCGGGGTAGGCAGCAACTTCCTGCTGAAACAGTGGTACAGCTGCTGCTGCCTGGTTGGCCTTGAGTAGGGCTTCGGCCTGCATGGCAAACCCTTGAGGATCGTGTTCTACTACGGCCAGGGGGACCCCATTGGCCGTGACGGTATGTACGGTTTTGCTCATGGGCCAGGTTCCGGCTTTAAGGTGAGCACTGCGAATAAACCGGTTGGGGAAAATTCCGTAGTCCCAGGGTTCTGAAAATCGCCGGTGATACCGAATATACTGAACTTTAACCTTGTCCTTGTAGGAGAAATCCAACTGCCGCTGCACATTATAGGGGAAGGTCGTACCGATGGTAAGGCTATCCATACCAG
Source organism: Bacteroidota bacterium (assembly GCA_003045895.1). Taxonomy (GTDB): domain Bacteria; phylum Bacteroidota; class Bacteroidia; order Chitinophagales; family Saprospiraceae; genus Lewinella. Next base: position 25,775 of record PZPC01000006.1, read on the forward strand.
CATGCAAAATCCCCTGATCCTCCATCCATTCGATGGCCTGCTGGCTACTCAAGCCCCAGTAATCCATTTCGTACTGGCCAAAAGCACCTTTTTCACCTCCTACCAGGGGATTGAAATAGACGTAAGGATAGGAAGGGTTGCGGGCGGTAAAGAAAAGCGCATCTGCCGAGAGGAGCAACACGCCAGCCCAAAGGGCGTAACGGCCCCAGGAAAAGCGGTTTAAATAATCGCCCAGGTAGGTAAAAAACAGCGCCGAAGTAACCAGTGCGGTCGGATAGATAAAGAGGAGTTGTCGCCAGCCATCATAAAGCGGGCTCTGTTTGATCATGATGTAAAGCAACGGAAACAACGTGCAGAAGAAAAGCAACAAGAGCGGAAGACGCCCGTACCGCTTTCCCAGGGCGCCTAAGGCTACCAGGCTTCCCAGGAAACCCACGATGACCGAAAGGGCTACGCTAATTCCCAGCCAGATAACGGGATAAGAACGCGGAATCCCATCAGAATACATGTTTTCTCCGCCAAACAAAATGATGATGCGAACGGCATAATTGGAAAACAAATCCAGTGCTTCTTTGGTATGTGCCAATGGAGCCTGCAGGGCAAATGGCCAAAATAACAGCGCCAGTCCGAAACCCACCAGGGTAGTTCCCATCCAGTACCCTGCATAGCGAAAAAACAAGCCCGACTGCTGCACGATACCTTTAAAACCGTAGCGAAACAAGAAATCCAGCCCAAGGAAGAGGCCAGCGTAGCAAAACACCAATACGCCACCAGCACGGGTAGCAGTAGCCAATGCTGCCCCCAGAACAAACCCCAGGCCATCTTGCCAGCGGGGTTTGGGCAGGTGCAACAAACAGCGGTAAAGGAAATAAGCGCCCATGAGATACCCCGCAGCAAAGGGAATATCCTTAGGGTTCATTACGCTGTGTCCCAGTAGTCTGGGGCTCGCCAAAAACAGGATGATGGCCAGTATCCCCGCTCGTAAGCCTGCCATTTGCCGGGCCCAGGCAGCTACCAAAACGAGGATAAGCACCCCGAAAAGACTGTTTAAGAAATGTCGGGCCCGGTGGTAGGCTGGCCCCGGCGTATTGCCAAGCACCCGATTCACGGAACCACTGACCAACTCAAAAAAGCCGCCATAATACTTGTTGTAGCGCTGGCTAGATTGGTCTCCCTCGTAAAGGGCAGCCTTATCCGCACCTCCTGAAGCATAGTAATTGACAAGCTTTTCGGCGTAATCGTCCTGGAATTTTTCATCCGCATTGATACCCGACGCAAAAGAAAGGCCAAGTAGAACCACCGTAGCCAATGACAGCAAACCGTAGTAAACCTTTCTTTCCACAGGTGTTTCCACCTGTTCGGCTGTTGGCGTATAAGTCCAATTCAGCCAATTGCGAGCCGGCCCCCGGGCGGGTTCAGCAGGGTTGTCTTTGACACGCTTTTCGGTTATTTTTTTCTTCTTCGCAGCCATGAATAAGGGTATTAAGCCGGTTACCTAAGTATGACCGGCAGCACAAGTCTACATCCACAAATGTAAGGTTCCCTTGGTCAAAATGAAGCATTCTGATCGGAATCATTGCAGATCGATGTTCAGCGATCGTAAAAATGAGTTAAAAAAGCAGTCTCCAGCTACCAAACTTTCCCGCAAACCTAACGCCATCCAGGTAGAATGTCTTAGCTTTGTTGCCTAACAACAACTCAATTAATTATGGCAATGGTAAGTACCGAAGTGCTTTCGCGGAAAGTGCTGGCAATGGAAGAATCTGCTACCTTGAAAATGGCCCAACTCGGGCGTGACCTGGCAGCTAAAGGCCATCACGTAATCAGCTTAAGCCTGGGTGAACCAGATTTCGATACCCCTGACCACATCAAGGAAGCTGCTAAAAAAGCCCTCGATGAAGGTTACACCAAATACACCCCCGTTCCTGGTTTAATGGAATTGCGCGAAGCTATCTGCCGCAAGTTTGAGCGAGACAATGGCCTACATTTTACCCCAGCTCAAATTGTGGTGTCCAACGGAGCCAAGCAGTCAATCGCCAATCTCTGTGCGGCCATGCTCAACCCCGGCGACGAAGTCATCCTCTTTGCGCCGTACTGGGTATCTTACTACGACATTGTCAGCATGAACGAGGGCGTACCCGTCGTAGTAGCTGCAGGTATTGACCAGGATTTCAAAGTGACGGCCGCACAAGTAGCTGCTGCCATTACCGATCGGACCAAGCTGATCATATTCTCTTCGCCCTGCAATCCTTCTGGTTCGGTTTTTACCCAGGATGAATTGGAGGCCATCGCCGCGGTGCTGGCCCCACACGAACAGATCTATATTGTCGCTGACGAAATATATGAGTACATCAACTTCTCTGGTGCGCACGTGAGTATGGGCACGATCCCCAGCGTAGCGGCTCGTACGATTACGGTCAATGGTTTCGCAAAAGGCTACGCCATGACGGGCTGGCGCCTGGGTTACATCGGTGCCCCCACCTTCATTGCCAATGCCTGTACCAAAATCCAGGGTCAGGTCACTTCGGGTGCCAACGCTTTTGCCCAAAAAGCAGCGGTCCACGCCCTGGATGCTGATTTGACGGCGACCTACGCCATGCGCGACGCCTTTCAGAAACGCCGTGAACTTATCATCGGCCTGCTGGAGCAAATTCCAGGGCTGAAGGTCAATCACCCCCAGGGCGCATTCTACCTCTTCCCCGAGGTAAGTGCCTACTTCGGTAAATCACTCGGCGACCAGGTCATCAACGACGACAACGACTTGTCCGAATACCTGCTGGCCGAAGCCCACGTCGCTACCGTAGCTGGCGAAGCCTTTGGTATTCCTGGCTGTATCCGCATTTCTTACGCAGCTTCGGAGGAAGACCTGCGCGAGGCGGCGCGGCGGATTGCAGCGGCGTTGGGTAAGCTCAAGTAAGTTAAACGGCCCAGGCGCTGCAAAATCAGTAGGCAACCTGCCGTTGTCCAAATTCGGGGCTCAAAAAGTTAACGCCAGTCATTCGGAAGAATGACTGGCGTTGGCTTTTTGAGCATACCATATACCGATCGGGATCAGTTTGCAGAAGCTTATCGCCTGCTCCCCGATTTGTGGACCGGACTCGAATTGTACCACCAGCAGACCAGCTTTTTTTAGCCCAATTGAAGGCCTTGCTGCTGGTCAGCCACTCCCCTACTGCTACGCTTAATCAATTGCAGCACTGGCAAATGAAATACGATACCCAGGCAATTGCTGAAAAATTTCTCTTTTTGCAGAAGTGGTTTTATTATAAATAGACGATACTTGATAAGAATTTTTTATCTGAGTAAAATATCTTTTTAATTAACAACAGCAATGAAATTCGACTTCCAACAAATACCTACATTAGCCAGGCACAAGGGTGATCGATTGTGTTTTAGACAAAAAAAAAGGGACAATAGATACTGACAGTTATTGGTCCCCACCGTTAACCCTCACCTATTGTCCCGGAAAATCTTATCTTAACAAGCCGTTTGACTTGAAAAAACTATTCGACATGAAGTCTAATCTTATCCAATCAAGGATCGTACCAATTTTCCGTAAAGGGATAGTGGCCCTTCCATTTTGCCTGCTTTTACTCGTCTCCTGCCGGCAGGAACAGCCGCAACCTTATACGGCAGAAAAGAGCAAGGTCTTTGCCCAGGCTGCCGTGGTGACGGGCCATCCGTTGGCGTCTGATGTAGGGCAACAGGTATTGGAAAAAGGGGGCAATGCGGTAGATGCAGTCGTTGCGGTACAGTTTGCCCTGGCGGTGGTCTATCCCCGCGCCGGGAACATTGGTGGTGGTGGATTTATGGTTTACCGGGCCCAGGACGGCACCACCAGCGCCCTGGACTACCGGGAAAAAGCACCTGCTGCTGCGACGCACGACATGTACCTCGACAGCCTTGGCAACCCCATCGCTGCCCTGAGCACGCGGGGGCACCTGGCGGCAGGAGTCCCCGGTACCGTGGCCGGTCTGGTCGAAGCGCACAGTCGCTACGGCAAGTTGCCCTGGAAAGACCTGGTGCAACCGGCTATTGATCTGGCGAAAAATGGCTTCCCGATCTCTCTGACCGAAGCTGACCGGCTCAATAGTTTCCAGGAAGACTTTCTGGCTTTCAATGACGCAACCTGCCCCTTTATAAAAGCCAACTGGCAACCAGGAGATATTTTGCAGCAGCCCGATCTGGCAGCCACCCTGAGCCGCATTCGTGATCGGCAGCGCGCGGGTTTTTACCAGGGAGAAACCGCGCAAATGCTCCTCCAGGAAATGCAATCTGGCCAGGGGCTCATCACCCAGGAAGACCTGAACAACTACCGGGCAAGTTGGCGGACTCCACTGGTGGAGTCCTATAAAAATTACCGCATTATTGCCATGCCTCCCTCGTCAAGTGGTGGGGTGACCCTATTGGAAATGCTGGGAATGATAGAAACATTTCCGCTGACCAGTTATGGCTTTCACAGCGTACCAGCGGTGCACCTGATGGCAGAAGTCGAACGCCGTGCCTACGCTGACCGGGCGGTTTTCCTGGGCGACAGTGACTTCTACCCCGTTCCGGTAGATTCACTCCTAAACAAAACCTACCTCAGCTCGCGCATGCAGGATTTTTCGTCAGACAGCGCCAGTGTCAGCCAGCAACTCGTTGCGGGGTCATTTCATACCATTAAAGAAAGTTTTGAAACCACTCATACTTCCATCATTGATAAAGATGGCAATGCCGTTTCGCTGACCACAACGTTGAACTCCAACTACGGTTGCAAGGTGGTTGTTGATGGCGCCGGCTTCTTGTTGAATAACGAAATGGACGACTTCAGCGCCAAGCCTGGCACCCCCAACCAATTTGGGCTGGTAGGGGCCGAAGCCAACGCCATTGCGCCCGGCAAACGCATGCTGAGCTCCATGACGCCGACCATCATCGAAAAAGACGGGGCGTTGTTCCTGGTGCTGGGTGCACCAGGCGGCTCTACCATTATTACGGCCGTTTTCCAGGTATTCATCAACGTGGCCGAATTCGGCATGCCACTCGATTCGGCGGTCGTAGCCGGGCGCTTCCACCACCAGTGGTTGCCAGACCAGATCTGGGTAGAACCCAATGCCCTGGATTCGCTCACCAGGATGCAACTCACCCAAATGGGGCATACCTTCCGCGACGTGGAGCGCATGGCGGTCATTAAGGCCATCCTGCGCCAGCCCGATGGCACGCTCTTTGCCGTCGGCGATCCGCGCAATCCCGATGATGATGTCAGCGGGTATTAACAAGAAACAGACTAGTGGTCTAAGCGCTGTAAAATAAGCTGATGGGTGATTCGGGCACTTTCCACAGCTCCGTCCATATAACCGGGATGACCAGGGGCTGTTTCGGCACCTGCCAGAAAAAACTGCCCGTTTAGCAAAGGTTCCCGGTAGCTGGCTTGACCATTGTTTTGGTGGGGAAGCAGTTGTGATCGGTAAGGGAAATAAGTGAAAGGCTCGTCGCTCCAAACCGTCTCTTCGTAGGTCAGGTAGTCCAACGCAGCGGCACCGTAATACTTTTGCAATTGTGCCGTAACCACGGCCATTCGCTGCTCGCGGGTAGTAGCGGCGTAGGCGCCATTCAGGAAGCCCTTCAGCGCAAAGTGAGCGTTTTCGTCATCCGAGTGATCATACATCTCCCCTACTGGCCCCACGCTACTAAAGATGGTGCCACTGGTGTGGCTTTCCCGCCAGAAAGGACGCGCGTAAGTCAGGCCCACTTTGATGGATTCTCCCATCCAGGTATGGGTTTTATCAGCAAGTTCCAATAGCTCAACGGGTAATGTCGGCGACACGGCTATTGTTTGTTTCAACAAGAAGGGAGGCAAGGTACTAACCACCAGGTCTGCCGGATATTGGCCATTTTGGGTAACGATTAAAAAGCTATTCGTCTCCTGCCATATGCTTTCCACTACCTGACCGGTAACAATTTGCGCATCGTCCAATGTTGCCGCTAAGGCTTCGATCAGCGCTGAGGTTCCGCCCTGGATCCGGTAACTGGGTTCGTCGTTAGCCGGCAGGGTAACGAGCTGTGGTGGGCTGGTGGAGATAGGCTCGTAGATCGCGTGGGTACCCAGGAATTGCGCAAAGGTACCCAGGCCCAACTCTGCCAGCAATTGCCGGAGTTGCTGGTGTTTGCTACCCAACCAGGTAGCCCCCATTTCTACTTTCGTACCGCCAGCGGTTTGTCGGGTGTGAATTCTTCCCCCTACCCGCTTCCGGGCTTCCAGGACAGTCGCGTTAAGACCATTTTGGCGCAACAGATAGGCTAAAGTGAGCCCCGTCAGGCCGGCACCAATGATTATAATTTCAGGGGAAGCGGTTTTCATATTACTTATTTGCGGGCAAAACTACAGAAGATAATGCGTAAATGAACACCGCGAGGCTTATTATGATTTGGTGGGGGCAACACCACTTGCCCGTGGTCATTCTTCGGCGCACTACAACCCCTACACCAGCGCCGCCCCCGGCAAAAAAATCTGATCCATCGAAATAGGCACGCTATCCGCAAGCGGAATCATGGCATTGATAATGCGCAGCTCTTTGAAGTACTTCAAATCGGGTACGCGAATGAGGGTAGGGTGTAATTGTTCTTGTCGACAAAGAGAAGCCCGGCGAACCCCCTTGAGTAGCGGGTGGGCTGGGGTCCACCATTTATGGCCATCGTGAAGGGCGATGTTGCCGTAGTAGGTATCCGTCAGGTAAGAATTCCAGGACATCAGGATATCATCACAACCATCGCGGTAGGTAAAGGCTTTGTCGAGCTCACTACGGTTGGCATATTTGAAACGATAATTAAAAGGCTCCAGTTCAACGATGCGCAAAGTGGAAACCTTACGCGGGGAATAAGGAGTGCAACTAAAGGATTGTATCCCCTGGTCGTAGACGATGCGAATTTTGTGGTAGCCGGTGGCAGGCAATACTTGCTGGGCCAGGTAGGTCCGTAGATTGAGTTGTTTTTTGATGCCAAACAATTTCCGGCGTGCATGATTTACCCGTTCTTGGTGAAGCGGCAGCAAATCCATTTTGCCGTTGAGCAAACAGATTGTTTCCAGGAGTTGAACTGCATTTTCGGACAAAATACCAATAGGGTTGGGTATATCGTATTTCTATTGCCGGCGGCCACACCGAGGCAGGTTAAACCACCCCAACGACCGCTTCTATAGGCAAATATACCTTTTCTTTTAGTTCTGTGTACTCTTCTTGCCATTTGCTGTAAGCGGTAATCCCCCCCCCCGACCAGTAGCGGAGGCCCTCGTCAGTCTGTTCCAGGAAGCGGATAAGCACACAACTGTCTAATTCATAACCATCCCACAAAGCCGCAATGCCGGTGTAAAAACCACGCTTTTGGCCCTCGGCTTCCCGAATGATGCGCAGGGTTTCCGGTTTGGGCGCACCGCTGATACTTCCTGCGGGCAGGAGGCGCAGCAAAATATCACCGAGTTGGGTATGGAAATTTACCGGCAACTGACCGGAAATGAGACTGCTGGTTTGCCAGAGACTGCCCTGGTGGGTCGTGAGTTTTTCCAAATACCGGTATTGATCTACCTGCACCCCTTTGGCCACCTGGCTGAGGTCGTTGCGGATAAGATCTACGATGGTTGCGTGTTCTGCCTGTTCTTTGGCATCAGCCAGCAGTGAACTGGCGGGCAAATAGCCAGGTGCTGTGCCCTTCATCGGATTGGAAAAAATCTTTCCGCCCCGTATTTGCACAAAGATTTCTGGAGAAAAAATGACAAAATGATCTTTCCACCACAACTTGTAACGGGATCGGGTTTGCTCATAGATATCAGCCAATGACCAGTTGGTATGAATAGCGGTTGGAAAAGTTAGATTGGTCAAAAAGCTATCGCCTCGTTGCAACCCCGTTTGTACCGTGGCAAAGGCTGCCTGGTAAGTTGCCGGCGGAATAAAAGAAGCATCCCACTGGAGGGGTACCGGGGGCTGCATGCCGGAAAACGGCCAGTTGGTTTGGTGGTGAAAACAATACCTCAATTCAGCAGGATCAAGGTCGGCCAGCGCGAAAGTCTGCACCTGCTCCAACTCAAAATCGGCTAACAATAGAAAAGGCTTCCGCTGCTGACCCCATAAATTTAACCGCTGACTTAATGCTGGAATTGTATTCATCTTGTCTTCTGACGTGGTATTTACGGGTAGTCACCAAAAACTAGGCGCGGGGCGTTACTCTTTTCAGTGCTATCCAACCGGGTAGGCAGTTGCCGTAAGCCGACTGTCCCTGCCAGGGGCCTTCCATTTGCCATTCACCTGCTTTTTTGAATATCCGCAACTGCATGCGTTTGAAACACCAGGATAAATCGGAAGGTTTACGGGAGTACAACAACTTTCCTTCCTCAAGATAAAGGATATTCCCCCTTAAAACGCCACTCACGGACATGACCCCCTCCACACCAGCCGCCGAAACATAGGTACGTCCGGTATACTGGTCTTGTTTTTCAATCAGATAAATTTCAAAATGGTAATCATCGAGGTAGCCCCCTTCATTTTGACTCAAGTTGCCTGACCAGGAACCCACCAGGCGAATAGTCTCCTGGGCTGATAATTGAACAACAGCGCAGAGCATCAGGAATAAAAAAAGTCCACACCACTTGGACATGCGCATTCATTTGTAAGCATCAATGCCTAAGCTACCTGGGGGTATGAATCCCGCTGCCAGGAATTGTTTCCGCTAAGGGTACCGATGCTAGGATGGAAAATCTGGGGTGTGTAGTCTATTCTTCCTCATCCATTGGGGTAAAAATACTGAAAATGGTGGTTCCGTAGTTGCGAACCTGCAACAAATTAGGATGGTTTTTAAAATCGTGTTGGGGATTGTGTTCCAAAACCAACCAGCCACCCGTTTTTAAGTGGCCCTGCCGAAGTATCAAATCAGGAATTTCTGGAATATTGGGCAACGGATAGGGAGGTCCTGCGAAGATATAATCATAAGGTTGTTGCGGCGATTGGATGAACCGAAAAACATCTGCCCGAACAATTTTCAGGTAATTTTCTATGCCGAGTTCACGGGCCGTTTTTTGGACGAAAGCCACGCAGCCATGGAATTGATCGACGTAAGTAACATCCCGGCACCCGCGGGAGATAAATTCGTAGCTGTGGTTGCCCGTACCCCCAAAAAGATCGAGTACCCGTAAGGAGGATAAGTCAAAAGTATTGATAAGAATATTGAACAAGCCCTCTTTAGCAAAGTCCGTTGTTGGTCGGGTAGGCCAGTTTTTGGCGGGCGGATTGAATCGGCGCCCTTTAAATTCGCCTCCAATAATACGCATGACTAACGGTCTTTTAGTGGTAAAGCTGCAGTGCTGCCAGGTCGAAGAAAAGGTGATTGGGTTGCAAGGCTGCCTGGGTTCCCCAACGCAACATTCCGGCTACCGACAAGAAGTCAACATCGCGAACGTAGCGATAAAACAACTTGTGTACTTCAGCATCGCGCATGATCTCACCGAATAACCGGAGCGGCACCTGGCTGGGATCCCATTGGCACTGTTCGTAAGTCAGTAATAAGTAATACAAATAATCTTTCGTGTTCGGACAGGCAAAAGCATTACAGAAGATCAATCGGTTCCGATCTAAGCCAACGGTAATGAGCATGCCATTGCGAAAATAGGCATATACTTTGGCACGCCCCTGTTGCCGATTGAGCAGCATCAGTTGCTTGAGTACAGGTGTAAGGGCATGGTAAAAACGGCAGCCAACAAAAGAACGGCGCCACTCACTCAACTGTTCCTGATCCAGTGCATAAACCAGAAAAGCATCCAGTTCCGGCAAGGGATCCGCCAAGACTGTTTCCGTATCCTTCAACTCCGTCAGGCCGGTCAAATAAGACCGCCGCTGGTCACCCGAGTACAAGCGGGCAGGGACTATCGTAAAACGGCTGCCCAGCCAGGCCAGTCGGGTTTTCTTGTACCCATGTTGCAAGCGGTCATCAACTTTCCACCAATTCTCTCCTGCGGGATGGGAAAGTGCGCGAATTGCCAGTACTTGCTGGGCAGGATCCACTATCAAATAACTCGAACTGTCCACCCCGGTAAGGATGGACAGTTCGCTTTGGGGAAGTTGCCCTTTATCAAAAGCGTCCTCCGTAATATCGTATCGAATTACTCCCAATTACCTGAAAGATTTGGTTTGTTCAAGTCGCCAAATTTGATCATCTTACCTGGAGAGTAGTTCCTGTCGTACTTGGCAAAACGGGGGTCAGCATATGCACCCATAAAAGAACCCCAGGTCGTTCCAACTTCTACCACGGCTACCGAAGTAGACTGGTATTCGATGGTATCCGCCCCGATCTTAAATTCGACAAGTTTGGTATCCGGAAAATGAGGAACGTAGCGCAAAGTGCTAAGATCCATTCCCAGAGTACGCACCGAATCGATCGCTTTGGTATAAGACGTATCGTAAGTGATCGTTCCTGTGAAATTCGGGTCATCCGGGTCTCCGATAACCGCTACCCGGACAAACTGACCATTGGCCAGGACATCCGTAAGGGTATCAAAGGTAGGTGCGAATGATCCCGTAATGTCCCGGTACATTTCCTGGGCACGGCGGATGAGTTCCAACTTCTCTACGACGATTTCTTTGCGTCGTAGTTTTTCGTTGTTGAAAGCGATGGGTTCTTCAATACCCTTGTACAGCATATACGCTAAGGCAGCTGCAATGAGTAAGAGAATGACGTTTACTACCAATCTCATTTTCCGATTTTGTTTTGATGCAATTATACGTTTTTTCCGTTCTGTCCTGTTTTAGCAACCTAACGATGGGCTAATATGTCAATATCTTTGGAATTTCTTTGTATTTTAATACAAATTTTTATCCACAGGCTATTGTTACATGAATCGCTTGCTTCGCAAGATGCCAAAACGACCACTTGTGGTGGGCGATGACGAAGCGAAGATAAAATAATTTTGCACCAATTTAAACTTGTCGGCCGACTTCCTGTATAATCAAGAGAGTCTACATATCAGCAATGAGCTTGCGCTTCATCTCAACAAACTCCTCTTCGGTAATCATTCCCGCTTCACGCAGTGCCGATAATTCTTTTATTTTATCCATTACATTACCTGCTGCCGGCTTTGTTACAGGGACTTCTGGCTTAGTCGCTTGATCAGTCTTGGTCACTGGCGGTTTGGACTGATTCGTTGGTGAATAGGGTGCCTCAGATTTATCTACTTCGGCTTTCCAATCCTGCACCACCTTTTTCCCTTTCTCGAATTTTTCCTTGTAAATCTTGCGGAGACGTTCCGTATCAAAGTCCAGAATTGTTCCGCCGGAATCAAAATGACGCTTAAATACCTCTCCCAGTGCGTAAGTAGAAGCACCATTGAACACAGACACCGTAACGCCACCAATCACCGTACCGATACCTGGTATCAATTTCAGCAGGCTACGGGCACCTGCCCGGGCCAGCGTACTACTGGTCAGGCTCGTAACGATAGCTTTGCCCTGCGTTTCCGCAAAATCAACATCATATACCCGGCTCAATTGACGGATCATATCTAATTGCAGGGCGCTAACTGCGAAAATGTCGGCAATTGGAATAGGAATAATAAAACTCGCCCCCATGGACCAAATTACATGGTTGCGAATAACGGTATCAGCGTGCTTATCACGATCATTACTTCCAGTACTCATAATGGTATCTTTTAACTTTTTCGTCGCAAAGTCTTTGATTTGCTTACGCATACAGTGCTATTTATTACAAATATCTACAATCTTTTACCAGCATGCTTAATTTCTCGACGATAGCGTTCGAAAAGCGGATGAGTACCCGTAAGGTCCGGGCTAAATGGATTGTCAGCCATACGGCATCCGCAAAATCTTACCCTTTTCAGAAGCGCTAATTAACTTTCAGGCGCACTCCTTCGCTGTGGCTGCTGAATTTCGGTGCATACATACACTGAAGCGTAGCCAGTCCACCCGAGAAATCCCCCGCGTGAAAAACCCGGAGGTCGTATTCCAGCACGTATTCGCCCTTAGGCAGGTAATCGAAAAAAAAGTGGGTGCCGAGATCGGTCGTCTGCTGGTAATACCCCAATCCCCCCTGGTAGTGGTAACTACTGATCTGATCCAGCGGCTCCAGGCCACTGGCGCGAAGATCTTTGAGGTGGACAAATTCCATGTCGCGGTCGGTACGGACCACCAAACGAACCGTAATGCGGTCTCCCATTTGCGGGTCAGTCGTCAAAGGTTGCAACTGGTTCCCCTGGCCTTCATTGATTTTCCGGTAAAGTTGGCGTTCGATTTCCAAGGGATTATCGGTTGGCGGCGTTACCTCGTCCAGGGCAGCAAAGTGTTGCCAGTAGATCGCACCCCAGGCCAGCACCTTGGTCCGGTTTTTCAGGCGAACGGTGGCCAGATTGGCAGCCACTTCTTCCCCGCTCCAACGTACGGAATAAGCACCCGTTCCGGCTTTGGCATTGGCTTGGGCAGTGGCCAATCGATCCTGGTAATTGGCCGGAGGAGCATCCGGAAAACTGACATCAAGTGGCGTAGTTTCACCCAACCAGTCATCACCCGAACTCACCAGCGCGAAAATGGCCGCAGCGGTGGCCTTGGTTGTTTCCCAACGGTTGGTTTCCTTATTGCGGAGCAGCCATATTTTCAGTTCAGCCATTTCCTCTTCGCTGGCACCCATGGTTTGAAAAACTTCCAGGAGTACCACGTGGGTTTCGATTGGCAATTGATACCAATAATAACCGCTGGTGTATTTCCAATACCGCCCTTGCTCATCAGAACGCAGACTGCGCTCGCGCAAAGATGCGTAGATCCGTTGGGCCAGTGCCTGATGCGACGTTTTAGCCGCGGCTAAGGCCAATAGCCCTTGCGACTGCAAATCGGTACGCAACCAATGCTGATCCGCTTGCTGCCACCAGTAATCGTACATTTCCTGATAGGCAGCCGGTAGTTCGACACCAGACATCAGGCTGCGCATATATAGGTAGTGGGCAATTAGCGGCGAAGGCGGATTATCGGTTGGCGGTTGCTGGTTCTTCTTCAGATCCAGGTATTGCTTATTGGCTTCCTGGTCGCAGAAAGCGACGGCGCTTTCCAGCGCACTGTTCAGTTCGTAATTCTCAGCTTTCCCCGTTAGCTGTTGCAAATGCGCCAATTGCTCCACGACGTACTGCGTGATGTACCAGTTTTCGCGGCCATCCGGGAACCAGGAAAAACCGCCCGAAGGCTGTTGCCGTTGCAGTAGTTTTTGCAGGGCCACCGCTTGCTCATTGGCCAGGCGATCAAGGTCGAACAGCAAGGCGATGCGTTCGCGCTGCAGGCTTTCATCCTTGGCATCCAGCACCCAGGGGGTTTCCTCCAAAAGGGCGGTTTTCAATTCAGGGTCCGTCAGCAGAGGACTCTGCAGGGATTTTTCAGAACGGCGCCAGCTTTCGAAAACGGTACGAATACGGGGATATCGATCCACCACCGTAGCGGCCAGCTGATTGGCAAAAAGGCGGTTTACGATCTGTTCGGTACAATCGTAGGGGTATTCCTGCAGATAAGGCAAGGCTTTGATCGCTTCCCAGGCCGGATTGCTGGTGATGTCTAATCGGAAAGCCTGGTGATCGGCAGCTGCAGTGGCTTGCTTGAGGTTCGCCAGTTCAAAGGTTTTGGTTTGTTGTCCACGCACGAACAGCGGAAGGGCTTCCGTCAGCAATATTCGGTTGGTGAGCACCGGGATAGCCGCTTCTTCTCCATCCGAAAAATTGCCTGCCCGCGCAATGACCCGGTAACCGAGCACACCGGCTGCACCTTTTGGCACCCGGATGGTCCAGGAAACCGCCTGTGATTCCTGGCTGGCGATTTTGAACGCTGGTGACAGGTTGGTCAGCTGATAGGACGCTGACAACGATTCGCCAGACTGGACATCAAACAATTCCAATACCGCGGTGCCTGCCAACACTTTATCCGACAGGTTGCTCACCTTGGCGGTAAAGGTCATCTGGTCGCCTTCGCGCAAAAAGCGGGGTGCATTGGGAAGAACCATGAGTTCTTTCTGGGTAATCACCTCCTTGCTATCTACCGCATACGCCAGGTCTTCGGTATGGGCAAAGAGTTGCAGCTTCCAACGGGTCAACGATTCTGGTGCTTTGAACTTCAGTACCACCCGGCCTGCTTCGTCCGTTAGAAGTTGCGGAAAGAAGAAAGCCGTTTCATTCAGGTTGGTGCGTATTTTCACGGGAGGCGCAGGTGGTTGCGCTCCGAGGTTGTCGTCCGCTGGGGTAAGGTCCTCATAAACCCCGGCAGCAGCATAGGCGGCCGTACCCGTGGCTGCCGCACTTTCCATGGCGCTCATCGCCATCATCGGCGCTGGTTGGCCGTCCATCATAATACCTGCCGATTGCTTGTACATCCGGCCTCCACGTACCATGATTCCTGCCGAAAGATCCTCCCAGAGACTTGGATAGCTTCTTCCCCGGTCATTGCCCGACGGATAATTAACTCGAATGTTCGGCCATACCTGTATATTACCAAAAGCCTGGGCATTCCAATAGCGCGTCAGATAGTTGGTGTTGTAGGGTGAAAACTGCCAGGAAAAAGGTAAGATTTGATCCAGGCTGGCATCGTACATACTGGCCAAAACTTCGGCCATCACCCGCTCTTTTTCGGGTCCGTCAATGCGGATAATCCACTCCTCTTCAGCATCGGGATAAAGCCGGGAATGAAATGTTTCGTAAGAGATGTCCAATTGTTTATTTGTCCAGGGGATAGCCCAGTCTTCGCGAATATTGTACATCCGGTTGTGTAGGACGTAGATCCCCTGGAATCCCAGCGCTCCCCGCTCCTGCTCGGTCAATGGATAAGTGTACCCTGTTTGCTGGCCGGGGCGTTGCCAACCTTCGCGCAGGAATGCCTGCCGGCCACCCAGTTCGGTGTACAAATACACCGATGTCGATTGCTGCCCCCATTGCAAGCGCAAGGTTTCGCCGGGCTGATAGGTAGCTTGCTCTTTTCGGGTATACAACCATTTTCCACTGGCGAATTCCTGCTGCTGCCAGTCGTGGATCCGGAAATCTTGCGTAGTCTTGAGCGGCTCTCCGCCCGCAATCACGACCTCCATGGTCACCCGGTAGTGCCCGGTCGGCCAGTCGGTCGTGGCAATGGTCAAACTGTCTTGCCCCTCAATGGTCAGGGTCTTTTTCCAAACATTGGCAGCTACCGGCCAATTTTTTGGATCATCTTTTTCTCCGTAAGCAAACAGGGGAAACATTTTCCGGAAGGAACGTTCACTCATTAGCATCGTATCTGGCATCGGCCAGTAGCGATCAATGAAGTTGTTTTTTGGTGCATTCAGGCGCGCTATCACTACCGTAACCTCCTTACGCACGGGTTGATTTTCCAGGTTTTTACTATTCAGCTGGAGTGCCAACCCCATTTGGCGATCCTGTTCTTCCGCCATCCCTATCGACAACTCAAACGGGTACTTGGCCAGTCGGATGGTTTTCTTCGCCGAGCGGGTTTCGCCCGTCCTATCAATCACGTCGAGGGTGATCGTGAAATTGTACTGGGGCAATTGATCGGCATTCAGGGCTGCATCTGGCAGGGCCAGAAAGGTCAATTGAAAGCCCCCATTGTCGTCGGTGGAAGTCGTGCCGGTGGCGATGGTTTGTTCATCACCCCTCATCGGGAAATAGCGGTTATAGCCGCCGTACCACCAGGGAAAACGCGTCGCCCGGGTAACCGTATAAACAACTTTGGCGCCTGCTACGGCGGGCCCCGCGTAGGCCTTCGCATTCCCCGAAAGGGTCACCTCATCGCCCAAGCGGGGGTCTGTTTGGAGGGTATCCAGCTTTACTTCAAAGCGGGGTCGTTTGTACTCCTCTACCTGAAAATAATGGCTACTGCCATTGCCTAACGAAGCACGCAGGGACATTTGCCCCAGTAAGCCACCGGCAGGCAGGACGAAACTACCCGTTACCGAACCAAAGCGATTGGTTTGCAATTCCACTGCTGCCACATCCTGGTTATTGGCATTTACTAAGGTAACGGTCAGGGATTCATTGGCGACAATTCCCGGGATATCATTTTTGCTTTGGCGCAAAGCCAATCCTTTAAAGTAGACCGTTTGTCCCGGGCGGTACAAGCCCCGATCCAGGAAAAAATCCATGTAGGGAGGTGTTTGTCGCTCTGGCCGGTTATTCCCATTGATATAGAGGTTGTCATTGACAAATAGCAAGTCCTCCCCTTTGCGGATTTCTACGTTCAGGTAATTGGCGTTCTTGAAGGTCGCCGTTATTTTTCCGTCTTTGTCGGTGGTGTAAGCGCCCAGGTTTTGGCGTTTATTGCTGTCGTAGCGGCGGTTCGTCCAAAAACGCACGGTTGCGCCCTCCACGGGTGCGCCGGTACGGCGATTAATGACCAGAAAATTCGGATTTTCCTGGTAGGTCCCACCCGTGATCAACCCGAGTTCCGACACCCAGAAGGGAGCAAAAACGGTCGCATTATCTTCGACTGGAAAATCAGGATTACCCGAAATGGCGAGGGTGTACAAACCCTTCGGCAGGCCCTTAAAACTGGATTCCGTGATGTGGTTGCGATAATCACCGCTTTGCGGAAGTTGAATCTCTCCTGCTTGAAATGCTTTGCGGCCAAGCCTGTCTTTTAGCACCTTAGGGTCATTGTCTGAGACCAAATATTCGTCCAGCGGCAGCGGTAATATCCTAAAATAGACCACCTTGGTATTTGTGTAAGCAAGCTGTACCAGAGCGGGTTCGTCGGGTAAATGAACGGTTTCAATGTTCACGCTGAAGGAAGGTGCTTCGATCTCACTTTGCAGTTGTCGGGCCTGTTGGGCAGCGTAACTGTCCGGGAACCGCTGCTGGATCGTTTTTCCCAGCTCGATGGCGGTCTTATAGGACCAGCGCAAAGGATCAGCAGGTAGGTCATTGCTGTAATCATTACCCCGCTGACGATAGTATTGCATGAGTTGAATCAGTACCATGGCCTCGGCAGGTTGCCCACTCAACTGTTGGGCGAAATTGGTGAGCGCTTGCTCGTAAGCCTGGTGGCGATCGGGTGCCTGTAGGTAATCGTACACCAGCTGCAGCCGGTGCAGGTCTAAATCTACGTAAGCGGAGCTCTGCGGCCGTTCCTGCAAGGACCAACGCAGTGCCGCTTGTAAAATTTCCAGGAGCCGCTGCGTTCCCGACGGGCGTTCTGCCGTCGGTAGTGCCTTTTGTACAAAAACCGCAGCGGGAGCCAGGAAAGACACGTCGTCGAAAGAGGCCTCGTAAGCAGGTTCGGCTAGAAAGGCATCGTTATTGGCGAAGTAATCCAAGGCCCGGTTGAGTAAAATATCATAAACAGTGGGGCGCAAATCGTCTGCATTGACACCAGGAACGATGAGTGGACTGATGCTGGCGAAAGCCATCGTGCGCAAGTTAGTATCTTCCAGCGACTGCAGGTACAGTTCGCTAATACGAAGGAGGAAATCCCCGGGGGTCCAGGTGGTTTCGTCCTCCGTGGGCAATTGATCCGGGGTGGCGGTCCGGTGCTGGATTTGCCACTGATTTTGTTGGTAATAATTGTGGTACTTACTGGCCAGGTAGCTTGCTAAAATAGCCTGCTCGGGCGCTGTGGCCAGCCGATATGACCCTTCCAGCATTTGAATAGCAGCCCAGTCACCCTGCTCTTCGAGCTGCGCATTGATGCTGGATTGATACAAGAGCGCTTTAATCCGGTGGGCCACCCTATTCGGCGATGGCACAGTTGTTTCCAATTGTTGAGACAATGTATTCAACGCTGTGCGCGCTGACTCGGGTAGCCCCTGATTCAAAAAGGAATCTACCAGCGTCCATTCCCGCTCGTAAGGGGCGTTGGACAGGACTTTTTGTGCCATAATTGAGATGGTAAACAGGGCTATTAAGAGGGTGGTTAGGATTGTTTTTTTCAAGGCTTGGTGGTTGTTGGTAAAAGATGGTATAAACCTGTTGGTTTCAATGGTGGTTGAGCAGCTGTTCTATTGACTAAGCGGCCTACTACACCTAAAAATAACGATAATTAAGTTAATAGCAGTATGAGGGTCCGGATAAAATTTAATTTCCACCAGCCGCCTGGTTCGCGAGCTAAAAACACCGTTGACCATTGACAAACATGCACCGCAAAGATCGTTGCTGTACCGGATTGGTACTGCGGTTAATGACCAAAACGTTTGATATCAACTTCCGGATCCAAAGGGGTTCCAGCAATCAAGTGATCGGCCAGGTGAGTTGCCCAATAGGGGGCCAGCGAAGCGCCCTTGGTTCCCAACCCGTTGAAAATATGTACCCGGGAATGAGTTGGATGGGTACCTAAAAAAGGGCGGCGATCTCTGACCGTTGGCCGAATAGCTGCCCGGTGATCGATAATTTCGTAGGGTGTGGTGAGCAACTCAGCCAAACGCCCCCGCAGGTACTCACCTCCGGCGGTGGTGGGTTCCGCAGTCGTGAACTGATTTTCAGACGTGGAACCAACCCAGTAAAGATCCTCGGTGTAGGGCACCAGAAAAAGCCGGTGTTTTAAGATCTGTTCCAATTTCGCCTCCGGGAGCCGGATCAGGAGTACTTCCCCTTTGTTGCCACCGAATGGCAAGTAGTTGAAGTAAGGGTTAGCGCGGCTGTGCCATCCTTCGCAGAAGACGATTTGGTCGGCCGTAAACTGGCGGTAGCCAATTCCATCAGCACGGGTTTCCAAGGCAGCAAAATCAAAGGTTTCGGCGTGGTATAGCCCTGCCTGCTCCCGCCTGAGGCGCAGCGCTGCTACCAATTGACCAATATGAACCTGAGCCGCCTGCGCAACTTCGAGGTAAGAAAAAGCGGGCGCAGTAATCAGGGGAATTGAGCCTAAATCAGGGGGGGCGTGAAAATAGGAGGCGTAATCCATATCCAGGCTACGCGCTTGCCAATCATTCTCCTCCCCGCGGTTAAAAAGGGTGCGCAAAAGGGGCCGTTCGTGGTAAAAATGAATACCCAGTTCTACTTCCAGTTGCCGGTAAATCTGTTGTGCTGCAGGTAACAAGGCCTCAATCCGCCAGGACTTGACGAACCGTCGGCCGGTAATGGGATTGATGATACCGGCCGCTACACTGGTAGCCGCCACCTGGTCGGGAGCGTCAAAATAACGACAGCTTTGTCCGGCTTGCTCCAAACAATAGCCCAGAAGCGCGCCTGCAATACCATGACCGACAATGATAAAATTGGAATTATTGATGAGCGTTTTTTTTTGGGTATAAATGTTAAACTTGTGCGGCTTAATTATCCAGCTCTTCCAGGTCGGCACGCAGCTTCTTAGGCAAACTGGCCACGACCAGGTCATAACTGTGGTCAATCAACTGGTACAACAAATCTTCGGGCATTTCGCCTTCGCCATTGATCGTATTCCAATGTTTTTTGCTCATGTGGTAACCCGGTTGAACTTCTTCGTAGCGCTCCCGCAGCTCGAGCGCCCAGTCGGGATCGCACTTGAGATTCATGGTAAAGACTTCCCTGTCCAGGCCGCTAAGGGCAAACATTTTACCCATGACTTTGAATACCAGGGTGACCTCGTCAAAAGGGAAGGTTTCTTCAACGCCGGGCTTGGCCAGGCAGTAAGCATGAAAAGTATCGAAATCCATAGGCATGCACAGATTTATCAGTCTAAGGTAAAGATAGTATTTCAGAAAACGGTTACCTTTGCGTTCCTTCTTTTTAAGGCCCCATAGTTCAAGGGATAGAACAAGCGTTTCCTAAACGCTAGATCCAAGTTCGAGTCTTGGTGAGGCCACTAAATCTACTCCAGCAAAGCTTTAATCATGCACTATAATAAACTTGGCAGCAGCGATTTAATGGTATCCCGCGTCTGCCTGGGTACCATGACTTTTGGCCAACAGAATTCCCAGGCCGATGCCTCCGAACAATTGGACTACGCCGTAGACCACGGCATCAACTTCATTGATACCGCCGAATTGTATGCTGTTCCGCCTCGTGAAGCCACCTATGGTGCTACCGAAACTATGATTGGCAACTGGCTCCAGGCCCAACCGCAGCAGCGATCAAAGATAGTCCTGGCGACCAAGATTGCAGGACGGGGCGTGGCTCACATCAGAGGCGGGGATAAAATACTAAGTCAATACATCGCCTCCTCGATTGACGCCTCGTTGCAACGTTTACAGACGGATTACATCGATCTTTACCAACTGCACTGGCCCAACCGCTCGAACCCCAGCTTCAACCGGCACTGGTTCAATATAGTAGATTTCACGACCATTGATCCGGAACAAGAGGAAGCCGAAATGCTGGCCATTCTGGAAGCGTTGGACACTTGTATCAAAGCAGGAAAGATCCGCTACTGTGGCCTCTCAAACGAAACCTCCTGGGGTATTGAAAAATACGTCAACCTGGCCAAACAAAACGGACTCCCCAAAATGGTTTCCCTGCAAAACGAGTTCAGCCTCATCCAAACCAAAGACTGGCCAATGGTGGTGGAGTCTTGCCAATTGAACGACCTCGCCTACTTGCCCTGGTCACCGCTCGGCACTGGTGTGCTATCGGGAAAATACCTCAATGGCAACCGACCGGCGGGTTCCCGGTGGAACCTAAGTGACCGACACGGCAACTTCCGCAACCAACCCGATGTACACAAAGCAGTAGCCGCCTACACGGAACTGGCAGCCGCCCACGGAATGACCTCCAGCCAACTGAGCCTGGCCTGGTGCAACCATTTCTACTGGGTCACTTCTACCATCATCGGGGCTACTCAAATGGGCCAGTTGCAAGAAAATCTCGCAGCTTTTGACCTGACGCTATCCGAGGAACTCCTCACGGCTATTCACGAAATAAAACGCCAATACTACGTACCTTATGCCTAACTAACCACCTGTTTACCTACCCAATTAGCCGACCTATGAAAAATGCTTACCTCCTCATCTTTGTACTCTTATGCGGTGCCACCGGCTGGAGCCAAACCCATATTGGCGGGCAGCTCAACCACTACGCCAGCTTTATCAGCCAGGACGACTGCCGCAATACCATCACGGTTGACAACGCCATTGATTTCACCCCCGGCATGGGCATCTTCGTTATCCAAATGACTGGTGCCAATATCAACTTGAGCAATACCGACAGCTTTGGTGACATGACCGATCTAAACGGCACTGGCCAGTACGAATACAATCGAATTGTCGCTATTCAGGGAAATGACCTCACCCTGGAATTGGCCCTGGTCCATACGTACCCAGGCACAGGCACCCAGGTTGTTGGCTTTCCGATCCTGGCTGCAGCCAACGTAACTAGCCCCCTGGTACCGCAAGCCTGGAATGGAATCACGGGTGGGGTGATCGCACTGGAAGTCACGAATACCCTTACCATAACCGCCGATATCGAGGCCAGTGGAAGCGGATTCCGGGGCGGTCAGGCGGTCGCGATTACAGACAACAACTGCTCCTTCCTAACGGCGGCCAATAACTATGCCTACGAACAAGGCAACTGGCGTGGCGCCCCCAAAGGAGAAGGGATAGCGCTCACCACCGTCAGCAGGGCTTTTGGGCGGGGCGCTCAAGCCAACGGTGGTGGTGGCGGAAACGATCACAACAGCGGTGGCGGTGGCGGGAGCCTGCTAACCACCGGCGGACAAGGTGGTCAGAACAACGAACCGGGCGCTTTCAACTGCGATGGCAATTTTCCTGGCAGAGGTGGCAAGGTCGTCTTCAACGCCAATAACCGCTTGTTCATGGGCGGTGGCGGCGGCGCTGGCCATAGCAATAACACCCTCACCATGCATGGTGGCAACGGCGGAGGAATTATCCTCCTCAAAGTCGGAACTATCGAATTTGCGGGTGGCCGCATTCGCGCCAATGGCACCGCAGGAGGCAATGCGGCGGGAGATGGTGCCGGAGGTGGTGGTGCCGGAGGTATGATTGTCTTATTAACCAACAGCAGCAGCGGTGTGCCACAACTCGAAGCTATTGGCGGTGCTGGTGGTACGGCCAATAACAGCAACCAAAACCGCTGCTTTGGTCCTGGTGGTGGCGGAAGTGGCGGCGTGGTCTGGAGCAATACTTTGCTTGCGCCCGCCGTAGGTGGTGGGATAGCAGGTACAAGCATCAATTCTCAAAGTTGCCCAGTGAGCACCAATGGCGCAACGGCGGGCAGCGCCGGCCTGGTCGGCACCCTGACCAACTTGCAAGCGGGCAGCCCGTATCAGGTACCCGCAATTCTAAACATCCCGAACGATACCCTGGTTTGCCCCGGCGAACAGCTGCTGCTGGTTGCTGTCACCAGTGGCACGGGCCTGGCTTACCGGTGGCAACGACTGGTACTGGGCAGCTGGTTAAACGTGCCCGAAGATGCCAACGCCAGCGGTACGCAAACCCCGGAACTCCTGCTCCGTGCCAATGCTCAAACAGCAGGTACCTATCGCCTGGCAGTGACTGCCAGCGGGTGCTCAACTGAACTTGTTTCAACTTCGGTACAAGTTGACCTTTTGCTGGCTGCCACCGCTAACCCCGCATTTATCCTGAATGGCAACACCGCCACTTTTAGTGCCAACCTCAGCAGTCCTGCCGACGTTTTGTGGCATTTTGGCAATGCCCAGACCAGCACCATACCCAATCCGATTTTTACCTTCCCGGGGGCTGGCAGCTATCCCGTCAGCTTCTCTTTTAACGATGGTTGTGGCGAACAGGTTCTTACACTCCTGGTTACCATCACCGAACCACTGCAAGCCGGCATCGGAGCCAGTAGCCTGGCGGGGTGTGCGCCTTTGGTCATCCGCTTCCAGGACGAATCTGTCGGCAATGTCACCCTAAGAACCTGGAGTTTTCCTGGCGGTAGTCCGGCCAGCAGCACCGAAGCAACACCACTGGTTACTTACCCCGACATCGGCACCTACACCGCCACCCTCCGTGTAGGCAACGGTGGAGCAAATAGTGCCATCAATACCCAGGTGAGCGTGTTTCCACCCCCCATCCCCAACTTCGCCGTAACGACCGACGCCTTAACCATCAGCTTGTCGAATACATCCACCAATGCAACCAGCTTTCTCTGGAATTTTGGCGACGGCAATAGCAGTTCTTTGGAAAGCCCGGTGCATACTTATGACAATCCGGGCGTTTATGAAGTCACGCTCAATGCCAGTAACGAATATTGTGGCGTAGCGGTGGGGCAAACCATTGGCGTTTTTACCAATAGCAATACGACTAATCCAACAAAAAGCTGGCGGGTATATCCCAATCCGTTCTGGCAGACTTTGACGATTGAGCATGGGCAAGGAAACCGTTATGTGCTCTACAACAGCTACGGACAGCAGCTATTGACGGGGCGTATTATTCAACCTCGCCAGGTATTCACCTGGCCTGATCTACCCGCAGGTGTCTACTTTTTAGGCATGGAGCAGGGTGGACAAAGCCACTGGCAAAAAATAGTGAAGTTTTAGTCTGCGTGGGGACGATCGATCATCTCCGAATCCTCCGAAGTATTGAGCACTTTCACACCACACTTTTGTAAACCAAAGGTAAGCAGGGCAAAACCAAGAATAACGAGAATAATAATTTCTCCCCGGGAGATTACTTTGCGTGGCATATGGTTTATTTTGGTGGAGTTGCTAAGATAATTAATATCAATTTGCTTAAATCCGTTTTGTTATCCAATCCAATATACCCTTTAAAACTTCCTGCTGTTCGGGCTCATTGTGCATCTCGTGGAACAGGCCATCCCAGACTTTCAAAGTCACATCACCCGTAACGCGACTGGCAAAATCGCTGGTGCCCCCCGGAGAAGTAATGCCATCGGCGCCACCGTGTAGCAACAACAAAGGGACGGGAAAGGAGCCCTGGTATTTATCCAGGGCAGCAGCGGACTCCAGCATACTCATCCCGGTAATAGCCGTAATGGCGTTGTGCACCAGGGGATCAGCCTGGTATTTTTCTACGACAGTCTTATCCCGCGAAAGCTGCTCAACGTCGAGTCCGTTGGGCTGAGAAAAACCCGGAAAAATACCACGCATTAATTTGCCCATTCCCACCATGACGGATGAGGGCTGAAAGGACAGCCGGATATGGGGGGCACTAACGATGGCTCCCTGTATGGTAGGATGCCGGTGCAGGATGTAACTCAACAACAGGTTGCCTCCCATGCTGTGACCGTAAAGGAAAAGCGGGATACCGGGATAGCGTTCTTCCGCTTCGACGGTTAGGTACGCAATTTCGTCCAAAAAGGCGTTGTAAGAACGGGTATGCCCTCTTTTGCCACCGCTTTGGCCGTGTCCGCGACGGTCATAACCCAATACCGCGATATGATGTTGGTTAAAAAAACTGGCTACGTGGGCGTATCGCTGTACGTGCTCGCCCAGGCCGTGAATGATTGCTACCACTGCCTGGGGATTTTCTACCGGCCATTCGGTGCCGTAAATCTTAATCCCATCAGTCGTTTGCCAAAAAAAATCGGAAGAAGCCATGCGCAGGTCATTAGTTGTGTGGCCTAAAATTAATGATTTAATTTGCATCTTAGCGATTGAATACAAAAAACCAAATTATGCAGCCTCGGATTATCTTCATGGGAACACCGGAATTTGCCGTTCCAGCTCTCGCCATTTTAGTAGAAAATGGCTACGACGTGGTGGCCGTTGTCACCGCTACGGATAAATGGGGTGGCCGGGGTGGCAAAAAGTTGCTCGAATCGGCCGTAAAGCAATATGCCGTAGCCCATCAAATCCCCGTCTTGCAACCCAGCAACCTCAAAGCACCGGCTTTTCTGGAAGAACTGCAAAATTTTCGGGCTGATTTACAAATTGTCGTGGCCTTCCGCATGCTGCCCAAGGTCGTTTGGGCGATGCCTGCTCTGGGTACTTTCAATCTCCACGGGTCGCTCCTACCCCGCTACCGGGGTGCAGCTCCGATCAACTGGGCGGTCATCAACGGCGACGAGGAAACGGGGGTGACTACCTTTTTTATCCAGGAGGAGATTGACACGGGAGATTTGATCTTTCAGGAGAAAATGCCCATTTTCCCTACCGATACCGCGGGGAATGTCCATGACAAAATGATGATTCTTGGTGCGCAGACCGTTCTAAAAACAGTTCGTGCCATCGTAGCGGGTGAGGTGGTTACGCAACGCCAGGACAACGAATTGGCTACCCCCGCGCCGAAACTTACGCCTGAAAATACCCGGATAAACTTCCACCAGTCAACCGAACAGGTCCACAACCTCATTCGCGGGCTAAGTCCTTTTCCAGCCGCCTGGACTACCCTCGACGGTGAAAAATGGAAAATCCTGCGCAGCAAGCCACTTCAGGAAAAGCACAATTTGCAACCAGGCACTATTGTCTCTGATGGCAAGACATTTTTTAACATTGCCACTCCCGATGGATTCATCGAAGTTCAGGAATTACAAGTCCCAGGCAAACGCAGAATGGCCGTTTCCGATTTCCTCAACGGTTGGCGTTCCGCCCCGGAAGCGCAAGCGTTCCAATAAAGCAATTGCCGCAGACACCAACAATCCGTCCACGATAAAAGAATGCCAAGAGCATGCTGCTTTAGCGTAAAATTTGGCCAAAAGCAGTTATAGCCGTTGAAATTGCAGCTTTTGTAGGAAAAGAATCAAAAATATACTGAAAATACAAGCCTAAATTTTAAAAAATAACAATCTTTGCAGTGGATGAAATTTTCATCTTCCTATCTAGTTAAGCCGTTTTACACCACTTCCAAAAGCAAGTCCGTGATTTGCCTTTGGGTTCTATCTATTTTGAAAACGCAGAATAATTCTTAAACACTCTTTATTGGTATGAAAAAAATACTCAATTCCATCCTGTTATTGGCAGCGATAGTTTTGGTTCCTGGCTTAGCTTTAAGTCAACGAACCATTACGGGCCAGGTAACAGACGCAGAAACGGGTGAAACCCTGATTGGGGCCAACATCCTCGTAGTCGGAACTGCCACCGGTACCATTTCGGACTTTGATGGCAATTTCGAACTTAAACTCCCCGCTGGCTTCGATATGTTGTCGTTCAGCTACACGGGGTACACTTCCCAGGACATCAAGGTGGGCGCAAGCAATGTCATTAATGTTAAAATGGCGGGCGGACAAATCCTTGATGAAGTAGTCGTCATTGGCTACGGTACCATCAAACGGGAAGACGCCACCGGATCTGTCGAAACCATTAGCAGCGAAAGCTTCAACCGGGGTGCCATCACTTCCACCCAGGAGTTGATCGCCGGTAAGGTGGCCGGGGTTTCTATCACACCAAACAGCGATCCGGGCGGCGGTGCCAGCATCCGGATTCGCGGTGGTTCTTCCCTCAATGCATCCAATGACCCGCTGATTGTTATTGATGGCGTGCCCATCGAATCGCGCGGTGTTGCTGGTGATCGCAACATCCTGAACCTGGTCAACCCGAACGACGTAGAAAATGTGACGGTATTAAAAGATGCTTCTGCTACGGCTATCTATGGTTCCCGTGCTTCTAATGGTGTAATTATTATTACCACCAAGAAAGGTGCACTCGGCAAAGCGGTCCGCCTGAGCTACAATGGCAGCTTTGCGGCCAGTAGCATCCAGGAGACGGTTGATGTCATGTCAGCCGACCAGTTCCGCACTTTGGTCAACGAGCGTTACCCCGCCAATGTCAACCTGCTCGGCAACGAAAACACCAATTGGCAAGACCAAATCTTCCAAACCGGAATTACCCACGACCACAACATGAGCGCCAGCGGCGCCCTTGGTGAACTCCCCTACCGGGTTTCGTTGGGCTACACCAACAAGGATGGTCTGCTCAAAACAGACAATTTCCAGCGTCTGACTTACGGCGTGAGCCTGACGCCTGGCTTCCTGGACAATACCCTCCAGGTAACGGCCAACGTCAAGGGGATGAACAACCAAAACCTGTTTGCCAACCGCGGCGCACTGGGATCGGCCGTCAGTTTTGACCCTACCCAACCCATCTTCGACCAAGAAAGCCCTTACGGCGGTTATTTCACCTTCGTGAACAACGATGGTACCCCCAACCGACTGGCCCCGGCTAACCCTCTGGCACAGTTGGAACTCAAAGACGACCAATCTACCGTCAACCGATTTATTGGCAACGTACAAGTGGATTACCGGATACCGTTCCTCCCCGATTTGCGCGCAAATATCAATGTAGGTATAGACCAGGCCAAAGGTGACGGGACAATCTACGAACCGGCTAACTTCAGCGCAGTTTTCGATGCGGCCACCGGTGGTGGAACCGACAACAGCTACAACGAAACCATTACCAATCAGCTGTTCGACTTTTACCTGAACTACGTTAAGGAATTGGGCAACAACAAGATTGACCTGATGGCGGGTTATGGCTACCAGCACTTCAAGTTCGAGAAAGAAGACAACCGCAGTGACCTGCAGGGTACGCCCGAGAACGTGGTGCAAATTCTGACCGCACGGGAATACTTCCTGGTTTCAGTTTTCAGCCGTTTAAACCTGTCCCTCGGCGACCGCCTGCTGTTGACCGGAACGGTTCGCCGCGACGGTACCAGCCGCTTTTCGGAAAAGAACCGCTACGGTATTTTTCCCGCTGCTGCCGTGGGTTACAAATTTATCGACAACAAAAATCCTACCGGCATTATCAATAGCCTGAAGCTTCGCGCAGGCTGGGGTATTACCGGACAACAGGACATGGGTGACAATTTCTATCCCTATATCCCTACCTATACCATCAGTTTGTCGAATGCCAATTACCAGTTTGGCGATGAATTTGTACCTACCAACCGCCCTGGTGGTTACAACTCCGATTTGAAGTGGGAAGAAACAACCACTTACAATGTAGGTGTTGACTTTGGGCTCTTCGATGATCGTTTATCAGGTTCTTTTGAAGTGTACCAACGCGACACGGAAGACCTGCTGACGACTACTCGTCCGGCCGCTGGTACCAACCTGACCAACAATATTCCAGCAAACATCGGATCCCTGGAAAACAAAGGATTTGAGGTTTCCCTGAATATCGTGCCCATCCGCAATGCTAAAGCAGAATGGAGCCTGGGGGTTAACCTGACGCGCAACCAGAATGAGATCACCAGCCTCACCCTCGGCGACGACCCCAATTTCCAGGGATTTGAAACCGGTGGTATTTCCGGTGGAGTTGGCAACAACATCCAGATCCACTCGGTTGGATTCCCGGCCAGTTCCTTTTACGTCTACCAACAGGTATACAACGAGAATGGCAACCCGATTGAAGGCCTGTACGTAGATCGCAATGGTGATGGCCAGGTTACCCCTGGCGATCGGTACCGCTTCGAAAATCCAGCGCCGGAATACTTCCTGGGCTTTACGTCTAATTTCAACTACGGCGCTTTCGACTTCTCTTTTGCCGGTCGGGCCAACGTGGGCAATTACATGTACAACAACCGCTACGTCAATTCCACGAACTACAACTCGATTTACAACTCTACCGGGTTCTTGTCCAATGTGCACAGCAATATCAATGCCGTAGGATTCGCCGTTCCTCAGTACTTCAGTGATTTCTTCCTCGAAGATGCTTCCTTTCTGCGCATTGATCACATCACGGCGGGCTACCGCATTCAGGATGTCTTTGGTGCTACGCGGGGTGGCAATCTGCGGTTGTACGCCACGATCCAGAACCCTGTTCTGGTTACCAATTACACCGGTATTGACCCCGAGGTATTTGGTGGTATCGACAACGATATTTATCCTCGTTCACGGACCGTTCTGTTTGGTGTGAATTTGAATTTCTAGTAAACTTTAAAAAATAAAAAATGAAACGCATTAATTTTCCTCACCTAGCACTATTACTGGTAAGCCTGGTGTTTATCACCACCTCCTGTTTCAAGGATTTGGACGTGCAACCCATCGATCCGGATGATACGACGGCCAATGTCGTCTACGAAAATCCGGCGGCTTACCGCCAGGTTCTGGCCAAGCTTTACGCTGGCTTTGCCGTGAGTGGTCAGTCTGGCCCTGACGGACAACCCGATATCAACGGGATTGACGAAGGGTTCTCCACTTACCTGCGCCAGTACTGGAAAGCGCAGGAATTGACCACCGACGAGGCTGTCATTGCCTGGAACGACGGCAATATTCACGATTACGAGCAAATGGACTGGGATGCCAACAACGAGTTCATCCGCGCCATGTACGATCGACTGTATTTCCAAATTGCGTTGTGTAATGAGTTTCTCCGGGAGTCGACGGACGCGAAGTTGGACAGTCGCGGCCAGGGCAGCATCAAAGCCGAAGTAGCCAATTACCGCACCGAAGCTCGCTTCTTACGCGCCCTTAGCTACTGGCACGCGCTGGATATGTTCGGCAATGTGCCTTTTGTGGTGGAAGCAGATGGAGTGGGTTCCTACCTGCCCGAGCAAATTGCCCGCGCGGACCTGTTTGCCTGGCTCGAAAACGAGATCAAGGACCTGGAACCCCTCATGCTGGCTCCCCGGTCCAACGAATACGGCCGTGCCGACCAGGCTGCACTCTGGATGCTGGCCGCCAAGTTGTACCTGAATGGCGAAGTGTATACCGGGCAAAATTACGCCAGCGAAGCAGTTGCTTTCTGCGCCAAGGTAATCAACGCCGGTTACCAACTGGAAGGGGATTACAAGCACCTTTTCCTGGCAGATAACGACAATTCCAGCGAAATCATTTTTCCGGTATTGTTCGACGGCAACAACACCCGTACCTGGGGTGGGATGACCTTCGTAATGCACGCTGCGATTGGCGGCGATATGAATGCTGCCGAATTCGGCATGGACGGCGGCTGGGGTGGCCTGCGTACGACGAGTGCTTTTGTGGGCAAATTCCCCGAAGTGGGTGGCCCCGTCGTCAATGCGGTGTTGGGTACGCGCAATTTCCCGCGCCTCAACATTCCTGGTTCTTACCAGGGTTGGGATCCCACCAATAATGCGACCGCTATTGCTTCGGCCAATGATGACGGCATTTACACGGGTTTCCTCTACTTTCCTGCTGACAACCTGGATTTCAAAATTGCTGCTGGTGGCTGGGACAACAACTGGGGAGATAACGGTGCGGATGGCACCTTGGAGCCTGGGGGTGATAACCTGACTGCACCGGCGGCCGGTTTTTACCGCTTGGACGTGAATTTGCCTAACCTGACCTATACGCTTCAACCCTCCAACTGGGGATTGATCGGTTCAGCTACCCCCGGTGGCTGGGACAACGATACCAACATGACCTTCAACACCACTACTGGTGCCTGGGAAGTCTCCCTGGATCTCATTGCTGGTGAAGCTAAATTCCGCGAGAATGACGGCTGGGACGTAAACTTCGGTGACAGTGGCGCCAATGCTTCCCTGGAGCTGGGTGGCGACAATATTGCCATCCCCGGCGGTGGCAACTATACCATCAAGCTGTACCTGGGTAACGAAGACTACACCTATTCCGTTGTGTCTAATTCCGTAGACAACCGCAAGCTGTTCTTCACCCAAAACCAATCGCTGGAGATTACCGATGTCTCTCAGTTCAACCAGGGTTACGCCATTGCCAAGTACCGCAACGTTGACCGTAACGGCAACAACGGCAAGGATTTGACTTTCCCCGACACGGACTTCCCCATGTTCCGCCTGGCTGATGCCTACCTGATGTATGCGGAAGCTACGCTCCGCGGTGGAAACGGCAACCCTGGCCTGGCGTTGGAATACGCCAACCTGGTTCGCAACCGGGCCGGAGCCGGCAACATTTCTGCCAGTGACCTTACCCTGGACTACCTGCTCGACGAACGTGCCCGGGAATTGCAATGGGAGTGTCATCGCCGAACCGACCTCATCCGCTTTGGTCAGTTTACGGACGGCAGCTACGTTTGGCCCCTCAAGGGCAATAGCCTGACAGGAACCCAAGTTGGCCGTTTCCGCAATCTTTTCCCCATCCCTTCCTCTGACCTGGGCGTCAACCCTAAGTTGCGCCAGAATACAGGATACAACTAAATTCATTGAAAAACGATGTGCTCCAAGTCAGGTATTCATTGCGAAAAATGACTTGGAGCAGCAAAAAATAAAATAATGTTAAAAAAATATATTTTTCTGACACTAGCGGTTTGTTTGCTTGCCTACAGTTGTGAAGACGACCGCACACTTGTAGTCGCCAATCTGGGCGATGCACCTGTAATAGCTGCGCCGGCTAATGGCTATTCCGTGGCTATTACCCTGGAAAATCTAACCGACCAGTTTGCAGAAATCAGTTGGTCGCCAGCTGACTTTGGTTTCACGGCGGGCGTAGATTACCAGGCACAGATGGATGTTGCAGGTAATGGATTTGCCGAACCGGTATCATTGGGGCCCGTTACCAATGGTCTAAAGCTGGCGGTGACCAACCAGAAGGTGAATACCCTGATGGTTGCCAAAGGCCTGCCAGGCGGCGAATTTACCGATATGGAAATTCGCATTGTGGCTGATGCTTCCGACAAGTTGGCTCAGCTGATTTCCAGTCCCATCACCGTGCGGGTTTCTCCGCTCGCAGTGGAAATTGAATACCCTAAGCTTGGAGTACCCGGTAGCTACCAGAACTGGGATCCGGCCAACGAAACGACGGTCATCTTTTCGGCCAACAGCAATGCGGCCTACGAAGGCTACCTCTTCATTGACGATGCCGCGGAGTACAAATTTACCGATGGCCCAACCTGGGATGTCAACTACGGAGATACGGGGGCAGATGGCACCTTGGAGCAAAATGGCGATAATATTACCGCTGCTGAAGGATCAGGGGTGTATAAGCTCAACGTCAGCCTGGATGCCCTCACTTACACTGCCCTTAAAACTGAATGGGGGCTAATTGGTGACGCTACCCCAGGTGGCTGGGACAACGACACCAATATGACGTACGATCCGGATACGCGCCTTTGGCGTTTGACGGTAGATTTGGTAGGGGGTGCCGCTATGAAGTTCCGGGCCAACGACGATTGGGGTATCAACCTCGGCGACACGGGAGCAGACGGCAAAATGGAATACGATGGCGACAACATTGCCGTAACCGATGCGGGCAACTACACGGTGGAACTCGATCTCAACAGCGCGATATACACTTATCGGGTGACTAAAAATTAAACACTTGTCGGGGATTTACTTTTGCTCACTTTGCGGGTCAAAGGGTTAATCCCCAACAAGCGCTAAAGCATTTTTTTCAAATAAAAAAAGAGCCATCGCCTGGAAGCGGTGGCTCTTTTTTATTTGAAAAAAAAATGCCATTCCCTATTTTTGAGAACGCTTTTGCTTGCCTTTTCCGCCTGTTCTCCCGGCTTGAATAACCTGGAGATTGGGATCGAGCCTGCCAACAAACAGCACTTCCTCTGGCTGTCCATCGGTACCCTTTACTTCGTAACGCGCAATAATTTCATAATAATAAACGGTCAGGTTATCGTCCAGGGTCTTCAGAACCGTCGTCAAACTATCAAACAGCCGCTGGCTGTCCTGGATATTCTCAATGGTTCGTTGGGCACTCCTATAGTTTGCTGTTGCGGTAGCGTCATCAGGGTTATCGTCCAGTACTGCTCCATTTTCATTCGAACTTTGAATAGCCATGCGCATACGGCGGTCTTTATCCACTAAGCCTCTTTCGTAAATAACGCTTTCTCGTTCTAAGAATTCCTTGCTGTACATCGTATCAACAACGGTCAATTCCTGAAAAACGAGGGAATTCAGCGTATCGAGATCGGCTTTAATGAAACTTTCCAATGCCTGCCGCAATTGATCCTTGGTGGGCCCCGCCGGAGCAGCATCCTTCCCGCAACCCGTTAAAATGGCCGCAATCACAAAAAAAACAGGCAACTGCTTTAACAATCGATTCATGGAATAATTTTTTAGTAAATAAAGTGCAAAGATAAAAAGCCACCTGAACGAATCAAGCGGCTTTTTATCTTTGCCACAGTAGTCGACCTATAAGTTACAGGAATGATCTCAGGGAGTTGCGGTTGTAGGATTTACGCAAGCGCCGAATAGCTCGCTCCTTTATTTGTCGTACCCGTTCCCGGGTCAGACCATACATCTCTCCGATCTCTTCCAGGGTAAGCGCTTTGTAGCCGTTCAAACCATAGTAGGCTGACAAGACCTCTACCTCGCGTGGCGCGAGAATAGAAAGCCCTTGTTGTACCTCTTCTTTCAGCGAATCCTCCATCAATTGGTTATCGGGAAGGCTCTCATCACCAGAAGTGATAAAATCCAGCATGGTCGCACTGCCTTCCTCCGAAGATACGGGTGCATCTACGGATATGTGCCGGGTATTTCCTTTCAAGATATTCGCTACTTCCTTGGGGGTGATATCCAGCAAATCGGCCAACTCATCATTGGAGGGTTCCCGTTCGAACTTTTGCACAAAAGAAGTAACTACATTATTGAATTTATGGTAAGACCCAACCTTGTTGAGTGGCAAGCGCACAATACGGGAGTACTCAACTATAGCCTGGAGAATAGATTGGCGAATCCACCAAACGGCATAAGAAATGAATTTAAATCCTTTGGTCTCATCAAAACGACGAGCAGCTTTCATCAGGCCCACATTTCCCTCATTGATCAAATCAGGTAATGATAACCCCTGGTTCTGGTACTGCTTGGCCACGGAAACGACGAATCGCAAATTTGCCCGGGTCAATTTATCCAGTGCATCCTGATCTCCTTCACGTATCCGACGGGCCAACTCGGCTTCATCATCGGCCGTCAGCAGGGAGATTTTCCCAATATCAGTCAGGTATTTATCCAGAGCCAGACTTTCCCTGGAAGTAATTTTGTTGGTGATTTTTAACTGACGCATGGACAAGTCATTTGGTACCTTATGGTAGATAAATGCGGAAAGCGTTGGTTTTAAAGCTTTTTACCTCTAAAGGGGGTTTAAAGAAGTAAAACAGAAGAACGCACTACTTTCTTACTAGAAATACGCTTGATAACCCTGTAATGTTGCTTCACTAGGTTGAATTAGTTAACTTTATTTTCTTGAAAGTACAAATTATTACGCCATTTTGTTCCTTTGTAAGAATAATTTTTCAAATAAAAAAAACCCAGATTGACGAGCAATCCGGGTTTTCTGGTTAATGTATTATAACGTTGGTACCGTTTAACGGCGACGGTCGTCGCGGCGATCTCCACCACCACCACGGCGGTCATCACGACGGTCTCCACCACCACGGCGGTCATCACGACGGTCTCCACCATCCCGGCGGTCATCCCGACGATCTCCACCATCCCGACGATCTCCACCATCCCGGCGATCTCCACCATCCCGACGATCTCCACCATCCCGGCGATCATCTCCATTGTCGGCAGGCATACCATCGGGTCGAGGTTGCAAAGCTTTAACGGAGAGCCGTAGTTTACCTGTACGGTTATCTACATCAATCAGTTTAACCTTAACTTCATCACCTTCGCTGTAATGCTCTTCCACGTTGTCGATACGTGAATAGCTCATTTCGGAAACGTGAAGCAGACCACTACGTCCGCCAAAGTCGACAAAAACGCCGTAGGGCATAATGGTCTTAACGATAGCATCGTAAACCTCACCTATTTTAGGCGTAAAGGCGATACGGTTGATCGCAGCCACCGCCCGGTCGATATTTTCCTTGTTGTTACTGGCGATACTGACCACACCGTAATCCTCAACTTCTTCAATGTTGATAACCGTTCCGGTCTCGGCCTGCAGTTCCTGTACCACTTTTCCGCCTGGTCCGATAACGGCGCCAATGAAGGATTTTTCAATTCTTACCTGGACAATGCGGGGTGCGTGCGGCTTGAGGTCTTCACGAGGTTCAGCCAATTCCTTGGCCATTTCGTTGAGGATATGAATCCGACCGGCGCGTGCCTGGCTGAGGGCTTTTTCCAGTTCTTCGTAAGGCAGACCATCAATTTTAATGTCCATCTGGCAACCGGTAATTCCCTTGTGGGTACCCGTTACCTTGAAGTCCATATCACCCAGGGCATCTTCATCACCGAGAATATCGGAAAGAATGGCCACGCGTTTGCCGTCGGCAATCATACCCATCGCAATACCAGAAACGGGAGCGGTAATTTTAATGCCGCCGTCCATCAGGGCCAGGCTACCCGCACAAACGGTTGCCATAGAAGACGAACCATTGGATTCCATGATATCGCTGACAATTCGCACCGTGTAGGGCAATCCTTCCGGGAGCACCTGCCGCAGGGAACGACCAGCCAAGTTGGCGTGTCCGACTTCCCGCCGGCCTGGACCGCGCATAGGCTTCGTTTCTCCGACGGAATAAGCCGGAAAGTTATAGTGAAGGATAAAGTCTTCGAAAGTTAGTCCCAAAGCTTTGTCCACCATTGCTTTGTCCGACTTTGTACCGAGAGTGAGCGATGTCAAACTCTGGGTTTCTCCCCGGGTGAAAATCGCAGAACCATGGTTAGAAGGCAGATAATCAACCTCACACCAAATAGGTCGGATCTCATCCAGTTTACGGCCATCGAGGCGAATGCTTTCGGCCAGTACCATTTCGCGGATGGTTTCTTTCTGTAATTTGCCAAAATACTCACTAAGGGTACTCCCGTTTTCGGTCATCCACTCTTCACCTTTCTCGGCCAGGAGCTTTTCTTTCATGGCATCCTTGATGGCAGAGAAGCCATCTTTGCGTACCTTCTTGTCGAGTCCACCCCGCGCAATTTTGTAAATTTCATCGCGGGCCATCGACTTAACCAATGCTTTGAGCTCTTCGTTGACCTTGATGGTTTCGATTTCGCGCTTGATCAGGGCTTTGTCACCAACCAGTTTGGCCAGTTCCAACTGAGCCTGAACTTGTACTTTGATGGCCGCATGTCCAACCTTGATCGCTTCCAGCAGATCGGCCTCCATGCATTCTTTTGCTTCACCTTCCACCATCATGACATTGTCCATGGTGGCTGCCACGATGATATCCAGATCGGCGTTAGCCAGGTCACTGAAGTTGGGATTTACTAGAAATTCACCATTTACACGTGCAACTCGTACTTCTGACAAGGGCCCCGCAAAAGGAATGTCGGAAACACTCAGGGCTGCACTGGCAGCCAATGCGGTCAGTGCATCAGGTGGAACATCCACGTCGCCAGAAATCAGGTTGATAATCACCTGGGTGTCGTACATGTACCCATCGGGGAACAAGGGGCGGATAGCCCGGTCGACGAGGCGGGAAGTCAAAATTTCGTAATCAGATAATCTGGTTTCCCGGCGGAAGAAGTTGCCGGGGATACGACCGGCAGCCGCGAATTTCTCCTGGTAATCGACGGAGAGGGGGAAGAAGTTTTGTCCTTCCCGAACCGTCGTCGCTGAGACGACGGAGCAAAATAACATGGTTTTACCCATGCGTACAACCACCGAGCCATCGGCCTGGGCTGCAAGCTTGCCTGTTTCAATAACTACCTCACGTCCGTCAGGCAGGTTGAAAGAGGTTGTGATAGGATTTCTTTGTCCCATAATAAAATTTTGAGCGCAACTACATCGGGAATCGACCGCGCTCCTTAAAGTTCTATCTCCAAGCGCGTCATGATAGCAAAATGGTAGTCGCAATTAAAAAAACGAAGCGCTGTTCCTGGTAGAACAGCGCTTTGCAGAGTATACTATTATTTACGGATACCTAACTTCTCGATCAAAGCACGATAGCCCTCGAGGTCTTTTTTAGCCAGGTAAGTCAGTAATTGCTTACGACGTCCAACCATTGTCAATAACGCTTTGCGACAAGCGTGATCCTTGTGGTGTTCCTTCAAGTGCTGGCTCAGCTCCTTGATACGGTAAGTGTACAAAGCGATCTGGCCTTCAGTGGAACCGGTGTTGGCTTGTGAGCCTCCGTATTCGATGAAAATTTCCGCTTTCTTTTCTTTGGAAAGATAAACTGCCATGTGGTTAAATTATGCCATTAGTGATTACAAGAATCAGTTATAGCGAGGTAAAAAACAATTGATAAATTGGCTCCATAGCCAAACGGGGGCAAAGATAGTACTATTTTACGGCATAAAAAGCATTAAAATGACTATTTTATAACCCGCTTGCGCAAGGCACCTTTTGATTAAATGCTATTTCAGGAAATCATTACCGCTAAAAGCAGAAAATTCCCTTTCTTTGCAGCCAAAGCAGGATAATAGTGCCCGCTGGCAAACCAAGCGCGAGCAGGTTTGTTAAAAATTAAGTCCTTTTATAGAAGGGACACCAACTGAATCAAAGAGTATATCTATTTTATAATCAATTAGCGAAAACTCGCTTTATGGCAACAGCAACACCGACCAAGAAAAGGGAGAGCAAAAAAACGGCAACTACCTATAGCAAGGAGCAGTACCTGGAATGGTATACCCTTATGTTGCGCATCCGGAAATTTGAACAAAAAGCCCTGATGGCCTATGGCCAGCAGAAGGTTCGTGGTTTTTGCCACGTATATATTGGCCAGGAAGCAGTCGCAGCGGGTATTGAGTCCGCCCTGATCCCGGGTGATGGTATTGTTACCGCTTATCGCCAGCACGGTACGGCTATTGGCCGGGGGATTTCCACCAAGGCCGCGATGGCTGAACTTTTTGGCAAAGCCACGGGGGTGAACAAAGGCAAAGGTGGTTCGATGCACTTTATGAGTAAAGCGCACAACTACTATGGTGGTAATGGAATAGTAGGTGCACAAATCCCTATTGGTACGGGGATTGCTTTCGCCGAAAAATACAAGGGCACGAATAACCTTTGTGTGACGATGTTCGGCGACGGCGCTGCTCGTCAGGGTGCCCTACACGAAGCCTTCAACATGGCGATGACCTGGAAGCTGCCCGTACTCTACATTCTGGAGAATAACGGCTACGCTATGGGAACTTCGATCAGTCGCACCTCCAATGTGGTGGACATGGTAAAGCTGGGTTTATCTTACGAAATGCCCAGTGAATCTGTTGACGGTATGGATCCTGCCGCAGTTCACGATGCTATTTCCCGGGCAGCAGCGCACATTCGTGCAGGAAAAGGGCCCTTTTACCTGGAGATTCGAACTTATCGCTACAAAGGCCACTCCGTTTCAGATCCGGCTAAATACCGGACCAAAGAAGAAGTGAAAGAATACGAAGGCCGCGATCCGATTAAAGTTACCGAAAAACATATGCTTGCCAATAAGTTGGCCACAGCAGCGGAGATAGAAGCCATCAAGACAGCGGTGAATGAGGAAATTGACGAGGCCTACGAATTTGCCGAAGCGTCTCCCCTACCCGATGCTTCCGAACTGTACACGGACAACTACACGCAAGCAGATTATCCTTACCTGACCTAAGCCAGCCGAGAAAGCAGATCAGGAACAAGAGCGATTTAAATTAGTCGGATAACTTGTTCTTGCTGCCGCTTTTTTATCTATCTTTGCGGGGTTTTAAAATTGACCAAGTAAAAAGCAACAATGGCAAAGGAAAACAAAGGCAAATCACCAAGCGAAGAGACGCTGGCAAATGCTGCAGAAAAGCGATCGATCACCGACCTTTTCGAAGATAACAGAAACACAATCACCTACATTCTTATCGGAATTTTGGTGCTGGTAGCAGGTTATTTGCTCTACCGCAACATGGTATTGATCCCGAAAGAGAAAGAAGCTATTGAGCAAATGGCCCAGGCGCAATTGCAATTCGAACGCGATTCGTTTGCACTGGCCCTAACCAATCCTGCTCCTGGATTTATGGGATTTGTTGATTTGGCTAAAGAGTACAGTGGCACCAAAGCTGGCAACCTGTCGCTTTATTACGCGGGGATCAGCTATTTACAAGTTGGCCAGTTCGCAGCTGCAATTGACTACCTCCAGGACTTTAGTCCTGTTGGTGATGTAACGCCAGCTATGAAGGCAGGTGCCCTGGGTGATGCCTACTCCGAAACCAACGATTTCGACCAGGCACTTTCTCAGTACAGCAAAGCAGCCAATAAAACCAATAATGCCCTGGTGGCAGCTTATTACCTGAAAAAACTGGGTATGCTCAGTGAACGTCAGGGCGACCTGAAAGCAGCTCGCGATGCCTACCAGACCATCAAAGACAAATACTTTGATACGCCGGTAGCAACAGATATTGACAAATACCTGGTGCGCGTTCAAGGCTAATTAACGCGCCGGTAAACGAATTAAAAAGGTAAGCTGTTTAGTAATAGCTTACCTTTTTTATTGCTTGATCTAACCATAATTCTACCCTATGGCCAGCACCCTGAAGAACCTGTCCACCTACGATCCGTCGAGCATGCCAACGGCTACGGAAATGACTTTCGGCATCGTTGTA
Source organism: Bacteroidota bacterium (assembly GCA_003045895.1). GTDB lineage: Bacteria > Bacteroidota > Bacteroidia > Chitinophagales > Saprospiraceae > Lewinella. The sequence goes on from PZPC01000006.1 coordinate 64,925, forward strand.
TCCGATTGGAACGAAAAAATAACCCATGCGCTTTACGAAGGCTGTTTGAACACCCTCCTGGAACACGGTGCAAAGGAAGACAACATCCATACCGTGCAGGTACCGGGAGCCTTTGAACTGCCCATTGGAGCCCGTTTACTGGCTGGCCACCACAATTGTGATGCGGTAATCTGCCTGGGTTGTGTAATCAAAGGGGAAACATCCCACAACGAATACATCAACATGTCGGTTGCTCAGGGCTTAACCAACATGAGCCTGACCAGTGGCCAGCCTTTTATTTTTGGCTTGCTCACCACCAATGACGAACAGCAGGCGCTCGATCGTGCGGGGGGCCAACACGGGAACAAGGGGGTGGAAGCTGCCACTACCGCTATCCGGATGGCTGCGCTGCGGAAAGACTTGAAGCAGGCAGGAAAGGGTAAGATTGGATATTAGGGAGAGGTGGAAAAGTGTGAAAGTGGAAAAGTGTAAAGGGGAAAAACCCTGGACCAAACTTCTCCCGTGACTGATCAAAAAAAGTGGCCAGTTTTGCTTCATTGCAAAACTGGCCACTTTACGATCAGTCATTTAAAGCTTATCCCAGGGTTACTGAATAATCAGGTCAAACTCTACCCGTCGATTAAGCGTGCGGCCCGAGGCACTGGAGTTGGGGGCAATGGGGTAATCTTCGCCAAAGCCATCGAAGGTCATTTTAGATGCCTTGGAACCTTTGGAAAGCAAGTATTCGTAGCAAGCGGCGGCACGTGCTTCCGACAATTCCTGGTTCTTTTTGGCATCGCCTACGTTATCCGTGTGGCCCGCAATCCGCAGTTGGTAAGCTGGATAACGCTTCATAATATCCGCAATCTGATCCAGAATACTATAAGATTCGGGTTTAATAATGGCGCTGCCGGTTTCAAATTGTACCGCACGCATGGCCAGGCTGAGGACATCCTTGACCGACTCTTCGATCTCCGGGCAGCCCTTATTGGTCGTCAATCCTGCTTCTTCCGGACAGCGGTCATCAGCATCCATGATTCCATCACCATCGGTATCGGGGCAGCCACTATATGGCCCTGCTATTTTCGGGCAACGGTCATCGGCATCCCGCACCCCATCACCATCGGTGTCGGGGCAGCCTTGGGTGGCGGCTGTTCCCGCCTGATCCGGGCACTGGTCATCCTCATCCAGCACACCGTCTTCGTCGCGATCACTGCCTGGGCAGCCATTGTTGGCGGCCAGTCCGGCTTCGGTGGGGCAATTGTCGACACCATCGTGTAAGCCATCACCGTCCGTATCCGGGCAACCTGCCATTTCCGGGCTTCCCGCAACCGTTGGGCACAAGTCTGCAGCATTCGCCACTCCGTCTCCATCCGTATCCGGACAGCCTTGCAGCGCCGCCAGCCCCGCTTCTTCCGGGCAAGCGTCTTCGGTGTCAATGACCCCATCGTTATCCGTGTCCGGACAACCGTTGGTAGCCACAGAGCCAGCAGCGGTGGGGCAAGCATCGTCCTTATTGGCAATGCCGTCGTTGTCGGTATCCGGGCAACCGTTGGTTTTGGGGGTTCCAAAAATTTCCGGACACTCATCGTTCCCATCCAGGATGCCATCGCCATCGGTGTCTACCTGACCAAACTGGTACAAATAACCCAGACCCAGCTGTAAGTTATTGCGGGCCTCAGCAGCTGAGGAGCGGTATTCCCCCTGTAAAGTCAGAAAAGAATTCTTGCCCATCATGTAGTTAAAACCAAGCCCGAGCGGTATTTGTACATTGCCATTATCCAGGTTCTCCAAAACATAACCAATCCCCCCCAAAAGGTAGGGGTTTAAGCGGTTGGTCGTACCGGCTGGAAAAAAGTGGATCAGCCCATCCAAACTGGTAATATTCCTGTTTTGGCGATCCCCCTCGACATTGGCAACACCGATTTTTAAGGGTATTGCTACCCCGAAATTTTTCATCAACATATACCGATAAACAACCTCCAGGCCAAAAGTTTGGTCCAATTCGACGTCATTTGGTGTTCCGTAATCAATGCCTAATACTTTGGCAGAAATAGCGTGCCGATCAAAATTGACTTCCTGGGTATATCCTGACAAAGACAGTAACAGGATCAATAACAGGGTCGAGAATTTTATTTTTATGTTCATATTTGTGTAGTTTTCAATAATACCAGCCCAATTACCAGGAACCAGGTCCGTAATCAGGACTTAATAAGCATTCCCGTTTTTTCAGTTTGCCCGGAAGCTGCTTGCAATTGGTAAAAATACATGCCAGCAGGCAAAAACCCTAATTCCAACCGCGCATTGTCCGGCAGCAGCATTTGCTGGGCAACGATCCGTCCGAAGGCATCGTACAACACCAACGTAATGGGCTTGAGCGCAGGACCATCAACGTATAAAAAGTTTTGTACCGGATTGGGGTACAAACGCCAGGTCTCCGACTCTATTGGATCTTCCACCGGCGTTGAGCAGGCTAAATTCGGGTCATATTCCGCAGCAATAGTAGCCAGTGCACTGCACCCCGTATTATTGTCCAAGATGATAAGGGTATAATTTCCCGCAGCTTCGGCACATAATAACAGACTAGTAGCAGCAGGGATCGGTTCTCCTGCGTATAGCCAGTTGAACGAAAAATCTTGCGGAAGGTTACCCTCATCGGTCATTCTCAGCAAGTTGCCATTTTGGGACAAAGTGAAAGGCGATGGATTGGGGCTAAAAGCCACCGTTACGGGAGCAGCGGTTGCCTGGCAGCCCGCGGGAGAAGTATAGGTTACCCAGTAGCTACCGGCCTGGTCGACGGTTAAATTAGGACCCGTAGCTGCAACAACCAGCATACTGTCCTGGTACCAGGTAAGCCCATCGGCGTAACTCGCCGCCAATTGCAAAGTTGTTCCTGCGCAATAAGGGGCCTCCGTTTCAATGACCAGGCTAGGCTGGGCCGGGATTTCGTAAACGGTGATCGTATCCACAGTGCGGATGGTGTCGACCGGATGGATCAGGGTAATGTCGACCAACAGATCGCCAGCACTCAGCGGTCCGGAAAGGGTACGGTTGAAATTAATGATCCCGCAAAGGTCATCCGCGCCATCAATACCCCCGTCGTCGTCAATGACGTGAAGTTCGTAGTTTCCCTCCTCGATGGGAATGAATACCTGATACGTAATGGGAAGGGTGGCATTACTGACAATAGGAGCAGTAAAAACGTATTCTCCGTCAGGGCCAAACAAATCGAATTTCAGATCAGGCCGGGTAAGCAAGTCCGTACAGGGCGTCTGGCTGATGACCACCTGGGTCATGAAAAAACCGGCTGTATCGACAATGGCTTCGTAATTAACGGCGTATTCTCCCGGGCTGGAGAACGTTTGGTCCTCCGGATTTTCGGCAGTGGTTGCATTGCCATTGCCAAAAAACCACAGGTAGCTGAAGCCAGGGTTTCCGCCGGAAGGAATGTTATTGATAAAGGAAGCCGTTACGGTTCCACAACCGGTACTGTTGACCAGCGTAAAACCTTCACCGATTGATTGTGCGGGCTCAATAAGCAGCGGAAAAGCAATGGCGGTTTGGGTCGTAATAAAAGAAATGCGCGCCTCAATCACCACTTCGATGGTATAAAGGCCAGGTAGTAGCGGCGTACCGCAAAATTTGACACAGCCGTCGGTTTCTTCCTGCACCGGAAAAATCAACTGGCTGGCTTCCCAACTCAATCCGGGCGGCAAACCAGCTACGGCCAGAATGGTTATCTCATCAATGTTCAGCCCGGCAGGTATACTGGGGTCAGTAGCGTTGACGGGGGTGGTACTCTTCGGGAGCCGGAAGCTCAGGTCTTCATCGTAATAACGACTCGCCTCCCCGGCTGGCGCTGTTCCCAGAAAAATGGTATCGGCAGGAAGCACCGGTAAATCCACCACGCATCCGGGGCAACCCGATTGAGCGGCTAAAAAATGTACACTGCCTAAAAGCAGCAATAGGAATAGATTTCGCAACATAATTTCTACTGTTTATGGGCGGAGAAAAGTAGATAGTTCCAGTAGAACGATAAGGAAGTATCAAAAATCCTTATCTGTGGACGATTGTTTTAACAAACGTCACGCATAACAGGCTGTTGCAAGGAGTGGAAAACAAAACCGTGGTAAAAGAAGAAGGAGGAGGACGACCCGTCTCTGGGCGTTGAAGCGGGTCGTCCCTCCGTTATTTTAGTTTCCTTTTACCAAAAAACACTAGCGTTGGATCAACAAACGACCAGAAGCCGCCTGATCGCCTTGCTGAAGGCTAAAAATGTACATGCCAACAGGCAGGTCACTGCCATCGAACTCGAAGTTGTTCTGGCCCGCGGCAAAATTCAGGGTCTTTTGCTGAACCTGAATGCCGATGGCATTGAAAACCCGCAAGTTGTAGGCACCTCCCTGAGGAAGATCAACGGCGATCTGGGTGATCTCGCTGAACGGATTGGGTTGGATGCGCAGACCGAAAGCATTCTCGACAATGTTCTCGGTACCTACCAGGCAGTTGGGGCTGCCTGCGGGCTGAACCGTAAAAAAGTAATTACCAGCTACCAGCGAACCATCGGGCAAGGTGTAAGGCAAAGTGCCTAAGCCCGTGCTAATGAGGACGTTGATTTTGAGGTCGTGCACCCCTACATCAGCAGCGGTGGCAGTGCCGTAAATCTGAATGCAACCCGGATCGGAAGGCGTGAACACACAATTGGGTGGATTACAGGAATAATCGAAAGCAGCAGGTAAATTGGTGATTCCCTGATCCGTTACCTGCACCTGGGTAATTGCAATTTCAGAGGTGCCAATGGTGATGGTATTGGGGATGTTCACCTGGATGGTCGTTTCGTAATACCCGTCCACGCAGGCGGTGTCCTGGATACCGCGTTCAGGAAAATCTGCCTGGTAGGGCAAAGGAGAAACAATGACCGAATCCGGCAGTGACGTATCCACATCACAAGTTTGTGCCTGGAGCTGAAGTCCCCAGCCCAGGAGTAAAAAAATTGGTAAAAGGAAAAATCTTTTCATTAGTATTGGTTTAATTGAGTCGCAATATTGCCTATTTTTCACGATAGTTTAAAGTATCATCCGGTAATTTTCTTGAGAAAAGACTTGAATTAGACAAGGAAATTTCAAATAATTCCAACAAACTACTATATTGCAGCCACAATGGCAATGCCATAGTTCCCTTTATTTTTTTTTGCAACTCCCTACACTTCTCCTTCCTTTTCGGGATAAAACCCGAATACCATGCCCTTCCCTGGCGCACTTGCTGTATTTATAAAACTTTTATAACTGCCAAATTATCTATTATGCTGCATGCTGCACGTCTACTGGGATTTTTGCTCATTTTGTCCTTCGCATCTATCCTGAATGCACAAACGGGAATAATAAACGGGAAGGTCACCGACGCAAAGACAAACGAACCCTTGTTAGGGGCAACCGTACAAACAAGCAATGAAGGGGTACAAACCGATGCGGACGGCAACTTTGAACTTGAACTGGCTCCTGGCAGCTATGTTTTGGATATCCGCTACCTTGGTTATACGACCTCTTCAACCAAGGTAACCATTGCCCACGGGCAAACCCAGACCCTTGACGTCCAATTAACCGAGGAAATTACCCTCTTGAATACCGCTACGGTAAGTAGCAGTAAATTCGAGCAGTCACTGGGGGAAGTCACCGTTTCGTTAGAAGTGTTACGTCCCGACCTCATTGAAAGCACCGGAAAACTCACCCTCGACGAAGCGCTGCAGAAAATACCCGGGGTCACCGTAATTGACGGCCAGGCCAACATCCGGGGAGGATCGGGCTTCAGCCAGGGAGCAGGCAGCCGGGTGCTGTTGCTCATGGATGATATTCCGATTCTGCAGGCCGACGCTGGTTACCCGCAATGGGACGATGTGCCGCTGGAAGTTATTCAACAGGTAGAAGTGGTCAAGGGAGCTTCTTCGGCTTTATACGGTTCTTCGGCTCTCAATGGCATTGTCAATGTCCGCACGGCCTACGCTACCGCAGATCCCATCACGAAGGGGTCCATGTTTTCCACCGTTTACTTGTCTCCCAAGCGGGAAGAGTTGAAATGGTGGGACAGTTCACCCCGCGTTTTTGGCGCCAGCCTGAGCCACCGTCAGAAGATAAAAAAAGTGGACCTGGTATTAGGAGCCTACTACCTCAACGACGAAAGTTTCCGCAAAGATACCTACCGCAAATTTGGGCGGATGAATTTCAATGTCCGTCACCGTGCTACCGACCGGCTCACTTACGGGTTGGCGGGTAATTTCAACGTCGGTGAAAGTGGCTCTTACTTCTACTGGTCGGGGATCAATACGGCGTTGGTGGGAGACACCTCTACCCTCGCTACCCGCAAGCGGTTGCGCTACAACCTGGACCCTAGTCTGACTTACTTCGACAAAAGCAACAACCGGCACCGATTCCAAGGTCGTTTCTACAGCGTCGATAACGACAATGACCGCAACCAGAGCAACAAATCCAGTTTGTTCTATGCCGAGTACCAGTTTCAACGACGGTTCGAGGCGGCCAACCTGGTGCTAACCACCGGGATCGTAGCCAGCGGCAACCAGGTTCAGGCCGAATTGTATGGTGACACCACCTTCACTTCCCAGAATTTTGCGGGTTACCTGCAAATGGACAAAAAGTTCTTCGACAAGCTCAATGCGGCTTTCGGCTTCCGCTACGAGCACAACGTGCTTCATAATCCGGGGTTCAATTACGTGCTAAACAACATCGCCCAGGAGATTCTTCCGAGTGAGGAACGGGAAAGTTTACCCGTCTTCAGATTTGGGTTAAACTACCAGGCCAGCAAAGCAACCTTTGTCCGCGCCAGTTGGGGGCAAGGGTACCGCTATCCTACGATAGCCGAAAAATTCATCTTTACCAACGCCGGTGGCTTCTTCATTCAGCCCAGCCCCAGCCTCGGTTCAGAAACGGGTTGGTCGGCGGAAGTAGGAATCAAACAAGGTTACCGATTGGGTGCGTTTGAAGGCTTTCTGGATATCGCGGCCTTTAAAATGAAATACCAGGACATGATCGAATTCAACTGGACGGGTTCGGGGTTTCAATCCCTCAATATTGGGGGTACCGATATAACGGGTGTTGAATTCACCATTGCCGGCAAAGGTACACTGGGTCGTATTCCTTTCCAATTGTTGACGGGTTACACCTACATCGATCCGACGTTCTCCGACTTCGACCTGGAGGCGCCCAGCGGTACGCAGGCCCGTCAAAACGCACAAAACTCCTCCAGCCTCAACAATATCCTCAAGTACCGCTTCCGGCACTCCTTCAAATTCGACGGCGAATTGGATTTTGGCCAATTTCGGGTAGGGGCAGAATCTTTCCACAACAGCAACATGGAGGCCATTGATGGCTTGTTCCAGATTTTTATTTCCGGGTTGAAGCAATTTCGCGACGAGCATCCCAATGGGTACTGGGTCCATAACCTGCGCGTGGCCTACGAGCCAACAGAGCACCTAAAAGCCTCCTTGCTATTCGGTAATATCCTTAATGCCGAGTACACCTTGCGGCCAGCCCTGATGGATGCACCCCGTAACATTACCCTCCGGTTAGACTTTAAACTATAGCCTGCTCAAGACACAAAATCGGGCGATGTCTACTTATCTCTCGATTTATTATGCCCTTCTGCGCGCCGGCCGGATCTTTCGAGTGAAGGTCGGCGCATTTTTTTTTTAACCCTACCACGCATAAACCATCAGCGGCCGCCTGGTCAATTGACCGGACGACCGCTGATAAGGTGTAAGCTGTTGGACGGCCCGGGGCTAGGCCGAAAAAAACTATCATTTAAACCAGGCGCACGTTACTGCAGCACGATACGCCGCGTAGTCACCTGGCCCTCGGTCCGCAACTGAATGATATAAACCCCGGCGCTCCAGGCGCTGAGATCGAGTTCCGCCTGCTGGAAGGCGTTGTATTCGGTCGTTTGGAGTAAGCGGCCTTCGATACTATAAACCCGAATAGCGACTTGTTCGGCCAGTGGTTCGGCCAACGCAACGGTAACCTTCCCTTTGGTCGGATTAGGAAACACCCGCAGCGGTAAATCCTGCGCCAGGTCAACGGCAGCGTTCGGCGTGGCGGCATAGACAACGGTTGTAACACGACTACACAATGCCTCGCCGTCGTTGTCGGTACAAGCAATATTGGTGATGGTCTGCAGGTTGCCTAACAGTTGGATATCGTCGATGAACCAACCTTCGCGGCCATTACCCGTATTGGTCGCAAAGCGAAACCGGATGTGTACCGTTTCCCCTGCAAAGGCAGATAGATCAGCGACCGAACGAATCCAGCCACTGCTGCTGCCGTGGAAAGCCGGCCGACCGGCAAGTGGGCTATCGGAGTTGGCTGCTAAGGCCGCTGCATACCCATTCTGCAGAAAGTTTTCACTACCTACATCCACCCAGGTTGCTCCGCCATCGGGAGAAATTTCGATTACCCCGCCGTCAAAATTGGTTTCGGTACGGTAAGTGTGCCAGAACAACAAGCCCGGATTTTGCCCGTCGAGAAAGACGGGGTCTTTCAATTCCAGGTACTGATCGGTACGCACCTCGACGTCCCTGGCGTACAGAGACAATAATCCGGTAAAAGCATTGTTGATCCGCAACTGCCAACGGTCGGCCGTAAGTGGGTTAACAAATTCCCATTTTTGGGAATTGCTAATCCGGTCTTCAAAAACGGGATACGAAAACGGGGCTGCCGCCACCTGCAACTGGTAACTGCACGAAAATGCCTGGCCACTGGGCGCATCACCTAAGCTAATGATCAACTGCCCATTTTCTTCCCGGATCGCACAATCAGAACTGCCTTCCACAAAGGTTGCACCCAGGGGAAGCTGATCAACCACTGTAGCTTCGGCGATGGCATTAGCCCGGCCATTACTGATTTCCAGGTTATAGGTAATAATATCTCCTGCTTCCGCCGTTGCTACACCTGTTTTCACCACGCGGAATACTGGCGGGCAGGTATTGGGTTTGTCAAAGGCTTCCTCGCCACCCACACTGGCACTGAACCCTAATCCGCGGCGGGCGAAAGTTTCCCAGATCAGACAGACATTGGCACCGCTGTTATTCACCTGATCAGCTTGTAGGATCGCATCACGCGCATCCAGGAAAGTAGGATTACAAGGTTGTATTTTCAAACCATCCAACACCAGTTGCATGGCGATATTGTTGCCACCAGTGCCGTTGTAAATATCATCGTCAAAGCCATATTCGTCGACCAGGTTCCAAAAAAGGTCCCAAATCGTTACGCACCAAACCGAACCGACACCGTGAGGTACTGAAACCGAATTGATATCGGAGTAGGTGTGGGGGTCAATTGACAGGTCACGGGAATAGGGAAACGGACGAATCCCGCCAGCTGTCGGTGCCGTACCATTGGAATAGGTACCAATTCCACGTCCTTCTTCCGCAAAATCGGCTGAAGTAGTGGTCATGATCAAGGCGAACCAATCGCTCCAACCTTCGCCGGCCTGCTCAAAATTTGACAAGCAACCCGGTTGCGCCGGGCCACCCGTCAGCCGTCCGGAGATACCGTGGGTGTATTCGTGGGCGATTACCCCGTTGTCAAAATCACTATCGCGGCCTGATGGCCCTGGCAGTGGAACTTCCAGGCTAGCGCCAGTCAATCTGATCAGCAGCCCGGGTAACGCTATTTTAATGGTGTTACAATCTTCTAAACTCAGCATGAGCACCGGGATGGTAACCTGGTCACCAACTGCGCCTGGTCCCATTGCCGAAAGGGCCGGACTTGCTTCATTATTGCAGATAATGACTGCTATCGCACCCGCGTTTTCCGCCGCCCTGGCTTTGAAGCCAAATTCACACTCTCCGCGGTCTACCAGTGCAATTTTTCCCGCGATTTCAACCGCATTGACAATAGCCTCACAGCCATTGTTAACCAGCTCTACTTCGTCATTGACCAATACCACTGCTGCTTCCTGAAAGGTTCCTGTGGGGAATTCTCCGCCAAAATTGGCGGCCAGGTATTCGTACCTTCCCGCCAGGGTGTCCGGGCTGGTTACCTGCAAACTTTCCTGCGTAGCTTCCGGCAAATCTCCCCCCCACAAGTACATTTGCATCCGGGGGCGGTTGCCATCGGCGGGAGTGCTCATATTGGCGTTATTGGTTCCACTCCCGTCCAGGGCTTCGGCACGCACGTAATCTCCATCAGCTCCTCCATTCTCATAATTGTTGAACTGGAAGTTGCCCGCTGCTTCGTCAAAACCATACTGGTACCACACATCGTGCATGAGGTTGTTCCAGTAGAACAAGTTGGTCGTAGCAGCATCCAACTGGGCGTAAGGCCGGCCCAGGTCTGGATCAAAAGGAAAATCAAAACAAAGGGAATCCCCGCCGTCGGGCTCGCCGCCGGTAGATTCATTGCGGTCAAAAACATCGTGGTAGGCATGCACATTGTTACCCCTGGTGATGGTGTATTCGGCGCCTTCTACCCCATCCGTATCGTGCCAGCTAAAGGGAGAGGCAACCAAATCAAAGGGATTGACCACCAAAGCGCTATTGCCGTGGTTTGGGCTTTCCACGGTCAGGGGGAAAACGCGGTAAGCACTACCGTTATCACCAGGTCCGGTCAGAGTCACCGTCGTTGTTGACGTGTGGGAAGTAGCAGCGATTTTTGCTGCTGCACAATCATCCACAGGTGAGTTACCAAATTCACAGTGCGTCACCTGGTCGAAAAAATCCAATACTTCACCCGTCAGGGCATCTACCCGGGCCATCCACCAGTGCTGGGCACTGCGCTCATAAAGGTCAACGTTCCAGGCCAGGCGAACCTGGTTGTCGGGTAAGGGCTGGTAAACGAGTTTAACCCGGATGGGTTCCAGCGCTAAGTCAGCCGGTTCGTAAACCGCTTCCTGGCTACTGGGCGTCGCCAATAACTTGAGCGGTGCACTGGCCGGAATTCGAAAATAAGCCCGCACCGCGTTGACCGCTCCTTCGGTAGATATGAGCGGGGTAATGGTGTTGACCGCCTGCGCCAGTTGAGGAACAAAGCGATTGCCCAGGCTTAACATGTTGCCGTCGGCCAGGATGTTGGCGTTCAGGATGGCATTGTGTACAGGTATACCAGCGTGGGTTTGCTGCAAATAAACGTGGGTTAGCTGGTTGTGCTTGGTTACCACCACGCTGCTTACCGCGTAATTGGCAATATCTGTAGCAGTCAGACCCAGTTCCTGGAAATGCTGTTTGAGATACTGATCAGTTTTGGCAAGGGGATCGCTAGCTTGAGCGGTTAGCCATTGGCAACTCCAAAAGAGCAAGAGCAGGAGCGTTGTTGTTTTTGTATACATAGTCCGAAAAAGTAGATAAGTAAATAGACTGAGAATAAAAATAGCATTAATTAAAACTGGTCTTTAAGAACTTAATCAAAAGAATATTTCTGTCAATTGGTTCAAACGCCACGAAAATAGTATGCTTAAAATAATTATTCGTGGTAAACAAAAAGTAGTTTGAACTTGGGGCCGACAGTCTGTTGCATTTTAACTAGCTTTACATCCCGTAATAAAGACAACAAATGACCAAATACATCTTCGTTACGGGCGGAGTAACCTCCTCGCTGGGAAAAGGCATCATTGCTGCATCGCTGGCCAAATTGCTGCAAGCTCGCGGCTTTTCCGTAACCATTCAAAAGTTTGACCCCTACCTCAACGTAGATCCAGGAACGCTCAATCCCTACGAGCACGGGGAATGCTATGTAACCGATGACGGTGCCGAGACCGATCTGGACCTCGGGCATTACGAGCGTTTCCTCAATGTTCCAACCTCGCAGGCCAACAACGTTACGACGGGAAGAATTTACCAAACCGTTATCAATAAGGAACGCGCTGGTGATTACCTGGGTAAGACCGTACAAGTCATTCCCCACATCACCGACGAAATCAAGCGACGGATTCAACTGCTCGGCAGTACCCAGGAATTTGATATTGTAATTACGGAGTTGGGCGGCACGGTGGGTGATATTGAATCATTGCCCTACATCGAAAGCCTGCGCCAAATGCGCTGGGAATTGGGCCTTGATAATTGCCTGGTCATCCACCTGACCCTGATTCCTTACCTGCGCGCGGCCAAGGAGTTGAAGACCAAACCCACGCAACACTCGGTAAAAGAACTCTTGCAATCTGGCATTCAGCCGGATATCCTGGTTTGCCGGACCGAGTATGCCCTTAGTATGGACATCCGCCGCAAACTGGCCTTGTTCTGCAACGTGGAAGTAGGATCAGTGATTGAAGCCCTGGATGCGGAGACCATCTACGATGTGCCTTTGTTGATGCTCAAGGAACAACTGGATACCACCGCAATCAGAAAGCTCCGCTTGCAGGACCGTCGGGAACCGGATCTTTCGGCCTGGAAGACCTTCCTGGGCAAGCTCAAAAATCCTTCCAGCGAAGTGCGGATTGGTCTGGTGGGCAAATACAATGAACTGCAAGACGCCTACAAGTCCATTTACGAGTCTTTTGTACACGCTGGCGCGATCAACGAATGTAAAGTTAACGTCTTACCCATCCATTCTGAACAATTGGAGGGCGACATGGCCAGTGTAGGCAAAGTGCTGAAAGACCTGGACGGCGTCCTGATCGCTCCTGGTTTCGGCGAACGCGGTATTGAAGGAAAAATCCGGGCTATCCAGCACGCACGCGAAACCAACCTGCCATTTTTTGGTATCTGCCTGGGTATGCAGTGTTGTGTAGTTGAATACGCCCGCAACGTGCTCAACCTGGCCGGTGCTTCTTCTACCGAGGTCAATGAACAAACCGACTATCCGGTTATTCACCTGATGCCGGAACAAAAAGCAATTACCCAGAAGGGCGGCACCATGCGGCTAGGTGCCTACGACTGCCAGCTGCGGCGCAAGACGCTGGCCAGTAAGGCTTACGGAACGTTGTTAATTAGTGAGCGGCACCGCCATCGCTACGAATTCAACAATGTTTACAAAGACCAATTTGAAAAAAGTGGCCTGGTGCCAACAGGTATTAATCCGGCTACCGGGCTGGTTGAAATCGTAGAACTCAAGGAGCATCCTTATTTTGTAGGTGTCCAATTTCACCCGGAATTGAAGAGTACCGTAGAAAATCCACATCCGCTGTTTGTCAGCTTCGTGAAAGCTGCCATTGAACACCACAAGGAAAAATAAGCCGGGCCGGTGAATAAAAAAAGACACTACGTCCGCCTGGGGGTCGGTTTAACGGCACTCGGGATCTGTTTACTGGTACGGGCCAATCCTTTTTTTTGGGATACCGTTCAGTTGGGTGCCATGCAAGGCGACTGGTTTTTTCAGCAAGGTTTTTCAACCTTCTTATTGCCCGATCGTATCGACAGTGGCCACATCCCTGCTTTTGGCTGGTACCTGGCTGGTCTGTGGAAAGTTTTCGGACAAAGTTTACTCGTTAGCCACCTGGCTATGGTTCCGTGGGTAGCCTTGGTTTTAGGACAAATCCTCCGACTGAGTAGCCGGGTCGGCAAGCAGTATGCCAGCCTCAGTGTACTCCTCTTTCTTGCCGATCCCGTGTTGTGCAGCCAGTTAACCATGATCAGCCCGGATGTGGTTCTCGCAGGCGCTTTTCTGCTAGCGGTCAATAGCATCCTTAACCACCAAAAAGGTTGGCTGGCGATAAGCATACTGCTGCTGGGGCTCGTCAGTTTACGCGGGATGCTGGTAGGGGTTGGTTTATTCCTTTGGCAAGTTTATCGTCTGCGAATTACCCCCGCATCAATTTCGGCGAAAGCATTGGTCACAACCCTCCTCCCCTATTTAGGTGGCGGCTTGGTCGCCTTAGCCTACCTGGCCTTCCACTTCGAGCAAAAAGGATGGGTGATTGTTCACGAAGATTCGCCGTGGGCAAGCAGCTTTGCCGTAGGCGGAATAGCCACCGGGGTGAAACAGTTGGCCATCCTGGGCTGGCGGATGCTCGATTATGGTCGGGTTTTCCTCCTGCTCATCCTCCTTTTAGCCTGGAGGCGTAGTGGTTGGCGCTGGGACAATCAAGTACGTGACAATGTTGCTTTGATTGTGATTCTTGGTATCGTTTTAGGCATACCAGGCATACTTAGTCCGGGTTTGGCCCAACACCGCTACCTCCTACCCTTGTTTTTAAGTATTACCTGGCTGGCGACCGTGCTGCTGCGCAGCGCTGTACCCAAGTCCTGGCGGGCAGCCTTTTTTACAATCGGCATAATCGGGTTGCTGAATGGTAACTGCTGGATTTATCCGAATAACGTTGCCCAAGGCTGGGATGCTACGTTGGCTCATCAATTCTACTTTGAAGGAAGAAAAAATTGCAAGAATTTTTTATCTGAGGAAAATATAAACACAAATGAAGTCGGAACAGTATTCCCGGAAGTTGGTCCTTTGCACTACCGGGAGCTGAACGGAATTGCCGCTGGTTTTGCGCCACTGGATCTTGCGCACCAGCGTTACGTTTATTACAGCAATGTGATGAATGATTTCAGCGACGGGCAACTGGCCGCCCTCGCCCACGACTGGCGGATCATTTTTGACTACCAAAAGGGAGGTGTTATTGTTCGGGTCTACGAACAAACTACCCGACCTTTGGAACAATAGCAAAACCCGCGCGTAGCGGTCGGTACCTGATCTGGTCGTTGTTTTTTAAAATAGCCCTAACTGTAAATATTGATGCGAAAATTAAAGCTGGAAGAACTTGAAAGGGTAAGCACATCTGACTTCAAAGAGCAGATCAAGACCCCCGTGGTACTGGTGTTGGACAATGTGCGATCAGCCCTCAACGTAGGATCTGCCTTCCGTACCGCCGACGCCTTCGCCCTGGCCCATATCCACCTGTGTGGCATTACCGCTCAACCCCCACACCGGGAAATCCTTAAAACGGCATTAGGTGCCACCGATGCGGTCGACTGGACCTACCAGGCAAACGTGCTGGATGCTGTTCGGGATTTAAAAGAACGGGGATACCAAATTTGGGCGGTAGAGCAGGTGGCCGAGCGCACCTGGCTACAGGATTTTAATGCGTTGGCGGCCCAACCGCTGGCCCTGGTCTTTGGCAACGAAGTAGACGGGGTGAGCCAGGAAGTCATCCAGCTTTGCGATGGCGCCCTGGAAATACCCCAATTCGGCACCAAACATTCCCTCAATGTGTCGGTTTCCATAGGTATAGCTGTCTGGGAAATATTCCGGCAGTTGAAATGGTGAAATAAAGCGAAAAGCAATGAATTACTGGCTCGTAAAATCGGAACCCTCTGAGTTTGGTTTCGCAGCTCTTCAGGCAGCTGGCCGCAGTGTTTGGGATGGTGTACGCAACTACCAGGCCCGCAACAACCTCCGCGCGATGAAAACCGGCGACCGGGTCCTTTTTTACCACAGTCGGGAAGGGTTAGCCATTGTGGGTCTCGCGGAAGTCGTTGGCGAAGCCTATCCCGATCCCACGGCAGCTACCGGCGATTGGTCTGCGGTAGATTTGGTAGCCCGGCAACCCTTGCCCTATCCGGTCCCCCTGACGCGCATTAAGCAACATCCGGCATTACAAAATTTAGGATTGGTCCGCAACGGCCGTTTGTCGGTTATGCCGGTCAGTGCCGAAGAATTTAGTATAATTATGGAGCTCGCCCAGCAAGGAGAGGATACAGCTGCTTAGGTTAAGCAAAATTCTTCCGTAAATTTTCGGGTACTAAAATAAGGCTTGTTGTTTAATCTCCGTTTCCTTTTTTTCCGGTAGCAATACCGGTAGAATATCGGCCGGACTAAAGATGCGCTTCACTACGCGCAAGCGGTGGGTGTATTTGCCCTCCTGCTGGTTAAAGATGCCGAAATGATCAATGGCATCGATGCGGGCTTTGTCATGCACGTGGATAATTTTAGCATCGGGTAAAATAATGCCCGCGTGGTTGATACGGCCTTGGTTATTCTCAAAAAAGGCGATATCTCCCGGCAATGCCTTTTCTATAAAATCCACAATTTCGCCCCGATTGACCTGTTGCTCGGCGAGGCGGGGAAGATCATAACCAGCAATGCGGAAAGCCAATTGCACAAGTGCCGAACTATCAATACCAAAAATGGTGCGACCGCCCCAGAGGAAGGGCGCATTCAGTAGTTTGCGTGCCATTTTCAGAACCATGGCCGGGCCCTTCTTAATATCTTCCGGAAAAACGGCTTGCCCGCTGAAGGTATAGTCCTTATTGCCCAGCGCAAAACGCATGCCGTCAAAATAAGGTAAGCGGGACCCCAGGGTAATTGCCAGGGCTTCATCCGAGCCCATCAGCATGTGAAAAACATCCAGCGAATAGGCAAAATGTTGACTAAACAAATTGGCTTCCTCCGGGCTGAGGTCACGAAGTTGAGGACTTGGTGACCAGCCGATGTAATCATCCTGGAGACAGTGAACTTTGGTCCATTGCCGGCCTTTGGTTTCCAATACTTCTACCAGCTCTCCGAAGAGCAGTTGTGATCCCATTTCACTCCGATGGGTGGGTCCCAGCCGCACAGGAACAACGGTAAGCGGACAAATGGCATAAACTGGCATCCGAGAGGTGTTTGGTAGCATTGGTAAAAATAGTTTTTTCTCCAAAATAAGGAAAGGAAATTATCCGTTAATCCGCTAAGCAGCAAAAGTAGCACTACTTTTGTGCTTTCATTTTATCGTTCGCCTCAGCAATTGCATATGAAATACTTTTCCCTCTTGTCATTTTTCCTTTTCCTGACGATGGTCTTAACCGCTCAGGATCAGCACTTTTCCCAGTTTTATGCTTCCCCCCTGACGCTCAATCCAGCCCTGACTGGTGCACTCGAAGGCAAATACCGGGTTTCGATGATTTACCGCGACCAATACCGGACCGCATTGGACAATCCTTACCAAACTTTTTCTGCCGCCGCTGATTTTCGCTATAAAATCAAACAGTATAAGAAACGGTACCGCGATGCCGTCGGCGTAGGCGTGCTGTTTTACAATGACAAAGTCAACCAGATCAACTTTTCTACGAATCAGATCATGGTTGCCGGCGCTTACCACAAAGCGCTCAATCCGGAAAGCGATCAGTTCCTTAGCCTGGGATTACAAATTGGGATGGTGCAGCGCAACGTCAATTATGATCAATTGACTTTCGATGACCAATTCAATGGTACCAGCCAGTTTTCTGGTCCCAGCAGCGAAATTTTCCCCGAAAACAACTTTGCGTTTTCTGATTTCCAGGTAGGGCTGCACTACAGTTACGCGCCGCGGGGGAAAACCGGCATTTTTGCGGGTGCCGCTATGCACCATGTCACGGAACCAGAAATGAGTTTTTATTACCGCCAGTTGCCTGCCGACGACAAGGACGAACGGCTGAGCAATCTCCTGTATCGCAAGTACTCCGCACAGCTGGGCCTGCAAATCCCAATCGGAGAAGCTACCCAGCTGTCACCACGGGCGTTGATTTACAGCCAGGGGCCGGCCCTGACCTTCAATGCGGGCACAAACTTCCGCTTCCTGCTCGATGATATTTCCGGTACGGCCTTGCACCTGGGCGGATGGGTACGTCCGGTACGAAATGCCGACAATGGCTGGGAGATGGATGCCGTAGTAGCCATGGTAGGGCTGGAAAGATCTAATTTCCTGCTTGGCTTCAGCTACGACATTAGTCCTGGCCAATTGAATATCAACAATCGCAGTCAACGAACCTTTGAAATAAGTGCCGCTTACTTAGGTGAGTACGAAGATGAGACGGTATTGTGTCCCAAATTTTAACCTCCCGCCAGGTAATCAGGGATAGCCGCCAGGAAAGAAAAAGTTTTGGCCTGGAAATCAATCGCACAGCAATAAGCCTGGGGGCCATTGCACACCAATAGGAAAGGAACTTGCAAGGGTATGTTGTAAGTAGCGATCTGACGAAAAACAACCTGGTTGAGCGAAACGGTGGGCGCTTTGCATTCTACCAGTAACCACGGGTTCATGGCTTGATCAAAGATCAGGATATCACAGCGTTTTTGGAGGCCGTTGAGCGTAAGCCCCCGTTCGATGGCAATCCGGTTTTTACTAACCCCTAACGCGGTCATTAAATACTGGATTAAGAGTTGACGGACGAGCTCTTCGGGTTGTAAAACCAACCACTTGTTACGGATAGGATCCCAAAGATAGCGGGTCTCCCCCTGGTGCTTTATACGGAGAAGGGATTGATAAAATGGTAAATTCAAGTCTAGAGAAGTATCCAAAGGTGTGGGTTTTCAGCAAATAATGATAATTTTTTTTAAATTGACACCGTTTAGGTTATACCTTTTCCAATAAAATGTTGTTTAGACAATGAAATTCATTTACCTTTCGGAGCAAGAAAATCATTTTTTTCCATGAAGTGTACAACAATAATAATGACCGTGGGCCTTTTCCTGGCTCTGAACTTAACGCTTTCAGCCGCACAATTCTATATTTTATTCGATGCTTCCTGCATGGATAGGCTGGAGTACAACTACAACCGACCTGACGGAAAAGGTGACTACCTGGTTTACCACGTCAATATAAAATCGGGAGAAAAGCTGGTGCTGGAAATTGGAACCGAAAGCGCCAATGAACAAAATTACCTGCCTACGCCCAACCTGAGTTGTAACAGTGGTGGCTTTGACCAGGGCTTAATGCGCCGTATCAATGCAAACATTGATGAAGTTTTTTTGGTTTACCAGAAAAACGCCCAAAAATACGTGGTTTCACCCATTGTGAATGCGGCGTTTTATACCAAAACGGGAACGGTTATTTCCTACGATTCACCTAAATATCGTTTCCGTTTTGATACGGAATACGGAACGATCGGTGAAAATATTGCAATCAACAACCCCGGCGCAAAAGTCTATTTCGAAGGTCGCATGGAAAATGATTGTACCGGTGCTTATTTGTTCCGACAGTTGTCACCTCAATCCGCTTACCCGCTCATCGATCTGACGGTATCACCAGAGATCGGTATAATTGAAGAACGCAGCGGCGCA
The DNA here is from genome assembly GCA_003045895.1 of Bacteroidota bacterium. Taxonomy (GTDB): domain Bacteria; phylum Bacteroidota; class Bacteroidia; order Chitinophagales; family Saprospiraceae; genus Lewinella. The sequence continues at coordinate 83,860 of PZPC01000006.1, forward strand.
AATGCGGCAGTAGCGATGAACAATAAGCTGGTGTTAAACCGGGTGAATGGCAAATCGCTCGATCGCTACCTGCAAGAAGTGTGTGGTACCGAACCAGGATCCAGTGGTTCTGTCGTTAGCGCAGCTGCCCTCAATACGATGCCAAACAGTTATTACGCGGGCGGAGCAACCATCAATCCTTCGCCCATGAATTTGCCTGCAGGGGCTATTCTTCCGGGCGGACAACTGGCAAACCCAACGCCAACTACTGCTCCTGCTACGATCGCTGCCGCTCCTGTTTTTACGGCTACTACACCTACGGCTACGCTTCCTGCGGCTACGCCTCCTACGCATACGGTTGCTGCGGGAGAAACCCTCTACGGTATTGCCAAAGCGAATAATATAAGTGTCAATGATTTAAAATCGTGGAACGGCCTCAGCTCAAATGTTATCCGGCGGGGGAAGGTGCTACAACTGGCTCCTCCGACCAACAGCACTGCACCGGAAACTACCAGCGGATTTATTGCAGCGAAAGGTGGCAATAGTTCGGGCACCACCTTATCGGGTACACCGGCACCTTACGGGCCAACGGACAGTCAACGAATAATGACCGCTGACGATACGAAAATACATATTGTTAAACCAGGAGAAACCCTTTCTTCTATCGCCTTGGAATATGGTTACACCGCCAAGCGTTTCCGGGAAATGAACGACCTGGGGACCAGTGATTACGTCAAGGTGGGCCAACGCCTGCGTACGACGGACTGCGAATGCCCCCCCGCCAGTGCTTCGGTCAGCAATACCGGTACCCTGGCGCCAAGTGTACCCAATAGCTTCGAAAATACCGGAGGCCGACTGTCACCTGGTGACCTGACTGCCCGTACACCTTTCACCAGTAATCAGCCGCTCATTACCACCAACAACTCGGGGTTATTGGTCAGAAATACGGGTGGGCTGCCCGCAACGGCCGTGCCCGTGCCCAGTGTTCCCGTGACCACGGTTGATTCCCGCTACAATGCGGTGGTGCCCCCTGCTTACGACGCGCCGGCGCCTCAGCGCTCGCTTTCCAGCGTAGAGCAGGTACAAAACCGGGCCATTGGTAACACCACTGATTTTGGCAGCCCGGTCAGTACCAGCCCGGCAGCGAAAGCCAGTCCATTTCCTACCCCCAATGCACCTTTACAAAGTAGCCAGTTGGCCCAACAACCCGACTCCTACTCCCAAAGCAGCAGTAACCAACGACGGGTACACATTGTCGCCAGCGGCGAAAGTCTCTATGGTATTTCACGTCGTTACAACACGACTCCTGATCGCCTTCGCCAACTTAACAACCTGGGGCCCAATGATCCGATCTTGGAATTCCAACGGCTGTACATAGAATAAAGCACCACTTCTATGGTGTTACGCAACCCATTTAATGGTTGGTAAAACAGAAAGGGTTTTTCGGTGTGTCCGAAAAACCCTTTCTTTGTTAACTTTCGGCCAAGAAAACGCAGACCAAATTTGTACGTACCATTATGATTTTACTAATAACCTATGCGCTGATTGCCATTTTCCTCTCCTTCCTGTGCTCGATCTGGGAAGCCGTATTACTGAGTCTGCCCGATTCCTATGTTGAAATGAAGGTTGCAGCAGGCGACCCTACTGGTCCGATCCTTAAAGACATGAAAGCGGATATTTCCAAACCGCTTTCGGCTATTCTTTCACTCAATACCATTGCCCATACGGTAGGTGCTATTCTGGTAGGCAAACAAGCGGAATCTTATTTTGCTACGGGTGGTTTTCATCTGGGGGGCGTCGATGTTCCCTTCACCGGAATAGTGGCAACCCTAATGACCCTGGGCGTCTTGTTGATTTCAGAGATTGTCCCCAAATCAATCGGTGCCAATAATTGGAAGAAGCTGGCCCCCATCACGGCGCGTTCACTCAAAGTAGTTACTTTTTCGATGTATCCGCTGGTCGTTATGAGTAAGTTCATCACCGATCGACTGGGTAATGGCGGGCACGGTGCCAAGATCAGCAGGGAAGAACTTTCCGCTATTGCGCAAATGGGTACCCGCGAGGGTGTTTTTCATGCGGGGGAATCCACGATCATTAAGAACCTGATGCGTTTCCACCTGATCAAAGCCCGCTCCATAATGACCCCCCGAACCGTCGTGCGGGCAGCTAACCAGGAACGTAGTATCAGCGATTTTTATGAAAACAGTGCCGATTTGCCCTTTAGCCGCATTCCGGTTTTTGACACCACCAAAGACCACATCACTGGCTATATCCTCAAGGACGTTCTTTTAGAAAAACTAGTAAAACAAGAAGGACAAGATCCGCTGAAAAGTATTATTCGCCCCATCACCGTGGTTGATGAAGATCAGGATATTCAATCTGTTTTTAATCATTTACTCAGTAGCAGAGAACATGTTGCCCTCGTAGTTGATCAATTTGGCGGCATGGCTGGCATCATCACCTTTGAAGACGTCATCGAGACCTTGTTGGGCCTGGAGATTGTCGACGAGTTGGACAGCACCGAAGACATGCAGCACCTCGCCCGCCAAAACTGGGAGAAGCGCGCCAAGACACTAGGGCTCATCCAGGGCAATTGACCACTGCCCTACCCCACCACAATGTTGATCATCCGACCAGGTACCACAATTACTTTACGTACGGTCACGCCTTCCAGGTACTTCTGGATGTCTTCCAGCGCCGGGGCTGCTTTTTCCAGTTCAGTTTTGGTACTGGCGGCTGGAAAATCCACGGTGATACGGGTTTTTCCGTTGATGGCAATGGGGTACGTGATGTGATCTTCTACCAACCATTGTTCTTCCAGCGTTGGCCAGGCCGCATGGTGAATGCTGGTGGTGTGTCCTAATTTTTCCCACAGCTCTTCGGTCAGGTGTACCGCAAAAGGAGCCATCAGCACCAGCAATGGTTCCAGTACGGCCCGCTTGTGGCTCTTCAGGCGCCCCAATTCATTGGTGGCGACCATAAAAGCACTTACGCAGGTGTTGAAGGAGAACCGTTCAACATCCTCCGTTACTTTTTTGATAGCCGTATGGAGCACTTTTTGTTCCTCTCTGGCAGGTGCTTCATCCGTCACCAGCCACTGTTCATTTTGGTAAAACAAGCGCCAGAAACTATTCAAAAAACGGCTAACGCCGTTGATACTGTTGGTATTCCAGGGCTTGGCTTGTTCCAGTGGCCCCAGGAACATTTCGTACATCCGGAAGGCATCGGCGCCGTAACGGGCAATGACATCATCGGGGTTGACCACGTTGAAATAGCGCTTCGACATTTTGCCCACTTCGCTCTTCGTAACCAGCTGACCTGCTGCATTGGTCACAAAGTTGGCCGTCGCGTAGTCGGGGCGCCAGGTTTTAAATTGGGCCAGACCGGCGGCATCGAGATAAGACTCTTCCTTACCGTAGTCTTGTACGAAGTCAACGTGTACCGGGATGAGGGCAAATTCCGCCTGTGGGAAATCGCCCAGTTTATCGGCAGAAACAAAGGTTCGGGTAAGATCGCCTTCTTCCGCCTTGATCAGGTGAATGTATTCGATGACGCCCTGGATCATCCCTTGGTTAATCAGCCTGGTGGCATATTCTTGTTGGGGCACCAGGCCCAAATCATAGAGGAAATGGTTCCAGAAACGACTGTAGAGCAAGTGGCCTACCGCATGCTCCGATCCACCAATGTATAAATCTACTCCCTGCCAATAATTGACAGCTTCTTCACCGACAAAACGATCGCTATTTTGTGGATCCATGTAGCGGTACCAATACCAGGAAGAACCAGCCCAACCGGGCATGGTACTCAGCTCATAATCGTATTTACCCTGGTATTTCCAGTTTTCTGCGCGGCCCAGGGGTGGTTCACCCGTTTCGGTAGGCAGGTATTTATCTACTGCAGGTAAAACCAGCGGCAGGTCGCTTTCGGCGATCAAATAAGGTACATCATCCTTCCAGTAAACGGGAACAGGTTCGCCCCAGTAGCGTTGGCGACTGAAAACGGCGTTCCGCAGTCGGTACTGGATTTTTCCTTTACCCATTCCTTTTTCCTCCAGCCAGGCGGTTAAGGTTGGTACCGCTTCTTCGTAATTTAATCCGTTGATGATTCCCGAGTTGATATACCGCCCTTCTTTGGTGGCATCGGCTTCCTGGCTCAAGTTTTGTTGGGCGTCTAAAATCGGGATGATCGGCAATCCGAAATGGGTGGCAAAATTCCAGTCGCGCTGATCACCAGAAGGTACAGCCATTACGGCACCTGTACCGTATCCTGCTAAAACGTAGTCGGCAATATAGATCGGAACAGCTTCCCCGTTGGCCGGATTCACACAATAGGCGCCCGTAAAAGCACCGGTTACCCGCTTTACTTCTGCCATGCGTTCTACCTCGGAGCGCGAAGCCGCCCAGGTACGGTATTCGTCCACTTCAGCCCGGTGAGCAGCAGTAGTGATGAGATCGACCAGTTCATGTTCTGGGGCCAGCACCATAAAAGAAACCCCGTAGATGGTATCTACCCGGGTCGTAAATACTTCAATTTGCCTTTGGGCATCTTTTACCAGCGGGAATTTTACGCTGGCGCCCTGGGAGCGGCCGATCCAATTGCGTTGCTGCTCCTTTAAGCTGTGGGGCCAATCCAATTGATCCAGGCCTTCCAGCAAGCGATCGGCATAGGCGGTAATGCGCATGCTCCACTGGGCCATCAGTTTGCGTTCAACCGGATACCCGCCACGCTCGCTCACGCCGTCTTTGACTTCATCATTCGACAAAACCGTGCCGAGTGCCGGACACCAATTGACGTAGCTTTCTTCGGGAAACGTTAAGCGGTAGTTCAGCAGAAACAGCTCCCGGGCACGCTCGTCCATGGCCGTCCAATCGGCGGCTGAAATCGTGGGAGTAGCTTCATCACAAACCGCCTGCAGCCCCGCATTGCCATTCTTTTCCAGGCGGGCGACCAAATCGGCGATGGGCAGGGCCTGGCCAACGTGTTGGTCAAAATAAGACTTAAACAATTGCTGAAAGATCCACTGCGTCCAGCGGTAATAGGATGGATCGCTCGTGCGTACCTCCCGGCTCCAGTCAAAAGAAAAACCCAGGTTTTCGAGCTGTTGGCGGTAGCGGTTGATGTTTTCTTCCGTGGCTATTGCGGGATGGATGCCGGTTTGAATGGCATACTGCTCGGCCGGTAAACCAAAAGAATCATATCCCATGGGGTGGAGCACATTGAAGCCTTGCAGTCGTTTGTAACGCGCAAAAATATCTGATGCAATATAACCAAGCGGATGACCAACATGCAACCCTGCTCCGGATGGATAAGGAAACATATCCAGTACATAGTATTTGGGGCGATCGCTCTTATTGCTTACCTGGTAGGTACCCTGTGTCTCCCAATTTTTCCGCCACTTTTGCTCAATTTCGCGAGCTTGGTATTCCATCTTTTAACTTTTACGGTTTACCGGGCAACAGCAACAGCTTACTGGCTGGTTCCCCGATCATCCTGGAAAATAAAGCGCGAAGATAATTAAGAAAAACAGAAGCGCAAGTAATATACTGGCAGCAATCTATTAGACAAAACCGTTAATACTTCCGTAATTTGTGTACAAATGGTCTTTTCTTGTGCTCACCACCTCTTCAGAAATATGAAAAACACCGTCCTGCTGCTGCTGTTTGCCTTGTTGTTGACTTCTTGTCTGGAGGATCCAATAACCATTCCCGACGAAATCATCGGCCTGGCTCCTGTATACGCTTCCGAAAATTGGCAAGAAATCACAATCACTGGCCCTCGTGCGATAGAAAACCTGGGGAAAATTTACTACAAAAACCCTTATATTTTTGCTACCGAGCGGGGTCGGGGGATTCACCTGATCAACAATACTGATCCGGAAAACCCGCTGCCGCTGGCTTTTATTCAAATTGCGGGTAATTCCGATCTGGCGGTGCGGGGCCAGGTGCTTTATGCCAATAGTGTGAGTGACCTGGTAGCGCTGGACATCAGCAACCTGGACAGTTTGCGGGTCGTTGACCGACAGGTTGGTGTTTTCCGAATCAACGGAGAGGCGTATCCCGAGAATTACAACGGCTTCTTTGAGTGTGTGGATCCGAATCTCGGGCAGGTGGTGGGCTGGTACGAAACGACCCTCCGCCAACCGCAATGCTGGCGATAATCGTTCTGCCTGTGCCCCTGGCTGGTACCGTACCCACCCGTTACTTTCCAGGCAAAGTGACTGTTTTAGAAAAATGCCGTTCCTATAAAAAACAACAGCTATGCGTTATCTATTGCTACTCCTGATGTGTGTTCAACTCGCCGGTTGCGAACAAGATGCTGCGGCCCCTGTTGATACGGCCAGCAGTTCTGGTCAGGGAGGCTCGTTGGCGCGTTTCACCATTGTTGGCAATTTCCTGTACACGTTGGAGCTCGACCGATTAAAATGGTTTGCCCTGGCCGCCGACGGTAGCCTGACAGCCAGGGGCGAGCAGGAACTCAGTGCCGGTAAAGAGACGATTTTCCCCCTGGACGATCTGCTGTTTGTGGGCGCCACAGACGGATTGAGTATTTTTCAACTTGCCGCTGATGGCAGCCCAACCCTACGTTCAGAAATCCGGCACTTTGCCGCTTGCGACCCCGTAGTCGCCAATGAGCGCTACGCCTACGTCACGCTGCGGCTGGAAAGTTGTGCGGGGCTCTTCAGACCCATGACAGCAGAAGATGTGCTCAACATTTACGATGTCCAGGATATTCAAAACCCCACCCCGGTTGCCAGCTACCCCATGATCGACCCGCGTGGCCTGGGGCTGGCCGGAAATATTCTTTTTCTGTGCGAAGGGGCCGCCGGGCTGAAGGTACTCGACGTGACCGACCCACTGGCGGTAACTACGATTGACTTCCTCGCCAATGTGCACGCCAACGACGTGATCGTGTTGCCAGCGTCGCTTTTGGTAATTGGCCCGCAAGCCATTTTACAATACGACTACACCGATCCGCAAAGGTTAAAGTTACTATCTACGATTTCGCTGTAAATTTTGCGCCTATCCGTTCTGGTCTGAACAACCGCGGGGGGGGCAAAAATTAGTAATTACAGCATAAATTTTGTTGCTTTGAGGATGAATTACGCCGTCATTATTCCCGTGTACAACGAGGAACTGTATTTAGCCGCCGCTCTGGACTCCCTGATGGCGCAAAGCCTGCTGCCCAGTCAGGTGATTATTGTTAACGATGGATCTACCGATGGCACACCGGCGATCATTGCCCAGTATTCCCAGCAGTATTCCCAGCTAAAGGTGGTTCATAAGCAAGAAAAAAAGACCTACCGGATAGGCGGAACCGTCGTCGAAAATTTTCAACTTGGCTATGCTGCGCTCCAACCGGATTTCGAGTTTGTCGTAAAGTTGGATGCGGATATCACCTTACCAGTGCATTACTTTGCGACGATTGCACAACATTTCAGCAGCCGTCCCAAGTTAGGTCTGGCTGGTGGCAAACAGTTGATGTTGAAAAACAAGGAATGGGTTTACGAACCCATCGGCGATCCTGACCACGTGAAAGGCCCCTGTAAATCTTACCGCAAAGCCTGTTTGGAAAGTATGAAGGGGTTGCGGCCCACCATTGGTTGGGATTCTGCTGATGAGATGCTGGCGCAATTTTACGGCTGGGAAGTTTTGGTGGATGATCAATTACTCATTCACCATCATCGGTTGACCGGCACCAATACCGGACAGTTTGCCGTACGCCGCCGCATTGGGCACGGATTCTATCGCATTCGTTACGGTTTTTTCGTCAGTGCTTTTTCTGCCCTTAAGTCGGCTTTGCGGACGCCGCCCTACCTGGTTTCCGGGATTGCCATCTTCCTGGGCTATTTGGAGGCCTGGATACGTCGTGACACCTTTGCGGTAACGGAAGAAGAAGGGCAATATATTCGACAATTCCGTTGGCAACGCATGCTGAAAAAGTTAAAAAATTGATTGGGCGCACATTCCGCGAATAAAACTTACTTTTGCTAAATGAGCAAGGCCATCTATACGCCGCCGCGGCAAAGACCAAATTATCTTTACACCATTATCAGTGTAAGTGCCGTATTATTTTTGCTGGGCTTTTTCGGGCTTGTTTTGCTGCAGACTCACCAATTGACCAAAGCCCTCAAAGAACAGGTTGACATTATTGTAGAACTAGTTGCCGGCACCGAGGAAGATTCCCGGGCAGCGTTGGAGCGGCAGCTCAATAATTTTGCCTTCGTGTTGCCCCATTCCGTAACGTTTACTTCGCGGGAAGCAGCCTTGGAACTGATGAGTGATGAGCTGGGCGAAGACTTGCTCAATCTGGATCTACCCAATCCGCTTTACGACATTTTTACTTTCAACGTGAGTGCCCGATATTTAACGGGTGACAGCCTGACGGAAATCCGGAACCTGCTTATCCAGCAACCTATTGTTACCGATGTGTACTACCAGGAAAGCCTGGTTGATCAACTGGCCCGCAATATGAAAAAATTGAGTTGGATTCTTTTGGCCGTGGCTGGTTTGTTTGTCTTGTTGGCTCTTACCGTCATTCACAATACCATCCGGCTGGCACTCTATGCCAACCGCTTTCTGATCAAAACGCAAGAGTTGGTAGGCGCCACCTGGGAGTTTATTTCCCGCCCCTACCTGCGCAAAGCCCTGGGGCATGGCTTAACCAGTGCCTTGCTGGCTATTGGGCTACTGTTAGCCTTCCAATTCTGGTTACAGTTGCAACTGCCCGAGATTCGCAAACTTCAGTCTCCCCTGGCATTTGGCGCCTTGTTCTTAGGGTTGATCATTCTGGGTATGCTGATCAATTGGCTCAGCACTTATTTTGTTGTCCGCAAGTATCTCCGTCTGCGGGAAGAAGATTTGTATTAGCAATTCCCAGAATGTCGCTTATCTTTGCGGCATTGAATGAAACTTCCACTTGTCCATGAGTACCAATAAGCCAAATAAAAAGAAAGTCGTTGTGACTACGACGAGTAGCAACGACCCTGGTCGCGGAGCAGCCCAGCCACGCACGCGTGCCACTGCGGCAGCCCCCTCCTCCGTCGATTTCACCTTTAGTCGGGAAACCTATATCTGGATGGGCGTTGGCTTTGTGCTGGTCGTGCTGGGTATGCTGCTGATGGGAGGTGGCCATATGCCCGACTCCAACACCTGGGATGATCGTATTATCTACAGCACCCGTCGTACCCTCCTGGCTCCTATCGTTATTCTGGCGGGTCTGGTAGTAGAGGTTTATGCTATTTTCAAAAAATAAGGTTTTCCATTTCGTCCGAACCTTCAAATAACCTTCATCATCTGTGGAAGCTTTACGTGCTGCCCTGCTGGGAATTATCCAGGGCCTAACTGAGTTCTTGCCGGTCAGTAGTAGTGGACACCTGGAATTGGCCAAATTCTTCCTGGGAGACACCAGTACGGCCGAAGATAGCCTGCTGATGACCATCGTCCTCCACGCCGCTACGGCCCTCAGTACCCTCGTGGTGTTTCGCAAGGATGTTGGCGAAATTTTGCGTGGACTGTTTGCATTCAAAAACAACGAAGCTTTTCAGTTTAGCCTCAAGATTGTGGTATCCATGATTCCCGCGGCTTTCATGGGGCTTTGTTTTGCCGACGAAATCGAGCAACTCTTCGCACAGCGTATTCCCCTGGTAGCCGCGATGCTGGGACTAACAGGGCTGCTGCTGCTACTCGCTGACCGGGCCAAGTCTACAGAAAAGCCCGTTAGCCTAGTCAATGCACTGATTATTGGTATTGCGCAGGCCATCGCCATTATACCGGGCATTTCCCGTTCGGGTGCAACCATCAGTACTTCCGTCTTACTGGGCATTGATCGCGAGCGCGCGGCCCGCTTCTCTTTCCTCATGGTGGTTCCCCTCATTTTAGGTAAGATCAGCAAAGATGTACTCGACGGAGAACTCACGGATTCCCCCAACACCATTCCTTTGCTAATTGGTTTTACAACAGCCTTTCTGAGCGGCCTATGGGCTTGTACCTGGATGATTAAACTGGTAAAAAACAGCCAGTTGAAGTATTTTGCTGTATATTGTTTTGTGATTGCTGCTGTCGCCCTGATCGCGTGGGCATTTCATTAAATAAAATAGTACAATGAACGAAGCGGAGCTTCCTCCCTTATCTGAACTCGATTTCCAGGCTGGTGCCACCCTACTGGTTGACAAACCACAAGATTGGACCTCCTTTGATGTAGTCAATAAGATTCGATTTCGGCTGCGTAAACTTACCGGCGTCAAAAGGATTAAAGTTGGCCATGCCGGCACCCTGGATCCGCTGGCCACCGGACTACTTATCATTTGCACGGGCAAATCCACCAAGAAACTGACCGACTTCCAGGGCCTGGACAAAGAATACACCGGCACCTTTCGGCTGGGTGGTTCCACTCCTTCCTACGATTCAGAAACGAAAGTAGATCACGTTTTTCCTTACGAACACATTACCGAAGGCATGCTGGAAGCCGCACGACAACAGTTTGTCGGCACCATTCAGCAAGTGCCTCCCATGTATTCGGCCATAAAAGTAGACGGACAGCCCCTGTACAAACGGGCTCGCCAGGGGGAAGTCATTGAGATCAAGGCCCGCACAGTACAACTGTTCGAATTTGAGCTGACGGACCTCCAGCTGCCGGATGTTAGCTTCCGGCTCCATTGCTCCAAAGGTACTTACGTGCGCTCCCTGGCTCACGACATGGGGCATATGCTTGATAGTGGGGCCTACCTGACGGCGTTGCGACGCACCAAAGTAGGCGATTTCCATATCGAAAATGCCTGGAATCTGGAGGAGTTGATTCGCGAATTGGATGAATTGTTGGAAGAAAGGTCGCTCGCTTAACCTTTTCTCCCCCGCCACATGCGTGGCTTGCGTTGCAGATCATTGCGCAACTCCCCTTTTTGGAAACCCAATTGGTTGCCCAACTCCGCTACTTCAGCGGCGTTGAACTCATTGCATTCAAAAAACAATTGGCCATTTGGCAGCAGATGGGTTTGGGCGAAAGCCATAATGTGGCGATAGAACACCAACGGATCTTCGTCGGGCACAAACAAGGCCAGCGCCGGTTCGTGCAGTAAAACGTCGGCAGACATGAGATCCGATTCCTGGTGTGGAATGTACGGCGGGTTGCTGACAATCATATCAAACTGGGGCAACAACTCCCGCTGGGTAGCATCCAGAATATCTACCTGCTGGAAATAAATAGTCGCCTCGTAGCGGTTGGCGTTTTGCCGGGCAATCAACAGGGCTGGCTCACTGACGTCAATGGCCCATATTTCAGAATCGGGCCAGGCGTGTTTCACGGCAACCGGAATGCAACCGCTCCCCGTACCGATATCAAGGATACGAGGTGTTGTTGGAAACATGGCACATTCCTCCAAAACCCATTCCACCAACTCCTCCGTTTCGGGGCGGGGAATAAGTACGGCCGGGCTGACCGCCAGTTTGATGTTATAAAAATCGGCCTGCCCCAGGATGTATTGCAGGGGTTCACCCGCTAGCAGACGGTCTTGTATTTGTTGCAATTGCTGTTCTTCTTCAGCGGTCAGTTCCCGATCGCGGCGACCCGTGTGCCAGTCCAGCACATCCTCAAAAAGGATACAACAGAGCGAGCGGGCTTCACCTTGGCCAAAATGTGGATGCAAGGCGGAAAAGATTTCCTCGAAAGCGGCAGCAGTCATCATCAGCCAAGACGGTTTTTAAAGTCTTCGTAATTGAAACGGCGAATAACGTCTAATTCGCCATTCATTTTCATTATCGCAATATCCGGATGTTTAACGCCATTGAACATGGTGGTTTTCACCATGGTGTAGTGGATCATGTCTTCTAAAATGAGGTGATCACCTACGTGCAGCTCGTTGGGGAAGCTGTATTCCGTCAGGTAATCGCCGGCCAGGCAACTTACGCCCCCCATGCGGTAGGTCGGTAATCCGGGTTGCGGATCACTGGCGCCGCGGATAACCGGGCGGTACGGCATTTCGAGGGTATCGGGCATGTGAGCGGTAAAAGAAACATCCAACAAGGCTGTTTTTACCCCGTAGTTTTCCACAATATCCAAAACCCTGGCGTACAGGTAGCCCGTTTGCCAGGCAATGGCACTCCCAGGTTCCATAATCACCTCCAGATGGGGGTAGCGCTGGCGAAAGGCGGTAAGTACGCCCACCAGGTGCTCCCGATCATAGTCGGAGCGGGTCATCAGGTGCCCGCCCCCAAAGTTGACCCACTTCAGCTGCGGTAAAAAATGACCAAATTTTTCCTCAAAAGCCGCCAGGGTACGCTCAAAAGAAAAACTGGAGGACTCGCAAAGCGTATGGAAGTGTAATCCTTCTATCCCCGCTGGTAAGCCCGCCGCCAGATTCGGCAGCGTTTCGCCAAGGCGGCCAATCGGAGAAGCCGGATTGTACAAGTCAGTGGTTACCTCGGAGTACTCCGGATTGACCCGGAGGCCAGGAGACACCCGGGGGTGGTGCTTTTCCACCCGTTCGCGGTAAAAGGCGTACTGGCTCAGGGAGTTAAACGTCAAATGACTGCTGTACCCGAGCAACTTATCAAAATCCTCGGGCAGATATGCCGGGGAGTAGGTATGCGCCTTGCACCCCATCTCCTCGTAGATCAGCCGGGCCTCGGCCAGGGAGGAAGCCGTAGCACCACTCAGGTATTTTGCCACCAGCGGAAAAACGGGCCACATCGAAAAAGCCTTGAGGGCCAGGATAATGCGTACGCCGGCTTTTTGCTGGACGGCAGCAATGGCTTCCAGGTTGCGGATTAATTTTTCTTCCTCCAGGACGAAAGCTGGCGAAGGGATCGTTTGTTCTTGCATAAAAGAAGGATAAAACTAAAACTCCAGGTCTACATTTTCCTTTTCGTGCCAGGGCAAGCCGTGTTTAGCCAGTGCCTCCAGGAAAGGATCGGGGTTGAATTCTTCGACGTTTTTCACGCCAACGCCGGTCCATTTGCCCGTGAGCATCATCATAGCGCCAGTCATGGCAGGTACACCAGTGGTATAACTGATCCCCTGGGTGCCCGTTTCCTGGTAAGCGGCTTCGTGGCTGCAGTTGTTCCAGATGTAATAGGTCTTTTCCGCCCCATCTTTGACCCCGCGAATCCGGCAACCAATACTGGTTTGTCCGGTATAGTTTTTCCCCAGATCTCCGGGGTCGGGCAGTACTGATTTGAGAAATTCCAAGGGAATGATTGGCACGCCCTGGTGCATTACCGGTTCAATTCCGGCCATACCAATATTCTGAATGACCCGTAGGTGGGTCAGGTACTCATCGCCGAAAGTCATCCAAAAACGCGCCCGTTTGAGGGTCGGAAAGTTCTTGACCAGTGACTCCAATTCTTCGTGGTAAATGACGTAAGAATTCTTGGGGCCAATATCCGGGTAGTTGAGCACCTGCATTATTTCGTGGGGTTCGGTTTCTACCCACTCCCCGTTTTCCCAATAGCGACCTTTCTGCGTTACCTCCCGGATATTGATTTCCGGATTAAAATTGGTAGCGAAGGCTTTACCATGGTCACCGGCGTTGGCATCGACAATATCGAGGTAGTGGATTTCATCGAAAAAATGCTTGGCAGCCCGGGCCGTGAAAACACCGGTTACCCCTGGATCAAAGCCACATCCCAGCACCGCCAGGAGGCCTTTCTCGCGAAAGCGATCCTGGTAAGCCCACTGCCAGCTGTATTCAAACTTGGCTTCGTCTTTGGGTTCATAATTGGCGGTATCCAGGTAGTTGACGCCGGTCTCCAGACAAGCATCCATGATGGTCAGGTCTTGGTATGGTAGGGCGACGTTGATGATCAATTCCGGGCCGTAACTCCGAATAAGTTCCACCAGTTGTGGGACATTGTCAGCATCTACGGTAGCTGTTTGTATATTTTCATAGCCCAATTGGCTTTTGATATCTTTGGCAATCACATCACATTTCGACTGGGTGCGGCTGGCCAATAAAATGCCGGAAAAAACTTCCGGATGCTGCGCGCATTTGAAGGTCGTCACCCGGCCTACTCCGCCCGCTCCGATAATAAGTACTTTGGACATTAAACAGTAAAATTTTATTGGTTAGTGTTGAGCTACAAAGGTAAGCAATCCAGGAGGGAATTTTACGGTTGACCGGCCGGGGTTTTAAGACATCTTTGTTTTGGCACAAGGACAGGCTAACGGATTACCACCCAATAGTCGACCTGAACGGGCGCTTGTCCGGCCAGTATTTCCCAATCAGGGCCATTTTCCAAGAGTTGGATGGCCAGCAAGTTACTTGCCGGATGAGAGCTTTCCAGCACCTGAAAATTGACGGGGCGACCGTTGTCCTGAATGCTAAAAAGCAACCGCACCCTGGCCCGACCACTATTGGGAGGTGTATTTTCGCGAATGTAGCGCGTCAGCCGCACAAAGCCGCCTACGGGTGCTGCCCGGGAGGAACTGTTCTTTTCTTTAATCGTGTCTGGTACACGCTGCCCCCGGGTAGCCCCTAACCCGGTAACCACGACTTCGTCCAGTTGTACGTCATCTTCGGATAGCACCACCAGGTTTTCGGTTGATTGAATGTCCACTTGTTGGGTGGAATAGCCGGTGTAACTCACTTCGAGCCGGTTGCTGTTTTCGGCGACCGACAACCGGAAAAAGCCATCAAAATCAGAGACGGTTCCGTTCGCACGCCCAACTTCCAGGACATGGACACCGATGAGCGGATAACCATCCTGGTCCGTGACCCGGCCCTCCACGATCTTAAATCCAGGCCGTGCTTCGGGTACGCCGCTATTCGATATCCTGGTATCCAGGTAACTACCGGGCAGAATCACCTTAGGCTGGGCGGCGGCTGGGCTGGGTGGCGGTGGTGGTGGTGGCGGTGGCGGCGCCGAGCGGGCAACTGTTGCGGATCGGGCGAGCGGAGCTTCCCGTTCAGCTAAATCGGTCGCTTCAGCCAAAATTGGTGATGTTGCGCTAGTGGTTTCCAGTGGGGTATTGAAGGCGTTCGGCTCAACAGCTGCGCCCGCTAAATCAGCAGCGGGTTTATTTTTTTTACCGGAAGTTGCCGGGATACCAATCGCCCTGGCAGGAACCGCCCCGGCAATGGATTCCGAATTAGCAGTCCATGCCGTATCAGGGTTAAGAAGAGGGCTATCCTGTTCTTTTGTCGCCAGCGACGGGGGTTGGGTGCCGACCGGATGAAGAACAGCCGGGGTGTTTTCTTCCATGGCCAACTCCATGCTGGTATGGGCTTGTTGTTCGGTCAGTAGCCACCAGGCTGTTGCTACAACCAAAACCGCTGCCGCAACCCGACTCCAGCGCGGAAGCCGGAGGAAAACATTTTTTTTCTTTTGGCCGGTCAACTTTTGTCGGAGGTTGGCTATGCGGGCCGCGTGATCAGCCGATGGCAAGGAGCGGTAGCCCTGCAAAGCTTCGCGAAAAAAAACGTCCTGGGCGGCAGCAGCTTGCAACTCCTGTTCTTCGCGTGCCGTGATTTCGCCTGAAATCCAGCGTTGCAGCAACTGGTTAATATGTTTTTCCTGGTTATTCACCTGATGTATTCCGATTTTCCCGTTCTTCAATGCACTTGCGCAAATTGCGGCGCCCGTTCTGGATATTAGACCGCACCTGCCCGACGGATTCCTGCCGAAATTCGGCAATTGTCAGGTAAGAATGGCCTTCGAAATAAAACAACTGTACACAAGCTATTTGTTGTTCATTCAACTGATCCAGGCAAGCCCGGAGGACAATTTCCCGATCCTGGTCAGGCATTTCCTCGTCTAGTGGATGCCAGATCTCAGCCGATTGCACAATCAGCGGGTCAATATTTTCCATTATCTCCCGCTTTTCCCGACGCAATTGCATCAGGCAATGGTTCCTGACAAAGGTATGTAGCCAATTTTTGAAATTGCGGACCTGGTGCTGGGGAAGTTTTTCCTGTAATTCGATGTAAATGGCCATGACCGCGTCCTCGGCCCGATCTTCGGTTTTCAGGTACCTGATGGCCAAACCATAACTGAGTGCCAGGTACCGGTTGAATAAACTGGCCAAAGCCTCTTTATCCTCCTCCCCTTGGAAGCGAGCCAGCAGATCTGCATCAGATTCAGGCTTTTCCTTACCGCGGAGGTAACGGAGCATATGGACGATGTTGAGTTTAGAGGTTCTCTGGTTAAGCTACCACCTTATTTCTTGCGAAAGTAAACACTTACGGGCACCCCTTTAAAGTTGAAATTTTCCCGCAACTGGTTCTCCAGGTAATTTTGGTAACTTTCTTTAACGTGTTTGGGGTTGCTACAGAAAAAAGCAAAGGCCGGAAACGACATGGGCAACTGGGTAACGTATTTGATTTTCACCAGTCGGCCGCGGTGGGCTGGTGGGTTGTGTCGTTCAACGGCTTCCAACATTTTTTCGTTCAACTCGGAAGTAGAAATACGTCGGGTACGATTTTCGAAGACCTCCAGCGCTGCCTCCACGGCTTGAAAAATGCGAACCTTGTCCAGGGCAGAAACAAACAGAATGGGTAAGTCGGTAAAGGGCGAAAACCGGCGGCGAATCTCCAGTTCAAAATCCCTGGCCGTATTGGTCTCTTTGGGTACCAGGTCCCACTTGTTCACCAGGATAACGATTCCTTTGTGGCGGCGCTGGGCCAGCCGAAAAATGCTGAGGTCCTGCGCTTCCACGCCCAGGGTAGCATCCAGCATGAGCAGGATAACGTCAGATTCTTCCAGTGCTTTAATGGCGCGCATGACCGAATAAAACTCCAGGTCTTCGTGGACCTTGGCTTTCTTGCGGATGCCGGCGGTATCGATGAGTAAAAACTCCTTCCCAAATTTGTTGTAGTGGGTATGGATAGAATCACGCGTAGTGCCCGCCAGGTTGGTAACAATATTGCGTTCCTCCCCCAACAGGGCGTTGGTCAGGCTGGATTTTCCGACGTTGGGCTGCCCAACGATAGCCAACCGGGGCAATTTGTTTTCTTCCCGTTCTTCTTCTTCGATGTATTCGGTTAACGCGTCTAATAACTCTCCCGTGCCGCTACCGGTCATCGAAGACAAAAAGTAGGTGTGTTCGAAGCCAAGGCTCCAAAACTCGTTGGCATCCAATTGCCGCTGGTGGTTATCTACCTTGTTGACCGTCAGAAAAACAGGTTTCTTGGTACGGCGCAACATTTCGGCAACCTGTTCATCCAGATCGGTCAGCCCGGTGGTGACGTCCACCATAAAAATAATTACGCCTGCTTCTTCAATTGCGATTTGAACCTGCGAACGAATGGCTGCCTCGTAAATGTCTTCCGAATTGCGAACAAACCCGCCGGTATCCACCACCGTAAAGGTCTTTCCATTCCAATAGCTGGACCCATACTGCCGATCGCGGGTTACCCCACTTTCATCATCAATAATGGCCTGACGTTCTCCTATTAATCGGTTATAAAGCGTAGACTTTCCTACATTCGGACGGCCCACGATCGCTACTATATTTCCCATTGCTTGGTAAAATAACTGGTTTTTTAAACAAGGGGCAAAGATACGGATTATATGTGCGACTAGCGATGTATTCTTCCAATCGTTTACACAAATACCCAACAAGGTGGCTTGTTTTACCCCTGGTTTCAGCTATTTCCGGGCCGCAGGCGCCGGATGGCGGCGAAACCGCTAACAAAAATTCCAACCGTGTGCGCACACGGCACACAAAAAAGACCTACTTTTGTCTTATCCACTCACCAAACCCGGCCCTCCATGCAGCCAACAACATCCACCAACGCACCCAATCCCCAGCTCAAATACACCTTCAAAACACTGGAGCGCATTCCGGTAAAAATCTGGCAATCACCCGAGGCGGCATCCCGACACGTGGCGCAATCTATTGCCCTGGCCATCCGGCAAAAACAACAGGAGGGAGAACACATTGTCCTTGGCCTGGCGACGGGCTCCTCCCCTATTCGGGTCTACCAGGAGCTGATCCGCTTGCACCGGGAAGAAAATTTAAGCTTTCGAAATGTCATTACCTTCAATCTGGATGAGTATTACCCCTTAGAGCCGACTGCTGCCCAGAGCTACGTTCGCTTTATGCACGAGTACCTTTTCGACCACATTGACATCCGGCCGGAAAACATCCACATTCCCGATGGAACCATTCCCCTGGAGGCGGTAGGCAATTACTGCGAAGCCTACGAAAAAAAGATCAACCTGGCAGGTGGTATTGATATCCAATTGTTGGGGATAGGCCGCACGGGGCACATTGGTTTCAATGAGCCGGGGTCCTGGGAAAGCTCCCTGACCCGCATTGTCCGGTTGGACAACATTACCCGTAAGGATGCGGCCAATGACTTTGGGGGCATCGAAAATGTCCCTTACCGCGCCATCACCATGGGCATAAAAACCATTTTGAATGCCCGGGCCGTGTACCTGCTGGCCTGGGGCCAGCACAAAGCACAGGTGGTTCGCGATGCGGTGGAAGGCGAAATCACCACCACGCTGCCCTCGTCTTTTTTGCAAAAACACCCCAATGTGCGCTTTTTCATTGACGAAGCTGCCGCCGAAGAGCTGACCAAGATCAAGACGCCCTGGCTGGTCGGGATGTGCCAATGGGACAACAAGCTGGCCGCGAAAGCGGTCATTTGGCTATCGCAAAAAGTGGGTAAGCCCATTTTAAAACTCACGAACGAAGACTATACCGAAAACAGCCTCAGCGAATTAATTCTGGAATACGACTCAGCCTACAGTCTCAACATTGAAATATTCAACCGACTGCAGCATACCATTACGGGGTGGCCAGGCGGCAAACCCAATGTAGACGACACCAACCGCCCAGAGCGCAGCCTACCGGCCAAAAAGCGGGTGGTCATTTTCAGCCCGCACCCCGACGACGATGTGATCAGCATGGGTGGTACCTTTCTGCGGCTGGTAGAACAAGGCCACGAGGTACACGTCGCCTACCAAACCAGTGGTAACATTGCCGTTCACGATCACGATGCTTTGCGCTTTATTGAGTTCATGGAGGAGTTTGGCAACTTGCACCACCTCCACACCGAAACCAGTGCGGCGCTGTTCGCCAAGGCCCGTGCCGACCTTGGCAGCACGCCGCTGGGCAACAGTGCTACCCACGAGTCCCTCACCATCAAAGGGCTCATTCGCCGGGGAGAAGCCCGGGCTGGTGCGCGCTTCTGTGGTTTATCTGATGCCCAAATACACTTCCTCGACCTGCCGTTTTACGAAACAGGATCGGTACGTAAGAAACCTTTTGGCAGCGTTGACATTCAGCTCACCAAAGACTTTCTCAACACCATCCGTCCCCACCAGGTTTTTGCGGCCGGCGACCTGGCCGACCCCAATGGTACCCATCGGGTTTGTCTGGACATTATTACCACGGCATTCCACCAGCTGGCCGCTGAAAAGTGGATGAAAAACTGCTGGTTGTGGCTCTACCGGGGCGCCTGGCAAGAGTGGCCCATCCACGAGATCGAAATGGCCATTCCGTTGAGCCCCGACCAGGTCGCGAAAAAACGCCGGGGCATTTACATGCACCAGTCGCAAAAAGACAGTCCGCCATTTCCCGGTAACGACGAAAGGGAGTTTTGGGAACGGGCCGAAGACCGCAACCGGGAAACCGCTCACCTGTACCGGCAACTGGGTTTGGCCGAATACGAAGCGATGGAGGCCTTCCAACGCTGGCAAATGCCCCCAACGGCTTGAAGCGAATCCGCATAAAAGACATTGCCACCCGGGCCGGGGTTTCTACCGGCACGGTAGATCGGGTATTGCACCAACGTGGTGAGGTATCGGTAGCCGCCCGGTCCAAGGTCAACAAAGCCCTGGAGGAGTTGGGCTACGAACGCAACTTCCTGGCCAGCACCCTTGCTTTCAATCGCACCTATACGATTGGGGTGCTGCTGCCTTTTCCTGAAACAGACGACTACTGGCAAGCCATTAACCAGGGGGTTATCCGGGCACAGCAAACCCTGCAACATTTTGGCCTCGCTATGCAATGCCATTATTTTGAGTTGGCCAACCCGCGCCATTTCGCCGAGTGTGCCAACCGCTTGCTGGCAGATCCACCCGCCGCCTTTCTGTTTGCTCCGCTTTTTCAACTGGAAGGACAAGAGTTGGCGCAGCGGCTCCAGGCCATGGCCGTGCCCTATCTGATGATCAACAGTCAACTCCCCCACGCCAATGCCTTGTGCTACGTTGGCCAGGATGCTTACCAGGCTGGCTTTCTGGCTGGTCGGCTGCTGGGCCAGGCCATCCCCACAGCAGCGCTACCCCTTCTTCTACACCTCGATCAAGACGCCGCAAATGCCCCGCATTTGCAAGCTAAAGCCCACGGCTTTAAAGCTTATTTCACCCAACAGGGTCTCCCTCAGCCGCAAGTTATCGAACGGGAGATAAAACACTTCAACTCCCCTACCGAGCTATTAACAACCTTGCAGGCTATCCTGAACGAAGAACCAAAAATCGGCGGTATTTTCGTCACCAACTCACGGGCACACCTGGTTGCTGCTGCCTGGACCGCCTCGAGCCAACCCCACCTTCCCCTCATTGGCTTCGACCCCCTACCGGCTAACCTGGCAGCATTGCGCCAGGGGAAAATACATGCCCTCATCCACCAGCACCCAAAGGCCCAGGGTTATCTGGGCCTGCTAACGCTTTCTGACCACCTGCTGCGAAAAGCCACTATTCCGCCTTTAAAGCTCCTCCCCCTCGATATCGTGCTGCGCGAAAACATGGACTACCTGGACGGCTGGGATATTCTGGTAGGACTGGTGTGATCATCAGCTCTTTTCAAACCTTGTGCTTTGCCTCTGCTGCCTGACAAAAATCATTGGTGGTCTTAAGTTCTATCATCAAAAGAATTGTATAATTCCTTTAATTTTAAAAAATAAATACCCTATAAACGATGAAGTATAAATCCAATGCGTCGTGGGCAAGGATTGTCCGTCAGGTTAGTTTGCTGTTATTGCTTGCTTTATTCTTATCCAACCAACAGTCACCCCAACATATCCCCCCTTTTATCTTTCCGGAATTGGATCAGCCAGTCGTCAGTTTATGGTTGGCAGCAACAGCCAATGATTCGGCTCAAACGCGTGCACAACTCAAGGAAGTAAAGCGGCAGTGGCAAATTCACAAAGCAGATGTGGAAGACTTTCCATTAACTGTCTGTAATCCTTATTTGATTGGTGGCACGATCGATGCTTTATTGGTTCAGATGCAGCGCGCTCAGGCTGTACCCGATTACGATGAACTGACCGGATTGAGTTATCACTTCCTCTGGGAATTCAAAACTGTCCGCGCCTTTCATCGACAAAATTATTACCCTTTGGATGCGTGGTGGGATGTTTACAACCTCCATCAGGAAATTTCCTTTGCGACCCACGACCCCGAATTAGGACTGTTGGAATGGCAGGAATTGGAATGCATGTTTGATGAATTCGTCTGTCTGCTTGAGGAATACGAAGCGAAGGCAGAAGCCAATCTGACGCGGTATGCACCAAGGGTAGATGAAGATGCCCATAAGGACGCCATGAACCGAATTTACGTCTGCATCAATGATTACAAGCAGGCTCTGACTACAGGCTACCGGGATCGTTTACTCACGCCTTGTGAGGAGATCGCAGCAGGATTGAAGCTAATCCTGACCTGCTATACCAAGGAAGGTGTAACCCTTTGAAGTTTTGCGCTCGAGAAGCGTTGTTCCATATTTATAACCAAAAACCAAAGCTATGTCTATTATCAAATGGAATGATCGGACTGCACTACCAACAGTCACCACCGTTTTCGACGATTTCTTTAGTGATGATCAAGGCTTTTTCAAAGTCTTATCCGCAAGCGAATCCGTTCCTGCCGCTAATATTGTTGAGAACGAAAAAAACTACACCCTTGAATTAGCCATTCCGGGTGTGTCGAAGAAAGACCTGAAAATTGAGGTCGACAACAATATGATTCGCATCAGTTCCGAAAAGGAGGAAAGTAGGGAAACCAGCGAAAAAAATTACACGCGTCGGGAGTATAGTTTTAATGCGTTCAGCCGTTCTTTCCGGCTACCCGACAATGTTGATCCCGAAAAAGTTGCTGCCAACTACAACAACGGAATTCTAACGGTGGAAATCACCAAAACGAAGCCGGGTAAGTCCGCGATGAAGACGATTCCCATATCCTAAATCGGAGTGATTTAACCTATCCGGGGCAAAACAACTTTCCCCGGATAGGAATTTGGCCCCAAATCCAATAGCCTATATGCTACGCTACCTACTTCTTTGCCTACTTGCGCTGCACGGTTTAATCCATTTACTGGGCTTTGTCAAGGCCTTTGCCATAGCTCCGGCAAATCAGCTTACAGCGACCATTAGCAAACCAATGGGTTTGCTCTGGTTAGTGGCAGCCGCCTTGCTGCTGGTTACTACTTTTCTATTGATGCGCAGGAGTGGGCACTGGTTTTGGTGGGCTTTCCTAGCTATTGGTTTATCCCAGGTGCTCCTTATCCTGTACTGGCAAGAAACCAAATTCGGCACTTTACCCAATCTTGTCCTCTTATTGACAGCCATTGTGGCGCTGAGCAATTGGCGCTTTGAATCGCGCTACCAACAAGATGTAGCAGCTAGCCTGCGGCGTACTGCCACAACAATAATGGATACAATAGGCGAACAAGATTTGGCCCATCTTCCACTGCCAGTGCAAGGGTACCTGCGCTACGTGGGGGTCGTTGGCCAACCCAAAGTGAACAACTTTCGTGCAACCTGGACCGGATTCATGCGCGAGAAAGGCAAAGATTGGTTTCCTTTTACGGCCGAACAATATAATTTCTGTGCGGAACCGGAACGTTTATTCTTTATGAAAGCAAAACTCAAAGGACTGTCCACTTATGGTTACCATGCTTACAGCGACGGAGAAGCCAGTATGTTGGTAAAAGTGTTGTCCTTGTTTCCAGTAGTGGATTTGCAGGAAAAAGAGCTCTTCAAGGCCGAGACGGTAACTTTCTTCAATGACCTATGCCTGCTTGCACCCGCTGCGCTAATTGATAAAAATATTCAGTGGGAAACGATTGATCCCACTACCGTTCGCGCCTTCTTTAACAACCGGGACGTAACGGTTTCAGCTGTTCTTCATTTTAACGAGGAAGGCCAACTCATTAATTTTGTTTCGGATGACCGCCTGGAGGTGGCCAGCAAACAGGCTTTCCGGTTCTCCACCCCCTTGGCTAACTACCGAAAATTTGGTAAATTCCAGTTGTTAGGTTATGGAGAAGCCAAATGGCACTATCCCGAGGGAGAATTTATTTACGGTAAGTTTTACCTACAAGACCTGACCTACAACATTGAACCATAAATGAAGCAAAAAATAATGGGGCAAAAAACCATTTGGATCCTGGGAATTGTAGCTTTCGTTTGGGGCATGCTCACCTTGTACGTGGAGAAAGCAGGGCCCAAACAAGCTGTTTCCTTCGGAAACCCCAATGCCCGGAAGCACGTATTGATCGTTTACGACCCTGATCCTTTGTACAATCTGGACGAGCAAGTCTGCCAAAATTTGGCGCAAGGGCTGGCCAAAGCCAATTGTTACGTTGAGGTACAATCCGTGGCTGTTGCCCGCGAGGAAATGAACAAGACCTTTGACCTCTATGTGTTTTGTGCCAATACGTACAATTGGTCACCCGATTGGGTATTAGTAGGTTACATTAATCGGCACCCCCATCTGGAGAACCAACCGGTGGTAGCCATTACCCTGGGCGGAGGTTCTACCGCGCGATCTCAACGCCTGTTGGAAAAAAAGATCCTACGAAAAAAGGCAAAACTTTTAGCCATTAAATCCTTGTGGTTGTGGCGGCCAAACGATGAAAACCGAATGACCGAAAGCAACGTTAAGGTAGCCGTTTCGATCGCCCATGACTGGGGCATAGCCTTGGCAACCGAATTATAATGCCCCTTGTTTTTGTATCATTAACCAATTGCAATGCAATACCATTCATTAACCCGGCTTTTATTTTCCAGGATGAGTCAGGGGGTTATTGGGATTTTATTCATCCTGGTTTTCGCTGGAAGTTGTCGGCATTCTACGCCGGCCAGTAAGGAGGTACCCCTCCCCAAAGGATTGTCCGTCAACACCGAAAAAGTAACCGCCCCTGTCCCTATCCCTTATCCGGTAACGCACGACGTACCCATTCGCACCTACTTCGAATTCATGGACAGCCTGTTGGCACATTTCGACAGTGTGCTGAATTACCCCCTTAACGAGCATTTGCTTGTACGCTATAACCCCTGGCTGATTGATACCCTGGCACATACGGACTATTACTACCTGATGGAGCAGGGTATCTTCAACGAAGATCCGCAGGGTTTACTGGCTTTGCGACAAGGAGAAATCCTCTTGATCCCTGATTCGTTGCAATCGGATTCTCTCTGGCGACTGATGGACCAAACCAGCCTGGACATCAATATCCCCGCTTTTCAGTTGCGAATTCTGGAAGGCGAAAAGGTGCGGTATACTTTCCCCATCAGGGTGGGGCAAAACAAGAAAAAATACCTGGCCATGGCTGGCCGGGTAGTCGATTTGCGAACGCAAACCGGTGTCGGTTACATCTGGCGCATTAACAAGAATCCGGTCTTCATTAACCCCAAAAACAACCATCGCTACGAAGTTACCCGCCGCGATGATGGGAAAGTCACGAAACTCCCCCGTATCCCCTGGCTAGATCCCGAGTTGGACGGACACCGCTTCGGGCAGTTGATCCATCCGACCACCAATCCGGAGACGCTTGGCAAAGCTTATTCCAATGGCTGTATAGGCATGCGCGAAGGAGATATGTGGCGCGTCTATTACCATGCGCCGATTGGTACCCGAATCGTTTTTCGTTACGATCTGGAAGAAATTAACGCCCAGGGTGATACCATCCGTTATAAAAACATTTATCCAGGCTATGAACACCCGCGCAACCGGGCGGCCATCCTGGCGGCTGCCGCTGGCGTTTTGCCAGCTGGCCAAGACCCTACCATGGCCACCTTATGTGATTGCCGCTAGCGGTGATACCCACTGGTGAACCCTGATTCGATTCCATTACCCGTTAAACCTAAGCCCTATGAAAATTTTATGTCCTACCGATTTTTCTAATTGTTCCGTTAACGCCTGCCGCTGGGCTGCCCAATTCCTCGACACCCTGGGCGGAGGACAATTGGAACTCTTGAACTGTCTCAACATTGTCAGTCGATCCGAAATGTTTATCAAACTGGATGACATTTACCAGGAACGTGCAGAAGAGGACTTAAGCGAATTGATCAAAACCCTCCAGGAAATTAGCTCTGCGGTGGTTATTACCGCCAAGGTGGTTAAAGCTGCTCCGAAATATTTCCTACCTGACTACCTGAAACACAACGATTTCGATTTCGTTGTTACCGGCACCAAAGGGCTGACTGCCCTGAAAGACATGACGGTAGGTAGCGTAACGGCTCACCTGATGGACCGATCGGAAGTTCCGGTTTTGGCTATTCCCTCCAACTCGGTGTATGCCCCGGTAAAACAATTGGTAATGGGCGTGGATAACCAAACCCAAGTAAAAAAAGGCGCGTTGGCACCATTGGTAAAATTGCTTGAACGCTCAGCGGCACAGTTACAAGTGGTTCATACCTTGAATGCGGAGGAATCGGCCAGCGAACTCCATCCGGATATCGCAGCTGAATTGGTGGGGGTAAACTATGAATTTTCAAATATTTCGGCAAACAACGCCATCGCCCAGGCGCTCACCCAATTTTGCTACAGCAAGGAGGCCGACATCCTGGTATTGCTTCATCGGCAGAGGCACTGGTGGGAACGGTTGTTCTACAACAGCTTCACCAAATCGTCCCTTTTTGAGATCGAACTGCCCTTTTTAATTATTTCCGTTTAAAGGACTGGCAGCCCCAATAAATCAAATACAGATACAATTCCTACCAACTGCTTTTTAGCGTTGACCACGGGTAGGGCGTGAAAACGATTTTCGCGAAAGATATCAACTGCTGAAGCAATGGTATCTTCAGGAGAACGGGTGACGACGGGCTTGCTCATCACTTCGCTGACCAAAAGGGAGCGAAAAATATCCTTATTGATGCGCTCTGCATCCTTCAGGCGAAAGATAGTAAAGGTATCCTGTACCAGGCAATAATCTGTTTTACTGATCATCCCAACTACTTTCCCATCATCGTCTACGACCGGAAGGTGGTGGATAGGATTGTTCCTAAATATTTCATCCACCCGCAGTAAAGTATCGTGCGGCTTTACCGTATTGACTTGGGTGCGCATAACCTGACCAATGGAAGTCGTATGTATCATCTTTCTGATTTTTGCTAACCCGGATTAGATAATCGACCGAAAACAAAGCGATCACTTAAATCCTGGTCCGTTGATTGCCCCCACTGCCGGGTGGCATAAATTAGCGCATGATGGAGAACCCGAACATGCGCTAAATAAAAAAACTAAGTGAAAAAAATCTCAATTGGAAGCAGACTTGCCTTCTTTTTTATTTTCCAGGTATTTACTCAATAAATCCGGAACTTTTTCAAAAGCTGCTACTAATCCCCGGTTGGTTTTGGTACTTACGAAAGCGATTTCGCTTTCCCGCGAAACCAGAAACCCAATGGGTTCGATACCCATTCCCGCCCCTACCGCACCTCCTTCGCCATGGCCGGTTTTGGGTGCTTCTCCCTCGCCACCGCCACTACCGAAACCCATCCCCACCCGAATGACAGGAATACAGGAATATTCTCCCAACGTAAATGGGGAACCGATAACGGTTTCTGTTTTGGCTTCGTTTTGGATGAAAGTTGTGACGCGTTCCAGTAATTTTTCAAATTGCATTTCCATAATTAAAGGGATTAAGATTAACAATTAAAGTATTACAGTAGAACCGCAACCAGCAACCGGTAAGGTCGATTTTTAACAATGCATACTATTTCTTCTTTGCCGCAGTAGTTTATTGTCAATTTCCGCTTTTCGTTGTTCAAAAAAAAGAAAAGTGGAAACAGCAAACTATTCCAAATAAAATCGTCCGTATCCAGATTAACCCGTAGCACTTTCACCTCAAAACTATTGAGGATTCGCCGCATTTTCCGCCACCAGTTGACCTTTCGCTTCTTTCGTTTTTTCCGCACTTTTGACTGGTCTTTTCGATTGGAATCGGCTGGTTTTCGGTAGTCTAGGGGGTAAAAATCTTTTTTCCAAAAAAAGACGCGCAACTGAACCACCACTTCTTCCTCTATCATTCGGAACCGGATGTTGGCGATAGAACGCCACGCTATCAAATAACGATCCGTTCGGGTATCAATATGCAACTCAATCGGCGCGATCAATAGCCAGGCTAAAAACCCTATAATAACCAGTAAAACACTTGCGACAAATAGCATCATAGCAACGTTTACAGTACTTGTTATTCAGCCTGTTCAGCCTTTAATAATAGTAGATTAATAGTATAAAATTACGGATAAATTTCAATAAAATTTAGTGGAAACATCAATCCGGAAATTGATTTTTATCATCGCTTTCTCTCGGCAAAAAATAGAATATTGAAACATTAAAATATTGAATCAAACCCGAGTTCAGCATGAAAAACTATCCCGAACATTACAACCAAATTCTTGCGTTAATGCAGGAAGTAGGTCATGATTTGCCTTCTACGATGAGTGCTTTTGGTCGGTTGCACCGGGCGGGAGTCAGTCCTGGTGAGTTATCTCCCCAAACGAAGGAACTCATTGCGCTTGCTATTGCCGTTGTTTTGCGTTGCGATAGCTGCGTAGCCTTTCATGTGCACGATACCCTCAAAGCCGGGGCCAGCCACGGGGCCATTATGGAAGCCTTGAGTGTGGCGATTATGATGGGTGGTGGTCCGGCCGTTATGTATGCGTGTGAAGCCTTGGCGGCGTTGAAACAGTTTGAGGAGGAGAAAAAAATCAAAATCCCAGCCTGATCCTCCCGTATTGACTCCCTATTAATAAATCCGTTCATATGCATCTAAATATTTTCGCGCTGGATTTAGACGGCACCTTGGCGGAAAATGACCAGGTGGCACCAGCTACCTGGAAAATCTTACGAAAGGCCAAAAGCAAGGGCTTTCGTTTTATCCTGGTCACCGGACGCAGATTAGAAGAGTTGGCAGCAATAGGTCCTTTTGAAACCTATTTCGAAGCTATTGTTGCTGAAAACGGGGCTGTTATTCATTTTGTCGCCAGTGATACGGTTATTATGCCTTTTGGATCGGTTGCGGCAGACATCATTCAGGAACTAGGGACCTTAAATATTCCGGTGACCCGCGGCATGGCTATTGCGGCCACCTGGAAACCACACGATCAGCAGATTTTAAACGTCTTAGCAGCAAGAGGATTTCCCGTCACCCTGGAATACAATCGGGAAGCCGTCATGTTGCTTCCGCCGGGGGCCACAAAAGGGACGGGGCTGCTGGCGGCGCTGCAAGAGTTAGGTTATTCTTATCACAATGTCCTCGCAATTGGTGATGCTGAAAATGATCGCAGTCTGTTTTCTACGGCAGAATACGCCGTTGCCGTAGCAAATGCCGATCCAGGGATAAAAAAAACAACAGATCTCACGCTTGCCTTACCCAACGGTGCTGGTATTCAACAATTCATGGATGGCCTCATCAATAATAAAAACACCCTCCACTCGACTCGCTCCAAGCACCTGATTACCCTTGGAAAAAAACGCGACCAAAGCCCTTTTCAGCTCAGCACATTTCATTTCATCGACGGTAATTTAGGTGTTTTTGGCGCCAGTGGCAGTGGTAAATCCTGGCTCTCCGGCTTGTTGGCGGAAGCCCTGTTGCTAAAAGATTATCAAATCTGCATCATTGATCCGGAAGGAGATCACCGCAATATTAAAAAATTCCCGCACACGATTTTGCTGGGTGGCACGGCGGTACCACCGCCAGCGTTGGATCAGGTAGCCACCCTTTTGGAGTATTCCACCCTCAACATTATTCTCGATTTGTCTTTGTATACCAAAGACCAACAGATAGTCTACGTTCAGGATCTGCTTCAGCTTTTTTGTTCACTACGCAACCGCAGAGGAAAACCACACTGGATTTTGCTGGAAGAGGCGCACTACTTCTGTTCCAGTAACGACGACCAGATTACCTTGTTGCTGCACCGGTTGATGGAGCAAGGCGGATTGAGCCTGGTGTCCTATCGCCCGAGTCAGTTGGCGCCTGATCTATTGAAAAAACTGGATCAATGGTTATTTACCTACACAAAAAGCCAGGAAGAGTTGGAGGCGATTAAAACCATGCTGCCGGAATCTGCTATCCAAGAACACGACTTTCCGGCGTGTTTATTTTTACTGGGCAACCAACAAGCCTATTATTGTTCCAAAAACAAACCGGATACGCCCCTTGTCGCCACTACCTTAATTGAATTCAGCAATCTTAGCCGGATGGTTCCCCATGTGCGGCATTTACACAAATACCTGCATGCCCCGCTGGCTCGTGACAAACAATTTTTTTTTAAAAATGATGGTCAGGATAAGAAGTTGTTGGTAGCAGCAAACCTCCATGATTTCAGCGAAATGCTACCGCAACTACCCATGAGCGTTCTTAAATACCACCTCTATCGGGGTGATTTTAAAAATTGGCTGCAGCATAGCGTACACGATCACGAGTTGGCCCGTCTGGTACAAAAAATAACCAATCGGCAACTCCCCGATGAATTACTAAAAAGTAGCCTGACAGAAACGGTAGCGATCCGGATTGCGGCATTAGAAAGCCTACTTTAATATCAACAGTGGCGTTTTCGACAGAAAAGCGAGTTGGCGGGTCATCGATTGGTGGAGGATACGGGCAGATACATTGCGTGGTGGCCGGTGCATGACCAATAAATTTATCGACCAGCTTTCCGCAAATTCGGCTAATTGCTCCGCAATATTTTGGTTATTGAGTTGATGAAAAGTCATTTTTTTCCCCAGGGGGCAATCGGCAAAGAAATGTTGCAGTTCCTCCATACGGATAGGCTCCGTCTCCTCCTCATGTTCTGCGACTACATGAACGATTCGATAAACAGGGTTAAAGGGTTGTAATACCCGGCTGGCTTGCCAGATGTGGTAAGGGTCGGCAGTGGACAGATTGGCGGCATAGGCCACGTTTTGAAGTTTATCCTGTTTAACTTGTTCCGGGATTACCATTACCGGACAAGGTGCTTTACGGATAACAGTTGTTGTCACGCTACCCAGCAATCGTTCCAGGACGCTGTGTTCACCCTGGGTTCCCATAACGATCAAGTCTATTTCGTGTTGCTCCGCGTATTCGCTGATGAGCCGGGCAGGAACGCCGATCTCTACTTTAGCAATAACTTCGGGTGGGTTTTGTAAATCGTGGGCCGCCTGCACGCGCACCATGCCCTGGTCCACCATATCTTGCATAACCAACTTGGCCACCTCTACTTTTTTCTCCGTCACAACCAGCGACACCCCCGGCAAGTCCATGGCATCAGGTTCAGGATAGACCAGGTGAAGCAGGGTAATCTGTGCCTGGTATTGATCGGCAAACCACAATAAATAGCGAAAAGCATTGTTGGCCGTTTCAGAAAAATCGGTAGGAAAAAGAATTTTCTTGATGCTGTGCATAGGAACTACTTTACGGTTTTCAGCGATCTTTTGTTAAATGGAAAATGGTTCAAATAATTGGTACGGTAGTGCTGCATCAGCCAGAAATAGGTTTCCAAACGCTGCAAATGAAAGGTACGGGTAGCATCATCGGTCGCCTGTTCTGCTTTTAAGGCATTTACTTTGAGGCGAATATTGGCCCGGTAGAATTTGTAATAATGGAAAAGCAAATGATCTGCTTCTTGCAGAAAAACAGGATAAATAGCAGTATAGTGTTGTAAAAATGGGGTATTGAGTTCCGGACGCCGGTAGGCATCTATATCCATACAAAAGAAAGCCAACTCATCAATGATATCTACTTCGCGGAACTGGTCGTTAAATTCGACACAATCAAAAATAACGGGTTGGTCGAGCAGGAAAATATTGCTGGTGTGCAAATCTCCGTGTCCATCGATAAAAAACCCTTCTTCGTACCGTTCCCTGAGCCGGTAAGCATGGGTACGCAGAAAGTGTTGGGAAAATGTGACCCAATTGTCCAACTGTCCGCCCGCTGCGGCACCCAACTGCTGGACTACGGTGTTTTTTACGGCTAAAATATCCGCAAAAGCAACATGGATTGCCGTAGAACTGGGCGGCATTTTTACGCGATCGGCCTGGGTGTGAAAACGGGTTAATTGTTCCGCCAGTTGATGCATCTGCGGCACCTTCACTTCGTCTTTTTCCAGGAGCCGGTTCATGAGTCGGTTTTCATCCATTCGTTTCATGACGACAGCATAGTCTATTACCTCGCCTACCTCGCCACCAATCTTTAGGCCACCTGGTGTTTGCCGAATGGGGTCTACTCCCAGATACATCCCTTCCGTTAGCCTGCGATTCAGCAACACTTCCCGTTCGCAATAATACTTGCGTGCTGCCAGCGTAGAAAAATTCAGAAAGGAAAACCGAACCGGTTTTTTGATTTTGTACCCGCGATCAGGGGTTAGTAAAACCCATGAAATGTGGGTTTCCACGAGTTCTACACTCCCCATATCCATGGTTTGTAAAAGCTGCTGAATGCTTGTTTTATCCATGAAAGGTGGGGATTTCAAAAAGATTCAGGTAATTTTTAGCTGCTCCTACCATTTTTCCAATACAAGCATGGTCAGATGCTATGGCCAGATGCGGTACATCCAGGGGTTCGTAGTCGGCCTTCAACTTGAGATAAACATCGAAATCAGCTTCACTATCTGGCCGGTGGTAACTCACGCGCTGACGAATAACTTCTTCATCGGCCAGAAGTTCAATCCAGACAATCGGCACATGGTACTGCTTCGCCAACTGTTCGTAAGGATCCCGCAACAACTTGGTATAGAAAGTAGCATCAACAATTACACTTTCATCACGTTCCAGGCAAGCTTCGGCTTCCCGCAATAAATTGGCATAAACAACCGACTTGGAAGTAGGACTATAATTACCCCACCGGCCGATATTTTTTCGAATGATATCACTGTTCAGGTGTTTGATATCAAGCGCGGCCGACAAAGCACGGGCAAAGGTAGTTTTGCCCGAACCGGGTAATCCGGTAATGAGGATTAATTTTGGGCTTTTCATGGTTTGCAATTGGATTTCTTGCAAAATCGCGGTTTACAACCCGAAAATCAATGACATAAATCAACCTGACAGATGATCTTGTCAGAATTTTAGACCGAGTGTTGATATGTGATTAAAATCACCTATCTATTTGTATTGATTCTCTGACATTTTTTGTACTTAGTCAATACTTTGGTATCCAATGGATATTGATTTTGATTTTACCAAATAAGCTACCAATGAAAAATATGATTCTTTGGCTCCTATTAGCCAATACCTTCCTGTTGACGTGTGACCCCCCAATTGCTTTCACCAAGCCTCAGCCCGATGTCTACCCGGCCGCTACTGCCTTTGAACCAGCCTACCAGGGTTCCTATTTTTGTACGGGCGATTCGGCCATTTTACACGTGACGGACCAGGGTATCTACAAAGAAAAAACAATTGAATTTGAAACGACGCTGGAAGAAATAAAAGCCACCAAAGGCGTTCACCTGGAGGGTGACCAGTTGTACTTTGACCGGTCAGCCGAACCTATTGACCTCATTTATTTGGATGATAATGTGGTAAGTGGGCAGTTGGTACTTAGAGACACCCTCTTTTGGTTGCGGTATGGGCAAGTTCTCAAATACTACAAAGGCCACCAGGTACTCAACAAAAAACTACCCAATAAGCAATGGGCGGTACAGGTACTCAGCATGGATGAAGACGGAAATTTGACCTTATTTACCACCAAACTACCCGAGGACCTGGCGGAACTGGAGGCCATCACCCCGGTTACCGACATCTCCACCGAGGAGCATACCCAATACCTGATTGCCCCCAATGTCGCCGAGTTCAGAAAATTGCTCACGACCCAACTCATCTTTGAAGCATGCGATTATTTTGAGCGATTGCCCGGCACGTTGTAGCGATTGTACTGTCCCAGACCCCGAAAATCTTTCCCAACAACAAGGGCCAAACGCTACAGGCCAGGCCTGCAAGACAATGTACTTGCAGGCCTGGGCGTAAAATGATCATTGGTTAGCGGTTGGGAACAGCCAAGGTGGCGGCTCTATTTCACCACCAGCGTTGGGATCGTATTGTTAATGGAAAGCAAGTGATCCGTTACGCTTCCCATCAGGAGTAGTTCTACCTTTGAATGCCCTTTGGCTCCCATGATTACCAGATCGAATTCGTTTTCCACTGCGTAATCCATGATGTAATGAGCCGTAGCGGGGAAAGTTTTAGGAATCAAAATCTTCTTGATGTATTCCCGACCTTCAGGGGCATAAGAAGATAGAAAGAGGTCAAAAGCCTCCATGCGGTCACCTTCTACCATTTGTTGGAATTCTTCTGCTGTTTTCGATAGCCGAAATGGTGACAAATTAGGCGTGTCATAAACATTCAGACAAATAATCTTTACCGGTTCAGCTAGTTGCTTATTGATAGCCAGCGCCTGTTGTAAGGCCCGGGCCGAATGTTCCGAAAAGTCGATAGGGACTAAGATACTACGCAACCTATTCCAGGATGCCTCGGGAACCACCAATGCATTAACGGTTGCCTTGCGCACCATATTCTTCGCCAAAATAGCATGACTTCCAGCTAGTTTCTTCTTCCCGATTACCACCAGGTCGGCCTCTATTTCCGCAGCTTCCGCCAACAACTCTTCCAAGGGATCGCCAGTGCGAGCCAGATAAGTGGTATTTTTAATATGGGCTTTTTTTACCAAAAGCTGGATATCTCCACCCAGCTGTTCCGTTACTTCTTCTTTGATATGTTGCTGCTCCACCAGCAATTCCAACTCATCTGCACTTCCCGTTGTGAAAAGATCAAAACGGGGGACTACGTGCAGAAAACAGGCTGCGTGGACAGGAACCTGGCTCCCTAAAAAATCGAGGTATTTCAACAAGTGCTCGTCGGTATCATTTAATGCCAAACCTACCAAAGCTTGTTTGACCTCAAACTTGGCAACAACCATTTCTTCCGATGGTTGGGTACTGTTTTTTGACTCTTTCATTTAGGATGTTTTTAGGCTCGGTTTATGCTTGAATGGAATGTAACCCTTTCCGGTTTTGGACCTCCAGGGTCCAATCATCGGTGATGGTGGTTTGCAACCAAAGGTCATTGGAACGCCGAAATATCTGTACGTGCAGGCCAAAGCGGGATTCCATCTCGGCCTCAAAATCAGCCACCGTCTTTGTAGGCCGCAACTCCACGTCACCCGCCTGTAATTCCGGGTTAATTTTAGCAAGGGGCAAACTGACCTCGTAGGTCAACTTCCGGGGAGACCCCTGGTGATCGAGGTGGCCTTTTTTATAAAAAGCGATCTTAAGCCCCGGAAAAATGGCGTGGAACTCTTCTTGTATTTCGGCGATGGTTCGGTTTGGACTAATTTTCATGGCTCATTTTTATGCTGCAAATTAGCCGCTTAGACCTTCGGATTCGTTGACGATATTCAACTCCAAAGGTGATTTACATCAGCCCGATCGTTCAGCTAGAATTGTTCCAGCAGGACCTTGACGCGGTCGGAAAGCTGGCTACGGGCAGCAGGAGAAAGTTGCTCCTCCACCACATCGCGCAGGCGCAAAAAATGCCAATCCAGGCTTCCGGCCGTTGGGCAATAACGGAATACGAGCACCGAGTCGGGATGGAAATTGGTAATGTACGGGGCCGGATCGGCCATATCCAGGCTGTTATTGATACCTGAGCCCAGCAAGTGGATACCTTCAGGCGTAGTAAACTGGTAGCCTTTGCTGTTCATCCCCACATCGCCCCCCACCAGGGTGACCTGAATACCCCGCTGCTGCAACTGCACCAGGGAGGGGCGTATTTCAGCAGAAAAATCGCCGGTAGCCCGGCAATCTGGCCGCACGGGCATCCCCGTTACGTTATCCGGACGCAGTGTATCTCCCTGGAAATTGCGTTTGTCTTCATTGAGCAAGCCATGGTGGTGAAGGATGACCAACTGGGACGCGGATTTGATGGTATCCAGTACGGTGGTCAGCCATTGAATCTGTGCTGCTTTTCGCGCACAGTCGGTAGCCGGGGGTGTCCAGGCGTTGTGCCAGAACAGGTTGGTATTCAACACGATGATTTGCAGACCGTCCTGCCGGGTCGTGTAGTAATCACCCCGGCCAGTAGCCTGGCGCAACAAGGCTTCGTCTCCTTCCAGCAAATCGTGGTTCCCCCAGGCCCAGTGGGTGGTCTGCTGTGTCAGGCCAAAAATATGGTCCAGGTACTGTAAAGTGGCCTCCGATTTGCTGGTCCGCCCGCAGACGTCTCCGCCCAGCCACACCCCTGCATATCGGGAAAAATCCAATAACTCCAGGCGAGGATCCAAGCTGTTTTCGGTGTACCAATCGTAGGGATGCCCCAGGAAAATAAATTCCTGACAAGGCGTAGCAGGAGCTGTTTTGTCTTTGCGCAAGCAGGCGAATAGCAACAGGGACAGGGTACCAACCAGGCAAAATCGCCAACTCATGAGGCGAGTATTTTTTCCAATTCTTTTTGCAAATGCAACACGTCTTCGAGGCCGCTGCTGCTCTGCATGCGGGTAGAAAGATCCTGAATAACTTCCAGGGAGGTCGTTTCGCGTTCTACGTCCCAGCGCAGGGCTTCCATAGCGGCCAGGTCATCGTAGTGTTGCTCCCGGTATTGTTCCAGCTCCCGCTTTTTGTGCTCCAGGGTAGCGAGCAATTGGTGTTGTTCCAACAAGGATTCCAATTTGGTGGCGCATTGTTGGTAAAAAAGCACTTTGGTTTGCCGCAAGGTGTTTTCTTGCTCAAAGCCGTGTACCAGTCGGCGGGTTTCGGCGGCTACCGACTCGGGGAGTTGCCGTCCGGCGCGCAGCTGCTTTTCCAGTTCCTGCTTGCTTTTAAGAATTTGTTGTTGCTCCTGGCGCAGCTTTTCCACCTGTTCCTGACAGGCTTGCAAACGGCTTTGAATTTGCCCCACCGTCGTTTGTTCAAAAGCTTTGGCCGTTGTTTTTTCTTCCCAATCCTGGCGCCACCACCACCAAAGCACCCCCACCAATGCAGCAGCCAGGATAATAAACAGGAAGAATCGCATAAAAGGTAAAAACCGCAGGATCAACAACAACGACAACAAGGCTGCTGTACCCCCAAAAACCAATCTCGTGACATCCGTATTGCGCATAACTCAAAACTAAGGAACGTTTGCACAATAACAAGGCTTTTTTCATGGCTTTTTCGACGGATTAACATTTTTTAAAGCCAATCCTGAAAAAGGGGGTTATTTTTGCGCCAAAGCCCGCAACATGGATTTTTTACAAGAACTTCAAGAACGATACATTCAGGAATTCTCCAACAATGTGCCCCTGGCCGAATTCCTGTTCAATATTTTCATCGCCAGCCTTTTGGCCAGTCTGGTCCGCCTGTTTTATATCCACTACGGCAACGCGGTCTCCAACCGGCGGCGCTTTGGCAACAATTTTCTGCCCCTGGCCCTGGGCACCTTGTTGGTCATTATGATCGTCAAATCTTCCATTGCCCTTTCCCTGGGCCTGGTGGGAGCCTTGTCCATTGTCCGCTTCCGGGCCGCGATCAAGGATCCCGAAGAGCTGGTTTACCTGTTTATGACCATTGGGTTGGGCCTGGCTTGCGGGGCCAACCAACCCCTGCTGGCGGTCATTGCCATCGTCGTTATTTTGGGTGTGCTCTGGATCAGCAAACGCCTGACGGGAGAAAGCCAGCAACACACCTCCGGGCGGTTGTTTCTCAACATCACCACCGATACGAATGACCTGGACCAGGTAACGGCCATACTCGTGGCCCACCTCCCCTACGTGGAACTCAAACGCCTCGACACCCTGGAAACAGGCCTGGACATGGCTTTTGTAGCCCGGGCAGACTCGCCGCAACAGATCAACCAATTGCAGCAGGCCCTGCGGCAACTTTCGCCAGGTACCCGCCTGTCCCTGCTGGAACAACCTGAACTCATCGTTTAATGCTACTCTCTTCCCAAAACGACCGGCAGGGCCTGGGCCGGGAACGCAACTTCCTGGGCCTCGGGCTATTGGTAGCAGCGGCGGCCGTCATTGCTTTGCTGTGGCAAGTAGACCCCCAGGTAACCCCCAGCACCCCGGAACGGATAGCCTGTGATGCCGAACGCTCACGGGGCGACTTTTTTTACAATGGGGACTTCAAATTCGAAGGCGCGCAGTTTCGCAGTGCAGCAGCAGCGCACAGTGGACGTTACAGCCTGGCCTTTCCCGTCGGCTCCGAAGTACAGTACGGCTTTAACATCGTTCTGGACCAGGTGCGGCCCGGTGAGGTATACGAAGTCAGTGTCTGGAGCCATGGCAACGAACAAGCAACCGCCAAACTGGCCGTCCAGGGGCGCAAGCCGGCAGGTCTTTATTTTGAGACGGCCCAAATCGAAACCGTCGATGCCGCTGGCTGGGCGTTGCACCGCCTGCGTTTTCATATTCCTTTTCAAACTCCCCCCTCCCAGCTCGGGGTTTACGTGTACGCCAATGGGAGCCAGCCGGTTTACTTCGATGATCTGATGATCAAAAAAGTAGACCGCTGGGATGCCGAAAAATTCAAACCCACCCAGTTGCGGATCGAGCTGGATCAAAAAGCGCTCCGCCAATTGGAGGATAAACGCGCAGCAGCGCTCCGCAATGGCGTACTCCAAACCAGTGAAGATGACTGGGTAGATGGCCAGGTACAAGCGCCTGAAGGATCCACAATGGCAGCCAAAGTAAGGCTAAAAGGAGACTGGCTCGACCACCTGCGGAGCAACAAATGGTCGTTTCGGATAAAATTGAAAGGTGCCCACTCCTGGCGCGGCATGCAAACTTTCAGCCTGCACACGCCGGCGGCCCGTTACTTCCTGCACGAGTGGCTTCTGCACCGTTTTTGGGAACAAGAAGATGTACTAACCACGCGGTACGACTTTATTGAACTCCTCATCAACGGAGAATCACGCGGCATTTACGCCTACGAAGAACATTTTGAAAAACAACTGGTTGAATCCCAGCAAAGGCGGGAAGGACCTATTGTGAAATTCAGCGAAGAAGGCTTCTGGGCAGGTATGAGCCGACAACTGACCAGCTACGGCTTCATTCGGCCAGGCAGCGGTCATTCCGGACAAAACCTGGCCAATGCTCCGGTTGTTGCCTTCAACGAAACCGAAATACGACAAGATACGATCCAGTCGCGCCTCTACCAGCAGGCCCACTTGTTGCTGGAAGCCTACCGCCAGGGCAACAGCACGCCCGAGCAGGTTTTTGACCTGGAAAAACTAGCCCGTTACTACGCTGGCTGCGACCTCCTCAATGGCTACCACGGTATTGTCTGGCACAACCAACGGTTCTATTACAACCCCCTGATCGGACAACTCGAACCCATCGGTTTCGATGGCTTTGCGGACCGGCCGACCAATCGGTACCACTTTCTGGCGGAAGGAGCCCTGCACCCCGACCAACTGGACGGCATTTCCTTGCCCGCTTTCCTGCTCCAGGATACGACCTTTGTACGCATCTATCTGGCCACTCTGGAACGCCTCACCCGCCCCGAAGCATGGGCCGCCTTTTTTGCTGCGAATGAGGAAGAATGGACGGCCCGCCTGAATTGGCTCCAAATGGAATTCCCCGATTACCAGCCCGATGCGCAAACGCTGGCGAGTGAAGTAGCTTTTGTGCGCTCCCACCTCCTTCCTTTTGCCGAAACCAGTTTGCGCACCTACCGGCAGCCCGGGGGGGGCATCCTGGTCAATAATACCCACACCCTACCCCTGGTCATCAAAGGCTACAGCTCTTCGCCAAACTACCTGGGCCGGCTCTTGGACACGGCCATCTGGCTACCCGCTGCTCCGGTGCGCAAACTGTGGACAAAACTCCGCCAGGAAACCGGACCTTCCCAATTCCGCGGCCTGGATTTTTGGAACGAACAAGCGCTGGCCGAACAGACCACCCCTTATTTTACGGCTATTCAATTGCCTGCCGCTGCCCGCTACCTCTATTTCCAGATTCCGGGTTGGGATACGCTACTCGTCAGTGCCATCAATGACTTGGCTCCGCCAACGGGTGTTCCTGCGGCACAGCCATTCCGGCAAGCCAGCCAGGCAAAAGACTTTCCTTCCCTGCGTTGGAACGAAGCGCGTAAAATCATCTTTGTTCCGGCCGGAGAGCACCTGTTTACCCGTGATCTCATCGTAGGAAAAAATCACGAACTCCACCTGGCGCCGGGGGCCATTATCCAGCTCAACAAGGGATCAGCCATCATTAGCTACGGCGCAGTACGGGCGATTGGAGCGGAAGAATTACCCATTGAGATCACCACGACCGATGGTACCGGGCAGGGCCTACAGGTATTCAACGCAGCTACCGCTTCGGTGCTGAAACGGGTTGTTTTCCGGGGTCTCACCAACTTGCACAAGGGAGACTGGGCGTTAACGGGCGCCGTGACTTTCCTGGCCTCCGCCGTCCAAATAGAGGAATGCCTTTTTATTAACAACCACAGCGAGGATGCCCTTAATATGATTCGCAGCACTTTTAGTCTTATCAATTGCGTCTTCCGGCAAATCAGTTCCGATGCTTTTGACAGCGATTTCTGTAAAGGAACCCTCACCAATTGTTTCTTTACCGAGGTCGTCAACGATGGCATGGATTTTTCGGGTAGTGTAATTACGGTGGTGGATGCCCACACCAAAGGGTGTGGCGACAAAGGCATCAGTGCGGGAGAAGCCAGTGACATCACGGTGCTCGGTGCCGTCATCGAACAAAGCCCCATCGGGATTGCTTCCAAAGATGAATCCACCGTCAATGCCCGCAATATCCAATTGACGGACTGCGGACAAGGGTTGGTTGTTTTCCAGAAGAAACCTGAATACGGGCCTGCTTTCCTTTTGGTGGAAGGCCTGCAACTGAAAAATGTAACCCGGTTATACCAAATTGGCCCGGGAAGTCGTTTGCAAATCGATGATGTTTTACACGAAAACTAACGAATTAATGACACGAGGTGCTTATCTTACGGGTATCTATCAGGGTTTACTAACCATTAAGCTATCATTCATGCGAATTCCTCTACTGCTTTTGTCTTTGTTGATCGGTGCGGCAGCTCCGGCGCAAACGTTCCAATGGAATGGAAACACCAGTGCCAAAACCCCCGAACCGGTAGCCAAGGATGCCCTGGCCGATGAAATAGGGTATGCCATCTATTACGCCGATTATCTGGATGGGAATCCTACTGCATTGGGTGAAATTTACCACCAGGACATGATGACTGCCGGCCACAAAAAACTCCCGCTGGGCACCATTGTCAAGGTCACCCGTCTGGATAATGGCCTCAATACCACCGTTCGCATCAACGACCGCGGCGGTTATGGGGAAGATTGTGTCATCGACCTGAGTAAAGCGGCGGCGGCCCAGATTGATCTGCTCCGCGTAGGCCGTACCCGGGTTAAGCTCACCGTCATGGGCTACAGCAACAGCAACCCGTCCACGTCGGCCAATTACCAAACCGCGGCGCGTAAGGAGCCTCAGTTGACCGCCCGTAGTGTTGCCCAACCAGCAGTGTATACCTACGAGCCGGTATCCGCACCGGTACCGGCACCCAGCAATAACAGTGGTCTTACGGCTAGAACAATCTCCAGCCCGGCGACTAATTCAGCCCCCTACTCCAACGACAACCAACCTGCGTTGCAGGCCCGGGGTATTCCTCAAGCTTCGGTTAGGCAGGGTGTGGAAGAAGTAGCTATTCTGGCCAATCCCGTCAATGGATTTGCCGTTCAGCTGGGTTCTTACAATGAATTCTCCAACGCCGAACGCCACGTCGTCACCTTACAACGCAGAGGTTTTAATAGCCTCTTCGTACTCCAGGAGAAGCGGGCCGACGGGGCAACGATCAACCGGGTCATAGCCGCTCCGTTTACTGCTGTGTCCGATGCCCAGAACTACCTCGAGGAACTCCGGCAATATCACCAGATGGAAGGTCTGGTGGTGCAGTTGCGGTAGGAAACTAAACAACCTGATTAGATCACCTCCTAACGGTTGCCGAACTGATAAAAAAATGCGTAAGCCAAGTGACTTGGCTTACGCATTTTTGTTTTTATTGGTTTACAACCGTCCGTGCCAACGGCGGGAATACAGGTACCACAACGACCAGCCACTGACCAGTAGCCAGTAGAAGATCTCGACCGCCCAGGTCCAGGCCAGGCTGGCGTGAACGTACTCGACCAACACATAAATATAGATGAGGTAAAAGGCAATGGCAAAGGCCTGAATTTTCAGTGCATAGCCCGAAGCGCCCACCCCCGAAACACTACTAAAAATGACGCTTCCAATAGAAAAGATGGACAAGATACCCGCCAATACGTAAAATACAGGTGTCGCTTTGGTGATGAGTGGAATGCCTTCGGCGCCGAGAAAAGGCTGGAGGAAAAAATGCGGAAAAAAGATAACCGGCAAGGTAATCAGGGCCGTGATGAATAAAGAGAAAACTCCCGTTTTCAAAATGATTGGAATAACAGCCTGGCGCTTGCGGTGACCAATAAAGCCACCTACCAGGGTGCTAATCCCCGCGGCGAATCCCCAACTGGGAATAGACAGTACCAGGTAGACCATCTGGGCCAAAATGGTGATCGCCAGCGCTTCTTCCCCCAGATTTTCTACAATAGCCATGAACAGAAACCAACTCCCCAGCCCAATGATCGGTTGTAACACCAGGGGAATGGATAGGATATATTGCTCCCGAATTAACGCCCAGTTCAACCGGGGCCACTGAAAGATGCGGTAACGCCGGTTCTGGCGATCCCAGATCATGTACAGGATGAAGGCTACGAAGGCCGCCACTTCGGCCAGAGTAGATGCCAGCCCCGCACCCGCAATTCCCATGGCCGGAAAACCGTAATGGCCAAAGATGAGCGCATAATCCAACACGATATTGACGACGGCTAATAAAAACGTATCGAAAATCAAAAAACGGGGTCGGGCAATACCGGTATACAAAGAAATGAGCGCTACGCCGGTATAGGAAAAAAAGACACCGTACTTACGGGTGCTGACATATTCCAGGCTTTTTTCGAAGACTACCGGAGAATCGACCAATACCTTGAAGAGGTAATAGCAGCCGAAAGTCATAAAAAGAAACATGAAAACGGAAAGAAAAAACAGAAAGATAAAAGCGGAATGAAAGGTCTTGCCCGCATCTTCGTATTCTGATGCACCAGCACGGCGGGCAATGAGAATTTGTCCTCCCCGACTAAACCCAAAGCCAATGGCCGCTACGATCAGGTAAAACACACTGACGAAGCCAATGCTCGCAAAGTCTTCCACACTTAAATGAAAAAGGAAAATCCGATCCGTTAAGGTGATGATATTCTGCGCCGCACTGCCAATCATAATAGGCGCGGCAATGGTAATTATTTGCTGGTAGGAAGTGGTCAGGCGCATAGCCCATAAAGGTAAGCCGATGGTCCTGAATTTTATCTTAAAGACATCAAATTCTCTTTCACTGGCAGCATTTTATGCTCCCATAAGACTCAGGACCATGCTGAATTGTATATTTAGGTTAAATTTCTTTTAACCGTAAACCAAGAGCCATGTTGTTTAGAATGATCCTTACCTTTAGCGGTTTGTTGCTGTTGCTGACAGCTTGTACCCCGGAGCCTAAACCACCGGAGAATATGCCTACCATGTATCAAAAAATGACGATTGCCGCCCCCGTGGCTGCGAAAATACCCAAGGAACTGACCATTCATGGGGACACCCGCACAGATGACTATTACTGGCTCAACGACCGGGAAAACCCGGAAGTGATCGCTTACCTGAACGCCGAGAATGCCTACCAGGAAGCGGTGATGGCGGACACCAAAGATTTTCAGGAGAAGCTGTTCCAGGAAATGAAGGGGCGCATCAAAGAAGACGACGAGTCGGTTCCCTATAAGGACAATGGCTATTTTTACCTGACCCGCTACGAGGAAGGTAAGGAGTACCCCATCTATTCCCGCAAAAAGGACAACCTGCAAGCGCCGGAAGAGGTCATGCTCAACGTGAACGACCTGGCCAAGGGCTACAGCTTTTTCAACGTAGCCGGGCAATCGGTCAGCCC
Organism: Bacteroidota bacterium; assembly: GCA_003045895.1. GTDB lineage: Bacteria > Bacteroidota > Bacteroidia > Chitinophagales > Saprospiraceae > Lewinella. Next base: position 126,989 of record PZPC01000006.1, read on the forward strand.
CAGCAACGAGCTCCTTGCTTACGGCGAGGATACCCTGAGCCGGCGCATTTACACCATCCGCTTCAAGAACCTGAAGACGGGTGAAATGCTAGCCGACGAAATCCCCAACACCACGGGGGGGGCCGTGTGGTCCAACGATAACAAATACGTCTTCTACTCGGTAAAAGATGAAACCCTGCGCCCGGTAAAAGTTTACCGCCACCAAATGGGTACCCCCAGCACGTCGGACAAGCTGATCTACGAAGAAAAAGACGATACGTTCTCCGCTTATGTCTACAAGACCAAATCCAAGAAATACGTGGTGATCGGCGCCTACCAAACCCTTAGCCAGGAATACCGTGTACTCAACGCCGATAACCCGACGGGCGAATTTCGCCTGATTCAGCCCCGCGAGCGCGGCCTGGAATACAGCATTGGCCACTTCGGCGACAAATTCTACATCCGCACCAACCTGGACGCCCGCAACTTCCGCCTGATGTCGACCCCGGAAAACGCCACCACGAAAGAAAATTGGACGGAAGTCATCCCCAACCGCGATGACGTCCTCTTCGAGGACATGGACATGTTCAAGAACTACCTCGTGCTGAGCGAGCGCAAGAACGGCATCACCCAGTTGCGCATCCGCCCCTGGAGTGGCGCCGCCGAACACTACATCGAATTTGGCGAAGCCGCTTACGTGGCTGCTACCAGCACCAATCCGGAATTTGATACCGATGTGCTCCGCATCAGCTACCAGTCCATGACGACTCCCGTGACGGTGTACGACTACGACATGGGCAGCAAGCAGCTCACCGTGATGAAGCAGCAGGAAGTACTGGGCGATTTTGATCCGGCCAATTACGAATCGGAACGCCTCTACGCGACGGCCCGCGACGGAGCTAAAGTCCCCATCAGCATCGTTTACCGCAAAGGGTACAAAAAAGATGGCCAGCAGCCCCTCCTACTCTACGGCTACGGTTCTTACGGCGCCAGCATGGATCCTTATTTCAGTTCGGCACGCCTGAGCCTGCTCGATCGGGGATTCGCTTTCGCCATTGCCCACATCCGCGGTGGCGAGGAAATGGGTCGCCACTGGTACGAGGATGGCAAATTGCTGAAAAAGAAAAATACGTTCAACGACTTTATCGACTGTGGCGAATTCCTCATCCAGGAAAAATATACCGGTAAAGACCACCTCTTTGCCCAGGGAGGCAGCGCTGGTGGCCTGCTGATGGGTGCCGTGATCAATATGCGCCCCGACCTTTGGAAAGGGGTCATCGCCGCCGTACCGTTTGTAGACGTGATCACCACCATGCTCGACGAAAGCATCCCCCTCACCACGGGTGAATACGACGAATGGGGCAACCCCAACGAAAAGCAGTCCTACGACTACATGCTGTCCTACTCGCCCTACGACCAGGTGGAAGCCAAGGATTATCCCGCCATGCTCGTGACCACGGGCCTGCACGACTCGCAGGTACAGTACTGGGAACCGGCCAAGTGGGTAGCCAAATTGCGCGAAATGAAGACCGACAAAAAACCCTTGCTCCTGCACACCAACATGGATGCGGGTCACGGAGGATCCTCCGGCCGGTTTGAGCGCCTAAAGGAAGTGGCGCTGGAATATACTTTCCTACTTGATCTGGCGGGGAAAACCGGGATTAAGGGATAGTCAGTCACTTCACGTGACCACCATCATATCTAAAGCGGCAGCAAGGAACCTTGCTGCCGCTTTATTTTTATACGTGTGACCAATATGCTTGGTCGGGGGCCACACAAAAAAACCCAAATCCTGGCCAGGTGATTGGACCAAAATTCGGGATTTTTCATTTCCGCTGTTGCCAAATAGCGTTTTGCTTACTTATTCAGTACCAGGCGAATAGCCAGGTCGAATTCATCGTAGATGGTGTTGTCGCCCAGGCTATCGAAGAAACTGCCAGAACCGTAACGCACATCAAAATCAGAGCGATCGATGGTTACTTCTCCCGTAGCTACTTGCTGGCCTTTCTCTTGCGCGATCTGCACGTTGAAGCGAATCGGTTTGGTGGTTTCCTTGATGGTCAGGTTACCCGTAACTTTATAGCTACCGGGCGTACCGCGGCTTACCACCTGGGTGATTTGGAAAGCGGCCGTAGGGAATTTCTCTACGCCAAAAAAGTCAGCTGACTTCAGGTGACCTTCCAATTTGCCTTTTCCGGCACCCTCCAGGTCGGTGCAATTAATCGTTCCCATATTCAGGAGGAAAGAACCGCCAACCAGCACGCCGTCCTGCATCTGCAACTCGCCCTTGGTCAACTTCAGGGTACCCGTGTGGAATCCCAATACTTTATACCCTTTCCACGTCACGACCGAATTGTTCGTATCTACACTTACCGCATCAACGGGTGCGGTAAAGGCCAAAGTCAGTGCTGCCAACGCAAAAAAGATCAAGCTTAACTGTTTCATAATCAAAATTGGTTTAAAAGTTTCGAATAGTTGTTTAGTCATTAAATGTATATACATCTATTATAGTTGAGCAAACAGGCTTATTTCTTTGTTTTTCTTGAAAATCTAACGTTTGGGGGGGGTGGTGTTTTCAAAAACATATAAAATAGTACGTATACTTACGAAAAGAACAGACATTCAGATAAAAAGCAACTCGCCTGGCAAAAAAGCCAGGTAATTTTGACCTTTTTTTTTCATCCAAGTACAAGCGCAAAGCGCGCTGCGCGGTCTTGTCCTCTCTGACTCATTATTCATTATGAGATACATCCAACCAACGGCATTCGCCGCACTCTGGCTCACGCTATTGACCACCCCAGCTTTTGCGGGGGGGGGGTAAAAATCCCCTATCCACCATCACCTTTTAGTTTCGTGGAAAGCTCCTTGCAAGTACATCCTGGCGAAGTAGCCACGGTTTGCGTACAGCGATCGGGGTTTACGCAATCTTTTAACTCCTTTATTTATGTGGATTTGAACAACGACGGCACTCCACATTCAGGCGATTTTCGCTATGCCACACTCAGTTTTCCTTTAAACCAAAACCAAGTTTGCTTTGATTTGCCTATTGCGGCGGTGAATGTGGCAGCGAGCTATGACCTGAATATTCGGGGTACGGAGGAGGTTTTGGTGGTGGAAGTAACGCCCAATAATGAACTATTTTGCGGTGTTTTTAAGAACAATAATCCAGCAAATGCTAGTCCCTCTACAGAAGGGAACAGTGATTTTGATTTCTCCGATCGGTTCGGAAATTATTACACTGCCGAAGAGCTGGCCTTCAACACAGCGGGGATTATGTGTGCTTCTTCCGGTCATTTTTTGCTGGACTTTTCACCAGATTTCACACCTGAACAAGCCAATACCATCTGCCGAGCATTTGAAGATATTTCCTTGCTTTTCAATTCTGCGCATTCAGATATTCCTATTCGTATTAGAAAAGAAGATTTAGGAACGGGCATCAACGGTGCCGCTACCGCTTTTTGGAGAGCTGATGGTCTATTCAATGGCTGTGGTATTGAAAGCAATTTGGTGTGGGAACACATCAATACCGACGCCGATTTTGATCAAATTTTGGCACCAGGATATAGCGCTGGAGAATTCCGCATCAATCTAACGGGTGTACAATGGCATACCCTGAATTTGGATGCAGGCGGAGATTTCAACAACCCTGGAGTAGGTGCTATCGCTACCGATCTTTATTCACTTGCTCTACACGAAATCATGCATATACTTGGGTTCAGTTCCAGAATTACAGCTGATGGTTCTCCTTTAAATGGCTTTTACTCGCTCTGGGATCGCCAGTTGATGGGGAATTTTCCGTCTACTACGCCCCCTATTTCGATTATTGTACCCATAACAAACAATCCCGAATGTTGTGATGCACACCAGTACAATCCAGCCATTGGGATAGACCCTGGATTGCTAAATATTAATTGTAATTTAAGCAATCCCGAAGCCGTTTTTTACCAATATGGCCCAAACCCAAGCGATAGGGCAACCGTGTTTGGAGATTATGCCCCTGGAAGTTTTAATGACCTTACCGCTCAGACCATCAATATCCTGAGCCACATCAACCGTGTGTGCAATAATGAGCCTTACGTCATGCACTCAAGCCTTGTCCAGCGTTAACCAGGTATGCATACGCGTCGCTCCTTTGCAAGGGTATTCAAGGTAGTGCTCGTCCATTAATCGCATCAACTCTTCATTAAGGGCACTTTCGCCTTTAGGCTCGTAGTACAAGCCAGAGCGATGGATGCTCAATAAGA
>PZPC01000007.1 GCA_003045895.1 Bacteroidota bacterium
CATCGATGCTAGTTCGCAATTTTTTAGCTATTTTGCAAATCGACCTAAATAGTTACAAATAAATAATACACCTTCCCCCCTTTGGTGTATTCACGTGCTCACTGGCACCATTTCCATCCCCCCCCCTCTAATTTTTGTCCTGAATAACGGTTATTCAGCAGTTTACCTGTTACCCGTCGTTTCGGTTTTCAGCTGATGTAGTTTTTCCACAAAGCGCACCTATTATAAAATAAACCACAATGAACAACACCTCTAAAACCCCTGGAAGCACTATCCATGCATTTGCCCACTATCAGGTATGGTTAATTATCGGCATAGTATGGGCGTGTGTAGCTTTTGCGCCAGGCATCCTCCCCGGGCCAGGCCTCACGGCCCCACAACCGATGAAAAAATTCCTCAACGGAACGTTGCCCATTTCCACACCAGACCAGGTCATCGGTTACCAGGTGGTGGAAGCCTTTCCCAACATGATCGCCGACAGTACCCTGGTTTTTGTGCCCGAACCAGGTACCAACCGCATTGTTATCGGCTCCCGGCGGGGGTATTACGAGGCCTTTGACAACAATCCGGCCGTCACCACTGCCCAAAAAGTACCCTTTCTGGACCTCAGCGCCCGCACCGCCGTCGTCTGGGACGGTGGCAACCTGGGGATGGCCTTTCACCCCGGTTATCCGGGCACCCCTTATGTATACGTATGGTACAATGCGCTGGTGGAAGGTACCGGTTCTCAATCGACCTGGTCATCGGGCGAAAATACCACGTTTAGCGATGATATCTTCCTCCGGCTGTCCCGGTTTACCGTTGTCAACGGTACCGCCGACCTCACCTCCGAGTTGGTCATGATCAACGTCCACCTCTACAACAGTTCCCACCGCGGCGGCGGCATGACCTGGGACAGTGACGGCAATCTACTGGTGACCATGGGTGAGCAATTTACCGGCTCTACCGCACAAGTGATTACCAACAACTTTCAGGGCGGCTGGATCCGCCTTGATGTCGACCAACGTGGACCCTCCCACCCCACGGCACCCAGCCATGTGCCCAAGAGAATCGTGCAAATCGACCCAACCTACAACGCCGGCACCACCACCGACGGTTTTGCCGGGCATTACATCGCCAGTGAGCCGGCCTCCCAAGCCGATATGGCCAACCCGGCTTTCCTTGCCAATCCAGATAAAGAATTTACCGGCCGCGGCTACTACATCCCCGATGACAATCCGGATTGGGGTGCCCTGGCCGCCCTGAAAGGCGTAACCCTAAACGACGGCGATTACTTCGAAGAATACTGCACCATTGGCAACCGCAACCCCCACCGCATGACCCAGGATATGGTCGGCGGCCGCTTCTGGAGTGGCGAGGTCGGCGCCGGATCGCGGGAAGAAATCAACGTCCTGGAGACCGATGAAGTTTCTACGGGCATCAACTTCGGCTGGCCGGCCAAAGAAGGCAACCTCGGTACGTACCCGGCCAATTACCTGGGCACCCGGAAAGACCCCGTCACCGACTTCCTCCGCTCGGAAGCGAACGCCATTATCGGCGGCTACGTGTACCGGGGCACCGCCCTCCCCGACCTCGTTGGCAAGTACATCTGCGGGGGCTACGCACAGCAACGGATCTTTGCCGTATCCTATACCGAAGACGGTAGCGGCCACATCACCAATATCTCCCGGGAAGAAATCGCTGCTTTCACGCCAGGATCGCTAATCACCTTTGGCCAGGACCACGCTGGCGAAATATACCTCTGCCGGCAAGGCAGCAACACCAAAATCTATAAACTGCAAGCCATCGGCAACGCCGTGCCGGCGCCGGCCCTCTTGTCGGAAATCGATGTCTTTAACAGAAACGGCCCCAATGGAGCAAGCGGTACTTTTGCGGGCATCAGCACCCTCACCCCCCGCCCCGGCCTGATTCCCTACGAACTGAATGTACCCTTCTGGTCGGATGGCGCCCTTAAATTCCGCTACCTGGCCGTGCCCAACGACGAAGACAACAATGGCATCCACGACCAACCCGACGAAAAGATCATCTTCTCCGAAAACGGGGAATGGCAGTTCCCGAAAGGAACCGTGCTGGTCAAGCATTTTGAACTGCCCATCGACGAAAACAACCCCGTCGTCACCAGGCGACTGGAGACCCGTTTTGTGGTGCACGGCGACGATGGAACCTACTATTACCTCACCTACAAATGGCGCGCCGACGGAACCGACGCCGACCTGCTGGACATGGGAACGACCGAAAACATTTCCATTGCCCTGGCCGGTGGCGGCACCCGCCAGCAAGTTTGGCAATACCCGAGCCGGACAGAATGCCAGCAGTGCCACAACCAGGCCGCCGGCAACGTGCTTGGTGCCAAGACCCGCCAACTCAACCGGGACATCAATTATGCCAGCATGGGCGGAACCATCGGCAACCAATTGGAGACCTACAATAACCTGGCCATGTTTGCCGGTACGCCCTTCCAGATTTCCGACATCCCCACTTTCCTGAAGTTGAGCCCCACGGCCGGCACCGACCCCCTGGAAGATCGCGCCCGCTCCTACCTCGACGCCAACTGCAGCTATTGCCACCGCCCCGGCACCGGCAACCGCGCCGTTTTTGATGCCCGCATCACCACCGACTTACAATTTCAATACCTGATCTACGGCCCCCTCAACGTGGACCTGGGCGACCCCTTAAACCGGGTGATCGTACCGATGGATGTGGGCCACTCGGTCCTCCATACCCGCATGAATTCCACCAGCCCTGGCATCGTCATGCCACCATTGGCAAAAAATGAAGTGGATGTGGTCGGAACCGCCCTGATTGCCGAGTGGATCGGCACCCTGGACCAAAACTTCCAGGCGCCCTGTGCCGGTCTGCGAGCCGATTACTTCAACAATACGACGCTAACCGGCCCGCCGGTGCTGACCACGATCGTCCCCACCGTCGACTTTAATTTCGGCGCCGGATCGCCCGACCCCCTGGTTAATGCTGACAACTTCTCGACCCGCTACAGCGGTACCGTCCTGCCGCCCGAAGATGGCACCTACACCTTCTACGCGACGGCTGACGACGGCGTCCGGCTGTGGGTAGACGAGCAACAACTGGTAGATGCCTGGATCCCACAAGGGCCTACCACCTACAGCGGCACAATCAGCCTGGTGCAGGGTATGGAAGTGCCCATCGTGCTGGAACACTACGAAGCCGCCGGTGGCGCAGTTATCCGTTTGGAATGGGCCCATGGCGTAACCACCCAGTCGGTCATTCCCCAGACCAGCCTCTGCATCGGCGACGGTACCACCCTGGCCCAGACCATTACCTTCCCCATGATCAACGACCGCTGCCTGACCGATCCCACTTCTTTCGCGCTGGGCGCTACGGCCAGTTCCGGACTCCCGGTAACCTATACGATCACCGGCGGCAACCAGTACGTGAGCATTACGGGTGACATACTCACGATTGAGGTCAGTAACATCACGAACAACAATTTACCCTTACCGGTCATCATCAGCATCGAGGTGGACCAGGCCGGGGATGCCACTTACGATCCGGCGCTGACCCAGGTCCAATCCTTTGTCCTCGATCATGACAACGGCAACTTCAGCCTGGTCACCAACGGAGCAGCCGCCCGCGATGGGTGTACCGATTGCTACATCATCACCCCCGACGCGGGCAATGTGGCCGGTACCGCCTGGACCACGACGAAACTAATCGCCGACCTCAACCAAACCTTCCGGCTGACGCTGAGCGTCAACCTGGGCACCACCGATGGCGGAGGTGGTGACGGCATGACCTTTGCCCTGCAAAATACCAACAACACATTTTTGGGTTCAAACGGCACACCAATGGCCGTAAACGGCCTAGCACCTTCGTTTGGCGTAGAATTCGACACCTACCAAAGCACCGGAAGTTTCGACCCTCCCGAGGACCATATCTCCTTCTGGGCCGCCGGTAATGTGACCGCGCCCCTGCAACCCCCGGTACAGGCCAGCGCGCTGTCGACCAACATTGAAGATGGCCAGCCCCATACCGTGATCCTCGAATGGGATCCGTTGGCCAACCTGTTCTCCGTGCAGTTTGACGGCAGTTTAAGAGATGTCTACAGCGGCGACATTCGCACGTTGTTAGGCGGCGCCACGGAAGCCTATTTCGGTTTCGGTGCCGGCACCGGCGGCGCCACCAACGAACACAAGGCTTGTATTGAAAGCCTGGAAATTGGGGTATCCATTTTCAGTGTCGCGGTAGCAACCACGGATGCCAACTGCGGTATGGCAGATGGTACGGCAACGGCGTCCGTTAGCGGTGGCACCGCTCCTTATAACTACCAGTGGAGTGCCGGCACCATTTCCGGTGGTGGCACCACCGCCAGTAACCTGGGCCCCGGCACCTATAATGTAACCGTCACGGATGCGGCCACCCCTACGCCCAATAGTAAAACAGTCGCATTCACCATCGGCAATATCCCCGGACCGACGCTGGTGACTGCTGCTACCCCTTCCGACTGCGGCCAGAGCAACGGTACCGCCACGGTTACCCCTACTTCCAACGGCGGCTCAAACACCTTTACCTATCTCTGGGATGCTAATGCGAGTAATCAGACTTCCCAAACCGCTACCGGATTACCGGGAGGTACCTACTCGGTCACAGTTGAAGAAGGTACCGGTACGCCAAATGTTTTTTGTACGGCTATTACAACCGTCGACGTCACCGAAGCAGCACCTTTCACGCTTAGCTTTGACCCCCAACCCGCTACCTGCGGCATGGCAGACGGCACCGTTACCGTAACGGCCAATGGTGCCACGGGTACCTTGACTTATCTTTGGGGCCCCAACACCGATATCGGCAACGGTGCTCAGGACATGGCCCAGGCCACCGGCCTATCCGCCGGCACCTACGCCGTGACGGTCACGGAGAATGGCACTTGTGAAGCTACCGGATCGGTGGTCCTTGGCCAAACGGGGTGCCCTACCCTGACCACCAACGGCACCGCCACGGCCGACGGCGGGGATTGCTATACCCTGACCAGCACCACCCCCAACAACCAGGCTGGCACCATCTGGTCGGAGACCCTGCTCAATCTGACCAAGCCCTTTATCCTGGAAGGTGAGCTCTTTTTTGGCAACGATGTCAGTGGCAACAACCAGACTGGCGCCGATGGCCTGGCCTTCGCGCTGCAGAAGGATACCAGAGGGACGGCCGCCATCGGCGGCTACGGGGGCTCTTACGCCATTTCCTTAATAAATGGCACACTTGCCGTCACACCTTCCTTCGGCATCGAATTCGACACCTATCCCAATGGGGGCGAACCCGCTTTTGACCACCTTTCTTTCTGGGGCAATGGCAATGTATACGCGCCCCTGCAAGCAGCGGTTCAGGCCAGCCCCACTTCTGCCAATATTGAGGACAATGCTTTTCATCCCGTTAAAGTCGAATGGAATCCCGTCCTGAATGAACTCTCCGTGTATTTGGATAATGTCTTGCGGGACACCTACACCGGCGATATCGTCAGTACTTTCTTCGGTGGCGACAACATGGTCTACTGGGGCTTTGGTGGCGGCACCGGCGGCGCTACCAACCTCCAGCAGTTCTGCTTCACCAGCCTGGAAATCGGCGCTGCGGCCATGATGCTGGATGTGGCCCAGACCAATGTCAATTGTGACATGGCCACGGGCTCAGCCACGGTGACCGTCACTGGCGGCACCCCGCCGTATAACTTCAGCTGGAGTGGCAATGCCCCAACTTCCGTGGATGATGCCCAAAACGGTACTTCGACCATCAGCGCACTGGCCCCCGCCACCTATACCGTGACGGTAACGGACAGCGGCATCTATACCGCCAACGCTTCAGTGACGATCACCAGTACGCCCGGGCCTGCCGTCGCCATCAATACCGCCGACGCCAGTTGCTCGACTGCTGCCGACGGTACGGCTACGGCGATCCCCAGTGCCCAGGAGGGATCGACCAACTTTACTGGTTACCTGTGGGATATCGCGGCCGGCAGTCAGACAACGCCTACGGCAACAGGTTTAGCACCCGACACCTACTCCGTCACCGTTACCGATGACAATGGCTGTACGGGGTCTCAGACCGCAACCGTCGGTGCGGGCACGCCCTTTACCCTCAGCTTCATTTCCGTTCCGGCGCCCTGTGGTACCTCCGACGGCAGCGCTACCGTAACGGCCAACGGACCGAACACACATTCCTATGCCTGGGACAGCAATACCGACGTTGGCGCCGGTGCACAGGTTACGGCCACCGCCGCTAATCTACCTCCAGGCACTTATTTTGTGACCGTAACGGACAATCTCACCAATTGTACCGTGGAAGGCTCCGTCAGCGTAGCCTCGGACTGCCCCACCCTGACTACCGCCGGCACGGCCACCAACGACGGCGGCAATTGTTACACCCTCACCACGGAAACGCCCCTGAACCAGGCCGGCGCCATCTGGTCTGATGCGACGGTAAACCTCAACGACCACTTTGTGCTCACCGGTTCCATTTACCTGGGCAACGGAGACCCCAGCGCCAATAATATGGATTTTGCCGACGGGATGACCTTTGCCTTCCAGGCCGACCCCCGCGGCGTCACCGCCCTGGGCGCCAACGGCACGGCCATGGCCGTGAGTGGCGTGGTGCCCTCCTTCGGCGCTGAATTTGACACCTACCCCGGCGGTGCCTACGATCTCACCGCCGACCACATCTCCTTCTGGTCGGGGGGGGCAGTAATCAGCCCGTTGCAGCAGCCGGTCCCTATTGTAGATGCACTTGCCGTCACGCAAAACGTGGAAGACGGGGCATTCCACCCGATTGTTATCGAATGGAACCCCGACCTGCTGGAATTTACTGTCACTTTCGACGGCGTCCTGCAGGACACCTACGACGGCGACATCCGCAGCTTCTTCACTGACCCCACCCAGGTGCGTTGGGGCTTCGGCGCCGGCACTGGCGGCAAGGTGAATCTCCAGCAATTCTGCCTGGACAACCTGGTCATCACGGCACCTGCCTTTAGCGTGGCGGTAATGAGTACCCCCAATATCTGTGGACAGGGCGGATCAGCCACGGCTACCCCTGCCGGTGGAATCGGAAGTTACACCTACCTCTGGAACGATGGCACCGCACAAACCACGCCAACGGCCACGGGTCTATCGGCGGGCACCTACCGCGTAACCGTCGTCGACGACGGCGGCGCCGGCAGTGAGGTGAGGCGGATTGTTACGGTCAATGAGATACTCGGGCCCACGCTTTCCGTAACCGCAACAATCGATGCTTCCTGTGGCGGATCCGACGGAACGGCAACGGTGGTGGCTGCCGATCAGGGTGGCGATACCGACTTTACCTATGCCTGGGATGATGCACCCCTACCCAATAATCAGACCACGGCTACCGCCACCGGACTGGCTCCGGGGACCTACGGCGTAACCGTGACCGACGGCAACAACTGCCAGGCCACTCAAACGGTCGTCATCGGGGAATTGGCGGGCTTCACGATTGACTTTACCACGGTACTGCCAGTGCCTGCTTCCTGTGGCGGTTCGGATGGGGAAGCTACCGTGACCGTGAACGCTGGCTTTACGCCTCCGATCATTGTAGACTGGGACATCATTCCAGGAACACCGGCAAATTCTATGGAATCGGAACCAACAACCGTATCCACGTTGGCCAAGGGAACCTACTCCGTAACCGTCACCGATGCAACTGGCTGCTCAACGACCGGCTCGGTAACCATCGGAGACAACTGCCTCCTCCTGGTCAACGGAGATGCCACCAGCGATGGTGGCGACTGCTATACGCTGACGCCCCAGCTGAACAATAAGGTAGGTACGGCCTGGTCCACTACGACCGTATCCCTGACCGAGAACTTCCGCCTGGAAGCCGACTTGTACCTGGGCAACGACGTGAGTGGCGGCAATACAGCCGGCGCCGACGGCATCGCCTTCGCCTTCCACGCCGATACCCGCGGGACAGCCGCCCTGGGTGGCTACGGCGGCAGCTTTGGCATTGACGACATCAATGGCGCTGGCCGGCCTGCAGTAACACCTTCCTTCGGGCTGTCCTTCAAGACCTACCCCTCCGCCGGTTTCCCCGGTGATTATGTGTACTTCTGGGAGAATGCCAACGTGGCTACGGCTCTGGGTACCCGGGAATGCATCATCGAAGATGCGGGTGGAAATTGTGCCAACGCCGAAGACAACCAAACCCACAATGTAATTATCCAATGGGATGTCGCCAACCAGATCATGTCGGTAATTGTCGACGGCAGCCTGAGAAACACCTACACCGGAGATATAGCCGCCCTCATCGGAACCACCGAGGTCTACTGGGGCTTCGGTGCCGGCACTGGCGGCGCCAACAATCGCCATGAAGTCTGTGTGATCAGCCAGGAATCCAACGGCACGCTGACGCAATACCTGGACTTCCCCGCGATTTTCGACGTGTGTTTCGACGAAGCGCCGATCCCCCTCGACGCGACGGCATCTTCTGGTGCACCCGTCGACTACAACATTACTGCAGGTGATCAGTACGTGAATATCGCTGGCAACACCGTTACCATCGATGTTGCGAACATTGCCAACAGCAACTTACCGCTCCCGGCCATGGTCACCATCCAGGCCGTCCAGAATGGCAGTGGCATTTACAATGCGGTACAGGCCGAACAAAGTTTCCAGATCGACCTGCCCCTGAATATTGTGTTCAATCCCTACGGCAGCGCGGTACTTGATCCCGATCCCGACGGTTGCGAGTGCTATATCCTGACGCAGGATGCCACCAACCAGACCGGAACGATCTGGTCGGACAACACCCTGGATATGGATCACCACTTCAGCTTCGAATTCAATATATTCATGAGCTTTGATGGCAGTGCCGACAACCGGGATCGCGCCGACGGCATCACCTTCGCACTGCAAAATGACGATCCTGCGCACCTCGGTACACTGGGGTCGGCGATGGGAGTAGATGGACTACCGCATTCCTTTGGTCTGGAATTCGACAACTACGCAGCGGCCACCAACATCCTGCCACCCAATACGCCTTACGATCCGCTGGCGCCTACCCTGTATGAATTACTGGAAGACCACCTCTCGTTCTGGAAGGGAGGAAATCTTACCGTTCCGCTGGCCGGGCCGGTGGTGGTTAATACCACCAAACCCAATTTCGAAGACGCCCGCTACCACCGGGTGAAAATGGATTGGGATCCCGCTACGCAGACCATGACCGCCACTTTCGACGGCACCCAGGTATTGTCTTATACCGCCATCGGCAATGGGCTGACCGACAACCTGGTAGCCGACTACCTAAATGGTAATCCCCTGGTCCACTTCGGCTTCGGTGCTGGCACAGGTGGCAAGACCAGCTTGCAAAAGGTCTGCCTGGTACAACTGTGCCGGGACGTCACCTTCGACATTACGGCTTTGCTGCAGGGGGCTCACCTTCCCGGTACCGAAATGATGAATGACCTGCTGAGAACCACCCTCGATGGCAACAACCAGCCGCTGATTCCACTTATCGATCCTTACGGGCAGAATGAGACGGTACCCAGCATCCCGGCAGATGTTGTCGACTGGGTCTTGGTGGAGGTTCGCCAACCCGACAATCCGGCCAAAATCGTGGCCCGGAGGGCTTATTTTATCACCAGAACCGGGGTCATTATCGACACTGACGGTACGCCCGGCGTTACTTTCCCGGACTTGTGCCTGAGCGAGGCTTACCTCACCGTCAAACACCGCAACCACTTAGGGATCATGACGGCTGATCCACTTTCCCTGCTGTTCGCCAAAATAGTCGTTTCACCCTAGTCCCGGCACGGAATTCAACGGTCCCACCAAGGCCCCAATTGCACCAAAAAAAATGGCGCTTTTGGGGTCTTATTTTTGTTCTTGTTTGCGGCAGGCTACAGCTGCACAAAACGAAAAAGCACGTATATTACGACTATTGAAAACACTTAAAAAATATTTCAAAAAGCGAAAGACAGCTATTAACAAACTAATAGCATGCCCCCGGCATACGTATACCCCCGAGACCTTTCACCAGTTGCGGGTAGAGCTAAAAAAAATGAATGCGCTACTGGATTTGGTTCATTTTTGCCAGCCCGATCTCCAGCAAAAGAAAACCTTTAAACCTTTCCGGGTCCTCTTTCGTCAGGCCGGAAAAGTAAGGGATTTGCAGGTAGAAGAAGCCATCCTCAAACAATACCTGGGTGACGCAGCGCTGCCGGATTATCGAACGCATTTAACAGAACACCGCTTGCGGGAAGAAGCAGTCTATTTTTCGCTGCTCCACAAAAAACGGGGGCTCCGGCTGCAAAAAAAATACCGGTTGATTGCTGCTTTTCTCGCCCGGGTAAAGCGAAAAAAAGCCGTTCGCTATTTGAAAAAGAAGCAGTACAAGATCAAAAGCATGCTCGACCAGGGTGACGCACACCCCCCGCAATTGCACGCCCTCCGCAAAGCATTGAAGCAGTTCAATTACAACCACACCAGCGTGTTCGAAGGGCAGCACAACACCTGGGCTACTCACCTCGACGCTTTAACAGTGCTCCTCGGCCAGTGGCACGATGCCCAGGTGATCCAGGAACACCTGGCTGAGGTAACCGCTAAAACAACGGGGCTAGACCCCGCCACCATCAACCACCTGGAGAAAGTGAAGACCAACCTGGCGGCAGACCAGGATGCACTGTTCAACCAAATAAAAGAAGCGCTAACCCCAGCAAAAGCCTTTTTTAACAAAAAATCACTACTTTAACAGCAGTACAGGAAATGACCAACAGCCACAACGCGATCTTCTTCATTATGCTCACGGCCCTGTTGTCTAACCTGACCGCCAATTTCGTCAGCCGCGAGTCCTTTTACAACTACCTCAGGGAGCAATACATCGATGAAGTCTTTAGAAGCTAGCCGAAAAGAAGCCCTACTGCAGGTAATTCAACAACAAAACCATCCCCGTAGCCAGTAAGGTGAGAAAAATCCCCAGTCGGAAAATCAAAAAGCTGCGCCGCATCAGCGTCATCTTTTCGCCCAGTCGCCGACCGATGTAGAAGAGGTCCAGCGACAAGTGATGGCGCACGGTGTGCTTGTCCTGGGTAGCCCGGTGCAGGTAGGCAAAGTACTCCTCCAGGGTCATGTCCTGGATCGTCCCGAAGAAAAAGGGGCTGGGCGGCATCCCCGGTGGCAGCTCATCGTTGAATTCCTCGAAGCCCTTGGGCACCAGCACCATCGTGGTCACGTAAATGGTCGCAAAACAAGTCACGGCCAAAAAGAACAGGGGCACAAAGAGCGTATAGGCGAAAATCACCTCCAGGTTGGAAATCGCCAGCGGTACCACAAACGCGATCATCACCGCATTCAAACTGAGCAGCACATTGGCCTTGTTGTCGGCAATCGAAGTCAGCTCGATGTAGTTGCGCAGCGTAGTACGAATCACGTTCACCGTTTCCTTGGAAAAATCCAGGGGCAAGGAGGCGGTCTGCGCAGGTTCAGGCGGTAATTCCATAAAATTCATCGTCAGGTTTACGCCAGCAAAGATACTATTTTCCGCGGCCCGCTCGGGGCCTAAAAAAGGAACGTTGGCTTACTACCGGGGCGCCCCACCCCGCGCTTCCTCACGTCAGCGCGCGGCGTCGGGTCGTACGCAGCTCCCGTGGGTCGGCCCTGCGGGCGCCGCCTGCCGCGGCCTGCTCCAACCCCTGGCGCGAAGGGTGCCGAGGACCAACACGTGTCGGACACCTTGGAGGTGTCCGACACGCGTTGGTCCTAATCCTTGTTCCCCGCTATTCCCCCGCTATTCGAAGAATATGTCTACGAATAAATATCCACCACAGTCTGTGACTGTGGTGCCAGGCAACGCTGAAGACGTGGCAGGCAGCTACTATTCGCTCATCTCGTATTGAGCGTATGGTATCACGGATACAATCCCCGCTTTCCACACCAATCCGAAAAATTATGACCATCCCCAGGCAACCTTTGTAGCAATTCATTACCATCATAAATATCCAGGGAAAGTTGCTAGATTTATTTCCGTCAAAATACTCAGCTGTAACCCCCTCCTAATCGTTTGCGCATGAACCGAAGATCATTTCTACAAACCGCCCGCGCGGCCACTCCCCTGGCAGCCCCCAGCAGCAGCCTGGCTACCGCTACCAATACACTCAGCCCCTATACCGGCCCCTGGGACACCGCCCAGGCCGCCCACCTGCTCCGCAGGACGACCTTTGGCCCCAACCCGACTCAGATTCGGCAGGCCGTGACCGATGGCCTCAGCGCTACCATTGGTGCCCTCTTTGCGCCGCAGCCCCTGCCACCGCCACCCGTGTACTACAACTACAGCAACGACCCCAACGCCGGACTGGGCGAAACGTGGGTCAACACGCCACCTCCCGTACCACCGCCACCAGGTCTTCTGGGTGCCCGTCGCCGCTCGCTCACGGCCTGGCAAATGGGGTTGTGCATGAACGGGGGCGTATCTATTCGCGAGAAGATGGTCTTGTTCTGGCACAATCATTTTGCCATCAGCGACATCAACAATGGCCAGTTCGGCTACCAGTACCTCCACATCCTGCGCACCCACGCCCTGGGCGACTTCCGCAGCATGGCCGAAGAAATCACCGTCTCGCCCGCCATGTTGCTCTACCTCAACGGCAACCAGAATACCCGGCAGGCACCCAACGAAAACTACGCCCGCGAGCTCCTCGAATTGTTCACCATCGGCCGCGGCCCGGTAGCGGCGCCCGGCGATTATACGTTCTACACCGAAGACGATGTGGTGGCCCTGGCCCGCGCCCTCACCGGCTGGGTCACCCGCACGCTCGCTACCGGCCAGGTGGCTGGTGTCTACGTCAACAACCGCCACGACCAGGAACAGAAGCAACTGTCGCACCGCTTCCACAACGCCATCATCAGCAATGCCGGCGACCAGGAGTACCGCGTGGTCATCGACCTCATCCTCCAGCAGGAAGAAGTCGCCCGCTACCTCAGCCGCCAACTGCACATCTGGTTCGTCGGTGCCCGCATCGACCCGGCGGTGGAGGCCAACATCATCGAGCCGATGGCCCAGCTCATCCTCGCCAATAACTACCAGATCCAGCCAGCCGTCGAAGCCCTCCTGGCCAGCGAATACTTCTTCCTGGCCACCAACCAGGGGTGTATGATCACCCACCCCATCGACTACCTGTTCAAGATCCTCAACACCTGCCTCGTCAGCAGCACGGCCCCGCTCCTGCCCCAGTACCGCTTCTGGGACCAGCTCTACCAACTGGCCACCGACCAGGACATGGAACTCATGGGCCTGCCCTCCGTAGCTGGCTGGAAAGCCTTCTACCAGTCGCCCCAGTACGACGAGATCTGGATCAACTCCGTCACCCTCGTCAAGCGCCAGGAAACCAGCGACCGACTCGCCAATGGCCTCAACGTCTTTGGCTTCCGCTGGGAACCCGACTTGCTGGCCTTCATCGCCGAGATCGACAACAACCTCGACCCCAACGCCCTGATCAGTGGTATCGCCACCTACCTCTTCGCCGAGCCCCTGGCCAGCAACCAGCTCAGCTTCCTCAAAGAAGTGCTTATTCCCGGCTTACCGGATTTTGAGTGGACGGTAGAATACAGTGAATACCTACAAGACCCTACGAACCCGGAGCTGCGGGACGCCGTCCTGACCAAGCTCCAATCCCTCTTCCGGACCTTGTTCAAAATGCCGGAATTCTACCTCATCTAACCCCTGGTCCACCATCATTTCCTGACCGTTTACCGTCCTCCTTTACCGACAAAAAATGCCCACCATGAAAAGAAGATCTTTCCTCAAAAATAGCTCCCTCCTCTCCGCACCCCTCTTATTGGGTGGCGTGCCCGTTGCCGCCATCAGCGACAAGTCGTTCCTCAGCCTCCTCAACGGCACCAGCGACCGCGTGCTGGTCCTCATCCAACTCAACGGCGGCAACGACGGCCTCAACATGGTCATCCCCCGCGACCAGTACGACAACCTGGCGGCCGTGCGTGGCAACATACTGCTACCCGAAAACAGCCTCCTCAATATTACCGACACCGTGGCCTTGCACAGTTCCCTCACCGGCATGCACGAGGTGTTCGACAACGGTCAGCTAAATATCGTGCAGAGCGTGGGCTACCCCAACCAGAACCGCTCCCACTTCCGCTCCCTCGACATCTGGCACACGGCCTCCGATGCCGACCAGTTTCTGGATACGGGCTGGCTGGGTCGCTATCTCGACACCCAGTTCCCCGGCTATCCGGCCAACTACCCTAACGAAGACTGCCCCGACCCCCTGGCCATGACCATCGGCTCGGTGGTCACGGAAACTTGCCAGGGCATGAGCGGCAATTTCAGCCTGGCCGTCGTGGACCCCGAGAATCTGAGCGCCCTGGCCGCGCCCGCCAACAACGAAGTCGCCGCTGGTTGCTACGGCAATCGCCTGGCCTTCCTCATCAACACCATCGAACAAACCAACGCCTACAACGAGGTCATCCAGGGCGCCAACGACAGCGGCGCCAACCTCTCCACCAAATACCCCGCCGACAATGCCCTGGCCACCAAACTCAAGACGGTAGCCAAGCTCATCTCCGGTGGATTGGGTACCAAAATCTACGTCGTCAGCCTCGGCGGATTCGATACCCACGCCGACCAGGTTGTGGAAAACGACCCTACTACCGGCGAACACGCCGTGCTGATGCAAACCCTCGGCGACGCCATCTGTGCCTTCCAGGACGACCTCCGGCTCCTCGGCCTCGAAGAGCGGGTAGTGGGCATGACTTACTCCGAGTTCGGTCGCCGCATCCGCTCCAATGCCAGCCTGGGCACCGACCACGGCACCGCCGCGCCACTATTGGTTTTCGGATCCTGTGTCAACGCCGGCGTCATCGGTACGAACCCCGAAATAGCCCTCGATGTCGACAACCAGGAAGGCGTACCCATGCAGTACGATTTCCGCTCGGTGTATGGCTCCGTACTGATGGATTGGTTCGGACTGGCAGCATCCACCGTCCGGGAAGTCCTCTACGAGGATTTTCAGCATATCCCCATCCTGAGAGATTGCAGCATCACGGCCACCTACGATCCCGCAGCGGCCGCTCCGGACCTCAAAATCTACCCCAACCCCTTTAACCAGACCACCACCCTGGAGCTGACCACGGGCAGCGAATGGGTCAAGATCAGCCTCTTCGACGTCATCGGCAACGAACTGCGGGTCGTCAGCAACCAGTCTTTCCCGGCGGGCCTGCATCGCATTACGGTGGAAACCCACAGCTTGCCCGCAGGCACTTACTACTGCCGGGTTCAGACCAAAACTGGCCAGAAAACGGTACGGATGGTGAAGATGCGGGGGTAGGTCTGCGGAGCTCCATGGAAAAAAAACCACAAAGGGGGAAAAACCAGAAAAACCACAAAGAAAACAAAGGACACAAAGCGCACAAAGGAAACAAAGAGGAATAGCAAACTCCCTATGTGCACTTTGTCACCTCCATGCCCTATGTGGTAAAAAAAAGATAGCCACTAAAGCACAAAAAGCACTAAATCCCACAAAAATTGTTTGGTGAAATTTCCGTGCCTTTCGTGCTTTTGTGGCTAAAAAAACCTTTGTGTTCTTTGTTATCTCGGTGCCCTTTGTGGTTAAAAACCTTTGTGGTTAAAACCTTTGTGGTTAAAAACCGCCCTGGTTGTTATCCTGCACCCCCATCCTACCGATACCCATAAATCGGAAAAACCTCCCCCACCCCAAAATATTCGCGGTCGGGCGGCAGCCGGATAAAAGCATCCGCGTTCAGAAGATTAGCCAGATCGCCGGAACCATTGCCCTGTTGGGGAAAGGCCAGGATACGCCCCTGGGCGTCGTAGGCAATTTTGACCTCTAAGAAATAAGTCAACGCCGGCTTGAAGCGCACTTCAGCTTGCAAAATGCCGTGCGGCAGCGGGGCAATGGTTTGCCCCAGCGATGCTTTCAGCCAGTCTTGCAGGTACACCTGCGTACACATGAAGGAGGAAACCGGATTGCCGGGCAGGGCAAAAACGGTGGTTTTGGTCACCGGGTGGGTACCAAACCAGAGGGGTTTGCCGGGCCGTTGGGCGATGACGTGAAAATGCTTTTCCACCCCAATTTTCGCCAGGGCCGCTGGCAAAAAGTCGAACTTGCCTTTCGATACGCCGCCGCTTAATACCACCAGGTCGTAATCTGCTACAAAGGTGGTTAGGGCGCTTACGATCAAATCCTCGTCATCGGGCAGGTGGGCCGTAGCCACCGTGAGGCCCCAGTGGTTGAGGGTCGCCTGCAGGCGGTAGACGTTGCTGCGCCGAATTTGGTGGGCGGCCGGGGTTTCGTGTACTTCTACCAGCTCGTTACCCGTCGAGATGATGATGGTTTTCGGGAATCGCGCCACCTGAATGTCCGCCCGGCCGACGGACGCACCTACCCCTATTTCGCTGGCCGACAGCAAGGTACCCGCCGGAACCAGCAGTTCCCCGGCCTGCCGGTCTTGCCCCTGGGTGTGGATGTTTTGCCCTTGCTGGTAGGTTTCGTTGATGGTGGCCCGTCCGTTCTCGATGGTCACATCCTCGTACCGAATGATGGTGTCGCAGCCCCTGGGCAGCATGGCCCCCGTCATGATCTCGAGGCACTGCGTAGGGTCAGCCAATTCCGCCTCCGGATCCCCCGCCGCCACCACGCCGGCCACGACCAACTGCGCTTGCTGCACCGCCGTGGCGTAGTGCACTGCTATGCCATCCATCGTCACCCGGTCGTAGGGCGGAAGCTCGCGGTCGCTGTGCCAGTCCTCCCGCAATATCCTGCCAATACCCTGGTGCAGGGGGATCGTTTCCGTACCGAAATCCCGGGCCTGGTTTAAAACAATAGCGTAAGCATCACGTACAGAAAGCATAAGCAAAAATTTATTGGCATTGAATTAAAACGCGCGGAGCACGTATCTTACCGGCGGAACCAAACGAATGCCCCCCTTTAATACCCGCATTATGAGAATCACTGTCCTTTTCCTACTTCTAATCGGTATGTTACTGGGCGCCTGCCAGCCCGCCAGTGCCCCTGCAACCGCCACAATTCCAGCCGCCACGGCCACCACCGAACCGGCGGTACAACTCGTCCACCTGGTTTATTTCCAGCTCCAGGAAAAGGCACCTGTCGACAGCTTGATAACCACCCTCAAACAGTTGGCCCAAATACCGCTGGTGAAAAATTTCCGCATCGGCACCTTCGCCGACCTGGGCGACGAAAGAGCCCTCGCCACCTACGACGTGCTCCTGGAAATGGGCTTTACCGACGAGGCAGCCTACCGCGCTTACCAGCAACATCAACTGCACTTACAGGTGAAAGCCAAGCTCGGTGCTTACCTGGCGGGGCCGCCGGCCACTTATGACTATCGGGTGCGGTGAAATTATAGTTAATTAATAGGTAAAACCTGTAATTTTTCCCGTCTTTTCTCTTGGCCACCATCCAATACTGGATCCGTAACAAAGTTGGGACTAGCATATTTCCCCGCGATAAACAAGCCACTAGTACAATAATACCTACAGCATGATGCGCCCATCTCTGAAGACCAACTATCTAATTTATAACAGTCCGTCGGGCTATAGCCTACTGCAACTTTATATTCATAGTGCTTATCAGTCAATACACTATCAGGCCAGGGAGGGAAGATGGTATAGGGAAAGGGAATATCTTGTCTGCCAAACATGCCCAATTCGAAAGCAGCCAAATCTAAGATCGGAAAAAGTTCAGGGTAACCAGATACGAGGCATTAATAAAAGTATTTCCTACAATTTTACAGTACAAAATACCAGTAATCACATCCGACTCAATTATAGCAAATGGAATCTTTACTAAATTAAAACCATCAGTAGTATTATTGACCACAACCGCCCTATCCCAAATGGGATATCCATATTGTGTTGGTTGAAAAAAAGACTTAAAACTATCTTTTTTGTTTCTGAAAATACGATTTAACAACTGGGTGACTTTAATACTATCTTCTATAGATTGATGACGTTCAAATACTTCCCCTGATTCTGTAAAGCCTGAAAATTGATCAAATCCTTGTAGAATAAATGTATTCTGTGAAGTCAAATAATTAAAATCAAAATACTCATCTGAGGAGGTTGATGGCAAGCCTAAATCTACTGGCAAATCATTTTTGTCACAAGAAGAGAAGAAGAGAAAAGAGAAAAGAGAAAAGAGAGCTTTTTCATTGTTTTATACTTTAGAGAGTTAAAAACTATACAATTAAAATAGGTGATGTTGCATGAACCTTTTTGTTCGGCAAAAGTTAGGACTGATTAAGTTTCATCATAATTTTCTGATTACTTGAAAAAGATTTGGTGAAAATATAACAGTATTGTTTCATGCGACAACATTAACAAGATAATCTATTTTTTTAACTGGTAAAAATATTTTTTTGTTTTTTTTTTAAAAAACGAGAACGAAGGCTAGTTGAGTCTACTTGATAGAACTTTGGTTCTTCGCCCTTTAGAGTGGGTAATCGCATCTTGAATGTTTCTGCAAATGAAGGTTTTGCCCTTAAAAGACTGTCTATTAGAAGCTTATAGGTAAATCAAGAAATGCTAATCAGTAGAATACATTTAAGATCCACTATATTCGGCCAAGAACCAGAGAACCTTTCCCCTATAATTAAATCCGGCTCCTCCGCTTGGCTTACCTAGACACTAAAGCAAACGCCAACGTAGACGCTAATTTAAGTCAGCTAGCCCAAATTGAAACCGTCAAAAATCTACAAATCGGCACATTTTGGAAACTGGGCGACGAAAGAGCCCTCGCCACCTACGACGTGCTTATGGAAATGGGCTTCACCGACGAAGCAGCCTACCGCGCTCACCAGCAACATCCCCTGCACTTACAAGTAAAAGCCCAATTCGGCGCTTATCTGGCGGGGCCGCTGGCTACGTATGATTATCAGGTGCGGTAGGTGGGCTGCTTTCTGCTAATTGCCGCCTAAAGGGAAGAGCGGCACGCGCCTTGCTCAGCCAAAAAAATCAAACATCGTAAATCGTACATCGTATATCCTAAATAATGTAAGATGCAAGATGTACGATTTACGATTTAAGATTTTGGGGTGGCCCCTGATCGCTGGAGCTGTCCCCAGGTTGGTGCCCGGCACTTACACGCTTCCACCTTTATACCTTTTACCCGCTTCCACCTTTCCACCTCTCCTTACCGCTTCTTTCCGTCCACCAACTGCGCATGAATAGCAGCAATGCCCACCATATCCACGATCTGGCGCACGGTGGCGCCCAGCTGAAGTACGTGTATCGGTTTTTTCATGCCCAGTAAAACTGGCCCGATAATGTCCATTTTAGTGGCTTCGCCCAGCAGGTTGTAGGCGATATTGGCCGAAGACAAATTGGGGAAGATCAAGGTATTGGCTCGTTCGGCACCCAGTTTGGAGAATGGGTAAAATTGCTGCCGCAGCTCTGGATCCAGCGCCATGTGGGCCTGCATTTCCCCGTCAACCATCCAATCGGGGTGCCGTTGGTGCAGAATTGCCGTGGCTTCGCGCATCATCACGGCCGACTCCCCGTTGGGTACCGTTCCGAAGTTGGAATAGGTGACCAACGCAATCTTGGGAACAATGTTAAACATCTCCACCTGTTCCGCTACCAGCTCGGTGATATTGGCAATATCTTCTGCGTTGAGAAAATGATTAATGGTGGTATCCGCCAGGAACAAGGGGCCAAAGCGTGTCATTAAAATATGCGTACTGGCTACCTTCTTTAAACCCTTGCGGGGGCCAACGATCTGTAAAGCAGGCCGCACCGTATGGGGGTATTTGAGGCTCAGCCCACTGATCATGGCGTCCACGGCACCCGTTTCTACCATCATCGCACCGTAATAATTCTTGTGAGTCATGGCCTCGGCAGCCTCAGACCGGATCAATCCTTTGCGTTGGCGCTTTTGGTAGAAGAGGTCCGTGTATTTTTCCAGCAAGGCTTTCTCCTGCGGGTTGGCAGGCTGCTTGGGATCAATAATTTCGATGGTCTCCGACAACTGGATATTGTGCTCGGTCAGCATCGCCATAATGGTTTCCCGATTGCCCAGCAAGACGGGTTCCGCAATCCGTTCTTCCGTAACCACTTGTGCCGCTTTTAGTACCGATACGTTTTCGGCATCGGCAAAGACCACGCGCTTAATAGCTTGTTTGGCCTTGGTTTCAATGACCTTCGACAAGGTATTGTCATGGCCCAGGCGCTTGGCCAGTTCCAGTTTGTAGGCTTCCCAGTCGGTGATGGGAAACTTCGCTACTCCCGAGTCCATTGCTGCTTTGGCCACGGCTGGCGCCACGGTGGTGATGAGCCGCGGATCCACGGGCTTGGGGATGATGTAGTCGCGGCCGAAGGTCAGGTTGGTATTGCCGTAGGCCAGCGTCACGATCTCCGGCACGGGCTTTTTGGCCAGATCTGCCAGTGCGCGCACCGCGCCCAGCTTCATCTCTTCGTTGATCTCGGAAGCACGTACGTCCAAGGCTCCGCGAAAGATGAAGGGGAAGCCGAGTACGTTGTTCACCTGGTTGGGGTAATCCGAGCGGCCGGTGGCCATAATACAATCCGGACGGGCTGAGGTAGCATCTTCGTAGCTGATCTCGGGGGTCGGATTCGCCATGGCAAAGATGACCGGGTCGGGGGCCATGCCCTTTATCATGTCTTTGTTCAGCACGTTGCCACGCGACAAACCGATGAACACATCGGCACCGACGAGGATATCGGTAAGCGACGTATCTAGCGCACGGCTTCCGTTCACAAATTCCGCCTTTTTACCGTCCAGGTTGTCGCGGTCCGGGTGGATGAGCCCCTTGCTGTCGTACATGAAAATGTTTTCCTTGCGGGCCCCCAGCGATACGTAGATGCGGGTGCAGGAAATGGCCGAAGCGCCGGCGCCATTGACCACTATTTTTGCCGTAGCCATTTCTTTGCCCACGATCTCCAAGGCATTCAGCAGGGCGGCACCACTGATGATGGCCGTGCCGTGCTGGTCGTCGTGCATGACCGGGATGTTCAGCTCCGCCTTCAGGCGTTCCTCAATCTCGAAGCACTCGGGGGCAGAAATGTCTTCCAGGTTGACCCCGCCGAAGGTAGGCTCCAGCAGTTTAACCGTGCGGACAAACTCGTCAACATTTTTGGTGTTCAGTTCCAGGTCAAAACAGTCGATGTCGGCATAAATTTTAAAGAGCAGCCCTTTGCCTTCCATCACGGGCTTGCTGGCCTCGGGACCAATATCGCCCAGCCCCAGTACCGCGGTACCGTTGCTGATGACGGCTACCAGGTTGCCTTTGGCGGTATATTTGTAGACATCCTCGACGTTTTTCTCAATCGCCAGACAGGGCTCGGCCACCCCTGGCGAATAGGCCAGCGACAGGTCGCGCTGGTTGGCAGTCTCTTTGGTGGGGATTACTTCAATTTTACCGGGCCGGCCTTTGGCGTGGTAGTGCAGGGCTTCTTCCTTAATATCCATTGGTTAGTCTTATTTGGTGCGTACGATCAGTTGGAAGGTACCACCCCTTCGGAGAGGAATCCACCAACTGCTGAATTCAAAGGGCGTAAAGATAACTAAGCTTGGCTTTAGCCAGGCTTAGGAATTGCTTTTTTTAATTCCATCAGGTACAGATCGTAGCCTGGCGACCAATAATCCTTATCGATCAGGGTGGTGACAAACCCAGCCTGCGCAAAAAAGCCTTCCACCAGCTGGGAAGTGCGGACAATGATTTTCTCCGGTGCTTTTTCTCGTAAGCCCTCCAGGCAGTACTGCAGCATTTCCTTACCCAGACCCTGCCGCTGATAATGGGGGTGAAAAACAAACCAGGAAACCTGCCCGGTTTGGGTAGCTGCCTGATAACGGTAACCCGCACAGCTAACCACCATCTCCTGTCGTTCGATAACAAAAAAACAGGTAGGATCACTTTTCAGGAAGGTAGCGAAGTGTGGTTCTTCTGCTGCGCCGAAGTAGGCAGGCGTATTGAGGCGCAGGAGGTGGATGAGGGCATCGAAATCGGTCGGTACGTAAGGGCGAATCATGCGGTTAGGGTTTTCCACAAAAATACGGGGTACCCATTGAACCTGTACCCAATGAGGAAAATTTACCAAAATTTGGAATTTTAATAAATCGTAAAAAATAAAAGGCACCTGTTCGAACAAATTACCGTGTTAATACATTTAGTGTATATACATTAATCAAAAACTACCCATTATGACTTATCTCGAAAAAGCACAGAATATTTACAATATGCTCGGTCAGGGCCAATTGCTGGACGCCTTTGACAAGTACTACGCCGACAATGTTGTCATGACGGAACCCCGTGGCACGCGGGAAGGCAAAGCAATTTGTCGCGACTATGAGGTGGCTTTCCTCAACAACATCCAGGAATTTCACGACTTGCAGGTGACGGGTATTGGCGCCGACGAAGCTGCGGGCACCACTTTTGTGGAATCTATGATGGAAGTGACCTTCAAAGATGGCAACCGCGTACAAATGGAGCAGGTGGCAGTCCAGAAATGGGAAGGCGACCAGATCGTACACGAGCGTTTCTACTACCAGGGCTAAACCTCCCTGTTTAAAAAAAAGCCTGTGCTATCCTCGGATGGCACAGGCTTTTCTTATGGAGGAAGGTGCGCTCAGTTCGCGCTATTTTTTGCGACTTGATCGCGGGATTAGAAGCGAATTTTTTCGTATAAATCGCCCACGCGAAAGCTTCCCTGATCCAGCACGGCTACTTCCCCAGTTGTGTCGCGGTATTCTTGCAGTAACCAATCCGACCCGCCGTTGATACGGGTTTGACTAATGACGGTAATTTCTTCGCTGTCGATGAAAAGCACTTGCTGTAAGCTGGGAATTTTGCAATACGCTTTGAATTTTTGTCCCAAATCAAAATTGATCGTTGATTTAGCAAGCACTTCCACCAGTAATAGCGGGTTAGCCACCGCGTACATACTACCGATAAGTGGGATTTTTTCTGAGCTTCCCTGAATGACCGCACAATCCGCATTGAAATAGTTCTTGCCGCTATCGGGCACGTGCAGTGCCAGGTTACTGCCGCTAATACGGATTTCTTTATCCTGAAAGATTTGGCCTAAAAGCTGAATAATTGCTGCTACTAAAGTTTCGTGGTTTTCGGTGGCGTAACCCATAAACGAGCGTATTTGCCCCTGATCGTATTCGATCCGGTAAGGGCAGTCTGGCAGTATGGCCAGGAATTCCTCCCAGGAGGCGGGTACCCGTAGCTCCTCGGCCTGGTCGAGGCGCGCAGTTAACGTAGTGGGTAAAGGGAGGGTTGCTTCCATGGTCTGTTTTATTCTTCTATTTTTTGTCTCGGCTTCTGGTTCTACAAGATACTAAGAATACCGAAATTTTGCAAAGAAAAATGCCTGGCGGTTTGCTGCAACCGCCAGGCATTCTTTTATAAAAAAAGAACTTAACCCCTATTCCTTCACCACCTTAGCTGCGTACACGGCTTTGCCTGCGTACATTTTCAGCACGTAGAAACCGGCAGGCTGGGCGGCCAGATCAATGTGGGTGCCGGGCAGCAGCTGGTTGATCACCAAACGGCCCGCCGCGTCGTACACTTCCACCCGCTCCAGTGCCAATTGGGGCAACTGGATGGTGCCGGTGGTGGGGTTGGGGAATACCCGCAGGTCGGTTTCGTCGATGTTGGTGACACCTACCGTTTCCAGGCGGGTCACTTGCAGGCAGAAGGTACCGATAGCGTCATAATCGGCAGCGGCCACGTAGCCATCTACCATCAGCAAATAGTCGACGCCGGGTTCGGTCACGATTTCCAGGTAAGAGTTGTAGACCTGGTTGTCAAAGTCTTCGTCGTCATTACATGCCACTGCGGTAGGCGCAGCACAGTCGCCGCTGTACAGCGCAAACTGGGTATCGGTATTAATCATCGGGTTATCTGCTCCACAAGCAATTGAACGAATGCTGTACTTCTGCCCGTCCCCCGTAAAAGTGTACCAAACGGTATTGTTGAGTACTGGTGCATCACCGAACCAGCATTCGTAGCCAGCACCAGGGTCGTTGTCCGCGTTGTAGCCGGTGTTGTCCTGGATAGCGGAAACCTGGGCTTCGTTCAGTGGGCCAGCGAAGAGGGCGCTGATGTCGTTGGCGTCGGTACAGATGTCGCCGGGCAAGGCGGCTGCCGTAACGGTGACGGTAGCGGTAGCCGAGGCCGCACAGCCATTGCCATCCGTGAAGGTATACGTAATCGTTTGGGCGCCAGCGCCGCCGACATTGGGATCAAAGGTATAGGATTGGCCATTGCCGTCGTCCGTCACACCGGAGCCGCTGTAGACGCCGCCCACGGGAGAGCCGCCCATATTTCCGGTAAAAATGGTGCTGCCCAAGGTAAAGGTAGCGGGAGAAGGCGCGAAGGTGGCGGTGGGTGGTGTGACTACTTGTACCGTAGCCGTCGAACTAAGCGTACATTGGCCAGCTATTGAATAGGAAATGGTATGGGTACCTGCTCCGGCAGTGGCCGGATCGAAGGTAAAAGTCATGCCGTTGCCGTCATCCGTGACGCCGGGGCCGCTATAGGTTCCGCCAGCAGGGCTGCCGCCGCTGAGGCCGGTTTGTACGCCGGCATCCTGGCAATAGGTCGTAGTGGCAAGCGTGAGCGTAGAGATCCCAAATATTTCGCTGGGCACAAAGGAAAAACAAACCGGATCCGTCACGCAGCCTCCGGAAGCGCGAATAAGGTAAGTTTCGTTTGGAGATAAAAAGCTGAGTCCTGAGATGGTCTCCGTGAAGGGGAAGGCCGTTTCCTGATCAGCACACGAAAGACCTTCATTTTCAATTCCAAAAGACCAATTGGCTGCTCCATTCAATTCGCCGTCGACACCCAGCGTAAACGCCCCCGAAGGGGTATCAGGACACTCAATAACCGTTACCCCATTGATCACCGGCGCGACGCAGTTGTCAACCGACAGAAAACAGATGTTATCCAGCGCCACATAATTACTGGCGCCCTGCAGTACAACTTCGACTTCCAACAAGGCTACTCCCGCGAAGGCGGTACCGGCAAAGTCAATATTTTGGGTCCAGCTTCCCCCACTAACGGTAGTCGCTACATCGACGTTTATGGCAGCACCGCCGCTGGCGGGCGTACCGATAAAACGCACCATGTCAATTTCTGACGTATTGGGTTCTGCGTCGTTCGACAACCAAAGGTCCAATCTCAGGAGTTCGATTCCCCGGTTGGCAGTAGTTACCATTAATTTACCTACGCTGCCGCTGTAGGGAACCCCCGCTACCGCTGATTCCAGGTAGTAGTCTGACCCCGTACTTCCGCCGCCGGCAAAGAAACCCGTTTCGAGGCTGCCGGTAGCCATTAGCGTAATGTCGCCTTCTACGAAGGACGTAATGCCTGCGGCAGCTTCATCTTCGAAGGTTTCGCAATTGGTATCGTCATCCAGGATGGTACCCACGCCCTGGTCGTCCAGAAGGACGGCGCCATTGGTGGCAGCGCTCAGGTTCAGGAAAAAACTTTCGGAGGTTTCCGACATCAGATCGCCCGTCACCTGGACGGTTACGGTCTGGCTGAGTGGGCCGCCCATGGTAAAGTTTGCGACAGTGGCCACCACCGCGGTGTAGTCACTTCCAGCGGTAGCGGTATCATCGGCCGTGTTGGCCGTTACACTGAAGGCGGTCGTATTATTGGAGCGCGTGATGGTGAAGACAAAGGCGGTATTTCCGGCATCGCCTTCTTCCATACTTACATCATTGACCGTCACATTGACCTGCGTAGGATCCAGCGCCGTAAAAGTAAAATCGTCAAGGGCGATGTAGTTCTTGCCCGCTTCGAGAATGACCGCTACCTGGGAAAGGTTTTGCCCGGCCAGCGGTGTTCCCGCAAAGGAGACCGTCGCATAATTAAAGCTACCTGGATGCGTCACATTGATCACCGCATCCAGCGTACTCCCGCCCTCCGCCAGGGTACCCCTGAAGGTGACCTGCCCATCGGACGTAGTGGTCCCGGCATCGGCCGAGAGGTAGATATCGACACTGTTCAGCTGAAAAACCAGGCCGGCCGTCGTGAGCTGAATTTCACCCACGCTCCCGGTGCCGTTGGCTTCTAAAAATTGATTGTCACCGTTGCCATTGCTGCCGCCATTGGGAAAGGTGGCAATGTTCAGGGGATTGACGGTGGTAAAAGTTGCGCCACCGCCAGAAAAAGTGTTACTCCCGACTGTTTCGGTTTCGAAGGTTTCGGTAAACTGGGCCGATAGCGCCTGACTTGCCAGCAGTAAGCAACAAGTTAAGGCAAGGCTTACAAAGCGAAAATTGATAAGTTTAGTAATCATATTTTTGGTTTTAGTAGCCTTAAAAATACAAAAAATAAAATGATCAAACCAGCAGGTAAGCCACCGCCTTGATCTCGATCAACAAATGGGGATGGGGCAATTGGTGTACCGCCACGGTCGTGCGGGTGGGACCCGTAGCGTGATCGAAGAAGGTGCCGTACACTTCATTGTAGCCCGGAAAATCTTTCATATCCACCAGGAAGGTCGTGATATCCACCAGGTGCTGCAACCCGGCGTCCATACTGGCCAGCAGGCCGCCAATGTTTTCAATGACGGCCTGCGTTTGGGCGCGAATATCCAGCTCCACCCGGCCATCGGCCTGCAAGGTCACCCCGGCGTGGGTATTGTCTGGCTGGCGGCTACTGGTACCCGACACGTAGATAAAATCGCCGACGCGCCTGACGTGCGGGTAATTGCCCAGGGGTTGGGCTTTGTCTTGAAGAACTTTGCTAGCCATCGTTGTGTATGCTTTTTGAGGTGTTACCTCCTTTTTAAAGGGCCTGTACCGCGCGCAGTACGGCTTCCAAATCCAGGTGGTCCACTTCCTCCCGGGAGACGAGGTCGAGGAGGAATTCATCCTGCCGCCGGCCTTTGCTCATCGCCTCGGCGTAAGACAATTCGGGTTTAAACGTCACCAGCGAATACTTGGAGTAGTAATCGGGGAAGCGGTCTTCCAGGATCATCTCCAGTCGCCGCTTTTTGATAAAATCCTCGTCGTCCACTTTGTCCTGCATTTCGGTAAAATTATCGATAGCCAGGTCGGCGATGGCGTTGGTATTGGTGGGGCGATGCTCAGAAAAGGCGTGAAAAATCTGCGCCCAATTGCCGTCGAATTCGTCAATAAGTTCGTCAAACACCCGCACATCTTCGAAGGCCGCGTTCATGCCCTGCCCGTAAAAGGGAACGATGGCGTGCGCCGCGTCGCCCATGATGAGCGACTTGCCGTAGGCTTCCCACGGATAGCATTTGATGGTACCCAGCGTACCCACCGGATTGGCCGCATAATCCGCATCCAGGTCAATCAGATGGGGCAAAACGTCGGCGTAGTGGGTAGCAAAAAAAGCCCGCACCTTCGCGGGCGTATCCAGGGTATTGAAACCCGCCTCCCCCTCGTAGGGGTGAAACATGGTGACCGTAAAACTCCCGTCTTCGTTCGGCAAGGCAATCATCATGTAAGCACCGCGTGGCCAAATGTGCAGGGCGTTTTTCTCAATCCGGTAGCCGCCAGTGGTCGTGGGTGGAATGCTCAGTTCCTTGTAGCCTGAGCGGAGGAAATGTTGGGAAAAATTGAACAGCAGTTTCGTCGACTGGGCCATCATACTGCGGCGTACTGCCGAGCCGGCGCCATCGGTACCAATGAGCAGGTCACCTACTACGACGTGGCTGTTGCCCTGTGCATCCAGGAAGGTGGCCGTAGCCGTCTCCAACGCTACGTGCGTACATTTTTGTTCAAAGTGGATGGTCAGGTTGGGAAAAGAATCGGCTTTGTCCAGCAAGGCCATGTTCAATCCGCCACGGGAAACCGAATTGATGTACTCGTCGTCGCGGCCACTGTAGCGCGACAGGCGCAGGTCGCCAGCTACCGAGTGGATCATGCGGCCGTGCATGGGGATGCAGTGGGTCAGCACCTCGTCTTTTAAGCCCACCCGTTCCAGGGCCATGAGTCCACGGGAGGAAAGGGCCAGGTTGATCGAGCGGCCGCCTTCCACTTCCATCTTTCGCATATCTGCCCGCTGTTCGTGCAAGCTTACCTCGTAGCCGCGCTGGGCCAGGTGGATGGCGAGAAGGGTACCACACAGGCCGGCACCGATAACCACTATTTTTTCTTGTTTAGCCATGAGCTTAGCGCAATTTTACAAAGCGTTCTTTAGAATCTCCACGAATTGAAAAACCTCCGTAAAGGTATTGTACAGGGGTACCGGTGCTACGCGGATCACATCGGGCTCCCGCCAGTCGGCAATGACACCCTGGGCACTAATCCGCTGGTACAGCGTTTTGTCGGCACCGGTCACTTGCAAAGACAGTTGGCAACCCCGCTGGGCGGAATCCCGGGGCGTAATGATTTTGACCTTACCTGCTGGCAAGGCGTCCACGAGGTACTCGAGATAACCCGTTAGCAACAATGATTTTTCCCGCAGTTGGTTCATCCCGGCTTCGGCAAAAATATCGAGGGAAGCCCGGATGGCTGCCAGGGATAAGATCGGTGGATTGCTCAGTTGCCAGGCTTCGACCCCCGGCAGGGGATCAAAGTCATCGCGCATACCAAAGCGGGTATCCTTGTTGTGTCCCCACCACCCCGTAAAGCGGGGCAGGGAACGGTCGTAGGCGTGGCGTTCGTGCACGAAGCAACCCGCCAGGCTACCCGGCCCGGAATTGAGGTATTTATAGGAACACCAGACGGCAAAATCAGCGCCACTGTCGTGCAATTCCAGGGGTACGTTGCCTGCGCCGTGGGCACAGTCGAAGCCCACCAGGCAGCCTTTGGCGTGCCCCCGGGCCGTGATGGTCTTCATGTCGAAAAACTGCCCGGTATAGTAATTGGTATTGCCCAACATAATGAGCGCGATGTGTTCGCCGTGCTGTTCGATTACCCGGTCGATATCCTCCTGGCGAATACAGGCTTCGCCGGGGCGCGCCCGCAGTTCCAGGATGGCCGTAGCCGGGTCGTAACCGTGGAATTGCACCTGGGAGCTCACCGCGTAGCGATCGGAAGGGAAAGCGTCGGCTTCGATCAGGATTTTAAACCGGTTGGCTTTAGGCCGGTAAAAAGAAACCATCATCAGGTGAAGGTTCACCGTCAGGGTGTTCATGACCACTACCTCAATGGGTTTGGCACCCACCACGGCCGCCATTTTGTCGGTCAGGAGTTCGTGGTAAGGCAACCAGGGATTGGCGGCCTGCACGTGCCCCTCTACCCCGAGGTTTTGCCAGTCGAGGAGTTCTTGTTCTACCGCTTGCCGCGTAGACTTGGGCTGCAACCCCAGCGAATTGCCGCAGAAATACAGGTAGGGCTGGCCACTGGGCTGCACGGGTAGGTGAAAGCGTTGGCGGAAGTGCCCCAGGGGGTCCTCGCGATCCAACTGTTGGGCGTAAGCCAGGTTATTGGCATAAGGAGTAGCAAGCATAGATTCCGTTAAAATAGGGCTGTTTGATAGCCACAAAATACTTAAATGTACAAAATAGCGCGGAGGAATTAATCCGGGGAATTGGTCACCTGCGGTGTTTTGGCAGCCAACCCCGTTCCCGTTATTCGTTCCCTCAACGCCTGGTTTTTATCGGCACCCAACCAGCGCAGGACGTTGCTTTCCCACATTTCCTGTTGCTGCTGCGGGGTGATGATGTGTTCGGCTACCGCCAGGTCGAGCAACTTACCGGGGTAAGACGACTGGGGTTCGCTGTCCATTTCGCCCAGGGGATACGGGTCATCGAGGCCCACCATGATCTGGTTGCTGCCCTGGTTGCGTTTGATCATCAGTTCCAGCGACAAGGTATCGTGTACCAGGGTATCAAAAAAGATGTTGGGATGCCCGATGGCTTTGCGCGGATGCACCTTGCCCTCAAACAGGTCGGGCCGGCCATCAAAACCCTGGATTCGGCGTCCCAGGTTGATCTGCGTCAGCTGGCCACCGTGGGCGAAGCAAACCCGCAGGTTGGGGTACTTTTCCTGGTACCCGTTGAGGGTGTAAAAGTGGTAGGCATCGGCACACTGGGCCAGCATCCAGACCAGGTGAAAGCGCCAGGCGGTGTTTTCGAGCTGGATGAACTTCTCCCCATCATAAGGGTGAATTTCCACCGCGAGCCCATATTTGTCTGCTAGTTCCAGGATCGGTTCCGTTTCGGGATCAAAGATGGTGCGCCAGACACCGATAGAGTCCAGGTAGTGGGTCGGCAGGCACAGTACCCGCAGATCCAATTCGTCCACACAGCGCTCAATCTCCCACAGGGCCGACCGCACAAAACCCGCGTGGATGACAAAGCCGCAGGTGAACCGCTGCGGGTAATCGGCCTGCACCTGGGCGTTGAAGTCGTTCTGCCAGCGCAGCACCTGCTTCATTTCCTCGAAGCGCAGCCCGTTGCCGTAGAGTTGGGATAGATTCAGCACCACCGCGTGATCAATCTGGTGTGCGTCCATCCAGGCCAGCTTTTCGTGGAGAAAAAAGCTGGCGTCCGTGACGGGGCGCTTCCAGTTTTTCTGGAGCATGTACTGACGATCCGTGTCAATCCAGAAAATTTCCTTTTCCTTCATAAAAGCCGGAATCTGCTCTGGGTAAGGCAGCAGATGGGAATGGCCATTGATTCGCATAAGAACTCCATTTATTATTTGACCGTACCTTAAAATTACCCGACCGCTATTTTTACGGGTGGCTCCATGACGGTACCACAATGCTGGCAGGTACGGTTAGCCAAACTGGAATAGTAGCGGTCGAAAATGACCGGCATATCGGTTTCGATGTTGTCCAGGGCAAAAGCCTCCTGGTACAGCTGGTTGCCACAATTTTCACAATACCAAATCAGGGCATCCTCCACCCCGGCCGGACGCTGCTGCTCGATGACCAGGCCAATGGTAGCGGGCCCCCGCTGGGGCGAGTGCGGAATATTGGAAGGCAGCAGGTAAATCTCGCCTTCGCGGATGTGGATATCCACGGCTTTGCCTTCGTCTATCACCTTGAGCACAATGTCACCCTCGACCTGGTAGAAGAACTCGGGTGTCTGGTTGAGGTGGTAATCCTTGCGGGAATTGGGACCTCCAACGACCATGACGATGTATTCGCCGTTGTCCCAGACACACTTGTTGCCCACGGGTGGCTTCAGCAGGTGGCGGTGTTCGTCGATCCATTCGCGGAAATTGAATTTTGGCAATAATTTTGACATGGTGATGAATTGATTAAATGATTATTGATAAAAATCCGCTGTTACCGTCGGTACACGTTACTTCCACTTTTAGGCACCTGGTCTATTTTTACAACAACTTCTCCGGTGGTGAAGTTGAGCAAAATAGCGGTAGCAAAATCGACACCTCTTTTTTGTCGAAGGCCCCGCCCGGTAGGGTACGTCCCAACATCCTCCCGGTGGTGCTCTGCGTCACCGTTTATCCGACGAGCCGTTCAATACCCGACGCAGATATTCTTCGGTTCGGTAAAAAAGCGGAGGGCTTCGTAGCCACCTTCGCGGCCTACCCCCGAGTTTTTGGTGCCGCCAAAAGGCGTCCGCAAATCGCGTTGCAACCAGGTATTGATCCAGACAATACCCGCTTCCAACTGGGCGGACAGCTGGTGAGC
Source organism: Bacteroidota bacterium (assembly GCA_003045895.1). Classification (GTDB taxonomy): domain Bacteria; phylum Bacteroidota; class Bacteroidia; order Chitinophagales; family Saprospiraceae; genus Lewinella. Next base: position 31,569 of record PZPC01000007.1, read on the forward strand.
CCGGTTCAGGTGCTGGGTCCAGATGGTAGCCGACAGGCCGTAGGTCGTGCTGTTGGCCCAGGCCAGTACTTCGGCTTCGGTATCGAAAGGCTGGAGGGTAACCACCGGGCCGAAAATCTCTTCCTGGTTGGTCCGGCAATCGTAGGATAGTCCCTCAATCACCGTTGGCGCCAGGTACCAGCCACCGGCAAATTCACCGGCCAAAACCACGGGCGCACCACCGCACAAGATGGTGCCGCCTTCGGCTTTGGCCAGGTCGATATAAGCCAATACCTTTTCGTAGTGCACTTGTGAGACAACGGCTCCGATCTGGGTATCCGCCGCCAGCGGCGGCCCCACCCGCAAGGCCTTGACCCGTTGTACAAAATCTGTTTTAAAGCGTTCGTAAAGCGACCGTTCTACAAAAATCCGGGAACCACACAGGCAAATCTGCCCCTGGTTGGAAAAGGAAGAACGCAAAGTCGTCGCCAGCATTTTTTCGTAATCGCAGTCGGCAAAAATGATATTGGGATTCTTGCCGCCGAGTTCGAGCGATAATTTCTTGAATTGGGGCGCAGCTACCCGGGCAATGGCCGCGCCAGTGAGCGTACTGCCCGTAAAGGAAATGGCTTTGACCTGGGGATGAGCCGTCAGTGCGGCGCCTACCGTGGGCCCCAATCCGTGGAGGATATTTAAAACACCCGCGGGCAAACCTGCCGTCTGGCAAATTTCAGCCAGCAGGAAAGCCGTCAGGGGCGTAATCTCCGATGGCTTCGCCAGGACGGTATTCCCTGCGGCCAGGGCCGGTGCAATCTTCCAGGTGAAGAGGTAGAGGGGCAGGTTCCAGGGCGAAATGCAAACGACGACGCCCAGCGGGCGGCGTAAGGTGTAGTTGAAACCCGCCGATCCCATGTCGTGGGCTTCGGCGGCGAACTGGGTTATGGCCTGGGCAAAAAAGCGAAAATTGGCGGCAGCCCGCGGGATATCTACCTGTTGGGCCAGCCAGCAGGGCTTGCCGTTATCCAGGGACTCCGCCAGGGCCAGCTCTTCGGCCCGGCTTTCGATGCCCGCTACTATTTTCATCAGCACCTCAAAGCGCTCCTCCACCGAAGTTGCTGCCCAACCGGGAAAAGCCGCCTGGGCAGCAGCCATCGCTGCCGCTACATCCGCTTCGTCCGAGTCGGGGGCTTCCACGTATACCTGTCCGCGCGAAGGGTCGTAGACGGGTAAGTAGCGACCGTTGTGCGCGGGTTGAAAGGTGCCGTTGATGTAGTTGGACAGTTGCCTCATAGCCTAGTCCTCGTTTTTTTGGGTATAGTAAAAACTCAGTTGTTTCTTCAACCAGAGGGGGAGCTCCGGCAATTCCGAACGCGGAATCAACAGCGTAGAGATGTTGTGCAAATCGGTGAAAATGTGGTGCTTTTCAGCCGTGGCGTGCAGGTAGGTGCTACCCGATGAGCCACCGGTTCCCGTTTTACGGCCCAACATCCGGGTCACCATCTGGGCGTGGCGGTAGCGCCAGGTGGTCAGCAACTCGTCAATATCGGCCAGGGAGATCAGGAAGCGGTAGGGCTGCTGCAACAAAGGTTCCTCATTGTACAAATTGATCATCAGGATCGCCAGCATGGCATCGTAGCTGAAGCGGAAAGTACCCCGCCCTTTCTCCTCGCTGTGTACCTGCGGGTCGAGGATGGAACGAAAATACGGATCCGTATTGGCCATCATCTGCAGGCGCATCTCCTTTTCTTTACCCGTCAGGTAATCCGAGGCATTGATAGCCTCGGCTTCGCGGGCCACCATGCGTTCCACAGAAGCTTTGTAGTAATCCAAAAATTGAAAATTCCCAAAACGCAGAAAAGGGGTTCGTTCCAGCCAATCTTCTACTGCATTAAAAAGATTATCACCGTCGGTAATCACTTTGAGCTCGGCCTGCTGGGCGGGCGTAAAGAAGGCGGCGTAGTGGTAATTGTTGTACGTCAGGCGCTCTTGCTCCGGAAGTCCCAACATGTTTTCAATCTTGCGAAACTGAAAGCTCTGGAACCCGGAAGCAGGAAACAGGTACTTGCGGAAATCCAGAAAATCCAGGGGCGTCATGGTTTCCAGTACCCGGATGTGTTCGATGAGTAGCTTAAAGATTTCCGTGATACGATCCAACCGCGCCAGGGCGGTGCCCATATTGCGTTCGTCGACGGTGTTTGTCTGGAACATATCCACCACCGATTCCAATTCGTGCAAAATTTGCTTGAACCACAATTCGTAACTTTGGTGAACAATGATGAAAAGCATTTCGTCGTGGGCCGGTGTTTCTCCCAATTGTTCGCTGCGGGGATGCTGCGCCCCGAGAATTTGGTCCAGGCCCAGGTAGTTGCGGTAATGTACCGGACTGTATTTGTGGTTAGGTTCGCTCATGCAAGAAATTTTCTAATCGTGGATAGGTACGCCAAAAGTAGTTCCCTGACTTATAGCAACCAAATAACCCGGCTTTAAATTGCGCCTGCCGACAAAACATATCCCAAATTATTTTATCTTTATAGTGCTTAACAATTTACAATATTATTTAAAACAAAACCCCGTATGAAAAACATTTTACTCCTTTCCCTATTGACCATTTTTAGCCTGTCGTTTGCACATGCCCAGTCGGATCAGGAAATCGGTCTGTCCTTTGGAATTATAAATTACCAGGGCGATCTAATCCAAAAATTTATTGATCTCAAAGCATCCAATTTTGCTTTCGGCGTCAACTACCGGAATTTTCTCACCAAAAAAATTGCACTCAAAGCAGGCGTCAATTTTGGTAAAATAACGGGTAGCGACCTCGATTACACCGAGCGCCTGGATCGGGGTATTACCATGGAGAACAACCTGGTGGAAATCAGCATCCTGGGCGAGTAGCATCCCTGGCGGAAATCTCCCTACGACGATTCCGGAAATTTCAGGCAGAATATTTCTCCTTTCGGCGGAGTTGGCCTGGGTATGGTTTTCTCTGATGAAACCCTCACCACAGCGGGAACTTCTACCTTAAAGCCCGAAGACAACGTAGGTGCACTGGCCGTTTTGCCGGTTGACCTGGGGGTACGGTTTGCGCTCAAGCCCAATTTTACCTTCACCGTGAGCGGTGGTACCCGTTTGACTTTTTCCGACCTCCTGGATGGCGTCTCCAACAATGGCAATCAGGATGCCGACGACTGGTATTTTGTAGCAGGCCTGGGGCTGTTTTACGCCTGGTAAATGCCCGTCCAATAATAAATTCGCCTCCTCTTTTCAAAACCCCAGTACGTTTCTTCCGGAAACGTACTGGGGTTTTTTCATGGTGGCAGGACCAGGTGGGCTAATAGTGCTTCAACCGGGTACTATAAGCCACCGGGTTTACCGGTATTACATTGTTGGCCTCCTTGGGTATAAATTGCCAGGGAGTAGGCTGTTTGGTCCAGTCAAAGGTATTTTTTTCCAGGTACCGCTGGCGGTAAACGACGGGCGTACAGCTGCGGTATTTTTTGAAGAGGCGGTTGAAGTTCGCCAGGTTGTTAAAACCTGATTGGGCACTGATTTGACCAACGGTATCATCGGTATCCAGCAATAACTTACAGGCATGACCGATGCGCAGATCAATGAGAAATTGAGAAAAGCTGCGGAACGCAAACTTCCGAAAAAAATGACTGAATGCGGAAGGACTCATATTCAGCTGTTCGGCGACGGTGGCCAACCGCAAATCAGCATCCTTGAAGTGCCGGAGCAGGTAGCTGGAAGCCACCTGGAAACGGTTGGTACTATTGCGCAATGCTTGTGGTGAAAAACCTTCACTGGCCAAAAAAGTGGCTTCCCTGGCCTGGGCCAACAGGTCCAGGAGTTCCAGGAAGGTGATGATGTTGGCAAATCCCTGGTCTTCGGTTAGGTTAACCATGAGTCGCCGGGCTTCCTCAAGACACTTGCCGTGAAATTTTATCCCCCGCCGCGAATCCGCCAATAAGTTCCGAATTTGTAAAAAGCGATCCTTTTGCAGCAGCTGGCTACCAAAAAGATCCATGGCAAACTGGATGGTGATGACCCGATAGGGAGGCCCGTGCTGCTGAAGCACCTGGTCTCCATCCCATTTGTGGTACAGGTAAGGCCCTAATAGTACCAGGTCGAAGTCTTGGTAACGCGCCGTAGAATCGCCCACAATCCGGGTACCCGACATCCCCATAACCAGGTTCAACTCGTATTCCGGGTGGTTGTGTATCGGATAATCGAAGCCATTGTTTGTGGAATCGAGTACGACCAGTACATCCTGAGGCTTGAGCGGGGTAATTTCACGAAACACATCCATTCAAAGAATTTTAATCGGCCAAAAAAATACAAAGTAGAATATAATTTTAACTAAAAAAACCAGTCAAAATATAATTTCAATAAATTACTTTCCTAAAAGTACCATTCTTTTACGTAATAGTACCAAAATACTATTGGCTATTTAATGACCTTTACAGTAATCTACACTAAAGGTTATTACATGAGCACAACTTGGAGGTTAACCAACCGGATAAAAAGTCTTCCTTTCAACAGGCTATCCCTGATTTTGACCTGCTGCCTGCTACTGGGTTTATCCCCCGTCGGCGCACAGGGATTTGTCGTAACCGGAACGGTGGTGGAGGGCGAGCAGCAAGAAACGCTCATTGGTGCCAGCGTGGTAGAAAAAGGAACGAACAACGGGGTGACCACCGACGAAAATGGTCGTTTTTCCCTTTCGGTATCTGCTGCCAACGCTACCCTTGTTGTCAGCTACCTGGGTTTCGACAACCAGGAAATCGCTATTGCTGGCCGGAAGGAGTTGCAAATTACCCTGGGTGAAAACACCGCGTTGCTCGACGAGATCGTGGTAACAGGTTACCGGAAAGAGATTCGCAGCGACGTATCATCAGCCATCAGTTCCATTAAATCACGGGATATTGAAAAGCTGGTGGTCGTGGGTATCGATCAGGTGTTGCAAGGGCAGGCCCCGGGCGTGATGGTAACCCAGGTGACCGGTGCCCCCGGTGACGATATTGCCGTACGGATACGCGGAGCAGGCTCGCTGGGCAACAACAACCCGCTCTACGTCGTAGATGGCATTCCGACCACCAGCAACCTCAACATGTTCTCGCCCAGCGATATTGCTTCTATTGAAATCCTCAAGGATGGCGCTGCGGCGGCTATTTTCGGCTCCCGGGCCGCCAACGGCGTGGTGCTGATTACCACCAAAAGAGGCCAGCCCGGCGAAACCGTCTTCAACTTCGAAGCCTATACCGGCATCCAGCAACCCGTGGGGCTTCCCCAACTGCTCAACGCTGCCGAGTTCCTGACCATCCGCAACGAAGCGATCACCAATGCCAACGAACTGCGCAACCCCGCCAACCGGTTGCCTACCTATGATCCGGCCATCCTGGATACGCTCCCGGATACCGACTGGCTGGACCTGGTTTTTGATCCCGCGCCCATGCAGCGCGTTTCCCTTTCCGCCATGGGCGGTGGCGAACAGAGCCGCTTCTTCATTTCCGGCGAATACCTCAGCCAAGACGGTATTTACCAAGGCCAAAGTTTCGACAAATACCAACTGCGTGTCAACGGCGATATTGGCAATGACCGTTTCCGTATTGGCAGCAATCTTTCCTTCTCGGTTACCGAACGCCAGGTCATCAACTCTTCGGGCGATGGTTTTGGGGCGGGCAACGAACCCAGTGGTATCCGCTATACGCTGATCGCCGCGCCGGTTTTTCCGGTTCGCTACGCGGATGGCCGCCTGGTGAATGTCTCCTCGGAGTTGGGAGACCCGACCCTCTTCGGCGACGGGAATGCCAACCCGCTGGCGTTCAACCAAAACACCGACTGGACCATCAACCGCTACCGCATGTTTGGTTCCGTATTCGCCGAATACACCCTCCTGAAAGGCTTAAATTTGCGGACCACCCTGGGTGGCGATCTGCTCTTCGAGCGGAGCAAGCTCTTCAAGGAACAGCTATCTCCCGCCATTTACGCGCCGACCTCCCTGAACGAAGGCCGCATCTTCAACCAGACCCTGGTGTGGAACAATTCTGTCAACTTTGAACGGACCTTCGGCAACCACCGGGTTTCTACCATCATAGGCATGGAGGCCATTCAAAACCATACCGACTACCTGGGGGGCTCGGCCAATAATTTCCGGCGCACCGATCCGCTTTTCCGTTACCTCGACGCCAGTATACCCGCTGAAATTGGCAATGTAAGCGCTTCCGGTATTGCTACCGAGTGGGCCCTGTTGTCCTACTTTGGTCAGTTTACCTACGCCTACAAAAGGCGCTACGTCATTAGTTCGGCTATTCGGCGGGATGGTTCTTCGCGCTTTGGCAAGAACAACCGCTGGGGCACCTTCCCGTCCGTTTCGGCAGCCTGGAATGTATCCAACGAACCGTTCTTCGAAGCAGTAGACTTCCTTTCGAGCCTCAAGCTACGGGCCAGTTGGGGCCAGCTCGGCAACCAGGAGATTGGCGTCTATCCTTACAGTTCCCTGGTGAGTACCGGCGACCGCGTCTATGTCTTCGGCAACAACCAGGTGGCTACCGGGTCCAATATTGTAGAAATTGGCAACAGCAATATTCGCTGGGAAACCAGCACCCAGACCAACTTCGGTATGGATCTCGCCTTTGGGCAAGACCGTCTTTCGGTTACCGCCGATGTATTTCGCAAAACCACCAAAGACATCCTGGTGCGCGTTCCCGTACCCCAAACGGGCGGTGCTACCCGCCCCCCCTTCGTCAACGCCGCCACCGTGCAAAACGAAGGGCTGGAGCTGGGCTTCATCTACAACAACCGCATCGGCAAATTAAGCTATAATATTGGCGCCAACTTCACGTCCATCCGCAACGAGGTACTCTCCATTGCCGATAGTGAACCCATCCTCGGCGGCTTCGGCCTTTCGGACGGCTCACTGACCCGCACCGAACCGGGGCACCCGGTGGGTTCTTTTTACCTGTGGCAAATGCTTGGCCTGTTCCAATCCGCTGAAGAGATCGCCGCCAGCCCTTTCCAGAGCCAGTTTACGCAACCCGGTGACGTTAAATTTGCGGACCTCAATGGCGACAACGTCATCGACGACAAGGACCGGCAACACAGTGGGAGCCCTTTCCCGGATTTCAGCTACGGATTAACCCTGGGACTCAATTGGGGTGGCTTCGACTTCTCCACCCTGGTGCAGGGGGTCGAGGGCAACGATGTCTATTTCCTGTACGGCAATTTTGCCTACGAAGCCCAAGCCCGCGGTTTCAATGCGTACCGGGATATCCTCGACCACTGGACACCCACTAATACGGACACCGACATTCCCCGCGTCAGTATCGATGACCGCAACGGCAACCGCCGGCCTTCGACCCGCTTTTTAAAAGACGGCTCCTACTTGCGGGTTCGCAATATTTCCCTCGGCTACAATTTTGCCAACCTCCTGCCCAATAAGCAGATCAGCAGCCTGCGCCTTTATTTCAGCGTGCAAAACGCTTTCACCTTTACCAACTATCCGGGCTTGGATCCCGAAATACAGGCCAACACCAACGACACACAGGGGCTGGGCATCTCTTCGGATCTGGCCGTGGGGATCGACTGGGGTACCGTACCCGCACCACGCACCTTTACGACGGGTGTACAATTGAAGTTTTAATCGCGAAAATACCTGCCAGGTAGTTGAGCCAATGGCTAAAAGAACCAAAGATTTATGAAAATATTACGCTACTTGATCCCCCTGATGTTGCTGAGTGCCTGCACCAACATCCTCGACAAAGACCCCATCGCCATCTACGATGCGGGCACCTTTTTCCAAACCGGCGACGATGCCCTTCAGGTACTTAACGCCGCCTACGGCCCGCTCTTATTCAACAACGACAACGGCAATTATTACTGGGCCTTTGCCGAAATAACCTCCGACGAAGCCATCACGGGTGGCGACGGCTCCCGGCCGGGGCTCATCGAACTGGAGGCCTTCACCTATACCCCCAGGACAGAAGAGTTCAACACTTTTTGGAAAACGCAGTACGAGGGTATCACCCAGAGCAACCTGGTGCTGGACAACATCGGAAAAGTGGAAATAAGCGAAGCTTTGCGCGAGCGTTATACTGGCGAAGCCTTGTTTTTACGGGCTTACTACCACTTTTTGCTCACCCAGATTTTTGGTGACGTGCCGCTGCTGACGGCCTTGGTTCCACCTGATGAACTGCGGCAACCCGCTAGTTCGCAAGCCGTAATTTTTGCGCAGATTATCGCAGATTGTGAGCGGGCCGCGCCCCTGCTACCCATCACTTCGGCAGCCTCGGACGAAGGACGCGCTACCCGGGGTGCTGCCCTTGCGCTGGCGGCCAAAGTGAGCCTCTACGAAAAAAATTGGCCGAAAGTCCTCGACTACGTGGCGCAAATTAAAGCGCTCGGTGCCTATGCGCTGGTGGCCGACTACGCCGACAACTACGGCAAATTCACCCAGAACAATTCGGAGTCCGTCTGGGAAATCCAACACGCCAACCTGGAACTCGGCCTCGGCAATTTCCTGAACCAGTGGTGGGCTTCCCGCAAAATTGACGGCTATGGCTTCGCGGAAGTAACACCCGCGTTCGTCGAGGCTTTTGAACCCGGTGACCCACGCCTATCCATCACCGTAGCGATGCGCAACGACGACTATTTCGGGCGCATCTACACCAACTCCTTTTCTACTACCCGTTTCAGTGTGCGCAAGTATATCCAGTCGGATTCCGTGGTCACGCAAAAAGCGGACGGCGACATCAACTACACCGCTATCCGCTACGCCGAAGTTTTGCTCTGGCAAGCCGAAGCCCTCGTAGAACTCAACCGACCAGCCGAGGCGCTGGAACCTTTGGAAATGGTACGGGCACGGGCACGCGCCCAGTCGGCTGATCCGGCTACCACCCTACCCGCCATCACCACCACCAATCAGGCGGAACTGCGCCAGGCGGTTCGCCACGAGCGGCAGGTGGAGCTGGGCTTTGAGATGCACCGCTTCTTCGACCTGGTTCGCTGGGATATTGCGGCTGACCTGCTGCCCGGTTTTGAGGCGGGAAAACACGAGGTCTTTCCGATTCCGCAAACCGAAATCGACTTAAACCCCCTTTTGGTACAACATCCGGGCTATTGATGGAATTGTACGTGCCCTGCCGGCACTTTTACTTCAACAACAACCTGGTTATCCCCCTAATTTTTGCCTGATGATAAGATTGAATTTTCTTTTTGTTTTTGTTTTTCTCCTTACGGGCTTCCTCTGGGCACAACCCGGACAGGTCATTGTTCCGCGCATCGAAACGATGCCCAATGCACCGGCGCCCTACAACTTGCGCGACTGGAAAAGTACGGCCGTGGCCTACGATGAATTCATCTACGACACCCAGCAATCGGGCCAGTACCTACCCCTTTGCTTTTTGGAACCCGGCAGTGTCAACTACCCCCAGATTCCGGCTTTTCGGCTGCACACCTACGTGGGCACCTTTTCCAATTTCGGCAACGAAGCCATCAATGTCCTCCCCTCTTTGGTGGGCGCAACGCTCGTGGGCCAGGACAAGCAGAACCAGTTTGGCCAGAATTGGGTGCGCATGAGCCAGCAATTTTACAACAAAGCCAACGGGGAAAACCTCTACCTCAACAGTCCGGCCACCAGCAGCGGTAACGACTGGTGGTACGATATGATGCCCAACGTGTTTTTCTACCAATTGTACGACCTCTACCCTACCATGGATGGGGAAGCCGAGGTTCAATTCATCAGCATTGCGGATCAAATGCTGGCAGCCGTTCAGCAAATGGGCGGGGAGGCTGCGCCCTGGCAGATACCTTACTTCAACTACCGGGCCTGGAATTTCCGGGAGATGACCCCAACCACCGAAAGTGTGCCCGAGCCCGAAGCTGCTGGTGCCTTTGCCTGGCTGCTGTACCAGGCCTGGACCACGACCGGAAATGCCGCCTATTTGCAAGGCGCAGAATGGGCCACGGAATTCCTCGACGAATGGCCTACCAACCCGTCCTACGAGCTCCAACTGCCCTACGGCACCCTGACGGCCGCCCGCATGAATGCCGAGTTGGGTACGAACTATAACGTTGAAAAGATGCTCAACTGGTCTTTCGACCGGGGTGCCCTGCGCGGCTGGGGAACCATTACGGGGTCCTGGAATGGTTTTGCGGTAGCAGGACTGGTGGGCGAAGCCAACGACAACGGTAACGACTACGCTTTCCAGTTGAATGGCTTGCAACAAGCTGCTGCCCTGGTTCCGGCAGTGCGCTACGACAAACGTTTCGCCCGGGCCATTGGCAAGTGGATGGTCAACCTGGCGAATGCCAACCGGCTTTTCTATCCCGGTTTTTTACCTGCTTCGTTGCAGGATGCCGCCAGCTGGTCTTCCGCCAATGACCCGCAGCAGGCCATCGGCTACGAAGCGCTGCGGGAGCAGTGGGACGGACAATCCCCGTTTTCCACGGGAGATGCCCTCCGCGGTGGCTGGGCCGCAACCAACCTGGCACTGTACGGCACCTCTTCGGTGGGTTACCTCGGGGCACTGGTGGAGCCAACCGACGTGGTGAAAATTTTGCAGCTCGACCTGCTCAAAACCGACTTCTTCGGCGCAGCAGCCTACCCTACCTTTCTGTACTACAACCCCTATACCCAAGCGGAAAATGTGACGGTGGAAGTAGGCTCGGATCCGGTAGATATTTACGATGCCCTGACCGAAACCTTCCTGGTCGAAGATGCGACGGGATCCGTAAGTATTAGCCTTCCGGCCAACGAAGCCAGGATGCTGGTCTTTTGCCCGGCAGGGGGCGTTATCACCTACGCCACCAATAAAATGCTGGTGGATGGGGTTGTCGTGGACTACCAACAACACGCGCAAGCCTACACCGTAGCACCGCGCTTCAAAGCCCTGGCCGCAGCAGCTACCCCGCTGGCGATTAATACCAGCACCTCGGTCTACGCTACGGTTGACGATACCGACTCGGAGCAACTGACCTACACCTGGTCTGCCACGGTGGGCAGTATTGCGGGCACAACCGACAGTATCGTTTTCACCGCCCCACCGGAATTGGGTGAAGCTATCCTGCAATGTATCGCTACCGATGAAACCGGCAACCGCGATACCGCACTGCTGGTAATTCCCATTGTTGGTGAAATCAACAATGCACCCCAAATTATTGACCTTAGCCAGAGCCTGACCTTTGTCGCCCCGCTGGGAACCGTGGTGTTGACCTGCCTGGCCGATGACGAAGCCGTGGACAACCTGACCTATAGCTGGAGTGCCAGCAACGGAAACATTACGGGTACGGGACCGATCGTCAATTGGGTGGCCCCGTCCACTGCCGGTATCGAAACAATAACCGTGACCGTCCAGGATGACCAAAACCTGATGGCCAGCGCCAGCGCCACTGTGCTGGTGCGGAACTTTGTCGCCAGCGCTGGCGAAATCATTGCCCACTACCCCTTTACGGGCAATCCGGACGACGTGAGCGGCAACGAACTGAACGGCCAGATCAACGGCGCCATCTTGACCACTGACCCCCTGGGCAACAACAACAATGCCTACTATTTCAATGGTGGTTCCCAACATATTAACGTGGCGAATGCACCCATCCTGAATTTCCAGGAGGGAATTACCGTCAGTGGTTGGATCAAGGCCAATGCCCTGCCCGACCGGGAATCGTTTGTGGTCTCGCACGGCAGCTGGCAGAACCGCTGGAAGGTGTCGATCACCCCGCAGGGCCACTTGCGCTGGACGGTCAACACCCTCGGTGGAATTACCGATTTGGACCTGCCCATGCCGTTGGTGACCGAAACCTTTTACCACTTCGCTGCTACCTACGACGGCGCCTTAATGGCGCTCTACCTGAATGGCGAATTACGGGCCTTTACCCCCCGCAGCGGACTGCTACGCACGACTTCCTACCCCCTGCTACTGGGGCAAATGCTACCCGAAGCACCCGAATACAATTTTAAGGGCGTCATGGACGAGATAAAAATCTACGACCATGCCCTCACGCCGGACCAGATCAACACCCTCTACGATAGCGGCGTGACTGCTACCAGGCCGCCCGTTGTCTGGCAGGAAAATACCGTTCAGCTGTTCCCTAACCCGGTAGCTACCCTCCTACACCTGGCGTGGGATGCTAACGTAAACGAACCCGCTCGGGTAGAAATATTCGACCTGCTGGGCCGGCAAATGTACACCCAGGGTAACCTCTGCAATGGCTCGCTACAGCTTGACGTAACGCTTTGGCCCGCGGGGATATACCACCTCATCTGGACCAGTTCCAGCAGTTCATCACAAACAACTTTTAGCAAAAATCAATAACCATTTAAATCAAATACAATGAACAAAAGATTATACCATCTCCTCTTGGGGGCACTTTGCTGGCTGTTCACCGTTGGTGCAATGGCGCAAACACCCCTGGCTTACTACAACTTTGCCGGAAACGCCAAAGATATAGCTAGTGCAGCCAACAACGCATCCGTCAATGGGGCGCTCCTTACCCAAGATCGCCTGGGGTCGGCGGGCAATGCCTTTATCTTCGACGGTGCCCAAAGCGCGATCATTGCGCCCAACGGCAACCAGCTCAATACGGCCCTGGCTACCGTGGCCTTCTGGGTGAAGGTAACGGCACTGCCTGAACAAGGCGAAGACTACCTCCTTTCTTTTGGGGGTTGGCAGGAGCGCTGGAAAGTCTCCTTGCCCGGCCACGGCAAGCTCATCTGGACCACCAACCACACCAACGGCATCTCCGATATGGATGCCGGCGATGGCAATGAACTGGTGCCAGGTACCTGGACCCACGTGGCCATGGTTCACAACGGCACGCAGGATATTATTTACCTCAATGGCGCCGCAGTGGCTACCAAAGCCGTGGCGGGCAACCTGAACAGTACCAGCAACGTACTGGGAATGGGTTACAACCCGGTCGATGGGGGCAATTATTTTGACGGCGCGTTAGACGAAGTAATGGTTTTTGGCACCGCCCTCAGCGCTGCCGAAATTGCGGCACTTTATACCCTTCAAAGCACCCCCGTGGTGCTCGGAAACGAAGTTGTAGCGAGTTACGCCTTCTCCGGCAATGGTTTTGATACCGCCTTTGGCAATCACGCCACCCTAACCGCTACCGCCGCTGCCACCGACCGCTTTGGTTTCGGCAACAGTGCCTTGCAGTTCAACGGAACAAGCAGCGAAGTGACGGCCGCTAATTCCAACCAACTCAACTCCCCCACCACGAGTGTGGCCTTCTGGATCAACCCCAGCAGCTTACCCGCCAGCGGCGAATACTTCCTGATGTCGTTCGGAGGTTGGCAACAACGGTGGAAGGTATCCCTGCCTGACCACGGCAAGATCGTCTGGACAACCAACCACGCCAACGGCATTTCCGATATGGACAGTGGTGGTGGCAACGAGTTAGCCGTCGGCGAATGGACCCACGTGCTGCTCGTACACGATGGCACCAAAGACAAAATTTACCTGAATGGCGCGATGGTGGCCGAAAAGAATGTAGTTGGAGATTTAAACAGCACCACCTTCCCGTTGGGCATCGGTTACAACGCGGTTGACGGTGGCAACTGGTTCAATGGCGGCATGGATGAAGTGGCCATTTTCAACTATGCCCTTTCGGACGCAGAAATCAGTGCGATCTACGCTGCGCAGGCCGCTTTTCCAGGGGTAGCCTCCAACCTCGTTGCGGCATACAGCCTCAATGGCGACGGCACGGACGATAGCCAGTTTGGCAACCATGCCGGACTGCTTGCCGGTGCCAGCACGGTAGCCAATCGCCACGGCTGGGGCAGCAATGCCCTCGCTGGAGCAGCGCTGGCGGCCAACTCGGCAGCCCTCCAATCGGACGCCACGACCTTGTCATTTTGGGTCAAGCCCAATAGCTTCCCGGTATCCGGCGAAGTGTACCTCCTCTCCAACGGCGGTTGGCAGGAGCGCTGGAAAATCTCCATGCCTGGCCACGGCAAGCCCGTTTGGACTACCCATACGGCCACTTGCTGCAATGACCTGGATTCCGGCACCCCCCTGGTGCTCGACACCTGGACCCACCTCGCCATGGTTCACAATGCCACTACGGGTAAAGACCAGATCTATATGAACGGTGTGCTCGCTAATGAGCGCGATGCAGCAGGCGCCCTGGCTCAGACCAAATATCCGCTGGGCATTGGCTACGACCCCATTGATGGCGGCAGCTTTTTTGATGGCGCTATCGATGACCTGCTGGTATTTAACGAAGCCCTCGACGCGGCAGCCATTGCGGCCCTGTACGCGGTGCAGAATCCTGCGCCTACGGTTGCTGGCGACCTGGTTGCCGACTACGCCTTCAGCGGAGACGGCAAGGACAATACGGCCTACAACAACGATGCGTCTACGCCTTCACTGGCACCTGACCGCTTTGGCCGCACCAACAAAGCCGCCACTTTTGACGGCATGACGGAGGTTACCGCTGCCAATTCACCGCAGTTGAACAGCCCCCAAACGAGCGTGAGCTTTTGGATCAACGTCAACACCCTACCCGCCAGTGGAGAAGCCTTTGTGCTTTCCTTCGGCGGCTGGCAGGAACGTTGGAAAATTTCACTCCCCGATCACGGAAAGCTGGTCTGGACCACCAACCACACCAATGGCATCTCTGATATGGACGCCGGTGGTGGCAACGAGCTTATGCCCGGCCAGTGGACCCACGTGGTCATGGTACACGACGGCGCCAAAGACATCATCTATTTTGATGGTGCACAAGTGGCCGAGAAAAACGTGGTGGGTGATCTGAACAACACCACTTTTCCGCTCGGCATGGGTTACAACCCCGTTGACGGCGGCAATTGGCTGAACGGAAGCCTGGACGAGGTGCAAATTTACCGCGTTGCGCTGGATGCTCCTGCCGTGGCGGCGCTGTACGCCGCACAGGCTGCCCCCCCGGTAGTGACCGATGTGGAAGCGCCCAATGCGCCCCTGGACCTGGCGGCCGTAGTGGTCTTCAACAATGTGGCGCTTTCCTGGTTGCCCGCCAGCGACAACGTAGGCGTAGCCGCCTATAATGTTTACCTGGATGGCCAATTGGCTACGACGACTGCTCAGACGAATGCTTACTTCTCCCTCCTGACACCACTGACGACCTACACCTTTGCGGTAACGGCCGTTGATGCCGCCGGTAATGAATCGCTACCCAGTAGCCTGAACGTTACGACTGGTGTAGACGAGACCCCCGATACCACGCCACCCACCCCGCCCACTAACCTGATGGGGTCGGCTAGTTTCAGCTCCGTTTTGCTGAGTTGGGTAGCCGCGACGGATGACACGCAAGTAGCCGGCTATTATATCTGGGTAGATGGTGTACCTTACGATACCATTGGAGCATCTTCTTTATCGATTCTGGTGACGGATTTGCTCTCATTGGAACTGTACTCTTTTGAAGTAGCTGCCTTTGACCTGGCTGGTAATGTATCGGAAAGAGCGGAACTGACCATCAGCACCACCGAACCGTTGGTGACTGCCGAACCGGGCCTCGTGGCGCACTATCCTTTCGACGGTGACGCCAAGGATGCTACCCCTTACAACAATGACGGCGCCATTGGTGGCGATCCGATCTTTGAAAACGCGACCCACCCGAATGGTGGGGGTATGAACATCAAGTTTGATGGGATGCAGGATTCGGTTTTGGTACCCAATGCCGTCCAATTATTATCCGACTACACGACCGTTAGTTTCTGGATCCGCGTTGATGGCCAGAATGCCGCAGTAGCCGAGGCTTACGTCATGGATTTTGGTCACTGGAGCGAGCGGTGGAAGATCTCCCTGCCCCAGCATTTGAAGATTGTCTGGACAACCAATAGCAGCACCGCCCAGTTTCCGGAACTCATTTCGGATATGGACAGCGGCGACGGCAACGAAATGGTCCTGGGATTCTGGTGGTACGTAACCATGGTACACGATGGCGTAAATGACATCGTCTACGTGAATGGTATTGAAGTGAATCGCAAGCCTTCTCCTGGTGAGCTAAACGCTACAGCCCTGAACTTTGGCATGGGTAACAACCCGGTTGAAGGTGGACAATATTTCAACGGTGCTCTGGATAACGTGAAAATCTACAACCGCGCCCTGACCCCGGAAGAGATCAGCGATCTCTACAATACGGGATCAACCGTGGTAGGCACGCGCGAGCCCAGTCTGGTAGGCACTTACGTGGAGCGGGTATATCCCAATCCCACGACTGATGCCTTGCTGGTAACCCACCACCTCCCGGCCAACCAGGCCTTGCAGGTGCGGGTATTTGATGCCGCTGGCCGCCAGCTGGATCTGCTGCGACTGACCGCCGCGGAGGTCGCTACAGGACAGTTCAGGCTGCAGGTTGATCAATATACCGCTGGTATCTATTCCCTCAACTTCGTGTTGGGAGGTAAGAACCTGGGCAGTATTATGTTCAACAAGCAGTAGTAGGCTTAAATGAGATCACTGGTTGTTGCTGCTACCCACGGGGAACCGGGGGAGCAACAACAACCAGTGATCTTTTTATATATAGTCCTCCAGGACAAGATTTGTGAATGCTGACCTGGCAGCCTGTAATGATTGAGCTACAAGTAATTATTTTTTCTTATCGCAGTTAGAATCATCACCAGTATGGTCAAGCGCTTTCCGGGTAATCCTATTTTATCAACCAAAGATATTGCGCCGAGCCAACCAGGCTGGGTGGTCGAATGTGTGCTCAATCCCGGTGTATTTCGCTTTGCCGGCAAGGTGTGGCTGTTGCTCCGGGTAGCAGAACGCCCAGTGCAGGAGGAAGGCATCATTTCTTTTCCCTTGTTCAGAGAAGACGGGACGATTGAAGTACGCTCCTTTCCGCAGGAGGAAGTAGATCTTTCCGATCCGCGCATGATCGGTTTTGCCGGAAAAACTTATTTATCCACGATCTCCCATTTGCGGCTGGTTTGCAGCGACAATGGCACCCAGTTCTACGAACCCTCCGATTTCCCTACCCGCCTGACGGGGCTTGGCAAACTGGAAACCTTTGGCATTGAAGACTGCCGGGTGAGTTGTATCGACGATCAGTATTACCTGACGTATACCCAGGTGTCAGAAAGTGGGGTTGGCGTGGGACTGATGCATACCCGCGATTGGCAAACTATCCAACGCGAGGGCATGATCATGCCTCCACACAACAAAGACTGTGCCCTTTTTGAAGAAAAAATTGGTAGAAAATACTACTGCCTGCATCGTCCTTCCGGACTTGGCCTGGGTGGAAATTTCATTTGGCTGGCCTCTTCCCCGGATATTTTACACTGGGGAGACCACCACTGTATTCTAAAAACCCGCGCAGACTGGTGGGACAGTGCCCGGGTAGGCGCCGGAGCGGCACCCATCAAGACGGCAAAGGGCTGGCTGGTCATTTACCACGGCGCCAACGAACAACATCGGTATTGCTTAGGTGCGGTGCTACTCGATCTCCATCATCCCACCACCGTGCTGGCCCGTTCGCATCACCCCATCATGGAACCCGATATGAAATACGAGCAGCAGGGGTTCTTCGGCAATGTTGTCTTCACCAACGGGCATTTGCTTGATGGCGATACCATCACGATGTACTACGGTGCCTCGGATGAGGTTATTTGTGGCGCGACCTTGTCTGTGGAGGCGATTTTGCGGGATTTGAAAAGATAGGGAAAGTGGCTCGAAGTCGGAGGTGGGAAACAAGGAAAAAATCGAAAATTATGCAACTCAATCAATTAAAAAGGCAGCTGTTGCCCTATTTGGTCATCTCGCCGTACCTGTTGCACCTGCTGCTGTTTATCCTGTTTCCGGTGGGTTTTTCCATTGTACTCACTTTTCACAAATGGAACATCATTGCGCCGATGGAGTATGTAGGGCTGGACAATTTTGTGCATCTGTTCCAGGATGTGCTGTTTTGGAAAGCGATCCTGAATACCTTGAAATTTTTGCTCATTCATATTCCCTTGCAGGTAATTATTGCCCTGAGCCTGGCTTACGTGCTCAATGAAAAGCTATTTGCACGGGGATTTTTCCGGGCCGCCTTTTTTCTTCCGGTGGTTATTTCGGGGGTGGTGGTTACCATTCTTTGGCAGCAATTACTCGGTGTAGAAACCGGCTTATTCAACCGCCTGCTGACGGATATCGGCCTCAACCGCGTGGGTTGGCTCACCAACCCGCGGGTGGCCATGATCTCGATCGCCATCATGGCAACCTGGAAAAATGTAGGCCTCTACGTTATCCTTTTCCTGGTCGGATTGCAGTCGGTACCACCAAGCTATTACGAAGCGGCCAGGGTGGAAGGAGCCACCAGTTGGCAGCAGTTTCGCTACATCACCCTACCGGCCATCAACCCTACCGTCTTCATGGTAGCCATCCTTTCCACCATTGGTGGGTTCAGTTTGTTTATCGAACCCTACATCATGACGGACGGAGGCCCGCTCAACAGCACCTTGTCGGCGATGCTCTACATCTACAAACAGGCTTTTGGGTATTACCACATGGGCTACTCGGCTACCCTGGGGTTGTTTTTTGCCGCCCTGATCATGCTGGTGGTGGCCATCCAGAAATACACGATTGAAACGGAAGATTAAGGAAAGAAAATGGCCACCAAGACTTGTCTGATACCGGCTTTTTTTAGATTAATTTAAAGACGTTATGAAACTGACCCGAATCTTATTATACGTTGCCCTGGTGCTTGCGGCACTGGTTTTTATCTACCCTTTCTACTGGATGATTCTGGCGTCCCTGACCCCGGAAGCAGCGATCAGTGAACTGGGCATCCTCCCGCGTGGATTCACCTGGGACAATTACCTGGCCATGTTCGATAAAATACCCATTTGGCGGTCCTTTCTCAACAGCAGCATCGTGGCATTGCTGGCCACCACCGGGGTAGTGGTCTTTGGTTCCATGACGGGCTACGCGCTGGCAAAATTGTCCTTTCGGGGGCGTGACACCTTATTCTACGTGGTTATTTTCACCATGACGCTACCCTTCCAGATTACGCTCATCCCCAACTACATTCTCATGGTAGAATTTGGTTGGGTCGACACGCTGGCGGCGCTCATTGTGCCCGCGCTCAATGGTGCCTTTGCCATTCTGCTGTTCCGGCAAGCCTTTAAGTCTATCCCCGACGACCTGATCTACGCAGCACGGGTAGATGGCTGTGGAGAACTGCGGATTATCTTTCAAATGTTGTGGCCGAATATTGTGCCGACCCTCATTACGGTGGGTATTCTCACTTTTATGAGTTCCTGGAACGATGTGCTCTGGCCCCTGATCGTCATCCGGGAGGAAGATTTAATGACCATGCCACAGATGGTTACCCTCTTTGCGGTGGGTGGCCGTTCCGAAGCACAACTGGGCGTTAAGCTGGCCGCCGCCGTCTTGCTGGCACTCCCCATTATTATTGCGTACGCCATTTTCCAAAAACATTTTATCCAAAGCATGGCCTCTTCGGGCGTGAAAGGATAATGCTAACAGCTCATATGAAGTCTTTACAAAGAAGCACGATACGCTTATACGCAGACCCCCGGCGGGTGCTGGCACGCTACCTCAATTTCGGCAACCCGGCGCGTATTGCACCGGTAGCCGATTATGTCCGGCAGCTTACTACAGCCGCCGCCAAAGCACAACTGGACGCGCTGCTGGACAATTTTGCCGACCGCCACGGCGACCTGCGCGCTGTTTTCAGAGACAACTACGCGAAGCTGATTCCGGTCATCCCGGCGCTGGAGGAGCCCGTAAAGCAAGAATTGCTCGGCGCTTTTTTTACCCACGAATACAGCACGGAAGCTGCGGCGCTCTTCAATCCCTCAATCGTTCCTCATCCCGATCAGACGGACTTACCCGCGGGGGCACTGCGGTTCCTGATGAGTCTGCGCGCGACGGGCGAAGGGCACATTTCTTCCGTCGCTTTCGCCACCGGGCAAGTCACGGCGGAGGGTACGATCATCTTCGATGAACGCGCCCCGCACCAGGTTGCCGGCCGCCCCCCGCAGGAGCCAACCAGCTACGACAAAGCCTTTCTCCTACAGCGGCTGGCGCTGGCCGCTCCTGACCTCGCGGTGCTGCAAGCAGCCTTACCGGACAGCTTCACCAGGGAGCAGGCACTGGCGGTTGTGAATGCGCTAAACGGATTGGCGCCAACACAGCAAACAGCTATCGAGGCCGCCATTACCCAGGTGTTCGACCTCAACTACGACGTCCGCTTTTCTCCGGCCACCCCGGTGAGTTCGCGGGTTTTATTCCCTCAATCGCAGGCGGAGACCAACGGCATGGAAGACGTTCGTTTCGTGGCCTTCGATCACGAAAAAAAACGCCGCTACCTCGGCACCTACACCGCCTACAATGGGCGTGCTATCCAGCCCCAGCTGATCGAAACCACGGATTTTATCCACTTTAAAATCCGGCCATTTTACGGCGCTGCTGCCTCGGACAAAGGCATGGCTTTGTTTCCGGAAAAAATTGGTGGTCGCTACGCCATGATCGGTCGGCAGGATGGCCGCAACCTGACGCTGATGTACGCCGACGCGCTCCATTTCTGGGATACCGCCCTACCCCTACAGCACCCCCAGCGCGGCTGGGAAATGCTACAGATGGGCAACTGTGGCAGCCCCATCAAAACCGCTCACGGCTGGCTGCTGCTCACCCACGCTGTTGGCCCCATGCGGCAGTATGTACTGAGTTGCTCGCTGCTGGACCTCGAGCGTCCCGAGCAGGTTATCGCCAGCCTGGAACGGCCACTGCTCAGCCCCAATGCCGAAGAACGCGAGGGCTACGTGCCCAATGTGCTTTATACCTGCGGCATGCTGGCCCACGCTGGCCAGTTGATCATTCCCTACGCCATGTCTGACAGTGCCATCAGTTTTGCAACGGTCAGTCAGGCCGAATTACTCAACGAACTCCTTAATCAACAATAGATGTTTACTAAATCACACCTGTTTACGATATCCTTGCTGGCCAGTCTGCTCACCTGCTGCTCGCCCGCACCAGCGCCTGCCAGCGCTGCGCCTGCTGACGAAGCCCAGCCCGCCACCTTGATCAATACCAGTCACCTGGAGCATTTGTTTGCCCAGGTGGCGTTGGGCGATCAGCAAGTCGGAGCTATCTGGATCTACTGCGAGGCGCCAGATTACCATTTGGTAGGTGACGAAGACGAAGGCTTCACCTGCGTCGATGACGTGGCCCGCGCCCTGGTTTTTTATTGCCGCTATTACCAGCAGCACCGCTCGGAGGCCGTGCTGGACCGGATCCAATCCCTAACCGCATTTATTTTGGGCATGCAGGCTGAAAACGGCTATTTCTACAATTTCCTCTTACCCGACGGCACCATCAACACCACCCATAAGAATAGCGTGGCCACGCCCAACTGGTGGTCGTGGCGTGCTTTCTGGGCACTCACGGAGTTGCAGCTGGTAGATGCGCCAGCCCTGGCAGCCCTGCAAAGCCAAAGCCAGCCCGTGCTACAAGGTATGGTCAGTCGGATCGCCGAAAGGTGTCCGGAGCCCGCTGTCCGGCAAAATGTTGCGGGGTTTGAATTCCCTGCCTGTCTGGCTGATATGGGTACGGACCAGGCCGCCATCATCCTCATGGGGCTGGGCAATCATTTTCAAAAAGCCCCTTCTCCGGAACTGCGCGAACTCCTGACCAAATGGGGCAACCTCATCCTCACCATGCAGGTTGGCGACGCCAACCAGGCACCTTACTCGGCGTTCCTCAGTTGGCAAAACTACTGGCACGCCTGGGGCAACTCCCAGGCCTATGCCTTGCTTTACGCCGGCCGGTTGCTGGGTAACGAAACTTTTACCACGGCGGGTCTGCACGAGGTGCAACGCTTCCAACCTTACTACCTCAGCCTGGGTGGGCTGCACGCGTTTCAGGCCACCAAAGCAGGAGACAGCATTCGCCTGACCAACGTTGAGCAGTTCCCCCAGATCGCCTACAATATTCGGCCGCTGGTGTACGCTGCGCTGGAAGCCTACCAGGTCACGGGAGATTCGGTTTATGCCGCCCAGGCGGGGCAGTTAGCGACCTGGTTGCTGGGCAAAAACCCCGCTGCCCGGCAAATGTATGATCCGGCCAGCGGCCGTACCCTCGACGGCATCAGTGCGGTCGATCAGGTGAACGAAAATTCGGGGGCGGAGTCGACCATCGAAGGACTGCTCACCTTACTGGCCGTAGAAGGCGTACCAGCAGCACAGCTTGTTTTGGAACAGTACCAGAAAAAGTGATGGCATGCTGCGGAATTTACCCCCGCTTAACAAACAATTCAAATATCACCTTCATTTCACCCAAGTAAAACCAGGTTATGGCAACGATAAAGTTCGATAAAGTCACGAAACGCTACGGTGATACGTTAGCCATCGACGAGGTGAATTTTGAGGTCAGGGATCGGGAATTCATGGTGCTGGTTGGTCCTTCCGGCTGTGGTAAATCCACGCTGTTGCGGATGATTGCCGGACTGGAAGAAATCAGCGCGGGCAATTTGTACATCGACGACCAGGTGGTCAACGACGTCCCACCGAAGGACCGGGATATTGCCATTGTTTTCCAAAACTATGCCCTCTACCCGCACATGACTGCCTACGACAACATGGCCTTCGGGTTGAAAATACGCAAACAAAGCAAAGCCCTGATCCACGAAAAGGTGATGGCCGCAGCCCGTATCCTGGCAATTGAAAATTTGCTGGACCGCAAACCCAAAGCCATGTCGGGTGGGCAACGGCAGCGCATTGCTATTGGCCGGGCCATTGTCCGCGACCCCAAGGTCTTCCTCTTTGATGAACCGCTCAGCAACCTCGATGCGAAGCTGCGCGGGCAGATGCGGCTCGAAATTGCGCGCCTGCACAAACGGCTGCAATCCACGGTGGTTTACGTAACCCACGACCAGGTGGAGGCCATGACCCTCGGGGATCGCATTGCCGTCATTAACAACGGCATCATTCAGCAACTGGACACCCCGGACAACTTGTACAAACACCCTAGAAACCGCTTCATTGCGGGCTTCATTGGTAGCCCTTCCATGAATTTTGTCAAGGGTACTTTGGTGGCTGAGGCGGGTGACGTATTTTTTCGGGATGCCACTAAGTTGTTCAATTTTTCGGTCAAGGATCGACCCGAAATCGCAGCCCGGGTCAACCAGGCCGTCCTCTTGGGTATCCGTCCGGAACATATCCATGCACAAGCCGTGCAGGCGGGCGCCCAGCCGATCGCCTTCTCCGCACAAATTCAATTGGTGGAACGTCTCGGCCACGAGTGCTTTGCCTTCATCCCGTTGGGCGACGAAACGTTCGCAGCCCGACTGCTGAGCGAGGAGATCAACACCAGCCTACCCACTACCCTACCGCTTTTTGCCGAGCGGCACCAGGTGTACTTTTTTGATGCTGTCACCGAGGAGACGATTCCCCGGCTAGCGTAATGTTCGTTGCCAGTTGTTTGCCCGACATAAATTTCAGGCGACTTAAGACTGCTCCGCCCGCAGCAATACATTAACCGCCGCTTCCGCGTCGGCGATGGCCTGTTCCGGGGTCTTGGTTTGGTACAGCACACAAGCTTCGTATTCCTGGGAGATGATATCAAAAATTTCCGTCAGGTACGGGTTGTTGTCTACGCCAACGACATATTGCGCCTGGTTGGCAAAGGCCTTGAGCTTGGGATAGGCCTCGAAATAAGCCTGGAAGGCAGCAATGGTATCCAGGTGTTGCCGGCGCGGCAGCTGATTGGTCATTTTCAGAAACTGCAAATCGCCCTGCTCCGTGACCATGGTTTTGATGAATTCCCAGGCTTGCTGCGGATTTGGACAAGTATTGAAAATGACAAAGCTTTTGGGATCACAGTAAGTATACACCGCCCCCTGATGGCCAGCGGGGACCGGCACTGGAGCAAAATTGTAACTGAAGTCTGCTTTCTTAAACCGCTCGAGGTACTGGATTTCCCAGGGGCCGGTCCATTTACTCGCGTACTGTTCGGTAATAAAAAGATCCTGTGCTGCTGATGCGGATTGCTTGGAGAAATAATTCTTTCGGTAGAGGGTTTGCAGAAACCGGAAAGCTTCCACGGCGTATTTGTTATTGAAATTGGCCCGTCCATCCTTGACGAGTGGCTGGCCGTTGGAGGCCGCTAAATAGAGGGGGTAGAAATTGAACAACCGCTGGTACCAGGCCAAATTGACGGAGGTGTTGCCAAACCACTGATCGACATAACCATCGCCGTTGTCGTCGCGCTGAAAGTTTTGGGCAGCCGCTAAGAATTCCGGGTAGCTGGCAGGAAAGGTGTCGTATCCCAGTTCCTTGATCAGCCGCTCGTTATAGATGGTCATGATGGGATTGATCTTCCAGGGCACCTGGTAAATATGTCCATCGTCAGCCGTAATTTCCCGGATGGTGGCCGCCGAACAGCGACTTTGTAAAAAATCGAGGAACCCATCCAGCGTATCGAGCGCCACCAGAATGTGGGCATCGCTGTAAAAAGCCACGGTTCCCTGCCAGATATTGGAATAGATATCCGGCGTGGTGCCCGCCACCACCGCCGCCAGAATGATCTCCTCACTGGATTGGCCCTCCGGAACGGGCTGGTATTTGATCTTGCCCGCAGGATGCTCGCGCTGCCACGCTGCTACGGCCCAATTGGAGAAGGCGATCTCTCCCCCATTATTGGACGACCAGTAGGTGATTTGATTATCCGACGCACCGCGCTCCCGGGAGCAACTGGCCAGCGTTAGCAGGAGGAGTACCAAACTCACCCCAAACCAACTAAACAACGGATTTAAAGCGAGGGATTTACGCTGTTGCGGAGGGTTCAATTCTTTCTTCATAGCTTTTGCTTGTCGGTTTTATCCTGCCTGAGGGGCGTTAAAAAATAAATTTAGCTTTTCCCCACTACCAAGATAAGCTTTATTTAGGCGACACAAGCAGCTATTGTACAACGCTTTCCGGATTCCTTTCCTAACCATCACCGCACCAACATCACAGCGCCCGACAACAGGGCACCAGCTCCATCCGCAAAGGTTATTTCCAGGAAATAGACGTAGCTGCCCGCACCCAGGAATTCGCCTCTTCGGCGGCCATCCCAGGCAAAACGCGGATCACGGAGTGGACCGTTTTCCTGCTGGAAGACCAACCCTCCCCAGCGATCAAAAATCTGAAAGCGGAGGATCTGAATGGCGCTGTTGTCCGCCGATTGGGGGAAGAAAGTATCGTTCACGCCATCCCCGTTGGGGCTAAAAGCATTGGAAAAATATACCGGGCAATTGCTAACGGGTACGTTAACTTGCAGGGTGTCGGTGCAACCGGCCACATCCAGCAATACCAGTTGGTAGGTTCCGCCCGCCAGCTTATCCAGTGGCTCGTTGGCATTGGCGACCTGCCCGTTGCGCAGCAATTGCACGGGGGGCGTGCCTCCTGAAAAAGCAACCGCAATGCTTCCGTCAGCTTCCTGGCAATTGGCGGGCTGAACCAGGGGAACACCAAACGCCACGGGCTCGGATGCCGGTAGCAATTGGGAGGAAGTGACCGTGCAACCAGCCGCATCTTGCACGACAACGGCATAATTACCCGCCGGAAGTTGGCGGAATGTGTTATCGAGGAAGAAATCCTGGTCGCCGAGCCCGTACAACAGTGGCCCCTGACCGCCACTGGCCAAAACGGTGAGCTCCCCATTGGCTAGTCCGCAGCTCGTAGCCTGTACGCGTACCGTATCGAGCAGCAGTACCGTACTCGGCTGAATGGCAAAAGAAGCCATGACGCTACAACCCGTCTGATCGGTTACCGCGATGGTATAGCTGCCTACGGGAAGATCAGAAAAAGTCCCCATGCTTTGGCTGCTACCACCGTTGAGGCGGAAGCTCAGGGGAGACGTACCCCCCGTTACCGTCAGGACAGCGCTGCCGTTGGTTTCGCCACAGCGGGTGTCGTTGACCAGCAAGTCACTGACGACGGGCGGACTGGTGCTGCCCAGATTGGCTTGGGTTTGGGCCCGACAACCCACCGCATCGACAATTTCCAGTTGGTAGTTGCCGCCCGGCAGGTCAGCCACCGTCAACCCCGTAGTTGACAAGGTACCATTGATGTAAAACTGGTAAGGAGGGATTCCGCCAGAAACCGCCACGGCAATTTGTCCGTTAGCCGCTCCACAGCTGGTATTGGTGACACCTACGTCCTCAAACATCGGGGCATTGGCCAGGACGGGTACTTCCTGCGTAACCGTACAACCGACTTCATCGGTGATGTAAACGGTGTACTCCTGGATGGGCAGGTTATTAAAAATAGGGCTGGATTGGAAATTGGTACCATCCAGGGAATAGGTCAAATCGCCAATACCCCCGTCGGCCGATACCCTGATTGTGCCACTGGCCGCGCCACACTCGAAGCCCGCGACGTTCAAATCGTCCAGGTAGATGGGGTTGGAACCCAGGAATTCGTACGTGCTGGCACCGCCACTCACCTGGAGGGCGATGGTGCAGTAAAGCGAAAGGGTATTATTGACCAGGTCGACCTCGTAAATACTGGCATTGTTGTTGGTGAGGGCGTAAACAGACAGGTCATCGCAGGTTGCGGCATAGGAAATGATGCCAAAAATACGGCCCGGCACGTTGCCATTAATCACCACTACGCTGTTGGCTGGGGTCTGGGTATCAACGCGCACGATATCGTCATTCTCCGCCGCCATATAGAGTTGTCCGTCGTAAAAAGTGAGGTCGCCTTCTGCGCCCACCCCTACGTTGCCCAGGTAGGAACCAATGTTGGTAGCCAGGTTGTACGACCAGAGGTAACCGTTCAGGCCACAGGCGTAGAAGGTGCCGTTGGCCGAAATTGTCAGCGCGGTGTACAACTGGCTGGGCCCACCCGCGAAGGTATGCACGAAGGTACTTGTTCCGGCCGTCGTATTGATCTGGTACAAGCTTCCCGTAGAGGTAATGGCGTATAAATTGCCGTTGGGATGAAAGCTGATGTCGGTACTACTGATGGGCATAGCGCCCACCTGCTGATAGGAACAATCACTGAGGTCGAGGCGGTACAGCAAGTTATTGAGGGTACTCAGGAAAATTTCCTGGGCAGGCAGATTGGAGCTGAGTGTCAGGAGCAGAAAAAAAAAGTAAGTCTTTTGCATCGATGTAGGGGGTAACTATGCCTTTTTGGGCGGCAGCAAAGATAAGGTTTTGATTGGAGGAAAAGAATGTCCTTGTCATTTCGGAGGTCTCCTGTAATTGTAATATTTTGGCGGATAATTGTCCACTACTCTTACTTCAGCTTATGAATAAACGTCATTTTCTCAGACTATCCAGCTACCTGACACTGGGGAGCATTGGGTTGCCGCAGTTGTTCCTAACTTCCTGTAGTGAAGATACCCTCTTTGCTGATGGAGCTTTCGATGGAGAAGTCCTTATTATCGGTGCCGGAGCGGCAGGGCTGTATGCCGGTTATCTCCTGCAACAACGGGGCATCTCCTTTAAAATTTTAGAAGCGGATAGCCGGTATGGAGGTCGACTGGGGAAACTTACGGGGTTTGCCGATTACCCCCTTGATCTGGGCGCCCAGTGGCTGCACGGAGCCAATAATATCCTCAGCGATTTGGCCGTCCATTCGGTCGTGAAAGTAACCCTGGACGACGGTGGTGAAAAATACTGGTTTAACAACGCCCTGGTGGATACGCTCCCTCAAAACGTTCATATTTTTGAGGCCGAGGATTTGCCCGACCTATCCTTCCGTGACTATGCCCTGCAAAAAGGATTAGGAGAAGAATACCAATACATCATTGAACAAATTGCGGGCGACCAGGGCGCAGCGGCTTCCAGGCTTTCTGTTTACTACAACAACAAGGAAGAAGAAAATTGGAATTCTGGTGACGAAGATTTCAAATTCCCAGCCACCTACTTTGACCTCCTGGATCAAAATATTGCCGCGCTGATCAGTGAGGAGATCAGGTTGAATACCGTTGTCACCGAAATTGATTATTCCGGGGATGTTATTCTGGTAAAAGACGACCAGGACAATACGTACCCTGCCGACCGAGTCCTTGTCACGGTTCCTATCACCATCTTGAAACACAATAGGATCAACTTTATTCCGGCACTCCCAACTGAAAAAACCGCAGCCTTCCAAAAGATTGGCATGGATGCCGGCATGAAGGTCTTTTTAAAATTCAGCCGTAAATTTTACGACGAGAATATTATTGGCGGTCGCATTTGTGCGGCCTATGCCGATGAAAGTGTGGGAAAGACAGGAAATGACCACATCCTGCTGGCCTTCCTGATGGGAGAACAAGCCGAACGACTCACTGCTTTGGGTAGCGACCAGGCCATTGTGAACCAGTTGCTCGAAGAGTTGGACGAGATGTATACCGGTCAGGCCAGTTTAGCTTTTCTCGCCGCCCACGTCGAAAACTGGGGCACCAAACCTTTCATTGGTGGCGCTTATTCCTACAGTACCGTGGGCATGGGCGATGCCCGATCCATAGCAGCACAACCCGTAGCCGATAAGCTGTTTTTTGCGGGTGAAGCCATGAATACCAACGGGCACCACCAATCCGTTCACGGAGCCGTGGAGACGGGTTACCGGGAGGTGATTAATTTACTGAAAACCGTATAACATGAGCAGGATATCGTTCTTCTATTTGCTGCTGCTATTGCTGGTGAATAACCTGCAGGGGCAGGATTTTTCTTTCTCCCTGGCTTACCAAAACAGTCGTATTCCCGAATGGGACAAGGCCATTCAGACCTATAATTTTACCCGACCCTTTTTGTCCAACCGCCAGCCGTTGTTCACCCACGGCCTACAGGCCGAAGCCCGGTATTATTTCAAATCGGGCCGCGGCATCGTCCACGGTCTTCACCTCGCTTATGGCTGGCAGCGCAGTGTGGCCGAAAACCCAAACTTGCGTTCCGCACTCCATTTCCACCTGGTTCAGCCGGGGTATTTTCGTCAGTTCACCCCCCCGGGCCGAACCCAAGGATGGATGGTCCAGGCTGGCGCTTCTTTGCTATTGGGAGGCATTTTCCGAGCCATCAACGACGAAGCCCTGGTCTACGACGAGGCCACGGCCAAGGCCTGGGGGGTCGGTAGCAGGATACAGGCACAATTGGGCTATCAATTCGCCGGCACGGACAAACCTGGTTGGCAGCCTTTCGTGGAAATGGGTTATGTGCCGTATTATTATGCGCCCCAGGCCGAGGCTATCCTGAACCAAACGACGGGCCTGACGAGTAAAAACTGGACCTCTATGTGGAGCGCTCAGGTCGGAGTAAGGATGTTGGTGGGGGGTAAATAAGACCGTTAGGCGCTGCTACAACACCTCCGCTACCGTAAAAATACTGCCACCCACAAAGATGGTATCGGCTGGACTGGCGGCGCGCCGGGCGGCCCGGAGGGCATTTTTCACGCTTGTATAGCTGCGACCATGCAACTGATAAGTGGCCGCTGTAGCCCGCAGTTCTTCCGCCGGCAGTCCGCGGGGAATAGCCGCTTTCGCAAAATAATACCGGGCACCTTTGGGGAACAAGGGTAAAACCTCGTCCAGCTTTTTGTCGTTCACTACGCCGAGTACGATGTGCAATTGACCGGTTTGCTGGTTCAACGTATCCAGGATGGCGCGCAGGCCGCCCTCGTTGTGGGCGCTGTCGACCAGGATGCGGGGGTTTTCGGCCAGCACCTGCCAGCGGCCCTGAAAGCGGGTGAGGGTGCGCAGCTGTGCCCATCCTTGCTCCACCGCCGAAAAAGGCAACAGGTGCTGCGGCTGGTGGTGTTGCCAAACTTCCAGCGCGGCCAGCGCCGTTTGCAGGTTCAAGTACTGGTAGGGACCATGTAGCTGGGTACGCAGTTCCGGCGTGTACAACTGTTGCTGGCGAAAAACTTCGTAGGTGGTCGTCGCCAAATCGGAGTGCCGTGCCTTGACCTGGAACAGTTGGTCGGCGAAATAGATAGGCGCATTTTGTGCCTGGGCAGTAGCGCGAAAAACAGGTGCCGTTTCCCGCTGGGTTTCACCAATCACCACCGGAACGCCGGGCTTGATGATTCCTGCCTTTTCGGCAGCAATTTCAGGCAGGGTGTCCCCCAAAAACTGCTGGTGATCCAGGCTGATGTTGGTGATCACGGCCAATTCAGGCAAGAGCACATTGGTAGAATCCAGCCGCCCCCCCAGGCCTACCTCCACCACGGCCATATCCACTTTTGACTGGGCAAACCAATTGAATGCCATGGCGACGGTGATCTCAAAAAAGCTGGGCTGGACGGTCGCCAGCAAGGGTTGGATCGCGTCGACAAAACGCACCACCTCCCGGCGGGGGATGTAATCGCCGTTGATCTTGATGCGTTCGCGAAAATCTTTGTAATGGGGCGAAGTGTACAGGCCGGTTTTGTAACCGTGGGCCTGCAGCGCTGCGCCCAGGAGGTGCGTTACCGAGCCTTTGCCGTTGGTGCCGGCTACGTGGATGCTGGCAAACTGACGCTCCGGATTACCCAGGGCATCCAGCAAAAGCTTGATATTGGTTAAGTCTTTCTTGAAAGCCGCTGCCCCAATCCGCTGGAACATGGGCAGTTGGGTATAGAGAAAATCCAGGGTTTCCCGGTAGGTCATGCTTGTTTACTGAACCTTGAAATTATAGGTGATGGTACCGCACTGGTTGTCGACATTGCCCCGGGTGAAACCCCACTGCTTGGCGTTGCGAATGGCCGCATTCACCAGCTGGCTATCGGTGGTCGTAGAACCCCGTTGAGTAAACTTGACGCTGCTGGGGTCCACCTTACCGTCGGCACTCACACAGAGGCTGATTACCACGACGCCGGTTTTCTGGCTGTTCTCCACCAACTGCGGTGAACTGCTGACACCCCGGTTGCCGAGGCCACCGCCAATGGTGCCGCTGCCAAAACTCTTGCTGCCAATAGCGCTGGAGTTGGGACTGCCATCGACAGCTCCGCCGTCACCAGGCTTGTTGGTCGTACCGCCGCCGCCGCCCGAACTGAACAACCCGCCCACCTGGTCTTTGGTGGCCGCTGCTGCTGCTTGCTGGGCTTTGCGCTTGGCCTCCGCTTCTGCCGCCGCGGCATCGGCCTGGCGCTTGCGCTCGGCTTCGGCTTCACTGGCTTTGCGATCGGCATCCGCTTTAGCCTTGGCATCGGCTGCTTCCTGCTGCTTTTTCTTCTGAATCGCGATGGCGTTGGGGTCTTCCGTGGTCACGACATCGCGGGTAGGCGGTGTCGGGGTAGTCGCACTCTTGGTCGGAGGCGTTACTTCGGGCTCGGGCTGCGGCTCGGGCTGCGTTTCGGGAATGGACGTCTCTGCGGGTTGAGTGGTGGTAGCCATCGGCGCATTCAACTCTTCACCCATCCCGATGTCGGGAATACCAAGGTTAACCTGGATTCCTTCCTGGCCCGGCGGTGGGTTTTGGTACCAAAACAACGGCAGCAACAGCAGTAAGACCAACAGTATAAACATGATACCGCCGGCCAACTGGCCTTTTCTTTTATTTTCCTGTTCCCGAATGGTGAGGGTATCTGTCATGATTCTATTTTTTAAACCTGTTGTCCGAATTGTAGGACAACGTTGTCAGTTGTCTTCTTCTGATAATAAGATGCAAAACCGCAGAAAATTTGCATAATCAGCGCTCATTTTAAGCGAATTTTAACACTTATTTCTCCGGTGCCAGCACGCGGTTGATGTCGTACTTCAGGGTGAGATCCATTACAGCCACCACATCTTCCACTTTGGCGCCTTTGTCAATCGCGATAATCACACTTTCGGATTTGGGTGCTTTGCCCGCGCCCAACCGTTCGAGTTGACCAGCCATCTCAATGAGTGTAATACTGCGGTTGTTGTAGTAGTAGCGCCCGGTATTGTTGATGCGGATCTCATCTATGTTTTTCGTCGACGTCACCCGCTTCTGGCTACTGCCCGGCAGGTTGAAATTGATGGCATTGGGAGCCACCAGGGTAGACGTCAACATGAAAAAGATCAGCAACAGAAAGATAATATCCGTCAGGGAGGACATGCTGAATTCGGCGCTGACCTTGTTCCTTTTTTTCATCGCCATAAGTCTAGGATTTGGGTTGGGTAGCTAAAATGGCCTGCACTTTCAACGCTGCAGCAATGCCTAATATTACGGTGACCTTTTCGAAATCGGTACCCGTTTCGGCCACTATCGTGATGGCGGTATGCTCGGGATCCGCGAGGGTACGTACCGCGGTAGTGAGCCGGCTGGCCAGCTCGCTTTCGGCGGCAGGCACGTTGTCAATCTGGTAGGCACCGCTTTTTTCGATACTCACGACGATAGAAACCGGCGCGACCGTTTTCGAATCCGACTGTGGCAGATCAAAAGGTTGAATACGGACAAAATTAGACGTTAGCATGAAAAAGATCAGCAACAGAAAGATGATGTCCGTCAATGACGACATACTGAATTCCGCACTGACCTTGGCATTTTTTTTAAGCCCCATAGCAACTGGAATAGTTCAAAAATAAAGAAAAACAGCACCTTCGTTTCCGATTACTATACCGTTGGCTCCTGCAGTATGTCCATAAAATCTACGGTGGTACGCTCCATCTTGTAGATCACTTTCTGAACGTTGGACACCAGCAGGTTGTAGCCTACGAAAGCGAGGATACCCACAAACAGACCGCCCGCCGTGGTAAGCAGGGCCTGGTAAATACCTTCGGCCAACTGGTCGGGGGCAATGTTTTTCTCGGTAGCCATTTTCTGGAAAGCCGAGATCATACCCGTTACGGTACCGAAAAAGCCGATCATGGGAGCCGCGCCGGCGATAGAAGCCAGGGTAGCCAGGCTCTTCTCCAGGCGGAAAACTTCCAGGTTACCCACGTTTTCAATGGCGGTGTCGATATCCCGGAGTGGTTTACCGATTCGCTGCAGGCCTTTCTCGACCATGCGGGCTACTGGTGAATCCGTCGATTGACACAGGGCTTTGGCGCCAGCGATGTTGCCGGAAGATACGTTGGCGCGAATGTTGTTGATGAAATTTTCGTCAATACGGCCAGCCTGGCCAATGGTGGCGTAACGCTCAATGAAAATTACCGTAGCAATGACCGCCAATACCAGCAAGACTGCGACGATAATAATCCCCATAATACCACTATTGGCAATAATGGAAAAAAGGCTTTCGCTTTCTTTTACGGGTTCCTCAATGGGCATATTCGCAGACTGAAAAAACAAAAGAAGTTGGTTGAACATCTGGTTCTTTGTTTGGTGAAAAGGTTGCTTGTTTCAAACAATCTTAACGCTTGTTAAGACCGCAAATTATCAAAAAGCTATAAGAATGTAGAATATATTTATCGATTGTCGGTATTCCACTGCCGGAATCGGTTATTCTTGCGGTAAGGCCGCCACTACGCCCGTAATAAAATCATCGTGGGCAAAGGTTTTATCGGCGTTGGTACCTATGCGCAGGAGCACACACTGACGCGAAGGAATGACCACTATTCGTTGATCCTGGAAGCCGCGAAACATAAAGGCATCAGCAGGAGCGTGAGCCGCATCATCCGATCGCAACCAAATCTGCGCGCCGTAGGTACCCTCCGACCCTACTGCCGGGATACAGGAATAGCTGACCCAGCCCTCCGGCAAAATCCGCTCCCCGTTC
This sequence comes from Bacteroidota bacterium, assembly GCA_003045895.1. Lineage (GTDB taxonomy): Bacteria > Bacteroidota > Bacteroidia > Chitinophagales > Saprospiraceae > Lewinella. The sequence continues at coordinate 65,101 of PZPC01000007.1, forward strand.
CAAACGCCGTCCTGCAGATAAAGCTGCCCAAAACGTGCCCAGTCGGCAGCCCTGGCCCAACCGTAGCTGGAACCGACCTGGGTGCCTCCCTGGTCGGATTCGATCAGGGCCGAGGTCATGCCCACCTTCGCAAACAAGCTGTCGCGGGCAAAGGTAGCGTAATGTGCATCGGTGAGGGTTTGGCGGATCAGGTTGCTTAAAAGGTTCGTTGTTCCCGAAGCATATTCCCAGAACGTATTCGGTGGATACGCCAGGGAACGCTGGCGGGTATAGGCCGGCATATCCGGTTCGAGGTACAGCATCCGGGTCGCATCCGACATACTGCCGTAGGCTTCGTTCCACGCCAGGCCGCTGTTCATGTGCAGCAAGTCGGCCAGGGTAATTTGTGCCCGCTCGTCCTCCTTCCACTCGGCAAAGAGGTGATCCTGCTCCAGGCGCAGCAGGCCATTTTTCACCATAATCCCCACCAGCGCATTGGTGATGCTCTTGGTCATGGACCAACCCAGGAGCAGGGTATGTTGGTCAAAACCCGGTGCGTACCGCTCCGCTATTACCTGGCCCTGATAAAGCACGATTACGGCACGGGTCCCCCCGCCCGGCAAGGGTTTGAAAGCCTGGTCAACGGCCGCGTTGAGTGCTGCGGTGTCCAATTGCGGGGGCAAGGTGTCCAATTGCGGCAGAGGAACAGGCGGCTGGGCCTCCGGCAGAACCGGAACCGGAACCGGTACGGGCATCGTGGCATCGACCACCAGCACACACCCTCGCCCGGGAACGTACCGCGCCTGCTGGCTGGCCAGCCCAAAAAGGGAAGCCACCACGCCGGGTTCGCCAGTCAGCAGCGCTAATTTCACCCAGGGCAATACCGAGAAATTGAGCTCGTTCCGCTGAATATCAGCCAGCTCCCGGCCTTGCAGATAATGACAGGAACAAGCCATCTTGGCGGCGTAGCCCGTCCCGACAAGAAGGAGCGGACGGAAGTAAAAAAAGGAAGCAACGAGGGCGAGCACAAGCAGTAAGAAACCCCATTTGAGATAAGCCATACAGTGTGATGGTTTAGGGACAAAACTAACCTTTTTTGCTTACATTTGGTCAATTCTACCTCGACATCAACCCACCAATTAATTATGAAAACAGTCCTCCTTACCCTAGCTACTTTAGTTGCCATTGGCCTCCTCTACCTGCTGTTTTGGCCTACCCCGGTAGCACCATCTGCCTGGGAAGCTCCGCCCAACCCAGGGTTCACGGGGCGCTTTGCGCAAAATGACCGCCTGGCAAAGGTAGACCTGCTGCACCTCAGTTGTCACGAATGCGAAGACGTCGCCATTGATGCCCAGGGCCGGGTGTATGGCGGTACCGTGGATGGGCGGATTCTCCGCTATGCTGCCCCCGGGGCAGCGGCTGAAGTATTGGCCAATACCCAGGGCTGGCCACTGGGTCTGGATTTTGACACCTCCGGCAACCTCTACATCGCCGATGCCTACCAGGGACTGTTGCGACTCACACCAACCGGGCAACTGGAAACCCTGAGTACCGAATACCAGGGCGATCCCTACGGATTTACCGACGACCTGGAAGTAGGCCCCGATGGCCGGGTCTATTTTTCTGACGCCTCCAACAAATGGCCGGTGGCCGTCTACAAATTTGACATTTTAGAACACTGTGCCGCGGGCCGGCTGCTGGTGTACGACCCCGTGAGCCAGACCGTCGAATTGCTGGCCGATGGGTTGTATTTCGCGAATGGCATCGCCGTAGCGGCAGATACGTCCTTTGTGCTGGTCAACGAAACCAGCAATTACCGCGTATTAAAATACTGGCTGACGGGCGCACAAAAAGGTACGACCGAGATTCTCATTGACAACCTGCCCGCTTTCCCCGATGGCATCAGCCGGGGCAGCGACGGCATATTCTGGCTGGCTCTGGTGAGTCCGCGCAACCCGCTGCTGGACAAATGGTCGGCACAGCCCTTCCTGCGCAAGCTCATTGCCCGCTTACCCAGCTGGCTGCAACCTGCCCCCGAAAAATACGGGGCCGTATTAGGGCTCAATAGCCAGGGCGAAGTGGTGTACAACTTACAGGATCCCGCTGGAAAATACGAGCAGGTCACCAGTGTGCAGCAGTGGGGCAACGACCTTTACCTCGGTTCCCTGGGGCGTGACGGCGTGGGCTGGCTGAAAAATTTTCGGCAGCAATAGTTTTTAAGGGAGCAGATTACCAGGGTATGACCCGCCGCCGACGAATGCTGTTGTTCACTTTGACAGAAATGATCTTATCTTTGCCGCCGAAATTGGAATTATACCCCAGGAATTTAGTTCACCCGATTGCACAGCAAAACACAGGCATCTTGAAAAAATTATTTACCCTTCTGCTTTTCGCAGTAGTTTCTCTGACCGCTTTCGCCCAGACCGGAATTATCCGTGGCAATATCTTTGACGAAGAAACGGGTGAAACCATTATCTACGGCTCGGTTTTGCTCAAAGATACAGACCGGGGCACCAATACCGACCTCGACGGCTTCTTTACTTTTGCCAACCTGGCGCCCGGCGAATACACCATTGTGGCTTCTTATACCGGTTTTGGTACCCAGGAAGTGAAGGTGGTTGTAAAAAGCGGGATTGAATACGTGCGCATCTACCTCAAAACCGAAGCCGTTGACCTCCAGACCGTCAATGTGTCGGCTGAGCGGGAGCAGGCGCGTTCGGATACCCAGGTTTCGAAAATCTCGGTGTCGCCTAAAGATATCCGCACGTTGCCGTCTACGGGTGGCGAAGCTGACATTGCCCAGTACCTGACGGTCATTCCCGGGATTATTTCTTCGGGTGACCAGGGTGGTCAAGTGTACATCCGTGGTGGATCGCCGGTGCAGAACAAAATCTTACTGGACGGGGTGACGATCTACAATCCTTTCCACTCCATTGGTTTCTTCTCGGTTTTTGAAACCGAAACCATCCGCAGTGTCGATGTCATCACGGGTGGTTTCAATGCCGAATACGGCGGCCGGGTGTCCGCGGTTGTTGATATCAAGACCCGCACCGGCAACCAGCGGCGGCTGAGCGGCCTGGTGTCGGCCAGTCCTTTCCAGGCCAAAGCCCTGATCGAAGGGCCACTCAAACCCCTGGACCCTGCCACGGGCAACAGCATCAGCTTTATGCTTACCGGCAAGTACAGCTACCTCGATCAGACGTCTAAGCAGTTGTACAGCTACGCCGTAGATACTAATTTTTACGCCTTTGCCAACGATACCTTTGGTTTGCGGCAGCAAGACCTCGGCCTTCCCTTCAGCTACCAGGACCTTTACGGCAAAATATCCATCAACGGCGGCAACGGCAGCAAGGTGGATCTTTTTGGTTTCAACTTCACCGACCGGTTCGAAGTGCGCGGCCTGGCCGACCTGAGCTGGACCAACGGCGGTGGCGGTGCCAATTTCATCCTCGTTCCGCTCAATAGCAACATTATCTTAAACGGAACGCTCAGCTATTCCAACTACAACATCCTGCTCAAGGAAACTGACAATGCACCCCGGAACAGCGGTATCTCCACCTACAATGCGCAGCTGAATTTTACCTACTTTGGCCGCGACAACCAGATCGACTACGGCATCGAATTCAACGGCTTCAATACCGACTTCAGCTTTACCAATCTGATCGGTGTGCGCTTCTCGCAACTGGATTTCACCACCGAGCTGGCAGCCTTCGTGAAGTACAAGCAAAAATTGGGTAACCTGATTATAGAACCAGGTGTCCGCATTCAGTACTACGCTTCGCAGAGTACCGCCTCGCTGGAGCCGCGCCTGAGCTTGAAGTGGAATGCCACCGAATTCCTGCGCTTTAAGGCTGCGGGCGGTCTCTATTCTCAAAACTTGATCAGTACCGTCAACGACCTCGATATCGTCAACTTTTTCGTGGGTTTCCTGGCCGGACCAGAAGAAACCATTTACGAGCCCAATTCCAGGATAGCGACCAAAGACCGCCTGCAAAAGGCTTTCCACGGCGTAGCAGGGTTCGAGTTCGACCTGGGTCCGTACGTGACCACCAACATTGAAGCCTACTACAAAGGCTTCAACCAGCTGATCGCGATCAACCGCAACAAGCTCAGCGCCCAGGATCCGGACTTCACCACCGAGACGGGTTTTGCCTACGGCGCTGACTTCTCCCTGAAATACGAAAGAGACCGCACCTATTTCTGGGGCACCTACTCCTACGGCTTTGTGCGCCGCGACGACGGCTTCCAGGAATACTATACCAATTTCGACCGCCGCCACAACATCAACCTCCTGGCCAGCTACCTGGCAGGGAATAAAAAACAATGGGAATTTGGCGTCCGCTGGAACCTCGGTTCAGGTTTTCCTTTTACCGAAACGCAAGGCTTTTACCAGGCGGTCCCCCTGGAGAATGAACCCGTCAATACGAACTTCCTGACCGGTAATTACGACCTGGGCGTACTGCTCGCCGAAGAACGCAACGGTGGCCGTATCTCTTATTTCCACCGCCTGGACGCTTCGCTTAAGCGGGTCTGGAAATTTAGCCGGCACAGCAACCTCGAAACAACCCTGAGTGTAACCAACGCCTACAACCGTGAAAATGTCTTTTACGTGGATCGAACCACCAATAACCGCGTCAATCAGCTGCCTATTTTGCCGAGCTTGAGCCTGACGTATAGTTGGTAGAAGGAGGTGGAAAGGTGTAAAAGTGTAAGAGGGAAGAGTGACCAGCCCAAAATCAACCATCGTAAAAACGTATTAACGCATCTTTACGTTGGAGGGTAAAAACTCAGCCCCAGCAATCAAGAGATCGTGCACATCTAAGCGGGCAGGCGCTCGAAGTGGGAAGTTTTTAGAATGTAGAAACGTGGAAAAGTGAAAACGTGGAAAAGTTCTCGAAGTCGGAAATGGGAGGCGGGAGGTGAAAAAAGTCCAAAGTCCTCCCCCTTTCTCCCCCTCCAAAGGGGGACTTTAGACTGTGCTCCGTCTTCCGTCTAGTCGATTTTTCGGCAGTGCTGGCGGATGACAGTATACGACAAATAAAGACGGTCCAAGTCCTCCTTTGGAGGAGGTGGCACGCCCAAGCGTGCCGGAGGAGGAAAGGATATCGAAATCTGAAGTGGGAAGTGGGAAGTCGGAAGTGGGAAGTGGGAAGTAGGGATACGCCATACTTTTACACCTACCCAACATTTACACTTTTACACGCAGCCTGCCACGTCTTCAGCGTGGGCCATTTCCGACCTCCGATTTCCCACCTCCGACTTTGGCCGCCTTTACACCTACCAAACTCTTACACCTTTATACCTACCAAACATTTACACCTCTAAAATCATGCTAAACGCCGAATACTGGGAAGAACGCTGGCAAGCAGCACAAACGGGGTGGGACATTGGCGAGGCCTCTCCTCCCCTGCTCCATTACACCAACCAGTTGACCAACAAGCAGCTGCGCATCCTGATTCCCGGTGCCGGACGGGCCTACGAGGCCATCCACCTGCACCAACAGGGGTTCACCGAGGTGTATGTCTGCGACTGGGCGGCGTCGGCCTTTGCGCACTTGCGGCAGGTTGCACCAGACTTTCCGGAAGCGCACCTGCTGGTGGGCAACTTTTTTGAGCTTGACCTCACCGTTGACCTCTTGCTGGAGCAGACTTTTTTCTGTGCCATCGACCCGGAACTGCGCCCCCAATACGTGCAAAAAGCAGCTCAAATACTGCGGCCGGGGGGGCGATTGGCCGGGGTTTTATTTGCCCATCCTTTTCCTTTCCAGGGACCGCCGTTTGGCGGAACGCTGGAAGAATACCGTTCCCTTTTTAGCGCCAGCTTTCATATCTTACAACTTGAAATTAGCCCGTACTCTATTGCGCCCCGGCTGGGAAATGAGTATTTTATCGAGTTGGAAGTAGCGTAAAAGCCGATAGGAAGGGACGAAAACACAAAAAACACCCTCATTCCAGGTGGTTTTCGTGAAACCCAGGGTGCTTGGGCACGGTCAAATAATAAATTCACCAGCTGGCAAAAAAACCGCTCCATGACCAAAAGAATAGGCATCACCGGTGGCATAGGGAGTGGCAAAACCACCGTTTGTCGATTGTTCGAGGTGCTCGGCATTCCCGTCTATTACGCCGACGACCGCGCCAAGTGGTTGATGAACCATGACGACCAGCTGAAGCAGCAAATTGTAGCCGCCTTCGGCCCCGGCACTTACAACGAACAGGGCGAACTGAACCGTCCCTATTTAGCGGGCATCGTCTTTCAGGACGCGGCGCAACTGGCTGTGCTCAATGGTATTGTACACCCGGCGGTGGCGCGCGACACGTTGGTCTGGGAAACGGCTCACCAAACGTCGCCCTACACCCTGCGGGAAGCCGCCCTGCTCTACGAAACCGGCAGCTACCGACTGCTGGACAAGGTCATTGTGGTAACGGCTCCGTTGGCATTGCGCATCGCCCGAGTGATGGCCCGCGATGGCATAGCTGCGGCCGAAGTGAAAGCCCGCATCGACCAGCAGTGGCCCGAAGACCAGAAGGTAGAACGCGCTGACTATGTCATCTGCAACGACCAGCAACACAGCCTCATTCACCAGGTTTACACCATTCATCAATCCCTCCTAGAACTCCCCTAAATGAGCATTCAGTGCCCCAAGTTTACGGCTCCCAAAGAGCGAATTATTACCCAGATCAATACGCTACAGGAGCTATTGAAAAACGGGCATTCCCTCGAAAACTGTACGATCCAGGCGCTCAACCTGGAACCCTTGCAACTCAACTGGAAAAATTTCACCTTCGGCAACACCCTCTTCCTGGGCTGTAGTCTGGGGCTGGAAGAAGAGATTGTGCTGCGCCGGCACGGGGCGGGCGTGTACCAGTCTCCTACGGGCCTACCCTATGACCCCTTCCGGACGCAACTCTACGCCTGGCAGGAACTGCTGGAAGCGGCCGCCGATCAGACGATTTACGACTACTTCAGCAACAGCCGCTTCAATCCCACCATCAACGAAGCGCTCTGGCAACGCATTCACGACCACGCCATTGACGACGCCTTGCGTCAGTTGTTGAAATTCGATGACTACGGGATGACCCACAAAAAATGCGTGGCCATTATGGGCGGACACGGGGTGCATCGGACCGACCCCTACTTCCACAAGGTGGTTTTAACGGCTAAATTGCTCGGCGAGAACGGTTTTTTCATCGCCTCGGGCGGTGGTCCAGGTATTATGGAAGCGGCTAACCTGGGCGCCTACCTGGCCGGGCAACCCCACGCGGCGGTGGAACAAGCCCTGGCCTTACTGGTTCCGGCGCCGCATTATACCCACCCTGGTTACCACGAAACGGCCCTGGCCGTGTTGGAAAAATTCCCCGACGGACAGGACAACCTCGCCATTCCGACCTGGTTTTACGGCCACGAACCCAGCAACCTCTTCGCTTCCCACATCGCCAAGTACTTCTCCAACAGCATTCGCGAAGACACCCTGCTGGCCATCGCGCTTTACGGCACCATCTACGCCCCCGGCAGCGCGGGTACCACCCAGGAAATTTTTATGGATGCGGCGCAAAACCACTACGCTACTTTCAATTATTTCAGCCCCATGGTTTTCCTCGGCCGGCAACGGTACGAGATCGACACCATCCTCTATCCCTTGCTCCGGCAACTGTCACACGGAAAACCTTACCACGATTTGCTTCATCTGACCGATGAGCCCCACGAAATTCTCCATTTCCTGCAACATCATGGCCCCGTAAAAAAGACCATCGAGGGTCCTGACAATTAACGGGCATTGCCCGCCGGTTCTAGGAGACTTGTTCTACTGGATCAACAGCAATAGCGATTGCTCGTCTCCCACAACCCAGTGGGTAACTTTTGCCGGAATTTGGACGAAATCGTGGATTTTGGTAAGCACAACCGTTCGCTCAGCCTCTTCGTAAACGGCTTTTCCACTGAGTAAAACCAGCATAGCATCGGTCTGACTCTGGTGGTGATTGAGTATGCCACCCTTTTTTATTTGCAGTAAGGTAACGGTGCCCGTGGCTTTCAAGACATTTTTGGCGGTGACGGCTTTATCAGCTACCGTTATTATATCACTCAGGTTCATTCGAAGTATTTTTTGTAGTTAGACAGATAAACTTCCATCTCCTCCATCCGATGGGCCATGCTGGCGGCGTCACCCTGGTCGAGTTCATCCATCATCGTTTTCATGGGAAGCAAATAGTTGTGCAATTGATTGTGGGCTTCGCCCGTCATGGTGCAACGGTCGAAAATAGCTTGAAATTCGGTTTCCAACTGTGTTTTCAGGTCCGCCATTTGCGCAGGCGTTAAGGCACTACCCTGGTATTTTGCCAAAATCATTTGCATGCTCGCAATCCCGGAGGTGGTTTCCGCATTGGCTTTCCACGGTTTACCATGATCCATCATGACCATCCCTCCGTGGGCATCGTGGTGGTTTCCTGAACAGGAGGGCAAAAAGGCATAAAGGACGAGAGAAAAGAGGATTAAAAAAAGCTTATTCATATCGCTTATTTTGGATATTAGATTGAATCACATTATTATAAATAGCAAAATATAAAGGTAATCCTCCAGGCAACGCCTAATTCTGACACGAATCAGTGGCAGGAGTGATTATTATCTATTTGATCTAAACTTCGCGTAGTTTTCCCGCTCGCCGATCCCCTACATCTCCCTATCTTTGTTCCAAACCATGCCAGGCTATGACTATTGCAACAGCTACCCTTCCTGCTCCGGCGCTACATGAGCTCGCCCAACAACTCGAAGGAGAACTCTACGACGACCAACTGCGCCGCGTGCTCTACGCCACCGATGCCTCCGTCTACCGCGAGCTGCCTGCCGCAGTAGCTGTTCCCCGCAGTGTAGCTGATGTGCAGGCGCTCATTGCATTTGCCCATACGCACCAACTCTCGCTCATCCCCCGGGCCGCCGGCACCAGCCTGGCCGGACAGTGCGTGGGTGCGGGCATCGTGGTCGATATGTCCAAATATTTCAATCAGATTTTGGAATTCAACGCCGCCGAAGGCTGGGTGCGCGTGCAACCCGGCGTGGTGCGCGACGAACTCAACCAATTCCTGCGGCCCCACGGCTTTTTCTTTTCCCCCATCACCTCCACCGCCAACCGCGCTATGCTCGGGGGCATGGTGGGCAACAATTCCTGTGGTACCACCTCCATTGTTTACGGTACCACCCGGGATCACTTGCTCGAACTACAGGTGTTATTGGCCGATGGCTCCCCGGCCACTTTTGGCGCCTTGACCCCCACTGCGTTTGCCGCAAAATGTGCCCAGCCTGGCTTCGAAGGCGACCTCTACCGCCAGCTCCGTGCCGAACTCAGCGACCCGGTCAACCAGGCCAATATCCGCACGCATTTCCCTAAGGCCAGCATCCATCGCCGCAACACGGGCTACGCGCTCGATGCGTTGCTGGAGAGCGCGGTTTTCTCCGCCTCAACGGCGCCTTTCAATGGTTGTAAATTGCTCTGTGGCTCCGAGGGGACCCTGGCTTTTACGACGGAAATAAAAATCCACGTCGACCGCCTGCCCGAACCGCACGATGTGGTGCTGGCAGCCCACTTTACCTCCATCCACGAGAGTATGCTGGCCACCCAGGTGGCCATGAGCCACGAACCCATGGCCTGTGAATTGATGGACAAAATCATCCTCGATTGCACCCGGGAAAACATCAGCTACCGCAAAAACCGCTTCTTTATCGAAGGGGATCCCGCAGCTGTCCTGATGATCGAATTCCGGGGCCCAAGTGCGGCCGCGGCCCATGCCAAAGCCGAAAAGCTGGTGCAAGCCTTACAAGCAAAAGGCCTGGGCTACGCCTACCCCATCGTGGGGCCAGCGCAGACCAAAGCCGTCTGGGCCCTGCGCAGTGCCGGCCTGGGCCTGCTGGCCAATATCCCGGGCGATGCCAAAGCCGTGGCCTGTATCGAAGATACGGCCGTCGACCTGGCGGATTTACCCGCCTACATTGAAGAGTTTTCGCTGCTCATGAAGGGTTTTGACCAGCACCCAGTCTACTACGCCCACGCCGGCGCCGGAGAAATTCACCTGCGGCCCATCCTAAACCTCAAAAAACAGGCCGACGTGGATCGCTTCTACGACATCAGCCTGGCGGTCGCGCAATTGGTCAAAAAATACCGGGGGTCGCTCAGTGGCGAGCACGGCGACGGCCGCCTGCGGGCCGCTTTTATCCCCCTCGTAGTAGGCCAGGAAAACTACGAACTTTTTCGGCGGATCAAGTACCAGTGGGACCCCAAAAATATTTTCAACCCGGGAAAAATCGTGGACGCCGCCCCCATGAACACCTCCCTGCGCTACGAACCCGAACAACCACAACCCACGTTTGACACCATCCTCGATTTTTCGGCCAGTGGGGGTATCCTCCGGGCAGCAGAACAATGCAACGGCTCCGGCGACTGCCGCAAGTTGCCCCTCTCCGGCGGTACCATGTGCCCCAGCTACCAGGCCACCCGCAACGAGCAAGACACCACCCGCGCCCGCGCCAATGCCCTGCGCGAATTTCTCACCCAAGATACTTCGGCCAACGCCTTCGACCGCCAGGAACTGAAGGAGGTCATGGACTTGTGCATTTCCTGCAAGGGCTGTACCTCCGAATGCCCCTCGAACGTGGACATGGCCGGGCTGAAGGCGGAATTTATGCACCAGTACTACCAGGCCAACGGGGTGCCCCTGGGGGCACGGGCTTTTGGCTACATCAATGAACTGAACAAGTTGGGCAGCCTGTGGCCGGGGTTGTTCAATGCGCTGTTGCGCCATCCGTGGAGCAGTGGGCTGCTCAAATCAGTACTGGGAGTAGCGCCAGCGCGGTCCCTGCCGGGTATTCACGGACAGAGTCTGCGGTCCTGGTACCAGCGTAAATTTCAGCGGAGCCAGACCAATTACCGCAAGGCCGTCTATTTGTTTTGTGATGAATTTACCAATTACAACGACACGCCCCTCGGCATCAAGTGCGTGGAATTGCTCGACCGCCTGGGCTACGAGGTACGAATCGTGGACCACCCCGAAAGCGGACGGGCTGCCATTTCAAAAGGGCTGCTGCCCCGCGCCCAACGGCTGGCCAAACAGCAGGTGGCTTTGTTTAAAGACCTGATCACGCCAGCTACGCCCCTCCTCGGCATCGAACCCTCGGCCATCCTCAGTTTTCGCGATGAGTATCCGCGACTGGTGGATCCATCGCAGGTGGCCACCGCCAAAGCCCTGGCAGCCAACTGCCTCCTCGTCGACGAATTCCTGGCGCAGGAAATCGAGGCCGGGGAACTTACGGCCGCCGCTTTTACCGAGGCGGAACAGCACATTGTCCTCCACGGCCACTGCCACCAAAAGTCACTGGCCGATGTGCAGGACTCGCTTTGGTTGCTGTCCTTGCCCACCAACTATACCGTTTCGCTCATCCCTTCCGGCTGCTGCGGCATGGCGGGTAGTTTTGGGTACGAGAAGGAACACTTCGTGGTCAGTCAGCAAATCGGCGAGCTGGTGCTCTTCCCGGCGGTGCGCCAGGCCCCGGCTGGCAGTTTGATTGCCGCTCCGGGAACCAGTTGCCGCCACCAAATCCTGGATGCTACCCAGCGGACGGCGTTGCATCCGGTGGAGATTATGTGGGGGGCGTTGGTAGGTCAGGGAGGCAATCCCTAACGGGAACATCGCAAAAAAATACAACGAATATTGTAAATACCGACAGCGCTTCGCTGTCTTTTCTCGTCGAATAAATTCGACGCTACGTTGGCCAGTAATTCCTTAATTTCACCCTTCAATTAATAGCCTGTTCCAACCATGACCACCAACCTCCAACTCCACCGCACCCGCTTTCCCCAGTGGCAACGCCTGGCCAGCGGCTGGTGGGCAGGGCAGGTTTTTGCCGATGGGCACTGGTTGCAGTTGGAAGAACTGAACGAGCGGCTGGGCCTGGTACATTCCGCCGACGACCTGGCCACCTGCCTGGCCGACTGGAACGGTAGTTTTGCGCTGGTGTGGGAAGGCCCTGCCCAGACTTTCGTGGCCGTTGACATTGCCCGTTCCATTCCGCTTTTCTGGCAGACCGCTGCCGGGGTGACCACCATAACCGACCAGTTAGATCCTGCGCAGGCTGCACCCTCTGGCTGGCTTAAGGAAGACTGGCTGGTGCAAACGGAATTTGTACCTGGCCACCACACCCTCCTCCAGGGCTGGCAGCAGTTGCAGGCCGGGGAATTCCTCGAAATTCGGGATGGATTCTGCTACCTGCACAATTATTTCCCGCACCGCCGACCAGCGGAAGTGAGCCAGGATCGGGAAGACTTGAAAAAGCAATTTTCCGCACTCATCCGCGCACAAACGGAGCGCCTGGTCAGTTGGGCTGCCGGGCGTACCATCGTGGTACCCCTCAGCGGAGGCTACGATTCCCGCTACATTTTGGCCGCCCTCCACCAACAAGGCTATCCCCACCTGCAGGCTTTCACCTACGGGCAGGCCGACAGCTGGGAAGTAGCCACCGCCCGCAAGGTGGCCACCACTCTGGGCATCGACTGGCAGTTCGTGCCCTACACCTCCGAATTGCTCCAAAAATATTGGCATACCGATTGGCCCGCCTTTGCGCAATATGCCAGCAATTGTGCCGCCATTCCCCAGGAACAGGATTATTTCGCCCTGGCGCACCTGCGGGACACAGGCTGGCTGGCTGCCGACAGCATCATTTGCCCAGGCTACTGTGGCGATTTCCAGGCGGGTAGCTACCTGCCCGGCAACTATTTCCTGTGGCCCTGGCGGCGTACCAAAGCGCTGCAGGACTTGCTCTACCACCGCTTCACCCGCTACCCGACCCACGAACGGCGCCAACGCTGGCAACCCTTCCTGCCCCAGCAGAAAATGCACGATCCCGCCGAAATCGTCAGCGAAATGGAGCACTGGGCGCTGCGGGAATACGTCAGCAAATTTATTATAAACGGCGTCCGGGCTTACGAATGGTTCGATTGTTCTTGGTATCTTCCCCTCTGGGATCGGGAATTTATCCGATTTTGGCAAAACGTACCCAATGCGTACCGGAAAGACCTGCAACTCTACCGCGAAGTACTGGCAGCAGATTGGTTTGCACCACTCGGCATTACCTACCCGGAAGACGAGCAAAACCTGGCCCTTCGGCGCTGGTGGGAAGATTGGCTAACGGTGGGTGCCAAAGCCAAATTGAAACAATGGCGCAGGCCGCAAAAAATAACTGACATCAATGGATTGCAAGCCTTGGTTCCCCTCATCCAACAGGAACTGGGCTGGCCGGAAGCAGACCACACCAAGTCGGTGAACGAAATGCTGGGCCATTGGTACACGAAGAAATTAAAGGTGCTGACAAATCAAAAAACAACAACGTAATACGGTATGAATTTCAAACCTAACACATTGGCTACCATCTCATTGACCGCAGCCGTCTTGCTGTTGCTGGCTGCCTGCCAAAGCCAACCTGCTATGCCTACTACCCTCGACAGCTACGCGGATTACCCCGTCTATACGGGCAAAGACCTCGGCCTTACTTATTCCCCCAGCGCTTCAACGTTCAAAGTATGGGCACCGCCCGCGAAAGCCATGCGCCTGCTTTTCTACGAAAAAGGTATGGGTGGCGAACCTACCCAAACCGTCGACCTGGAGCGTGGCGAACAAGGAGTATGGCAAACTACGGTGACGGGTAACCTCCTCGGCAAATACTACGCCTTCCAGGCCCGGTACGACGGCCAGTGGAAGGCCGAAGTGACCGATCCTTACGTAAAGGCCGTGGGGGTGAATGGCCTGCGCGGCCAGGTGATCAATTTCCGGCAGACCGACCCCAAAAACTGGGCCAAGGAAGAGGCACCGCCGTTGAACAATTTCAATGAGATCGTGGTATACGAACTCCACGTTCGCGATATGACCATCGACCCGTCCTCGGGTTCCGGTTATCCGGGCGAATATTTTGGCATGATCGAAAGTGGCACCAAATCCCCCCAGGGGCAAGCCACCGGCATCGACCACCTCAAGGAACTGGGCATTACCCACGTGCACCTGATCCCCGTTTTCGACCATCGTTCCATCGACGAAACCCGCCTCAACGTGCCGCAGTACAACTGGGGCTACGATCCGCTCAACTACAACGTACCCGAAGGCAGCTTTTCTTCCGACCCCTACGATGGCGCTACCCGCATTGCCGAATTCAAACAAATGATCAAAACCTTCCACGAAAACGGTATTCGGGTCATCCTCGACGTCGTCTATAACCATACTGGCCAGACGGAGGAGTCGATCTTCAACCAGCTGGTACCGGGGTATTACTACCGCCAAAATGCCGAAGGCGGCTTTTCCGACGCCAGCAGTTGTGGCAACGAAACGGCTTCTGAGCGGCCCATGGTTCGCAAATACATGGTGGAATCTATGCGCTACTGGGTGGAGGAATACCACCTGGATGGCTTCCGCGTCGACCTCATGGGTATCCACGACATCGAAACCATGAACGCCGTCAGCAAAGACCTGCACAGCATCGATCCAACCATCTTCATCTACGGCGAAGGCTGGAAATCGAGCACCAGCCCCCTACCCGATGACCAGCTGGCCCTCAAAGCCAACACCCCGCGCCTGCAAGGTATTGCCGCCTTCAGCGACGATATCCGCGACGCCATCAAAGGGCACGTCTTTACGGCCGATGAGCCCGGATTCATCAGTGGAAAAAAGGGCCTGGAGGAAAGCCTCAAATTCGGCATCGTGGCCGCTACCCAGCACCCGCAAGTTGATTACACCGACATCAATTACTCGGAAGCCCCCTGGGCACCGCAGCCCGACCAGTGCATGACCTACGTCAGCTGCCACGACAACCACACCCTCTGGGACCGACTGACCCTCTCGCGCCCCGATGCCGACGAGGCTACCCGGATCGAGATGCACAAACTGGCCGGCACCATTGTGCTCACCAGCCAGGGCGTGAGCTTCCTGCACGGGGGCGTAGATATGCTGCGCACCAAAGACGGGGTCGAAAACTCCTTCAATTCCCCCGATGCCATCAACCGCATCGACTGGACGCGCAAGGCCCAGTACCGCGACGTTTTCGACTACTTCCGGCAGCTGATCGCCCTGCGCAAGGCTCACCCGGTCTTTCGGATGACCACCACCGAAGCCATTCAGCAAAACCTGCATTTTTTGGACACTAAAAAACCACTGCTCGTCGGTTATACCCTCAATGGCGCAGCCGTCGGCGACAGCTGGTCGCGCATTGTGGTGGTGTTCAACGGTGCGGATAAAGCACAAAACATAGATGTGCCCGCCGGCAACTGGCAGGTGGTCATCGAAAATGGAAAGATTAATCCGGAAGGTCTGCGCACGGCTAAAGGCGGTAAGATGAGTGTGGCCAACAATACGGCGCTGGTGTTGGTGGCGCAGTAATAATGCATCTATTAATGATGATTTTACTGGATTACAGGGAGATTTCACTAGATTTATACATGCTAGTGGTCTGTGTTTATTAATTAAAATAATCGAAATCGAGGAATCATTTTGTATTACAAAACCGTTATCTTTATAGGATTAAGAACTTATCAAATAAAAACCAAAATCTCATGGGTGCTGATCTAATCAAAGAGCGTTTACATCTTCGTATTGAGCAGGCAAATGAGCAGATGTTACAGGTGTTGGCTGAAATGACAGAAAGCCTATTCAAGACGTATCAGCCCCAAATGTTGGAGCAAAAGGAAGCTGACTTAAGTGCGGCTTATGCCGAGCATCTTCGTCCACTGAGCCGTGAGGAAATGACCAAAGAAATCGAAACAGCGATGGCTGATCATGAGCGAGGTGATTATATCACGCTAGATGAATCCAGCAAAGAAGCGGCCTCATGGTAGGCAAAGTCTTCCGGGTTATTTTTACTCGGTACGCACAACGTCGTCGTCAGCAAATCTTTGACTTTGAGAAGAATCTTAATGGTAAGCACTATGCGCGCGAGGTTCAGCGAGCTATCGACAAGGAGTCCCAAAAACTGCAAAAACTCCCCGAAGCACATCCAACCTATCTGAATCACGATAGCAACTACGAGATAAAATACACCAAGGCACTTGACTACAAAATCATGTTCCAGGTACTGAAGAAAGTCGGTGAAGTCATCATACTTACGATCCGAAATGATGCCGAAGATCCCGACAAAATCAGAGACGAAGTCTAACTCACAAAGGCCAGCGGTAAAGCGGCAAACCTTGTTAAACAGGTCTTTTTTCTACCGAATCAGCACCGTCTGCCCATTCAGCAGTTCTGCGCGGCCATCGGGCAGCAGGGCTTCTACCTGCCACAGGAAGATGCCCCCATTGAGCGGTTGGTTGCGGAAGGTACCGTCCCAGCCTACGGTTGGGTCGTTTACCTCAAAATCGCGGCGCTCGAAAAGCTGTTCCCCCCAGCGATCCCAAACCCGAAAGCTCAGGATGCGAATGCCCGTGAGCCCGTGCACCAGGAGGAGGTCGTTGACGTTGTCGTTGTTTGGCGTAAAGCCAGTAGGTACCTGCACCGGAAAATCCTTGTTTACCCTCAGCTGAATCCCTTCGCGGGCGGTACAGCCATTGGCGTCGGTCACCTCCAGAAAAAGATCCTGCTGGTAAGTGGGATATACCAACTGGTTGAGGCAGGTGGCACAAGCCATCCAGGTGCTGTCGTAGGGTTCCCACCGGTAGCTGACAATGGGGAAATCCCCCGTGACCAGGGGCGCTAACCGAATGGTGTCCCCGTAGCGCAGCTCGCGCTGAGTGGCCAGGTCGATCCTTATTTCCGCAGGTTCGCCAACGGTCGTATTGTTGATAAACAAGGGGCAGCCGTTGGCGTCTTCTACCTGCAGGTTGTAAGCACCGGGTGCCAGCCCTAAATAAGTAGTACCCGTTTGCCAGAACCGATCATCCAGTCGGTAGCGGTAAGGTGGCAATCCGCCGGTTGCCCGTACCGTCAGTTGACCATCCCGGTCGCCAAAACAGGTTACCATCTGGGATTCCACGACGGCGGCAAGTGGCGCTGCTGCTGGCACCTCATAATTCAGTTCCAGGCTGCAGCCCAACACATCGGTTACCGTCAGGCCGTACGTACCTGCGGGGATATCCACCAACGCGGCAGCAGCACTGCCATTGCTCCAGCGGTAGGTGTAGGGGGCCAGTCCACCCGTCAGTGCCGTCGTGATTCGACCACTGTTCGAACCACTACAAGCCACCGGGGTAATGGTGGTCACCAGATCCAGCGAGGTAGCTTGTACGACCGCGCTGCTGGCGCTGGCGGTACAGCCCCGGGCATCCGTCACGACCACCGTATACGTTCCGGCGGCCAGGTCATTCAGGTCTTCGGTACTGGCGCCGGTGTTCCAACGGTAGATATAGGCAGGCGTTCCACCCGTCACCGTCAGATTGATGGCGCCGTCCACGGCACCGGCGCAGCCTGCGCTGGTGGCGGCGGCCAACAGACTGAGTGGAGGGGGTTCGCTGACGATCACACTTATTTCATCCCGGCAGTTGTTGGCATCCGTCACCGTCAGGGCGTAGGGGCCAGGGCCCAAGTTGGTCAGTGGCTGGCTCCAACTGTACGGCGCCTGGCCACCCGTCAGCGTGGCTGTCACCGATCCGTCGGCAGCCCCGTTGCAGCTTACATCCGTCACCTGAAAGTCGGTCACCTGCACCGCTACCACTGCGGCAACGGTAGCCAAAGTGGTGGCCGTACAGCCATTGGCATCGCTGACCGTCACGGTGTAGTTACCCGCCAGCAGCCCCACGGCGGTGGCTGTCGTTTGTCCATCGGTCCATTGGTAAGTAAAAGGAGGTGTGCCCCCGCTGACGGTGGCTACGGCCTGCCCATCAGCTGGCCCGGTGCAGCCTTGCCCGGTGGTGCTGGTCAGCACGCTTAAGGCAGGCGGTTCGGTGACACTTATCGTTTGCATGACGGTGCAACCATTGGCATCCTGCACCAGCACGGTGTAAGCGCCCGCCACCAGTTGGAAAGCCGTGTCCGTCAACTGACCGTTATTCCAGCTGTACCCATAGGGGGCAGTCCCTCCTGTGGCGGTCACGGTAGCCCGACCGGAATCCTCGCCCTGGCAGCTGGCTGCCAGCGCCGCTGCCGTGGCGGTGAGTGCCGTCGGCTCGGCCAGGGTGGTCGTGAGGGCATAGCTGCAGCCCGCAACATCTTGCACCTCCAAGGTGTACATCCCCGCCACCAGGTTGGTCGCAATGGAGTCGGTGCTGCCACTGCTCCAGACAAAGGTGTACGGCCCGTTGCCATTGGCGATGTCCACCGTCAGGGCACCAGTCGCGTCGCCGGCACAGGCTAATGCATTTTCTTCAACGGCCTGCAGCACGGGCACCGGTGGTTCACCGATGGTAAAATTAACGGTCGCCGGACAGTTGTTCCCGTCGGTCACGGTAGCCTGGTAATTGCCAGCCGGCAGACCGGTAAAAATACCCGTGGCGTTGCTCGTGCCGGCCAGGGTGTAGGTAAATGGACCGCTGCCGGTGCTCACCTGCAGCAATACCTCCCCGTCGTTGCCGGCCGCGCAGGAAACATCCGTGAGTTGTGTATTTATCGTTGGCGGTGTACAGCTCAGGGTGACGCAATTGACCGTTGCCGATACGCCGGGGCACTGGCCCACCGGCCGCACGCTGACGGCTACGATTTCTCCCAGCCCCAGGCCGTCGACCTGGTAACTCAGCGCACCGGGGGCAACTGGTTGCCAGGCGCCGCCATTCGTACTTACTTCGTAGCCGCTGGCCCCTCCTACCGGGCCCCAGATGACCTGCACGGAATTATCGGTAACCACCCCACAAGTCAATTCGGTTATGGATAGGAAAGGTGTTACCGCCAAAGTAATCGTGTCGCTTTCCGAACAGCCGTAAGCATCCAGCGCCGTAAGGATGTAAGTAGTGGTGGTATCCGGCGACGCCACCGGATTGGGGCAGTCGGTACAGCTCAGTCCGGCAGCCGGGCGCCACGAGTAGTCAATCTGGTAGACCGGATTGAAGCAGATGCTCCACGAGAAAAGGGTTCCGCTCAGGCCCTGCTGGTCGTCGGTTACCACCAGTTGCCAGGTGCCGTTGGTGCGGTAGTTGCCGTCCCACAGGTCAGAGAAGACGCCCTCGGGCAACCATTGCCCGGTAAAGGGAACGGCCGAAGCGGGTGCAAAGGGGCCGGGTGCATTAATGGGGGTGGTGGCCGTCACCGAGAAGCAGGTATGCAAATAGTAATCGAGGCCCAGTCCGTTGCCGCCTTCCGCACCATTGTCGGTGGTCAATTGCAGGAACTGTCCGTTGGGGCCTACCAGGTAGATGTCGAGGTCATCGATCCAGGGATGTTCCAGGCTGTCGATACAAATCATCTTGATCGCCTCCGGTCCGAGTTGCGCGGGCAGTACCCCGAAAACCTCAATTTCCGACACAAAAGGCACATTGGTTTGGTCAATGGCCAGGGGGGTATTGTTCACAAACCGGGGCGGATCCGGAAGGCCGATGGGAATGGTTCCGTCCAGTTGGGTATTATCGGTGGCACAAACCAGCCGATCCGGGCCAAGGTCCGGTTTGAGCAGGCGGTTATCTTTGACCACAATGGTAAAGGTATCGCGGTTGCAGGGGTCGCGCTGCACACTCAGTACGATGGTCTCGTCGCCTTCCACCAAAAAATCTTCGTAAGCAGATACCGGTATCCGAAAGGTACTGTCGCCCGCCGGAATAATAATCGTACCCGGGAAGGCCGGGTAATCCACGTCTGGCGTGGCGGTTCCGCCCACGGCAAACTGTACGTCGTAGGGCGACTCCACCGGAGCGGGCAACGAAAAGACAATCTCGCCCTGGGTACAGCCTTCGGCCAGCCCCCCGTCGATGGCCAGCCCTTCAATGTCTACATTCAGGGAGCCGGTACCAAAGCTCTTTGCTTCCAGGAAAACGCCCGAATCAAAGAGGTCATCAAAGATATCGGCAATCACCAGTTTGATGGTATACACCTGGCAAGGCACCACCACGGCTTCGGCCACAAAAACATCGGTAAACCCATCGTATACCGGCCGGCTGTTCACCACGTTGCTATTGTAATACTGGCTGAAGGCCAGGGAACCGTTTTGTCCGGAACAGTTTATCGCTGAGCCGTTGAAGCCAGGCACCCCGGGGTTCACGTTATTGATGGTCACCGGGCGGTTGGTGCCGGGAATCAGGGCAATGTTGGCCGCGTTGTTCTGGTAGGGCCCCGTAATGCCTGGTCCGCTGATAAAGAATCCGAATACGTCGTTGTAGTCGCTACAGACAAACTCCGGATACTCTTCCGAAGCAAAGGCATAGGTAAAACGGAGGGTATCGTTTACCGGAATAAACTCGATGGTATAGCGAGACAAATTATGGATATCAATGCCTGCTCCGATGATGGTCCGGATGTCTGGATCCTGCACAGTGCTGTTGTTGCCCTCCGACGAAAGGGTACCAGCGGCAGCATTCACCCCCACCTGGCCCGGCTGGCTCACCGCATAGCCCGTGCTCATCACAATTCCCCGCTCCATCCCCAGCACCGTCTGGCCGCCACTAAACAGGCCCACCGCTGCCGCATCACCGTCATAGGTAATGCTCAATACCTGCACCCCCTGGCCGAGGAACACGTTGGAGATCAGGTTTTCGGGGGTAATGGGTGCAGCATTGGCGACGTCCAGATTTTGGGCAAAAACGGGTACTCCGAATAGCAAGAGGCCACTCAGGAGAAAAAGCACATGACTTGGTCGATTCATCTTTTCCATGAATTTGCGAGCACTTTTGCAAAGCTTCTTGAGCAATCTGGCGCAGCACTCCTCGGAGAATGTTTGTTGTACAATAGTAAGAAAAATTAATACAACAGCAACCACAAAAGGAGCGTAGGGGCTTTGAGCTGTCAATTAAGCACTTGGCTGGATGTTTGTGCCGGGCAAATTCTGGCCGGTCTGTACGCTGCTATTCGTAGACTGGTCTACGAATAAATATTGACAGCAGTCTGTGACTGCGGAGCCAGCCTGTACGTTTCCGCTGTGCAGTAGCAATAGCTTTGAATCTGATGGAATTCATGAACCCACCGCAGGCCTGCACGCTGGTTCGCCCATGCTAAAGCTTGGCAAGCTCATGCTAAAGCTTGGCAAGCTCATGCTAAAGCTTGGCAGGCTATGCTTGAAACAGGTCCAGGTAGGCAAACAAAATGCGGCGCCATAAATGACGCTGAACCAGCGACCACCCCCAACCCGCCGGCACCGAAGCCTACCGAACCAACAATCAGGCAGCGCTGAGCACAGCGGTGGCGAAATATCATTCAGAAGAAACGCAGAAAGAGAAGCTTACGCAGCATCGTTGAAACCAATGACGGTGGATGAGTTGATCGCTCGTTCACGGGCATCCGATGAAGATATTGCAGCAGGTAGAGTTCATGATCTGGAAGACGTAATGAAAGAACTCCTGGACTAGTGAAAGTCAAATTTACCACTACCTCTCATCGACGGCTACAGCAAATCAAAGACAAGCATAGTGAGTAAAAAGGCCGTCAAGTAATCCGCTCCGTTCACAAACACGCCAGGCAACTGGAAGAATATCCGGAGCTTGGAAAAGTGGAGAAATACCTCGAAAAAGAAGGCAAAGGACATCGCTCTATCGCAATAGACAAACTTTACAAACTCATCTATCTGATAGCTGCTCCTTTCATCTTCATCACTGACATCTTTGACGTTCGGCAAGACCCGGACAAGATGAAACCGTAAAGCCAACCCGCAAGGGCCAACACCAGGCCAATAAAGCGCACCTAATCGTGCCACGGAAACTCCTCATAAAAAGCAGCAATGGTAGCCTGAAAGGCGGGTGGAATGCGTTTCATCACCTCCAGTTCAATTTCCACGGGTACGCCACCGTAGAAAGCTTCGGCAATGCTGCCCGCAATGCAAGCCATGGTATCGGCATCACCGCCCAGCGAGATGGCGTTGCGTACGGCACTTTCCCAGTTGTCGCTTTCCAGAAAAGCGCGAATGGATTGCGGAACCGATCCCTGGCAACTGACATCAAAGGTATAAGCAGGTCGGATATCATCCAGGCAAGTGCTCAGATCGTAATCGAACAGGCGTTCGATCTGGTCCTTGATCAGGGATTTGCCAAAACCCGAACGCGCCAGGTAGATGGCCACCGCAACAGCCTGGGCGCCTTTGATGCCTTCCGGATGGTTGTGGGTAACGGCCGCTGTTTCCTGTGCTACCGTCATTACTTCCGACAGTTCCTCGTAGGCAAAACCTACCGGGCTCACCCGCATGGCCGACCCATTACCCCAACTGTTGTAAGGCCCCTTGATCGCACCCTCCATCCAGCGCAGGAAAGTTCCGCCGTAGCCCGCCGTGGGATACGCCAGGGCATATTTGCGCAAATTGGTGGCGTAAGGAACAGCGGTGAGCAGGCTATCTGCAATCGCCACGGTGAGAACGGTATCGTCCGTAAACCGGGAATCCTGCCGGAAGAGCGGGAAGTTCTTGTGCTTGACCGGTTCTTTCTCATAAACCGAACCAATGATATCTCCGGCGATGGCACCCAGCATAGCCCTGAATTGTAGTTTCTCTGATTTTATCCTGTGTAAGAGCGAACCAGGCTCCCTATTTCCATAGAAGCCTGGTCCGTTACTTTTTTGTCATCGCCTTAAAGATAGGTTTTACAACCTGAATTATCGCATGATGACGACATCCCCTTTGATAATTTCTACATCGCCATTCAGGAATTCGACCTCGGCCATCCACACGTATACGGCAGCGTTGACGGGTTGTCCCCGGTAATTGCCATCCCAACCCCAGCGGAAATCGTTTGGCGTACTGTTGTAGACTTCGAAAACCGATTCGCCCCAGCGGTTAAAGACCAGGAAAGAACGAATCTTCACCAGGCTTTGGTCCGCAAAAATGAACAGGAAATCATTGTCACCATCGCCGTTGGGCGAGAAGGCGTTGGGCACATAAATATGCCGCTCTTTGTTGACGAAAATCGTCAGGTTGTCCCGGGTCTCACAGCCATTCTCATCGCGCAAGCTCAGGAAAAACTGGGTCGACTCCGCCAGTGCGATATCCACTTCATTGATACAGCCCGGGCAAGGCAGTGTCGCCAAGGTTTGCCAGTTGATCTGCACCAACGCACTGGAATCCACGCTGATCTCGGGGTAAATATCGGCCAGTTCGCCCTCTTTAATGGTCTGATCAGGGCCCAGATCCAGGCGCAAATCGTTGCCATCGGGTACCGTGATGGTGGTCAACAAGCGGCAACCCGTGGCATCTTCCACGACCACGTCGTAATTGCCCGCTACCAGGTTATTGAAGTTGGTCATGGTTCCGTAGGGAGCGCCGCCCACACTGTACACAAAGGGCGCGGTGCCACCTTGCACACCAGTGATGAGGAGTCCGCCATCATCGTCGCCCGCACAAGTGGGCGTATCCGTAATAAACTGCAAGGTCTGCGGGGCCGCCGCGTTGAGCGTGATATTTACGCTGGATTCGGCGGTACAGTCGTTTTCGGTATTGGTGACCAGGAACGTATAATTACCGGGTGCTGCTACGTTGAGCTGCGGGGTCGTCGCTCCGGATACCGGGTTGCCATTCAGGTACCATTGGTAACTGTAGCTGGGTCCTGTCGAGCTGCCCAGCGCATTGATCACGGTGGTGGGCTCGTTGCAATCCAGTTCAAAATCGGCACTACTGACCGCCAGCGGTACATCGACATCCTGGTTCACAAAAACCGAATCGATATTGGCACAGTTATTCAACTCATCCGTAACGACCAAATAATACCAACCCGGCTGGTTGGTGTTGGCCGTATTGCCGCTGGCACCGCCGATGAAGCTCCCGTTGGGGCTGGTCCAGGCATAGCTGATGAAGGCCCCCGACTGAGAAGCCGATCCGTCCAGCGTCACCACGGGAATACCACAGGTGATCAATTGGGCCAGGCCTGCTTCGGCCACAGGGTACAACTCGTTGGCTTCTACCTCAATGTTGTCCATGTTTTCACAGCCGGTGATGGTGTCCAGTATTTGCAAGAAATAGTACTGTGCTTCCGTGGCGTTGTAAATCAGGCTGTTGGCGCCGTTGATGGGATTGAGGTTGGCGTCAAACCATTGGTACACGAATTCCGGACCGCTGTCCGAATTCCGGGCATCAATTTGCACGGTCTCCGTCGCACAATCCAGTACATCAAGCACCTGGAGCACGATCTGCGGCGTATAGGCATTGTCGACTACGTTTACTTGCGCCACTTCACTGGTACAGCCGTAGGTCTCGTTGGTCACGACCAGCGAATACATACCGGGGGTGTTGATCGTCGGATTCAGTTGACTGCTGTTCGCGGAGGTAATTCCCGGGCCACTCCAGGCGTAGGAAAACTGGTTGCCTGTGGAGGAGCCACTGCCACCGATGGGCAGCGACAGCACCTCACAATCCAGCACCTGGGGCGCACCGGCATCGGCCAGCGGCAAGGGTACGGTGGCCACCTGCTGGGCCGCACTCGACACGCAACCTGCGGCATCGGTCACCGTCACGCCTACCGTACCGCCATTGCTCACCTGCACCGTTTGTCCAACGCCGCCTACACTCCAGTCGTAACTGGCAAAGGCGGGCTGCACACTCAGCTGGGTAAAAGAGTCGACACAGAAATTGGTGGGGCCCACAATGCTGAAAACAGGAAGCGCCAACTCGGTAACCGCCTGGCTGGTGCTGTTCACACAGCCATTGGCATCGGTCACCGTTACACTATAGGTAGCCGGGGTATTTACCGTAACCATGGTCGTTGGTGCGCCGGTGCTCCAACTGTAATTTTCAAAACCTGGGGTAGCATTCAGTACGGTAGAAAGCCCGGCACAGAAATTGGGTGTGCCACTAATGACGGGTAACGGAAGTGGGTTTTCCACCACGTCCACCGCCGCCGTACCGGCACAACCACCCGCATCGGTCACATCCACGGTGTAGTTTCCGGGGTGGTTGACCGTGATACTGCTACTTTGTTCGCCGGTGGACCAGAGGTAGGTGGCAAAACCATTACCCGCACTGAGGACGGTAGATCCGCCTACACAATAGTCCAGGACGCCAGAAACGACGGGCGATAATTCGGTGGCTTCGTTCAGGGTCGCTACCGTGCTTCCTATACACCCATTGGTATCCGTAACGGTCAGTCCTATATCGCCGGGGGTACTTATCACTACCTCGGGCTGGTCACTACCCGTCGACCACTGGTAGGCGCTGAAGTTGGCGCCGGCATTAAGGGTGGTACTGTTGCCAATACAGAAGGTGCGCGACCCCCCGATAATGGGCTGTGGCAAGGCGTAACGCACAATGGAGGTAGCCGCCGAAGAGGAACAGCCATTGGCATCGGTCACGCTCACTTCGTAAACGCCACCCGTGTTCACCGAGATGATTGGGGTATTAGCCGCATTCGACCAGGTATAAGTCGCGTAGCCAGCTGTGGCTACCAAATCGGCCGAGGTACCGGCACAGAATCCCGGATCAGCGGCAATCGTTGGTGGCGTAACCAGGTAGGGCGACAGGTCCACACTGTTGCTCGTGGTGCAACCATTGGCATCGGTCACCACCAGGGTCAGTGGCCCGGCAGTACCCGTGGTAATACCCGGCTGGGTACTTCCCGTCGACCAGTTGTAACTGCTGAATCCGCTCTGGGCGGTCAGCATCGTGGTGGTTCCGGGGCAGTATTGGGGGGTGCCGTTGATGGCGGGAATAGTAGTCGTAAATTCAGCTACAGGCAGTTGGGCTACGCCTACACAACCGTTGTTGTCGGTCACCGAAACCTGTACGGTTCCCGGTGTACCTACCGCTACGCTCGTGCCACTCCCACCCGTACTCCAGGCGTAGGAAGCAAAGCCTGCTCCCGCAGAAAGGGTCGTGGTGGTACCTGGGCAATAGCCCGGTGTACCGGCAATCATGGGCGTCGGCAGGGGGTTCTCTATGACGTTGGCGCTGGTCGTTCCCTGGCAGCCATTGTTGTCGGTCACGGTTAAGCTGTACGTTCCCGGTGTGGTAGCTGTCAACGTCGGATCGGTCGCATTGGGCACGCTCCAGGTGTAGGCCGCGTAGCTGTTGCCGCCGTTCAGTGTCGTGCTGCTGCCAATACAGTAATCCAGTTCACCGCTAATGGCAGGTGTGGGCAGCGGGAAAGCCGTGACCGTTATGGTGGTATTTCCCGTGCAGCCGAATTCGTCCACCACCGAAACGGTGTAGTCACCGGCCTGGGAAATGGTGATGGCATTGGTATTGGCGCTATTCGACCAGCTGTAGCTGGTGTAGGTACCACTCACATTCAGCATGGTACTCTGCCCGGCGCATAAGCTGGGGACACCCAAAATCTCCGGATCCAATTCGGCATCCTCCACCACTACCACGCTGGCCGTGTTCTGGCAGCCATTGCCATCGGTCACCGTGACGGTGTAGGTATTGGCCTGGTTGACGGGAATGGTGGCTGTATTTTGGTTGCTGGACCACTGATAAGTTGGAAATCCGGCCGTAGCGGTTAATTGCGTACCGCCGATGGGGCAAAAGCTCAGGCGGCCATCAATGGCCACCGTTGGCAAGGCATATTCCGTCAGCATCATAGCGGCGGTAGCCGTACAGCCGTTGTTGTCCGTGACGGTAACCGTCACCTCTCCGTTGACGTTGGTATTGATCTGAGGCGTCGTAGCGCCCGTCGACCAGGCATAGCTGGCAAACGAAGCAGGCACACTTAGACTCGTGCTTTGCCCCGCGCAAAAATCATTGTCGCCACTGATACTCACCGTCGGCACCACCACCTGGGCGGTAGCGCTGGTGCTGCCCTGGCAACCTTCGGCATCGGTGACGGTCACGGAATACGTGGCGCCCATGGTCGCTTCCGCGGTAGGGCCGGTACTCCCCGTATTCCAATTGTAGGTAGGGTAAGCCTGCGTCAGGCTCAGGATACTGCTGTCTCCCGTACACAAGATCAGGTCGCCCTGGATCTGGGGAGTAGGGTTCGGCACGCCCACGACGTTGATCGTGACTTGTCCGGAACACCCCATACCCCCAACTACCGTCAAGGTAACGGGCCCAGGACTGGATACCGTGGTCTGATTACCGCTGTCTCCGGTACTCCAACTGTAGCTGGTGTAGCTTTCAGGTGTAGTCAACACCGTAGCGGCACCCGGGCAGATGGTCAGATCCCCCGAAATAGTGGGGGTCAGTACAGGCGCCTCAATGACGGAAAAGCTTTCCAGGCTTTCGCATCCATTGGCATCCGTCCCTATCACCGAATAATTACCAGGGTCGGTGATGGTGATGGTGGCGGTGTTCGCACCCGTGGACCAGCTGTAGGACACAAACCCCGCACTGGCCGTAAGCTGGCCATCGCTGTTGGCACAGATTTCGGCATCGCCGGTAATCTCGATAGGTTCGGCGAAACCTTCGGCGATATCAATCGAAGCGTAAGCCGGACAGCCATTGCTATCAATGACGTCGACTTCGTAAAAACCAGGCCCCGTAATGGGGTTGACATTGCTGGTAATGCCGTTGTCCCACTGCACACTGTTGAAACTTCCGGAAATGGAGATATCAGCAAAGGCATTGTTACACAACTCTGCCGGACCGCTGATTTGCAGATCCAACAACGAATTAACGGTCAAATTGAAATTCGCTTGCCCTTCGCAGCCGTTGTCGTCGGTAACGGTAACGCTGTAAAGCCCCGCTTCATCGACGTTGATTTCGAAACCGGCATCACCCGTCGACCAATCGTACAGGTCGTAGAGGCCATTCACAATGAGGTCTGTTGATTCCCCTTCACAAATAGCCGGCGGACCGCTAATGGTCGGCATGGGGCTCGGCAATTGGTCCACAAAGAAATCCAGAATCTGGGTACAGCCATCGGCACTGGTAACGGTCACCACGTAGGTTCCTTCCTGGCTAATGATTCGCTCGTCCGTATTCGGCCCACTCGCCCACTGGTAGCTGGCGTAGCCCGGCGTTATCGACAAGTCGGTACTGCTTCCCGGGCAGAAGAACAGGTCGCCCATCACCTCGGCGTCGACGGTTTCTCCTTCAATGATATCATAAGTCGTTTCGCTGGCACAGCCCTGGCTATTGGTAACCGTGACGGAGTAGGTACCAAAAAAATCAACCAAAGTGGTACTGGCCGTTGACCCCGTCGACCATTCGTAGGAGGAATATCCCGAAGACAAGCCCAACTGAATCGTCGACCCCTCACAGAGTACATCGGGGCCCGTAATGGTAGGTTCGGGCAAAGGCGTTTCGGTGATGGTTACACTGGCGGATCCTTCACAACCATTGAAATCGGTCACGGTCACACTGTACACGTCAGCGTCTGCCACAAAAATTTCCGAGAAGTTTTCTCCGGTCGACCACTCGTAAGTAGCAAAAGTAGGACCGGCATCTAAAATAGTGGCTTCTCCTTCACAGAAGAACAGGTTACCTGAAATGGTGACAATTACGGGCGGAGCAACGTCGAGCGTAAAGTTAGTAGTGCCCTCACAGCCATTATAGTCGGTGACGGTTACTTCATAGCCGCCGGGAGATACGATGATGGAAGGTGTAAATTCGTTGGTTGACCATTCATAAGCGGCAAAATCTTCCGTTAGTTCCAGCGTAGTTTCTTCTCCTTGACAAATTTCATCAGGGCCAAATATTTCTGGCTCAGGATCGGAAAAAGCACCAACGGTAAAGCTGGTAACGGATTCACAACCAGCTGCATCTGCCACCGTCACGGAATAAGTGCCAGGGCCAATATTGATGTTATCCGCAGTGGAATTATTACTCCAGGTGATATCATCAAAGGGCCCCCCAATCAGTTCCAGGGTCGTTGTCCCGGTGGAACAAACCAGGTCCTCGCCTGTAATTTCTACGAAAGGAGGCTCCCCTAGTGACACCTCAACACAGTTATTGGAAAAATCAGCACAAAAAGGCGGCGGATCATCGGCAAAGTCTACCTGCAAATTAGAGAGCGTTTCTCCAATTAAATTGGAGAGTTCTCCTTCGGACTCAAGCGCATAAGAAAAGCCACAAACCTCGTAATCCCCAGGAGGAAAGCCCGTCAAATTAGGGTTAGTATTTACGTCAATGACGGTATTGTCTTGTGAAATAATGTAGGTGTAACCATACGCTGAATTTGTCTGATGCCCGCTGGGAGGCAAGTTCAAACTCGCATCTAAGCCACATATTGTAATTGGACTCGCAGGAAGTGATCCGCCTTCCGACTCACATGACGTACACAATAAAGTAGGGCAAGAAAAATTCAGTGACCAATCCTGTAATGGTCCTTGATCACTCCCACAAACATCATTTACGGTTAAAGTCCAGGTGCCGTTAACGGGATCTCCAGGAACATTAAAGGCATTTAAATCACAACCCGGAGCTTGAACAGCTCCGGTGACGGGGTCGGTAACACCACCGCAAGGGACGGTCCAATTGCCTGTAAGACAAGTGCCAGCACCCCCATTACAAATATAATTGGTATTATTGGTTATAGGATTCCCCGTTCCGGTAGTAATACAAATATCAATATTATCGGCATTGGTACCACATCCTCCAGGACCATTGTTGGAGTCTGCCATAATCAAATAATTAAGCCCGGAAGGTGAGGTGAGCGTTGCGGCCAAATCCCCGACCCAAGTATGCTGAATGGTAAAACAAACTTGTTCCAGCTGACATTGACCCAAATCATTGGGACCATCAATATTTACCTCGAGTAATACTTGAAATGTTCCATTATCGGTAATCTGAATTGGGCAACCTATACAATCACATTCTTGTCCAAATACGGGTGGAGCAAAAATGACAAGAAAGAGTACAAGAGAGAGTATTGTGTGTAGTGTTTTGATCATGTCCAATCTTTTACGAACAATAATTGAGATAGTACGTCATACTTTCTACCCTAAAAAGGATAAAAAATACTTTTTTTTTCGCAAAGAAAGCAATCGGACAAAATCACCGATTTTCTACGTTTGGTAAGTAGAAGCGTCGTTCAAGTAATTATGTAACAATGATGATATTGACCAAATGCTGTATAAACACTTCGTCAATTAAGACAGTTTCTAGGTGTTAATTTGGTGCTAGCTTTTGTTCTACAGGAGGTATGAATGCAAAATGATTGCACTAACAAGTAAATCTTCGCAAAGATAAAAATTTACATGAGTTCATTCAGGAATTAGTAAATATTGCAAAACATCAGAACCGCTATACATAATTTCGCCAAAACTCAGTCGTGCCATAATATGACCAAAAAAAATTACTTTACCAAAGTCACATCGCCCTTCAGCTGGATAATGGCGCCGTCCTGGAGTTCCAATTCGGCGTACCAGACAAAAACTGCCGGGTTGGATTCCCTCCCCTGCTGCAAGCCGTCCAAGCCTTCGCGGGGGTCGTTGGGTGGGAAATTGCGATTTTCGAAAATGAATTCCCCCCAGCGATTGAAGATGCGGAAGAGGCGTATTTCTTTGACACTTTTGTTGTCGGTGAAAATATAGAACTCGTCGTTGGTCCCATCGCCATTGGGCGAAAAAGCATTGGGCACGTAGATATTGCGAAATTTCTCCACAAAGATGGTCAGGTTGTCCCGTGCCGAGCACCCGTTTTCATCCGTTATGGTCAGAAAAAACTGGGTAGAGGTGGTAAGTGCCAGGCTGAGCTGGTTGAGGCATTCCGGGCAAGACAGGTCGGCCACCGTTTGCCACTGGAGCTGGCGGATGGCTGCGGAGTCGATGCTTACCTGGGGAAAGATCGCCGCCTCCTCCCCTTCCTGAATGGTTTGATTGGGGCCTAATTCCAGCTGTACATCATTGCCATCCGGCAGGTTGACCAAGGCGTTCAATTGGCAACCGTTGGCATCTTCGATGACCAAGGCATAGCTCCCGGCACCCAGTCCGGTAAACTGGGAAGCGGGCACAAACGCGCCACCCGCCAGACTATACAGATAAGGAGGCCATCCGCCTGTTACCTGGCCAATCAGGATACTGCCGTCCTGGTCGCCCGCACAGGTGGGTGGTACAAAAGCGGTAGAGAAGGCCTGTGGGGCAGCCTCGTCCCGGTCTACTTCGGCAGTGGTAACTGCCGCACAGCCATTGGTCGTATCCGTAACGACCAGGGTATAGTTGCCCAGTTCCGCCACGACCAGTTGCAGCGCATTGGCTGCCGGAATGGCTTGCCCGTTGAACAACCATTGGTACTGAAAATTGGCTCCCATGGAACTGCTGGCACCATTGAGGGTGGCGGTGCTTTCATTACAACCCAGGGTCTGGTTGCCCGTCGTTTGTGCTAGCGGAGCTGTTGTGTTTTGGGTCACCAATACGGAATCGCGATTGGTACAGCCATTCTCCAGATCGGTAGCCTCCAACACGTACCAGGCAGGGGTGCTGGTGGCAATTTGGAGGTCTTCCGGGTTGGTTAGTATACTGCCATTGGAAGTAGACCAGGTAAAGGAAATATTGGCCGTGGCAGGCGATACGGTTCCGCTCCAGGTGGCTACCGGTTGGTTGCAATCCAGTATCTGGTCTGGCCCGGCGTCTAACTGGGGATAGTTTTCGTTTACTTCTACTAAAATAGCTGCCGTGGCCGAACAAGCGGTCAGGGTATCGATGATTTCCAGGGTATAAATCTGCGCCGTCAAGGCCTGGTACTGGGGTCCGCTGGCACCGGGAATGGCTTGCTGGTTGCTGTCGTACCACTGGTAGGTGTATTGCGGGCCGCTATCGGAAGCATTGCCATCCACCACTACAATCGTTGTGGAACAGTCCAGTACGTCCAATACCCGCAGCACCACCCTGGGTTCGTAGGACAAGTCCGTCACCTGTACGCCAACGGGCTCGCTCACGCAACCCAACAGGGTATCGGTAACAACCAGGGAATACACACCTGGCAACGCCACTTCGGGTTGCAGCAAGTGCGCATTGGTCGAGTCTATTCCTGGTCCCGTCCACTGATAAGCGACACCTCCCTGGGTCGATTGGGGGCTTCCTAAGACCACCACTGGCGTATCGCAGTCGAGGAATTGGTTGGTCCCCACATTGCCGACGGGTAAATCTACGCTTGTCACCGCGATGGTTTGGGCAGCTGTGCAACCAAAATCATCCGTTACCGTCACCGAAAATTCGCCGCTGTAAGTCATCAGAATGGTCTGGGTGGTATCGCCCATGCTCCACTGGTAGCTCGCAAAAGCAGGCGCAACGGTTAAGGCCGTAAAACTATCGACGCAAAACGCCCGCGCGCCAGCCACATCGAAGATGGGTAGCAATTGCTCCCGGATCATAATGCTGGACTGTGCCCGGCAACCATTTGCGTCTACGGCCATAACCCCCACCTCACCCGCCTGGTCAATCGCTACGGTATTGGTCGCCGTACCGTTGGTCCAGCTGTAGGTGGCAAAACCGGGAGTGGCTTGCAGTTCCGTAGCGGAGCCCGTACAAAAATAGGGGGGACCGGTTATTTCTACCAGGGGATTGGCGAAGGTGTTTACCGTTACGGCAACCAGCCCCTGGCAGCCGGCATCATCGGTTACCTCCAGGGTATAATTTCCGGAAGTAGAGACGACAATGCTATCCGTCATGGCCCCTGTAGACCACAGGTAACTGGCGAACGTCTCCGTTGGTCGCAGGACGGTTGAATCGCCGGGGCAAATCAGGAGTTCACCAACTACTTCGGGCGTTAATTCGGCCACTTCCGTGACGGTCACACCTGTTTCAGCCGGGCAGCCATTGTCGTCGGTAACGGTCAGGGCAACCGGACCAGGGATGCCGATGACCGTCGCAGCGGCGGTGTTCCCATCCGACCATTGGTAGGTGGCAAAATCTCCACCACCTGCGGTAAGGGTGGTTGTATTGCCGGTGCAGAAGCTGAGGTTCCCCAGTATAGTCGGGGTCGGCAAAGCATAGGCTGCTACCGCTACCGTATCGCGGGCCACGCAACCATTGACATCCGTTACCGCCAGGGTAATCTCGCCCCCAACTGTTACGGTGGTCGCCGGGCCGGTAGCGCCCGTAGACCACTGATAGACAGGGTAATTAGCCGATGTAGTTAAAGTTACACTGTCACCCGCACAGAATCCTGCCGGACCAACAATTGCTAACGGGCTGGCCGGGTAGTTAGCCAGCAGGATGCTGGTGTTGGTCGGGCAGTTATTGGCATCCGTAACGGTCACGGCCACCAGCCCCGGAGCGGAGGCCACTATTTGTGGACCGGTTTGCCCCGTCGACCAGGTGTAGGTTACAAAATCTGGTGCCACCTGCAGGGTGGTGCTGTCGGTAAGACAGAATATGAAATCCCCGTTTATTACGGGCAACTCGGTGGCAAAAGAAGTGGTCATGACACTGGTCGTGGCCGAGCAGCCATTGTTGTCGACGACGGTAAGTGCCACCACCCCGGGTGTGCCTACCTCAACCGCCGGCGTAGTTTCGCCGGTGCTCCACAGGTAGCTGGAGAAGGTTGAACCACTACTCAGCAGGGTTTGCGCACCCGGGCAAAAGGCCAGCGTTCCGGTAATCGTGGGCGTAGGTTGTGGATAGGTTGTCACTTCAGCCGTAGCTGTACCTACACATCCCACCGCATCGGTGACGCTGACCGTGTAGGTGCTGGCCTGACTGACGTTGACCGAAGAGGTATTTTGGTTATTCAAACTCCACTGGTACGACACAAATCCGGCCGTAGCCACCAGCGTAGCACTATCTCCGGGGCAGAAAGGATTCGCGCCAGCGATGGTGGGCATGGGTAAATCCTGGACCACAACGACGGTGCTGGCCGTTGCCGAGCACCCCTGGGCATCGGTTACCGTTACCGTGTACGCCCCTGGCTGGTCGACGGTAATGCTGGTGCCGGTAGCGCCATCTGACCATAAATAAGCCTGAAAAGTAGCTGCTACACCCAGTTGGGTCGTGCTGCCTGCACAAATTACCCCGGTTCCGGCAATGGTGGGTTGCAATACGATTTCCATCACCTCCACCGCTGCGGAAGCAGTACAGCCCAGGCTATCCTGAGCGGTGAGGGTGTATAGTCCGGGCACCAGGAAATCAATCGTTGCCGTTTGCTCGCCACCACCCCAGGTATAGGTCGCAAAGCCAGGCGTAGCAGACAGCTGGCCGGGCTCTCCCGCACAGACGAGGGTATCGCCGCTAATGGACAGGTCAGGAAATGGGTATTGCCCCAGCACAAAGCTGGTCTGCACGGGGCAGCTGTTGGAGTCGGTGAGTACCAGGTCGAAGGTGCCCGCAGTACTGGCGGTGATACTGGCCGAGGTTTCCCCCGTAGACCACAGGTAGCTACTGAAACCCAGCGGCGCACTAAGGCGTGCACGGTCCCCCAGACAGATGAAGGCCGGCCCCTGGATATTGACGTTGGCTGGCGGATAGGTCGCCACTGTTTGTTGTAATACCTGGGTACAACCCTGATCGCTGGTAATGGTGACCACGTAGGTTCCGGCCTGGTCTAAAGTAACGGTGGGGTCAGTGGTCTGATTCGACCAGGCATAGGTATAGGACGCGACGGCAGGAGTCACGGTCAGGGTCGTAGTGGTTCCTGCACAAAACAAAGTATCACCAGTAAGGCTGCTCATAATGGGGACTGCCGGTAGCAAATTATAACTCGTACTGCCACTACACCCCAAACTGTCGGTAACGGTCAGCTCAAAAACACCTGCCGCGGTTGTGACCACAGCAGCCGTCATCTCGCCAGTGGACCACTGGTAATTCGGGTAACTTTGCTGGCTGGCCAGGGTTGCTGAATCGCCAGGACAAAGGGCTGCGGGGGCCACAATGAGGGGTTGCGGCAGCGGGTTTTCCTGCAAAACTACCGCCGTAGTAGCCCGGCAACTGTTGGTCTCGGTAACGGTCAGGCGAATGGTGTCGGCGGTGCCTACCCAGGTGGTCAGGGTGGTATCACCCGTGGACCATTGGTAAGTGGCAAAACCGGGATCGGCAGCCAGGAGTACACTATCGCCAGGACAAAACCGATCTGCTCCGAGAATAAGGGGAGCCAAGGTATCAAAATGGGCCAGGACAAAGGCAGCACTTCCGGTGCAGCCATTGGAATCGACCACTGCCAGGGTATAAGTCTGAGCGGCACTCACCACGGTCGAATCCGCCGTAGCGCCGGTTGACCACAGATAGGAAGCAAAAACAGTATCCGCCCGTAAGACCACGTTCTCTCCTACGCAGCTGCTGTCGGGGCCCAAAATAGCAGGGCTGGGAAGGTCATACGCACCGACGGTAAAAGTGGTACTTCGGGAGCAACCGTTAGCTGAAGTCACCGTTACCGCATACGGTCCGGCGGCTACGCGCAGGGTATCACCCGTGGCCCCGGTATTCCACAACTGGCTGGCGAAAGGGCCGCCGGTCAGCAACAGCGTCGTGCTATCATTGCCACAGACAAAAAGGTCGCCCGTGATGACGGGGACAGCTGCGGGCAACACATCAACGGTAACCGTTTCCGATTCAAGGCAGCCGTAGGCGTCGCGGACCGTGACCGTATAGCTGATGGTGCCGACAAAATCGGCGGGAATATACACTTCGGTAGTGGGCGCCTGGGCGTTGGCCAGGTAGCTGGTCGAATTGCCCGACCCTACCCATTCAAAGGTTGGGCTATCCGCCAGCAGGGCGCTGGCCGCTAAGCTGATGGTATCGCCACCGGCGCAAAGGTTGAAACTAGAATTGGCTACGGCAATGCCCAAATCCGGACAGTCGTATAAACAGGTTCCACCCACACTGGCATCGGGATTGTAATTGATCGCGCCGGGATCCAGACAACCACAGATCGTTAGGTTGGGAAAGATAAAAGCGAGGTTGGATACATAACCCCGATGCAGAAAAGCATGGTCAGAAAAGCAAATCTGGGCTTCTACCAGGCCACCTGGGCAGTTGCTCCACAAGGATTCAAACGTGTTCAATCCCAGGGTACTTACCCCACAGGAGTCATCGAGGGTCAGGCCGAAGGACCCACCGGCGGCTATCCCGTTGTCGGGTTCGGGTCCAAAATTGTAAAAATTAATGATGGCTGGCTCAGCTTCGGTACCAATCGGGGCACCACTACCACAATTACTGAATAACCCCGAGCAACCGGCGTCACAGTTACCCACGGCACCCGGTCGCTGCAGAACGTTGAGCACTTGTCCGCAAGCTTCCACGAAGATGCTTAAATCACCTTCATACTCGTGCCAGAGGTCCATGGTGATTCCAATAGGAAAACCACTGACATCGAAGTCAAATCTGAAATCCAGGCAATAGACTTCAGGAGTTGAGTTGTTTAAACCGGTAACTGGAATTTGCGTATCGAGCAGGTTTTCCTCCTGTACCCCACAAGGTTGCCCCCAGGTGATCAGTGGAAAAAAACAAAGCCCAATGCTCGCAAAAAGCAGCCCTTTTTTTTTGTAGATAGTTGAACATACACTTCTTCCATTTTCTGCCCGCTAAACAGTTTTCCAAACGAACCAATGGCTAGCAACCAGTTTTCAGGCAAATGCATGTTCATGGGAAAAAAGCAATCAATACGTGCTTACTAATATTTTTGGCTACAGCGTAGCCCCTATTAGATTTTACAACAAAGTGTGTATGTATTCATAGTTAGTTCTCCAGGCTAGAAATTGGTGTTAAAAACACCGGATATGGCCTGCCTGCTTAAAAAAGCGGTATACAAATATAGTTTTTTATTAATAGACTAAAGTAAGTATTTATTAAAATTAACATATTTTTCATGCTATTCCCCGCCGTTTCATCTCCTTGAGCACCAGCCCATACTCCCTGCTCATGTCGCCGGTAACGGAACTGTTTTCCTGCGCCCGGCGGATAAGGTAGGGAACCACTTCCCGCACTTGTCCGTAGGGGACATATTTGGCTACGTTAAACCCCGCGGCAGCTAAGTTGAACGTGATGTTGTCACTCATCCCGTAAAGCTGACAAAAATTGAGGTGGGGGTGGTCCCGGGGAATACCTTTTTCTGTAATCAACTCCGCCAGCAAGTGTGCGCTTTTGGCGTTGTGCGAAGCATTGCAAACGGCAATGTTTTCGTAATGGTCGACACAAAAGCGCAGCGCCGTATCAAAAGCATCATCGGCAACTTCCTTATTGGGCTGAATGGGTGAAGGATACCCCATTTCCTCGGCCCGGGCCCGTTCTTTGTCCATGTAGGCACCTCGTACCAGTTTGGCGCCCAATTTGTAGCCCCCTTGTTCGGCCAACCGGAAAGCGTCAAAAAGATACTGCAAACGATCATGCCGGTAAAATTGGAACGTGTTGTAGACGTAAACCTGGTCGCGGTTGTAGCGGCGCATCATGACGGTAACCAGGTGGTCGATGCTATCCTGTATCCAGCTTTCTTCGGCGTCGAAAAATACGCCGACCTGGCGGTGCACCGCCACGTGGCAGATGGCATCCAGCCGCTTGAGCACGTTTTTGTATTCCTGGCGGGTTTCGGAAGTAAAAGGTTCGCCTTCCTGCAAGCTTTGCAACAATCCGAAACGAGCCATACCCGTAATTTTGGTACTCACCACCGGCACTGCGCTGGTGGTGGCCGCAAATTCGATGGCCCGAATGGCCTCCTTCATCGTATGGTTGAAGTCCCCTTCCTTTTCTTTGGCTTCCGCACCGTAGTCCAGAATGGTCTTCACCCCATATTTGTCCAACTCCTCAATAGTCGGGATGCTTTCCAGGAGGGTCGTGCCCCCACAAAATTGCTCGAAAACGGTATGCTTGACAATTCCTTCCACGAAGGGCAGCCGCATCCGAATAGCGGTTAGTCCCACTTTGGAACCCAGGCCCACCAGCCAGTGCTTGTTCATCAGGCCAAACATCCAGGCAGATTTTTTCAATTGCTCATTGGATTTTGCCGCAAAGGCAATCTCCGTATTGGAGAAATCCAGTTGCAACACCTGGTCACCCGCCAAAGCCTGAGCAATAGCGGCAGTTTTCTCCGGGTTCTTCGGTACGGGCTTACCTGATTTTTTCATGAGAAGAAGCATTTTAGATTATTGGGATTATTAGCACAATACTTATTAGCACAATACTTATTAGCACAATACTTATTAGCACAACACTTATTAGCACAACACAAAGGTAGTCGGAAAATCAATTTGTTTGCCGCCAAATTGTCCAGGCTGCTTCGGCCTGGCCGTGCAGCATAGCCAGGCCATTCCTGATAGCGGCACCCTGGGCTTCGCCCTTTTGTAAAAAAACAGTTTTAGGTGGATTGTAGATGACGTCGTAAAGTCGGTGTCGGGCATTCAGACAATGATAAGGAATATCCGGAAAATTGTCAACCGCTGGTGACATGCCCAATGGCGTGGTGTTGACAATTAGGTCAACTTTTGCTAAATGGGCCGCGGTGAGTTGTGAATAAGACAATTGTTCCTTGCTTTTTGTTCTGGACACATAAGTAAAAGGAATGCCTGCCTGCCGCAACACCCAGGCTACGCCCTTGGCCGCACCGCCGGTCCCCAGCACCAGGGCACCCTGGGAAGGACCACCGTGGTGTGCTAAGAAATCGTGCAGGCTTTCGCCAAAACCTATCACATCGGTATTGTAGCCCGTTAATTTTCCCTGGTCAATACGAATGGTGTTGACGGCGCCAATCGCAGCTGCCGCAGGGTCCAAGGCATCCAAAAAAGGAATGACGGCTTCTTTGTAGGGGATGGTCACGTTAATGCCCCGCAAATCGGGGTGCTGCGCCAGCATAGTCGGGAAATCCTGGATGCTGGCCAACGGAAAATTGTCGTAGCGATAACGATCCTGGGTTCCTTCCTCCTGGAATTTCCGGGTGAAGTAGCCCTGCGAAAAAGAATGGGACAACGGGTAGCCGATCAGGCCGAAGCGAATCATATCGTAGGGTTGTATGAGGGCGGATGTTTTGTCCAGCTAGTTGGTAGCCGCAGAACTGGCACCAAATCGTTCAATTACAAAAATGAAGCCAAAACCCACCAACATGACCACCAGAACGGATAGCAACTGGGGGTCGTTACCGTATAAAAAATTATCGTTGAGGGTGGCAAAGTTACCGGGGCCAACACTTTTTGAGAAAAGAACCTGTTCCGCGCCTTTGCTATTCATGCGGGTCTCCAGCACCTGTTGCCAGGGCCAGACTTTATTGAGGCTGCCGATCATGAAGCCCGTCAGGCCTGCCATCGTCAGATCGCGGTAGTGGGCAAAAAGCCACGACAATACCCGGGCAAAAGTGAGCACGCCCACCAGACAGCCCAGGCCGAAAACACCCAACACCACGACGGCTCCCGGATCGTGCTGTTCCAGCACGCCTTCTTTCAGGGTCTGGTGCAAAATAAATTGATACATCCCCAACAGGAGCAGCATAAAACTTCCCGAAAGGCCGGGCAACATCAGCGCGGAGATCGCAACCACCCCACAACCAAAAACGTACAACAACGACTCACTACCCTGGGCCGGAGCAGCAACGGTAACGCCGTAGGCGACGACCGTTCCCAGTACCAGCGCAACAATAGTGGCCTTATTCCAGTGCGGCACCTCCCGGCCAACGAACCAGGCCGAAGCGACGATCAGGCCAAAGAAAAAGCCCCATACCTGTAAGGGAAAAGTAGTCAGTAAATAAGACATCCCGAAGATGCCGGCCAGGATGCCCAACCCCATTCCTCCGAAAAGGAAGAGCAGGAAATTGCCGTCGATGGCAGCCCACAAACCGCGGAAACCAGCAGTTCGCCAGGCTTGCCAGGCCACGGGGCCGAAGCTGCCAATACTTTGCAGCAGGCGTTCGTAAATGCCGGTGATAAACGCAATGGTGCCGCCGGAAACCCCCGGAATGGTTTCGGCAATGCCCATGGCCGCTCCCTTGAGGGTAAGTACTAAATGGGTACGGGTTGTCTTCATAGGACGAAGATAGAAAATAATAGGATTTTTAACCGCCCCGTTGCTTTTAACCTACGGCTCCAGCCGTCAGGTATTTCATAATATAAACGAGGGCAATACTGACCACCAAACCAAAGGTGATTTTGCCCAAATCCAGGCCCACCATGCGAAAGGTCCCCTTGAAGGCAATCCCCTGACGGTTGGTTTCCCAAAAGACGACGACCGCCCGGATGATGATCAGCACCGCAAAGGCACCGATGAGCTGATTGCTCACCTGGTCGCGGAGGTATACAATGTACAGCACCATGGCCAACAGCACGGCGTTCATGGCCATGCCCACGTAGCGGAGGGAGGTTGGGTTGACGCCCGTCCCGGCTTTGCCCAACTGGTAGCGAATCGCAATTTCCCGGCCTGCCAGCAGGCCGAGGAATACCCAGGTAGTAGACATGGGCACGTTGCTGTACTCTTTGAAGAACAACAGAATCAGGGCGTAAAGAAAATCGATGAGGGTAGCCGAACGAATATCGACGGTATTGGTTTTGGCCTTGACGATCTCCTGGATACTCCCTCCCCGGGAGTAGAAGATGTAGCCCAACAAAAGGAGGAGGATAGTGAGCGACAGGGTGATTTCCAGGCCCGTGAGACCCCGCGGCAGGTAGACAAAAATATTGGCAAAATCCTGGATCAGCCACTGCCCCCACAAGAAGCCGGTAGAGCACCACTGGAGTACCGTCCAGATGCGGTTTTCGCGCGGAGTAATCGGGTTCTCGATAAACCGCCGATCCAGCAATTTGGTGATCGCCTGCCAAACAAGGATCGCCAGCGCAAAGGCCAGCACGTAGCCCAGTATCGACTTCATAGTCATGTCGTAGAGGCCGCTGGGCTTAAAAAAAGTAAGGATCAGAAACGAGGTGCTCACCGGAATGCCCGAGCGGGTGAGCAACATCAGCACCAGCGGTGGCAAGAGGTAGGGCCAGGTCATGTTTTCGATGAACGCATAT
The DNA here is from genome assembly GCA_003045895.1 of Bacteroidota bacterium. Lineage (GTDB taxonomy): Bacteria > Bacteroidota > Bacteroidia > Chitinophagales > Saprospiraceae > Lewinella. The sequence goes on from PZPC01000007.1 coordinate 105,872, forward strand.
TTCTGTAGCCGCCCGTAGCTCACGTCGCCCGAATAGTGGTACCAACCGTAGAGCAAGGTAAAAGCCAGGATACTGCCCGCGTACATCCACAACACGTACCAGGCGCGTTGTTCGTTGGAGGAAAGAAAGGTTCCCAGCGTTTGGATGGAGTCGTTACCTACAACGGAGTAGCCAGCGAGAATAAAGCCAACCCACATGATGACTAAGGTAGGATCCATACAGTAGAATAATTTGGTGGTCTGATTAAATACCCGACAAATATATCAATTCCACGGGCATGGGTAGAAGGGTTGGGTTAAGTGAAGGTTAAGTTTTATAATAAATGCCCTCCGGCAAGCCGGAGGGCATTTGGGGATTACGCTTGAGTAATCTAGTGCAATTTACACTTCACTACTACATACTGTAAGACAAACCGAAACTCAGTTCGCGTCCGCGGCGGTAGTTAGAAAAGACATATTCTTCCCCGTTGAAGTCTGAGAAGCGCCGATAGTTGGGGTCCAACAGGTTGCGGGCTCGCAGGCTTATTTTGAGGTTATTGATTTCCTTGCTGAGTGAAAAGTCCAATTGTCCACGGCCTTTTTCAAAAATATCAGGAGCACCCACGGCGCCTACGGCGGTCAGGCGGTCACCAAAATAGTTGTACGCCAGAATCGCATCCCAGCCGTTGTCAGCGTTGGTGTAGCTCAGGTTGAAATTGGCTACGATGGGTGATTGTCCGGCAAATTGGCGCTCACACTTGAATTCCGGATCAATCTCCCGGCTCAAGGCACACTCCCGCTCATCGATCGTCACCTGGCTGTTGATGTAGGCGAAGTTGGCGCTCACCGAAAAGTCGTCCAATTTACTGCTCACAAAATCGAGGTTCTTGCGCACTTCCAACTCGACCCCGTACAAATTGCCTTTATCGGTATTGACCCACGTAAACTGGGGGTTACCGGCAAAACGGTAGGTTTGTACAATGGGATCATTGAACTGCTTGTAAAAAGCGCTGACCGCCAACACTTCACCCGCATTGGGGAAAAGCTCGTAGCGGATATCAAAGTTGTTGATGCGCGTAAGATTCAGGTTAGGATTACCAAAAACCGTCGGATCACCAATGAAGCCAAACGAGCCAAAAGGTGCGACTTCGCGCATGTTAGGGCGCGCAATCGTTTGGGTGGCGCTCAGCCGCAAATTAGCTTTGTCGCCGAGCGAATAGATGAGGTTCAGGGCAGGTAAGAAAGAAAAAGTATCGATCTTGGCCTGGTTGTTGGCAATCCGCAAGCTGTCTACTGGTCGGTTGGCCAGTTCTGCCTGGCGGTATTCGTTGGGCACGATATCACTTTCCACGAAAATGCTGGTCTGCTCGCCGCGTACCCCACCTACCACTTTCAAATTACCAAACTGCAGGCTCGTCATCAGGTAGCCCGCCGCAATATCAAACTGTCCAGTATAACTGTTGGACAGCAGCGAGTTGTCGATCAGATAGAGGCCGATGCGGTTACTACCCGGCTCTCCACCGATAATACCGATATTTTCGGAGCCAAAATACTGGGCTACATCACCATCCAGGTCATTCAGCCGCTGCTCATTGCGTTGTCCGTAGATGTACTGTACCTCGTTGAAGTCCCGCGATTTGGTATTGTAGAAACCACCAAACTTAATGCTATTGCCCCGGTCCTTCTTTTGTAGGAAAGGCAAGGTGATATCCAATTTACCCTGGTAGGCGTCATCAGAAAGATCACGCCAAAAACGAGAAGGCAAATTAAAGAGGGATTCGTTGATGTCGTAGCGATCGTTTTCAAACCCATAGGCTAAAAACCGCAGATTGGGCTCATCCTGACGAGAGTCTACGTAGTTGGCGGCCCATTCGATACGCATGTTGTTCAAGCCAACCAAGGTATGTTCTCCGCTGACGACGTAGTCAATGAGTTCCCGCTCCATGAAGCTTTGGGTTTGCGACAGGAAGTAGTTATTCGCTCCGCCAATGCCGTAATCGTCGTAGGTGCCCTGCAGGGTACGACCTTCCAGGAAAGCCTGGTGGCTGTAGATGGCGTAAAGGTTGATGCTGTTCGCACTGTTGGGGCGCAAGGAAAGACCCACCATACCGTTTAGGCTAGGCGATTCTTCGCTGCGGTCATCCGTCAGGTTGAAATTTTGAATCAGTTGCTCTTCGCCCGGAGAAGCCACATAGCTGGCGTTGACTCCTCCCTGGTACTGGGAGTAATCTTTGGCAAAACCTAAAGTAGCAAAGACGCCTACTTTCATTTCGCCCAGCGTGAACTGGTTACCAATGCTGGCGCTCAGGCCGTAATCCAGGGTATTGCTGGTGGTCGTGGGGGCCATGCTGCCGTTCAGGGAGCGCACACCTTTGTCCAGGGCAGTAGCCAGGGCATCATCCCGACGAGCTTCCCGCGCAGCAGAGCGGTCGAATGCACCCAACTCAATGGCCGCCGCATCGGTGATAACGGAAGGTAAATCGAGGGTGCCATCATTGAAACCCAACCGGCTTTGACCAGGGTTGGAGTAAGACTGGAAATCATCGCGCAAATTGTTCTGCGCGTTGTAAGCCGTAGAGGCCGACACCGACCAGGTGAAGCGTTCGGGCAGGTTTTTCAACTTGATGTTCACGCTTCCACCGGTGAAATCACCGGGCAGATCTGGCGTAAAAGTCTTGGAAGTAACGATGTTGTCCAACAAGCTGGTGGGAATAAGATCCAACTGGGCACTGTTGCGGTAAGGATCAATCGAAGGCAACCGCAGCCCGTTCAAGGTCGTGGCTGAATAGCGATCGCCTAAGCCCCGTACGTAAACGTATTTGCCGTCCACGATGGTGGTGCCGGTCACTTTGGTCAGGGCAGCAGCAGCATCACCAGCTCCCAGGCGGGAAATTTCGGCTGACGAGATGATGTCCTGTACTTTGTCCGACTTCTTGCGTAGCAAGAGAACTGCGTTTTCGCTGCGCTCCAATGCTTTTTCCACGACTACGACCTCCGCCAATTCAATACCGGTGTTTTCTTCCATGACAAAATCGACAACCGTCGTTCCGTTGGCTTTCACCGTAATGCCGGAAAGCCGCGTATCCGGATAGCCAATGTAGGAAGCGATCAGGTTGTATACACCCGGTTCAATCTGAAAAGTGTACTTGCCGTCAATGTAATCTGTTTGGGCTCCGGTTCCGGTTCCTTCTACCACTACATTGGCGCCATAAAGGACTTCACCGGTGGCATCATAAATGGTACCGGTAATGGCACCTTTTTGAGCCTGCAGATTGACCAACAGAAATAATCCGATTAGAAAGAAGAATACTTTCTTCATTGGAATTGTTTTTTTTGCACTAGTTACTAAATCAAGCATTAAATAATACTTAGTAACCTTAAGACACTAAGCATACCACAAAGGTCACTGTTCCTGTTTTAACTAGGTGTTAAGTTTACACCAACCGTGTTAAGTAGACGTAAAATTTACTGATTTAGCACCAACAACGGTAGCCTGCCCCGTCCTTTCGAACGAAGCAGGCCACCATAACCAGTCATTGTATCTACCTTTCAGATACCGTACCCATCCAGGCCGGCAAGCTTAATGGTTGACGATCAGCTTTTGTAGCAATTGCGTATTCGCTGCCTGTAACACGACCAAATACATGCCGTTGGGCAGGTTGGCCGTATTGACGGTCGTCGTCTGGAAACCAGCTGACAATCGCTCGTTTTGCTTCAGGGTCATTACGGGACGCCCCGTCACATCCACAATGACCAGGGATATCTCCGCCGCAACCGGCAATTCAAAAGTTACTACCGTCAGGGTATTGGCAGGGTTGGGCACCGGTGCATCCAGCAGGAAACCGTTAGCCGTTTGGCTATTGACACCCGTAAACAAACCGACCTGCATATACGCATCAACAGCCGTCCAACCAGCCAACCAGTAAGGGCTGTTGTTGCCGTTACCCGGCGCAAAAGCACCGAAGTAAGGTACCGTCTGGAAGAACGCATCAGCAGGAGCCGGCGCACCCACAGCACCCATGCCACCAGGAACCGGGCGGGGGTCAAAGGCAGCACCACCAGCGCGATCCGTTTGCTGCAGTTGAGGGTCGGTCAAGACATTGTTGTTGGCGATGAAAGCTGCTGCAACTACAGCAGAACTTGCGGGAATGACCACTTCATCCGTACCCACGGCCACAAACAAGTTGGCAGGCGTAGTGCCGGCACCGAAGTTGAAGAAGAAGTTGTTGTTGAAAGCCAGATCACCGGCCTGCAGGCGGTCAAAGGTATCTTCGCCAGTGCGATCTTCGATAGCCACCGCAATGCCAGGGAAATCGGTGAAGATTGAGTTGTTGTAGTAACCACCGGCATCATCACGCATGAGGATGGCAAAATCATCCGCATCACCACCCGGCAGGTTGGTTACATTGGCGCCCAAACCAACATAGGTCGCGTTAAAGATCGTGGGTTGGCTGAAAGGTGGCTGCGTATCAGGGCTGGCACCATCATGCTCACCAGCACGACCCGTATCTTCGTCAGGCCCTTGTAGCGAGAACCAGAATTGGCCACGTCCACGGTAACCAAAGTCGTAGTCGAATGCATCGTCACCACAGAATGAAACCGCAGCGTGGGTAACATCCACCGTACCACCGAACCACTCGATACCATCATCCAGGTTGGCGATGATCTCGATGTAATCGATTTCGGTACCCGAGCCTACCCCACCTAAGGTAAGGCCATTGATCTCGTCACCGGGCGCCAATGCGGCACCGCCATGGCGAATGGACACATACTTCAACCGGCCGCTGTTATCGGCATTATCAGGCGAAGCGCCGCCACCAAATCGGGCACGAACTTCGTCCGCATTAATACCTTCGATGTTGTCTTCACCACCCGGACGGGCAATCGTAGCACGCCCCAGGATGATTAAACCACCCCATTCGCCACGGTCGGCGATGGTGAAGTCGGTAGGATCGGCCAAATCATCCTCTACGGCCGTGAAGACAATCGGTGCATCAGCCTCACCGTTGGCGAAAATCTGCGCACCACGGGCAATGATCAGCGCCGAAGTGTTGTCACCAGTGGTAATGTCATTGGTTGCCTGGCCCCGGATAACCGTGCCAGGTTCGATGTTCAGCACGCCACCTGCTTCCAGGAATACCAGGCCGTCCAGGATGTAACAATTGTTGGCCGTCCAGTTGTAGGTTTGTCCACCCTGCAGGTCAGTATCCGTAACGGTAACACAATCAAAACCAGAAAGCGGCTCCACCAGGTCACCGAGGTAACCCATATTGTCGAGCGCGGTCCAGCCCCGCAGCCAAAGATCGGAATTGCCAAAAGCACCCTGATAGGTAACCTGCTGGAAGAAGCCATCAGCTCCGGGGGTGTAACCGCCCAGCACGGGGCTACTGGCGTTCAGGCGCGGGTCTAAGAGGCCATTAGGTTCGCGGCTAATGCTGGCAATGGCAGGGTTTGCAAAACCATTGTTGGCAGCAGCCAGGGTAGCCGCTACAGTGGCCGAAGAAGCAGGCAGGACGACTTCGTCGGTACCTACTGCTTTGAATAAAGCAGCAGCCGTATTACCTAAACCAAAACCAAACCAGGTATTGTCCGTGAAAGCGATATCACCCGCCGCTAAACGATCAAAAGCATCGTCGCCATCCCGGTCTTCAATGGCCAGGCCAATGCCTGGGAATTCGGTGAAGATAGAGTTGTTGTAAAAGCCACCCGCGTTGTCCCGCATGAGGATGGTGAAATCATCCGCATCCCCACCGGGCGGGTTCGCTACCGTAGCGCCAATGCCAATGTAGGTCGCATTGTAAATGGTCGGCTGGCTGAAGGGGGGCTGGGTGTCGGGGTTCGCACCATCGTGTTCTCCCGCACGTCCGGTGGAATATTCGGAGCTTTGCAGCGAGAACCAAAACTGGCCTTTACCGCGGTAACCAAAGTCGTAGTCAAAAGCATCATCCCCGCAGAAAGATACGGCAGCGTGCTTGATGTTAACCGTTCCGCCAAACCATTCGATACCATCGTCGAGGTTGGCGAAAATTTCAATGTAGTCAATGACCGTTCCAGCACCTACACCGCCAAGGGTGAGTCCGTTGATTTCGTCACCAGGCGCCAGAGCAGCGCCGCCATGGCGGATAGATACGTAGCGCAAAACACCACTGTTATCCGCATCATCAGGAGTAGCACCACCACCAAAACGGGCGCGAGTTTCGTCGGCATTAATCCCTTCAATATTGTCTTCACCACCCGGACGGGCGATCGTTGCATAGCCGAGAATGATAAGTCCGCCCCACTCTCCCCGGTCTTCCGCCAGGAAATCACCAGGATCCGTTACGTCGTCTCCCGACGCCGTAAAAATGATGGGCGCGGTAGCACTTCCTTCGGCAAAAATTTGAGCGCCGCGCGAGATGATCAACGCCGAAGTGTTGTCACCCGTCGTGACATCACCTTCTGATTTACCTTTAATAACGGTTCCTGCTTCAATATTTAGTACCCCTCCTTCTTCGAGAAATACCAATCCATCGAGCAGATACACGTTGTCGTTGGTCCAGTTATAGGTCGTATTACCCACCAAATCAGCATCGGTGATGACGATCTGAGCGGTCAGAGAAAAAACTGACGCCAGCGCCAGGATAAGTGATAAGTATAGTTTACTATTCATCATAAGTGCAGCAGTTGATTTAAAAATTCGTTGCAAACTTACGGCGGCTACCTTAACTGGGTTTTAAACTGACTTTAAGTAATTGTAAAATAGGAGATAAGTAACTTAACAAACAAAACACTTAAATACTTCAACTATCTACTAATCAGAAATATAGGGCGTAAAATCAATGTTAATGGCTTAAACTTTCGCTTCCAGAATATTCCAGTAGCCATCGAGAAGAAAAAAGAGGGCTACCAACCCTAACAGACAGGCCGTAATCCCAGCCACCAGGTTGTCTAACCAGAACCAACCCGTGAAATGCGTAATAAAAAGTACGACGGTCAGCCCGCCCGACAGCCAGGGAAAGGCGAAACAGGCAATCCGGTGACCCAGCTGAGAAAAATGGCCATCGGACAAATGGACAAACAAACGGGAAAGCAGCAACAATCCACCAAAACTGAGTAACAGGATCGGCAACGCTTCGTTGGTTAATACGGTAATACCTTCCTGCCAACGTATATAGCTTTCGCTGATCAGCAGGCCACAAAGTAAAATAATGAAAAAACTATGGAAGAATTGGGCCAGCAATTGCCATTTGCGGGCGGGCTGCACCCAGCGTAAAATCAGAATCAGGGTAAGGACCAACTGCAGAATGCCCTGGCCAAAAATAAGTACCGATCCCGTGAGCTGGCTAAATTGCCATTGTACTAAAATCAGTAGAAAGGAAGCTAAGAAAAACACGGTAACGAGAAAGTAAGAAGACCAGGCTATAGGCTGGGTGGGGAGTATGGGTTGCACAGGCAGGGCATTTTTGCTTTGAAAAGCTGTTGCTGGTAGTGCTCATCCCGGAGGTGAAACAGTACCAGCAACAAAAATCCCTTTTCTTTATGAATTGCAGGTTAAGAAATTTACTTTTCGTCTTTTGCCTGCCTAATTTGAGCTATTACTGCCGTGGAAGCAGCCGGCTGATTGCCGTAATAGTACTCTTTGTTCAAGCTCATGTTCGGGCTGCCAAAGAGAATCCGCCACCAGGCTCTGGGCGTCCGGTAACGACCTAAGTCCTTGAAAATATCTACCCATTCGTGGAATACCAGCCACACGGGGTTGTAACTGTTCACTGGCTTCAGGATACCGTAATTGGCTTTTTCTTCTTCCAGCTGAAAAGTGCCGAACATCCGATCCCAGATGATGAACGTTGATCCGTAGTTCTTATCCAGGTACTTGTCGTTGGTAGCGTGGTGGACCCGGTGGTGGCTCGGCGTAGTAAAGATATACTCAATGGGGGCCGGCAACTTCTTGATCAACTCGGTGTGTATCCAAAACTGGTACAGTACTTCAATTTGGTTGGCAATGAAGAAAACCACCGGGTGAAAACCCATGAGGGCTACCGGAATGAAGAAGATGATCTTGATGTGCTGGGTCCACGAGAGCCGAAAGCTAACGGTGAAGTTGTAATGCTCCGAGTTGTGGTGCGTAATGTGGGTGGCCCAGATTAACCGCAGCTGGTGCGAAAACCGGTGGGACCAGTACCGACAAAAATCGATGGCCACGATACACAAGAGGTAAGACCACCAGACCGGCGGAATGGACCAGGGAACCATATTGTAAAAAAACAGGATTACTGCAAAAAGTAATACCTTGACGAGGGCACTGACCCCAATGTTGCCCAGACCAATAGCAAGTGCGGAAAACCCATCCTTGGTATCATAGTGTTCCTTTAATTCCCTGGTGCGAATGTACCACTCTATGAGAACCAAGATAAACATGACCGGAGCGGCATAGATAATTAGGGGAGGCAGGTCCATGTTAAGCGCCTGCTCAATGGTGAAATACTGTTTTTCCATTTAATTTAAGGTAGTTGCGATATAATTAGATTCAGCCAACCCAAAGGCTCGTTTGCTGGCAAAGAAGCAATGCTTCCTTTGCTGGTAGAAAGATCTAGTGGTCTGTCAAGGCTAAAACTTCCGGTAGCCTGTGGCGTCTTTTGCGGCTACTCTGCGTTGGAGAACCCCTTACGTAGCGGTGCTATGCGCGGGAACCCCCGCCTTGATTAGCCCCAAAATTCGCTCACACTCAACCGGAAAATTAACACTTGACAGACCACTAGTCAAAAGACCGTTTAATAGAATATAAAGAATAGGTGTAGGGAAATAGTCAAACACGACTAACGGGCTGGTTGCTTAAAGGTAACTTGAATTAATGAGATTCTTTAAAATACTGGTGACTTTAGTCCAATACGCTGCATTTAACCTATCACTTTAAATGTTTTACATTATCTTAATTACCAGTAAAACGCACCAATCGGCAGCCTGGAAATCCATCCTTCTTCCACAAATGGGTGGGGCGAGTTGCTTGTTATCCCATCGCCGGGAATCCCCATTAATCCAGGTAGCGTTTCAGCAATCCGTCATAAGCATCGATCCGGCGGTCCCGAAAGAACGGCCAGATCCGGCGCACCGACTCCGTACGCTGGCGGTCAATGTCGACGACGACCGCCATTTCTTCGTTAGCTGCAGCCTGGTAAATGATTTCGCCCTGGGGGCCAGTGACGAAACTTTGCCCCCAAAACTGGATGCCGCCCGTGACCCCCGAAGGGTCGGGTTCGAAGCCGGTGCGGTTGACCGCCACCACGGGCAGGCCATTGGCTACTGCGTGCCCGCGCTGACTGATTTGCCAGGCGCCAAACTGGCGATCCTGCTCGGCGGGCAAATCGGTAAGTTCGTAACCTATGGCCGTTGGGTAGATGAGCACCTCGGCGCCCGCCAGCGCCATCAGGCGGGCCGCTTCGGGGTACCACTGATCCCAACAGACCAGCACGCCCAGGCGCCCCACCGACGTGTCAATGGGCGTGAATCCCAGGTCCCCGGGGGTAAAATAAAATTTCTCGTAGTAAGCCGGATCATCCGGGATGTGCATCTTGCGGTAGGTGCCGGCGATGGTACCGTCTTTTTCCATGACCACCGCCGTATTGTGGTAAAGCCCCGGTGCGCGCTTTTCGAACAAGGACAACACCAGCACCACGCCCAGTTCCCGGGCAATGGCGCCGAGGGTATGGGTCGTAGGGCCGGGAATAGTCTCCCCCTGGTCGAATACCTCGGTATCTTCCGTCTGGCAGAAGTACAGGCCACCGTGTAATTCCTGCAGCACGATCAACTGGGCACCCTGAGCGGCACACTGGCGAATCCCTGCTATGCTTTTAGCGATGTTGGCCGCACGATCGCTCGTGTTAGCTTGTTGTACCAAACCTATCTTTAAAATGGACATATTTACAGTTGTGGCCACAAAGATAAAAAGTGCAACTCTTTTTTAGCAGAAACGGAACCCCAAAGGGGATTTTTGCCAAAAATAATAGGTCGGCCAATAAACAATTACGGCTCCTTCCAGAGTGGAAGAAGCCGTAAATTGTTGGAGTCAAACATTGAGAGAGAAATCCAAAATCAAAAAATTTCACTGGAGTTTAGTTCGTGGTCAATCCACTCACCTGATATTTTGGATATCTAATTACATCATTTGCGCCAAAGGTAAGGGGTAAACCGGGCGGGGTAAACCCCATGAATGGGGGGGGGGAAGTGGGAGGTGGGAAGTGAGGACCGTGTAAAGGTGTAAACGGGGAAAAGTGTAAAAGTAGGGCGAGACCAGCGTCGATTATTGGAAATTGTCACCCGTCAGCATGGCCGAAAAAACGACCTGTCCGATGTCGGAGCACAGTCTAAAGTCCCCCTTTGGAGGGGGGCAGGGGGGAGGACTCTTGACCATCCTCGATTATTGGAAACTGTCACCCGTCAGCATGGCCGAAAAAACGACCGCAGCGCGGTCAAATTATGTTAGCCCTAACACCACCAATTCTTTCCGACCCCAGCGGGGTCGCACCAAAGGCTATAGGCATTGTGTTATAAACATGGAATCCCTTCAGGATTCAGTGCCAGGCTGTAACACAGCATCTCTTAAGGATGCAGGTATGTTTACAGGGAAGGTCACCCGCCACTTACACGCTTACACCTTTACCCGATCTAAAATTTCCGCCTTCCCACCTCCGACTTCCGATTTCGATCGCCTTCCCACCTCTTCGCTCGCCTTAAAACTTCACATTAGCCAGCCCAACCAGTTCTTTCACTTCGCGCACGGTTTCCTGGGCGCGGGTGCGGATGGCGGCGGCGCTGGCTTTAATCTGGTTTTTAACGGCTTTTTTGTCGGCCGCAATGGCCGCTTTGCGCTCGCGAATAGGTTCGCTGATCGCTACCAGGCCTTCGGCGACGGTATACTTCAAATCGGCGTATTTCAGGGCACCGGCCTGGTAATCGAGTAAAAGGCTGTCGTAGGCAGCCGTTTGTCCGGCAGCGCGGAGCAGGCTGAAGAGGTTTTCCACGCCCGGACTCATCACGCCTTCCACCGCTTCGCCGGTATCCGTGACTGCTGAGCGGATTTGCTTGCGAATGCGGTCGGAATCGGCAAAGAGGTCAATATTGTGTTTCTCGCCCTGGCTGGCGCTCATTTTGCGCAGGGGGTCAGCCGTAGACATTACCTTGGGAATCTCGGTATACAAGGCCTCCGGGAGGGCGAAGAATTCTTTCCCGATCTCGTTATTGAAGCGTTGGGCAATGTTGCGCGTCAGCTCGAGGTGCTGTTCCTGGTCCTTGCCGACGGGCACCTTGGTTGCTTTGTAGATGAGGATGTCCGCCGCCTGCAAAACCGGGTAGGTGTACAGCCCCACCGAGACAAATCCCTCCGCCTGTTCTTCACTCTGGCTGCTTTTGTCCTTGAACTGGGTCATGCGGGTCAGCTGACCATAGCTGGCAAAGCAGTTGAGGATCCAACCCAGTTCCGTGTGCTCGGGCACGAGCGACTGGATGAACAAATTCTCCGGTTTGATCCCAACGGCCAACAGGTTGTAGACCAGTTCCCAGCTGTTTTCCCGTAATTTACCTGGAACAAAAGGCATGGTCATCGCGTGGTAGTCTACTACGCAATAGAGGCAATCATAGGTCTCCTGCAATTGCATCCAGTTCTGTATAGCCCCAAAATAGCGGCCAAAATGCAGGTTTCCCGTGGGTTGTATACCGGAAAGAATCGTGTCCATAAAGCAAAAGGTTATTAATCGATAGCGGCAATCAGTGAAATTTCGATATTGACAAACTTGGGCAGGTTAGCCACTTCCACCAGCTCGCGGGCCGGTGCAGTAGCTTCGTTGAAATATTCGCCGTAGACGGCGTTGATCCGGCCGTAGTTGTTCATGTCACTCACAAAAACCGAACACTTGATCACTTCTTCAAAGGTAATACCCGCTGCCTTGAGTACCGCCTGCAGGTTTTTCATCACCTGGTGGGTTTCCTCTTCAATGGTGCGGGTCATCAGTTCGCCGGAGGCGGGCTCGATTGCAATTTGACCAGACACGTAGAGCGTTCCCTGGTGAACAATAGCCTGGCTGTAGGGGCCTACCGGTGCCGGAGCATCGGGCGTGTAAATTATTTGCTTCATGTTTAGGTTGTTTATAACTTGTCACTAATCAAACAGGAAAAGCCCCATACCCGAACAACAGGCAGGAGCTTCCTATTTTTTACCAAAAAAGCGAATAGCTTAGGCTACTGCTTCTAGTCCAGTTCCGGTGCCTTGATCAGCAACTTGCCACGGTAGAAGGTGTTACCTTCCACGTCGGAATAGGAACGGTGCATTAGGTGGCGCTCGCCAGTGGCCTTACAGGTAACTACGCTGGGAGCCTCCGCCTTGTAATGCGTACGACGCTTGCGCTTGCGTTGCTTGGAAATTCTACTTTTAGGATGTGCCATTTCAGTTGTTTTTATCGTCAGTATCCCCAGGGATACGCTTAATTGTTAATTATTTTCTTCCTTATCCCAATCTCTCAGGGCATCCCAGAGGGGGTTGTTGGTTTGTTCTTCTTCTGCTTCGTCGGGTGCCAGCGCAAGCCGGTCCAGCATTTCCTGGTCACAGGGTAGCTCTGCTTCCGCTTTGCAATCGTAAACTTTGATCAGCGGCATGGCCAACAAGATGTACTCGTAAACGAACTGGGCAATACTCCACTTGGATGTCTCCAGGGGAATAAAGACCACGTCTTCGTCTATGGGCGCATCTTCCGGGTCACCGTACTTGACCAGCAACCGGTTTTCACCAGCTACCGGCAGAGCGATGGAAGTCAGGCAACGGTCGCAAGTGGTTTGCACGTGTCCGGAAAAAGAAAAATCCAGCACCAGCAACGTCGCACTTTTGTCCATAATGACCTGCACGTCCAGCTGGCCTTCTTCGACCAGCGTACCTTCGAAAGCACCGAAAAAATCAGCGTCCACATCGAAGTCGAACTGGTGCTTACCTTCACCCATACCTTTGAGTGGGATAATATACGGCAGAAGCGGATCCATGATATCGTCTACGTTTAGACTCTAAGACACCCGCGCATCTCAAAGTTGTCCTACAAAAAGCGGCTGCAAAGGTAAAACATAGAATTGATTTTTCCGCTATTTCCAATAAAAAAATCCTACGCCTGGCCGTTGTTAAACGAAAGATGTTAATTAACGCGCTTTTAATACCCCATTACGGCCCTGCTAGTAGAATTGTTCCGTATTTTTCGGCTTGTAACCTGTCCTCCGCAAATCTCCTGAAAAGACACCTTTTTGTTGTTACTGATTTTTCGGTTCTTCCACCAGATGACCGAAACCCATTTAATTACCCATCCCAAAACAACGGGCGCATGAATCTTTGGCGGATATCTTTAGCAGTGTTCCTCATTACCGGTTGCTTTTTGCTGCCTGCCTCCGGACAAACTACGCTACTGACCAGCACGGGCGCCGTTCGCGGCGATACGAACGGCCCTACCCTGGACACCTACGGCGCCGTCGATATTTCCAATTGTGCCACCGTCCGGTTTTCGCTTAACTTCAGTTTTTCTTTGCCCTGGGAAGGTGATGGCAACATGGAGTATTGCAATGAAATAAGTCCTTCAACCGGGCAGCTAGCTTGTCCAAATTCAGGAGGGTGCGGTTGCGACCCTGCCAATCCTACTGCCGGAGGTTGTAATACTTGTTGGGATTTCTTATGGGTTCAATTTCTAGTAGACGGAGCCTTAGTGGGTGGTGATGTCATTGGTGATGCGGGTACCACCAATGCCGAGCAATCCGGGACGATTAGCTTTGGTTTTTGCAACAACGCGGGTGCCAGTAGCGCTCAAATTAACGTAATTACGCAAACCTGGGCCAGCAACGAAGCCGTTAATTTCAACGCCATCTCCATTATATGCTACGAGGCACAACCTACGGCCAACGCCAACCCTGACCCTTTGTGCGCTGGCGAAACCCTCAACTTGTCGGGTAGTGTCACCGCCCCCAACGTAGTCAGTTCAACCACCTGGAGTGGCCCGGGCACCATCACCAATCCCGGCGTACTGAACACCACCGTCAACAACCTGACTGCCGGTCCTGCTACTTTTATCCTTTCCAGCACGGATAACCAGGGCTGTACCACCACATCGGAGGTCACCGTCACCGTCGATCCCGCGCCGGTAGCCACCCCCCCTACCCCACTCGAGATCTGCTTCAGTGCCGCACCGCTGGCGGGTGAAATCCTCAACCTGGACGACATCATCGACCAGATCCGCAATTTCAATCCGGCCTACACCGTCAACTGGTGGTTCGACGCCGCTGGTACCAACGATATTAATTTCAACAACCCGGCGGATATTACGACCCTCCTGCTCACCATGCCCACCACCGTCTACGCCAGCATCACCGACGGCAACTGCGAAAGCGCAACGGTGCCCGTGACCGTCAACATCAACAGCTACCCCACCGCCAACGACGCCAGCCTGATGGCCTGCTTAGGCAGCAATGGGTTGGCTACTTTTACCCCTTCCGACGCCGAGGACGACATCACCGGCAACGACCCCAGCCTGAATGTTTCCTACCACGCTACCTTTACCCAGGCCGAAAACGGTACCAGCCCGATCAACGGCAACGTCACCACCCCCATCGACCGGACCCTCTACGCCCAGGTGAGCAACAGCGCAGGGTGCAGCGTGGTGGTCGAACTCGACCTGCAAGTAGGCAGTGGGCTGACCGCCGAAGACGCCACCCTCGAAGTATGTGACAACGGCAGCGGACAAGGCCTTTTCGACCTCACCGACGCCGACGCTACCGTGCTGAATGGCCAACCGGGGTCGGTGACCTACTACCTCAATCCGGCCCCCGGCAGCCCCATCAACAACCCTGGCAATTTCCTTTCCGGGCCCACTACGGTTTACGCCGTCATCGACGACGGCACCGGCTGTACGTCGGCACCCAGCCAGGTGACCCTCGACCTGATTGGCTTCGACGCCAACGACGTCTTCCTCACCTTCAATCCCGACTCGGGTTGTGGCCCTACCTTTATTTCACCCGTTTTAAATACGCCCAGCAATCCGGCCGGTGTCTACAGTTTTGATATTTCCTTCGGCCCACTGGCTACGGGTCCGAATAACAACGTGACGATTATCGGCCAAAATGGGGCCATGCCCTTCACCTATAATATTGCGGAAGACCACATCTTCATCCTCAATAGCGTCACCGGCCCGGGCCCCAGCTTTTGCGAGGTAACCTTCTCCCCTCCCCTCGAATATTTTATCTTCATCGACCAGGGCCCGCCAGCTTTCCCGGCCAGCCTCACCGCTTGCCCCAATGGCAGCGGCCAGGGAACTTTCAACCTGACGTCCCTGGAAAGCACTATCACGGGGAATGCCGGGCTGCCCGTCGATTTTTACCGCAATGCCGCGCTGACCCAGCTGATTGCCAACCCCGGTAGTTTTGTGTCCACCCCGACTACCGTCTATGCCGTAGTCGATAATGGCAGTGGCTGTTCGTCAGCTGCGGTGCCCATCACCCTGACCGCAACGCCGCCGCCGGTCGTAACCATCGACCTGGACACCCCCATTTCCTGTGCCAGCGCCAGCGACGGCGCCATCACGGTTAACGTGAGCGGCAATGGGCCCTTTACTTTCGACTGGTCTGACAACACCTACGATGGCCAGCAAATTCTCACTGGTTTATCCGCTGGCACTTACGCCGTCACGGTCTCGGATGCCAATGGCTGTGCCCAGCCAGGCAACATCACCCTCACTGATCCGCCCGCCCTCAGCCTCAACTGCCGGGCCAATGGCAGCGGACAGGGATCTGGCCCCGGCAGTTATACCTTTACGTTTGGAGGAGGCACCCCTTTTTACTTGCTGGAATTGACCGGGCCCCTCAATATTACCTTCACCGAAAACACGGCCGGCAGTTGGGATACCCCGGTTTTACCGCCGGGTGACTATACCTTTGCCCTCACCGATGCGAACAACTGTACCACCAATTGCACGTTTACGGTGGTTGCTACTTGCGATTTAATGGTGCAAATAGACGGAACCAATCCGCTTTGCGCTGGTGGCCTCACGGGGAGCATCAGCCTGACCATCAACAGCTCGCAACCTATTATTGACATCAACTGGACGGACGACACCCTGGACGGCGACGACAATCCGGTCAATTTACCCGCCGCCGCTTATTCGGTAACGGTGACTGATTTAGCAGGTTGCCAGGCTAACGCTGCTATCGTCCTGACTGATCCCCCGGCTTACAGCCTCAATTGCATGGCTGTTACCTTGCCCAGCGGCCCGACGGCCAATGACGGGGTGTTGGAGGTGACCATCAGTGCCGGGCCCGGCGGCCCTTATACCGTAACCTACGACAACGGATCCGGTACCAGCGGCACCATTCCGGCCGGTGCAAACCCAGCGGTTTTTACCCAGAACAACCTCCCCGTTGGCAACTACCAAATCACGGTTACCAACCCGGATCTTTGTAGCGCTACCTGCAGTGTTAACCTGACGGCTGCCAGTTGTAATTTGACACTTGCGCAAAGTAGTACGCCACCTACCTGCAGCAATTCGGCGGATGGCAGTACCACCATCACCCCCGCAGGTGGCGATGGCAATTACACCTACAACTGGAACGACAATACCTACGACGGCCTCAGCACCATCACCGGGTTAACGGTAGGGGAAAACCTGGCGGTGACCGTTGCCGATGGCAACGGCTGCACCGCGGCGCTCAGCTTCACGGTAACCGGCCCCGCTCCGCTAACTATCAGTTGCAGTGCCACCGGGGATATGCTTTCCGTCGACATCACCAGTGGTGCCGCCGGCCCCTTCACGGTGACCTACGACAACGGCGCAGGCACCACGGGCAGCCTGGTGGTCAATCCCGGTGATCCCAACAACTTCACGGCAGCAGGATTACCCAACGGCACCTACACCCTCACCGCAGTCAACAGCAATAATTGCACCGCAACTTGTAGCGTAGTCATCAACCAGCCCACCTGTGACCTGGTACTTGATTGTTCCCAGATCACCCATCCCAACACGCCGGCCGGCAACAACGGCGTCATCGATTTTCAGTTTGCCGGTGGCGTAGCCCCCTACACCATTACCTGGACCGGCCCCGTCAGTGGCACCGCCATGGTTTTTTCCATCGGCACCTTCCCCATCAGCAACCTGAGCGTGGGCGCCTATACCATTACCCTGACCGACGGCGCCGGCTGCCAGGAGACGTGTAACTTCACGATTACTAACGTGTCCAATTGCAATTTCTCGATGCTGATCAACGGTACCGACCTCAGCTGCAACGGCGCCAGGGATGGGCGTATCCAGCTGATCCTCATCGAAGGCACTGCCAATTACACCTTCGACTGGTCGGATGACACCTACGATAGCGTAGGTAGCAACGGCGACCTGCAGGGCTTACCCGTGGGCACCTACGCCGTCACCGTCACCGATGCCAGCAACTGCCGGGATTCCGCTATGGTGGTCATCAACCAGCCTGCTGCTTTCGATTTCGCCTGCAGTGTAGCGCAACAACCCAGCCAGGCCACGGCCAGCGACGGCATTATTGTGGTCAATTTCGTGGGCGGCCCGGCAGGGCCTTATACCCTTACCTACAACAACAACCAGGGCACCACAGGCACCCTCCCCGTAGTGGCAGGTGACAACACCATCAGTGGCCTGCCCGAGGGCTCGTACAGCCTTACCATCAGCAATGGGTCCTGTGCGACCAACTGCTTCCTGACTTTAGCCACCAATTTTTGCACCTTCGACCTCAATTTTACCAATACCGCCGAGACCTGCACCGGCGCCAACGACGGCAGCGTTACCCTGATCGCCTCCGGCGGGCTACCGCCCTACCTCATTCTCTGGAGTACGCTGGATACCACGGCAACGGTGGGCAGCCTGCCCCCGGGTAGCTACAGCGTGACCGTTACGGATAGCAACGGCTGCCTCGCCACTGGCTCCACGACGGTCAGTGCCGGTAATCCTGGCCCCACGCTGGCTGCTGGCAGCGGCGGTAGTATTTGTGCCGACAGCTGTTACCGCTTGCCGCTAAACTTCACCGGCACGGGGCCTTTCCTGGTGGATTATGAGGTAACCACGCCCGGCGTAACCACACCTGTGCAGTTCACGTTCCTCAATCCGCAGGACACCTTGGTTTTATGTCCGGCTGACAACGGCCTGCCATTCGGAACCATTGGGCTGCATTTTTCCCAGATTGCGGATGCCAATTGTGTCACCAACCTGGACCAAACCGTCAACTTCAATTACCTGCCACCGGCGACAGGTGATCTCCTGGCCACCGTTTGCCCGGGCGACTCCATCGTGGTCGGGACGACGGTATTCGATGCGGGCAACCCCAGTGGCCAGGTCATCCTGCCCGGTGCGGCCAGCAGTGGCTGCGACAGCCTGGTTAATGTAAGCCTTGGTTTTTATCCCGCCAGCGTATCCACCATCACCACCCCGATCTGCCCGGGGGACACCTTGCTGATTGGTAGCCAATTTTTCTTTGTGGGTAATAGCACGGGCCTGGTCACCCTCGACAATGCAAGCAGCAATGGCTGTGACTCCCTGATCACGGTAAATCTGACCGAGTTGACTCCCGTTACCGAAAACTTCACGACCACCGTCTGTGCGGGAGATTCCGTCCTTATCGCTGGCGAATTTTTCCACGCCGGCCGTTTACAGGACACCCTCACGTTGCCCATTCCGGCGGCCAATGGTTGTGACTCCCTGCTCGCCGTGGATGTGACGCTGCTGCCAACGGCTATGTCTGCCTTCACCGGTGAAATTTGTACGGGGGATTCCATTCTGGTAGGTGGTCAGTATTTCAGTGCACCAAGACTCAGCGGGCTGGTCTTGCTGCCAGGGGCTGCGGCCAATGGTTGCGACTCCACCATTCAGGTGACGATCAGCGTGGCCACCGTCCTTGCTGGCCAAATCGACCCCGTGCTCTGTCCGGGCGGCACCCTGTTGGTGGGCGACTCCCTCCTCACTGCCGCGGGCACCTACGCCATTGTCCTACCCGGAGCAGCCACGGGCGGTTGTGACTCCCTGGTCAATGTAAACCTGAGCTTCTATCCCGTGGCTACGGGCAATGTCAATCCGTTGCTCTGCCCCGGCGATTCGATTACCATTGGCGGGCAAACCTTCTCCGCGCTGAATCCAGCGGGAACCGTTACCCTGCCCAATGCAGCGGCCAACGGCTGCGACTCCCTGCTCAACGTGCAGGTGGGCTTTCTCCCCGTGGCGATGGGCAATGCCAATCCGCTGCTCTGCCCCGGCGATTCGATTACCATTGGCGGGCAAACCTTCTCCGCGCTGAATCCAGCGGGAACCGTTACCCTGCCCAATGCAGCGGCCAACGGCTGTGACTCCCTGCTCAACGTGCAGGTGGCCTTTCTCCCCGCGGCGACGGGCACTTTCACGGGCGACGCCTGCCTGGGGGAATCCCTCACGATCGGCAACCAAACCTTCACGGCCACCAACAACTCGGGCGTGGTCGTGCTGCCCAATGCGGCGGCTAACGGCTGCGATTCTACCGTTGTGGTTACCCTCAATTTCTTACCGGGGAGTGTCCGCAACATCGACAGCCTGCTTTGCTTTGGCAGTACGCTGGCGGTCGGCAACCAGTTGTTCAGCGCCAGCAACCCCAGCGGCATAGTCGTACTTAGCGGAGCCAGCGCCACGGGTTGCGACTCCACCATTTTCGTCAACACCAGCTACCAGCCACAACTTACGGCTGCGCTGGGCGCTGATACCGTGCTGTGTGGCAACCAGGTGGTGGAAGGAGAAATTTTCCTCTCCCCCGGCGACACCTATGCCTTTAGCGTCGGTTTCACCAATGGTTCCACCCTCGACTTCACCGGCATTGCGCCGCCGGAATTCCGCTTTGGCCTGGGGGCAAATGGCGTGGCTACGACCATTGAATTACTCCGCATCACCGCGGCCAGTGGCTGCCCGGTTACCATCCTGAACGACCAAACCATCGTGCAACGCAGCGGCGCCCAACTGGATATCAGCGCCCCTGGGGGAAATTTCTCGGTGAGTTGCACCAATGGCAACGACGGCGTACTCACGGTGAATGTCACCAATGGCGTTGGTCCTTTCCAGTACTTGTGGAGTACGGGCGCGACGACGGCGGGGATCAACAACCTCCCGGCCGGAGCCTATTCCGTGACCGTCACCGATCTGCCGGGGTGCAGTACCAGTGCCACCGCTACCCTCACCGCCCCCTCCCCTGTTGCCATTCAGGCCAGCGGCGCTGCTGCCGGTTGTTTTGGCACCAATACGGGCTCCCTATCGATTGATAGTATCTTCGGCGGCACCGGGCCTTACGAATACAGCATTGACAATCAGTTTTTCAGTCCTATCAGTGGGTTCCCGACCACCGTGCCCGACCTGGCCAGCGGTGCTTACACCCTGTATGTACAAGACAACCAGGATTGCCAAACCAGTCTGAACGTGGCAGTGCCACCAGGCCCGGAGTTGATCCTGGATCTGGGTGATGACCTCACCATTCAGGCCGGCGACAGCATCCTCCTGACCCCCGAGGCGAACTTCACCCCGGCCACCTGGGTTTGGAAGCCCCTGGACGGACTTAGCCAGCCGGATAGCCTCGTCACCTACGCGGCCCCGTTGGAAACCATCAATTACCTGCTCGAAGTAGCCGATGCCAACGGGTGTACAACTTCTGATGTCCTGCGCATTTTTGTGGAGCACCCTATCCACGTCTACATCCCGACCGCCTTTTCCCCCAACAATGATGGTGACAACGACAAAATCATGGTCTACGCTGGCCAGGGCGTGGAACGGGTTGAGCGCTTTATGATCTTCGACCGCTGGGGTAACCAGGTTTTTGCCAAGGGGCCCTTCCAACCCAATGACCCGGATTTTGGCTGGGATGGCCTGCTTAACGGGGAACCCATGAACGCCGCCGTGTTTGTCTACTACGCCGAGGTGACTCTGGTGACGGGACAAGTGGTGGTACTGGAAGGAGACTTTGTGCTGTTGCGGTAGGATAAAAAGACACCAAAAAGTGACTGATGTTCCCCCAAAAAAAAGGACAGCGAAAATTTCCTAACTTAGTCAAAAAAAAAAGAAAATGGCTACGAGAAGAAAATTCACTGCAAAATTTAAGAAGAAGGTTGTCCTAGAGGCCTTGAGTGAGAGGTATACGATGTCAGATTTGGCTCAGCGACATAATTTACATCCACAACAAATCACGACTTGGAAGAAGCATTTTCTGGCTAATGCTGATCTCGTTTTTGAGGACTCTTCCGTTCGCAACGACAAAGATACAGAAGCGGAACGTGATGCTTTGCTACGCACGATTGGCCAGCTAAAAGTGGAGAATGACTTTCTAAAAAAAAAGTTGCTATGAGGTCATTATCAGAACGTCGGCAATTGGTAGAACGCGAGTGCATTAAGCTGAGTTTACTGCAGCAGTGCATCTTGTTGAGCCTCCATCGCTCGGGCTTGTACTACGAACCTAAAGGCGAAAGTGCCCTTAATGAAGAGTTGATGCGATTAATGGATGAGCACTACCTTGAGCACCCCTATAAAGGAGCGACGCGGATGCATACTTGGCTCACGCTGGACAAGGGTTACGAGGTGAGTCGCAATCGAATAGATCGACTGTACTACAAGGTCATGGGGTTACGAGCGATACTGCCTGGACCTCACACCTCGAAGCGGCGCAAAGAACACACGGTATACCCTTATTTACTTAGGGATTTGGAGATTGTGCGGCCTAACCAGGTGTGGGCCACAGACATCACTTATATCCCCAATGGCCAAAGGCTTTATGTATCTGGTGGCCATCATAGACTTGTTCAGCCGCAAGATTCTGAGCTGGTCGCTGTCCAATACTATGGAGG
>PZPC01000120.1 GCA_003045895.1 Bacteroidota bacterium
GGTAATTTTATTCCTACCTATGCCACTTCGGAAATTGACCGGTGTTTTTTCAAAAAACCAAAACTATCCTTTTCTACTGCGGCGACCATTGGCGCAAAAGGATTTGATTTTTATTCACGTGCCTAAAACCGGCGGAACCAGTGTTGCTGCGGCCTTACAATTTCCGCTCCCTGACCCGCAGCAAAAAATAGCCAAACACTATACGGCACTAACCATCCGACGATTCTTGCCACCCGAAATATGGGACAACGCCTACAAATTTGCTTTTGTCAGAAATCCCTGGGATCGGCTTTATTCCCATTACCAGTACCGCAAAAAGCGCAACAAGCTGCGGAAAGGTACTTTTCAGGATCTGAGCTTTGCCGAATGGGTACAGGAAAATATTCCCGAAAAAGCCCCTGGCAATCTCCAGCCGCAGTACCAATGGATCTCGGACGAAAACGGAGTGTCCATCGTAGATTTTATTGGGCGTTTTGACCAGCTCTATTAGACTTAATAATCGGCACAAACCACTAATCCTTGAAATTTCAAAAGGTAAATTATTTGATTGTAATTATGGCGTGCACAGCGGGGATCGTTAAATTGGATTCATCAGGAAGCAACAAATTAGTAGCTAAAAAGGCGTGTCCTGAAAATTTAATGGTAAAAATATCTGGGTCAAACCACTCCGTTATTTTCTCCATTGATAATCCAACAGGAGGTAAGTTACTCATTAATGCTCGTTGCATACTAATAGGTAGTTCAGAAAAAGTTGCTACTTTTTCTTGCAGATATGCTCTGATATTATCCGCAATTTCAATAAGAAATAGGCTACCCTCTTTGCCTAACAATAGCTGTATGGAGGCTAAAATTAGAGCCCTGTCTTCAGGAAGTGTTTGGTGCAATACGCCTCTGATATAGATGTTACAAGATCCATGATTTGCTGCCAATACCTCTGCTGAGTTTATATCCGTAATGTCAAAAGTGTCAAAAATGATGTCTGTTTCCTTAAACCGTTGTTGTGCAATAGCTATGGCTTGTTGTGCTACATCCAGACCAATTACTTTTGGATAATATTTGCGCAAGCAATTGGCTTGTTCACCTGTTCCACATCCGATGTCAATAATTGGTAAATTGGCCGATAAATAAGATTGAAAATATAGCCTATCCTTTTCAACGGCTATATCAGGATTTACTTCCCATAATGACTTACTTTTTAGCAACTTGTAAGTTCTACGGTAATAATTATCCCAATTTACAGCATAGTTGGCCATATTTTGTTCATTTTATGCAATGCAGACTCGTTGCTCCATGGTGGGTTCGTCATGGCCTATCAAGTGTTTGTATTGCTCTATTTTCTGCGGTGTACGCAGTATATCTATAGCCTTAAAATATTTAGCGTGGTTCTTGAAAAAGTCACCTGCTAGAATAAGGTGTAGAATAGAATAAGCAGTTTCAAACTTTTTATAACTCAGGTCAAAAGCACTTCCTGCCTGATCCCACTTAATCGAACCGGGTTCATAAAAAGTGTTGATGAGCTTTTCTACCAGTTTATAGGCTCCTTGAATGTCGCTGTATGCTGTTTCAATTGTAGCCGTACCATTTCCACCAAGCATATCGGTGATGCCCTCGGCCACCAGAAGACTGCTTTTCATACCTAGGTAAATACCGCTGGAAAAGATAGGATCCAGAAACCCCGAAGCATCGCCAACAATAACAAAATTCGTACCCCATTTTGTGCTAGAGTAATAGGAAAAATCGCCATTGGCCATGACAGGCCCCATACGCGTTGCTCCTGCGAGTACTTCTTGTGCTACAAGGGATTCTTGAAGTTCTTGTTCGTACAATTTGGCTTGCCAATCTGTCGTGGTCTCTTTTAGTATCCTTCTTTGCTGATTGGCATAACTCATATTTAGCGCCACACCTACACTGAGCCGATCAATCAGCGGAATCATCCAAAACCAGCCCATTTTCTCTCCTTCCAGATGGACTATTTTAATGTTTCCCGCAGCTAATTCGGGTGTAAGTTTGGCATTTTCCCAATGAGAAGAATAGGCTACGCGGGGTGTTAAAGACTCAAAGGGCTTCTTCGTTTTCATTTGAGTGGCCAGTATCGTATTTTGCCCACTGGCATCAACGACCATTCTTCCTGTGAATTGAAGTTGTTCTCCCTGCGCATTCTCCGCATAGACCGTTGCTTGATTGGGGTCAATGTCAAGGTCTACTTTTTGAACGCTGACTTCTTCCATTACTTCAGCGCCCTTTTTGCGGCTGTTTTGGAGCAACATATCGTCAAATTCAGCACGCCTAACATGAAAGGATAAACCACTTTCGTCTTTAATAACATGCTTGAAGCACCAGTGTGAAGCCTCTGTGCCATCAATATTGGAAAAAGTTACGCCCGGCTTTCGACTGAAACGTGCTTTCATTTCATCCAATACACCTAATTCTTCGAAAAGATGGTAAAGAAAGGGCAAGAGTGATTCTCCCACATGCTCTCGCGGGAATTTAGCTTTCTCTAGTACCAAAACATGTTGGCCTTTTTCGGCTAATTTCGAAGCCATTGTTGAGCCAGCAGGCCCACCACCGATAATTATGGCATCATAAAATTTATTCATATTGATTGTTTAATTTACTTAATGCACTTTAAATCCTAATTCCCGAGCCACCAAGTTACGATGAATTTCGGAGGTACCCGAGTACAACGTGGCCCCCAAGGCGGCGCGCAGTTGTATTTCTACCGGATGCGGAGTCTGGTAAGCTTCGCCCGCGAAGAGCTGCATCATTTGCAGACAAAAATGTTTGTAACATTCACTTACGGCCAACTTGGCCATTGATGCCGCCAACCCGGTCCGTTGTCCGGCATCCAACTGCTGGGCAGCCTGGTAGGTCAGCAGCCGGGCGCCTTCGAGGCGAACTTTTAAATCGGCCAGTGGATGGGTCACCGCTTGCCGGGCACTTAAATTCTGCCCGCCCGAAAACCGTTGATTGGCAAATTGAGTAGCCAGTTTCAGCAAACGATCCATTGCACCGAGGTGTATCGCTCCCAGGCAGATGCGTTCCCAGGTCATGGAAGCGTTGAAAATTTGCCCGCCAGCACCTGGCAGTCCCAATCTGTTGGCCACCGGAACGGCGCAGTCCTTCAGCAAAAGAGCAGCCAACGGGCAGGTGCGTAACCCTAGTTTTTCCCTGGTCTCCGACCAGCTGATTTTTTGCTGCCCTGCTTCCAGCACAAAGGCAGAAATACCGCCAAAAAAACCCTTGGCGGGGTTGGTCATGGCGTAGGTCAGCACCAGGTCGGCTTCGCCGCCATTGGAACAGTAGGTTTTGGTGCCGTTTAAGCGGTAATGATCGCCCTGTGGCGTTCCGCTCGTCTGCATGGCAAACACATCAGATCCCGCGGTTTCTTCGGTAATGGCATTTCCACCCACGGCCTGCCCGTTGCACAAGCCTGGCAGGAAACGTTGGCGTTGCTCCTCCGTGCCATATTTCCATACCGGGACAGCTACCGCCAGGAGATGCGCCGCAATGCCGAAATTTAATCCGGGGTCTTCACTCCCAAAACCCAGTGCTTCCAGGGCCAAGACCGTGGTATAGGCGTCCATTCCACTACCGCCCCATTCCTGTGGAATGCTTAGTCCGGTGAGCCCCAACTGCGCGCAGGCCAGCCACAATTGCCGGTCAAAAGCCGCCGTTTGTTCGCGTTCCTGTGCTTGTGGATTGATGTGGCTTGCCGCAAAATCAATAATTTTCTCGCGCCACAGCTGTTGGTTTGCGTTTAGCTCAAACATGGTCTTCCATTTTTGCCTGTAACACCTGGTAATCGACCTTCTGGCTACTGGTGTAAGGAAATGTGTCGAGTACCACGAAATGATCGGGGATCATATAGGTAGGTAATTGCGCGTTGCAAAATTGCTTGAGTGCCAGGGTAGTCAAGGTAGTTGACGGAATTCCCAACTGGTAAAACACCGTAATTTCAGCACCCGTTTCAGGTTGTATCCTACTCACGGCAGCGGCTTGAACAATAGCCTGGTGTTGGGTAAACGCCTGTTCTATTTCAGCCAGTTCTATGCGGTATCCCCGGCGTTTGACCATCCGGTCGGTTCGGCCGAGATAAACCAGGTCTCCTTCGTGATTGATCCGAACCCGATCACCGGTTTTATACCATTTCTGGTTGCTGAGTGACAAGAACGCCGATTTGTTTTTTTCGACTTGCCCCCAATAGCCGGGGGTAAGGGAATCGCCGCAAATGAGCAATTCACCTTCGGCATCCGGTTCCCAATTGGCAATGGCATTTTCACACCAGATCGCGCCCTGCGCGTAAGGGCACAGCTGCCCAATAGGGTAGGGGGCGGTTTGCCCTTCGGCAATGGGCTTGGGAACGGGAAACCAGGTTACCACATTGGTTTCGGTAGGGCCATACAGGTTGTAAAAATCGGCCTGGATCCAACACGCTTGCAATTGCCGCAAGGGTTCAATTGGAAAAACTTCACCGGCAAAAAGCACCCGTCGCAAAGCAGAAAAATCGTAGCGGCTTAGTCGGCCGTACCGCAGCAGCAATTGCAGCAGGCTGGGGGTGGCATACAGGGTTCCAACCTGGTGCTCGCTCAACTGCTGGGCCACGAGCAAGGGATTGCGGCACTCCCGTTGGGTAAAGAGGACCAACTGACCACCGTTGACCAGGGTCACAAAAAGGTCGAAAACGGAAAGGTCAAAATGAAAAGGAGCAATGGATGCGACTGTTTCGCCAGGCGCCACAGGAAAGAAAGTACTGGCCCAATTTATGAAACACCAGGCATTTTCGTGGGTAATAGAAACCCCTTTGGGATGCCCGGTCGAACCAGAAGTATAAAGAATATAAGCGAGGTCTGGGGGGAGTGGTTTTTGATCTTCACCAGCCAACTCACGCGTGAGTAGGACCAGCGTATCGTCTGGCGTGAACGGCGTTATTTCCAGGTCTGGCAGGTGGGCCTTGAGCAGGGTAGCTTGCGCCTTGGTGGTAAAAACAATTCCTAACCCAGCATCTTCCATGATATACGCCAGGCGGCTTACTGGGCTTTCAATATCTAGCGGTACGTACGGTATGTTTAAGTGGAGGGCGCTGGTAATTATCCCCACATAAGCCGTTGATTTTGGCAAACAAATACCTAATAGCCCCTTATTAACCAGTCCTTGCGCTTGTAAAAATGTGCGGGCTTCCGCACCGTACATCCCGAGTTGCTGATAGGTCCAGGTTCCCTCCGCCGAGCGCAAGGCGGTACGCTGGCTATTGATCGTAATCGACTCCGTCAATCTGCTTGCAAGACCCTCCATATGTTTAATTAGGCCGCTTTCTTGGTCTTCACAAAAGCTTCAATCCTGGCAATGGTATCCAGGTTTTCCTGGTCTACCTCGTGGGGTTGGAATTTGAAGTGAAAAGTTTTTTCCAAAAACTCGACCAACTCCAGTGCCGAGATCGAATCGATGATGCCGCTACTGAGCAAGGGCACATCATTTGTTAATTGTTCCTGGTCGTCGACCATAAAAGTTTCCTGGATAAAAGCTTTTATGGTCGTTTTTACATCTTCCATACTCGTGTCATTTGAACTTGCGTAGGGTCCAAAGGTAAGCGCATTCGAGCAATTGCCTCCTATCCTGGATTACAAATATTCTGTATTCTTCCCTGAGAATTGAATCATTGGACTACCTTTATGGCTGTTTCATCAATGGCCTAAATTGGCATGAGCAGCAAAGTTTCAGGAAATTATCCCCCGGCGGAAAATTTGGTACCTTTACACGGTAACACCAATGAGCAATTCGCCACTCGATTGATCGGTTACGCCCGCCACCTCAAGCAGTACAGCTATTTATTGCAGCAATTGATCATAGTGGACATCACCAATGCTTACAAGCGCTCTTTTATTGGCTTGTCCTGGTTGGTCATCACGCCTATTGTTTCTGTCCTGGTTTGGATATTGCTCCATGGTGCCGGAATAATGGAGCCCGGTAAAACGGATATTCCTTACCCTGCCTACGTGTTATTAAGCACGTCTATCTGGAGTTTTTTTCAAGGGGCCTATCAGGTAACCAGCAATGTCATCAGCAACAGCGGCCGGTTTATGGTTACCGCCAAATTTCCCCACGAAGTACTCGTTGTGGAACAGGTCATTGTTCATATCATCAACTTTGTTATTCCCTTTTTTATCAATATTGTCGTCTTGTTGGCCTACGGTATTGACTTCAGCTGGGCGGCGTTACTTTTTCCGCTTACCCTGATTCCTTTGCTCTTTTTGGGTACGGGGTTGGGGTTGCTGGTAGCCCTACTCCGGGTAGTCGCCGTTGATTTCAGCAAGCTGGCCGATCAGTGCGTAACTTTCCTCATGTTTCTGACGCCGATCATTTACGCACCCCAGATCAAACTGACCTGGCTGGCCAGTATCGTGAAGTACAACCCACTGACCTACCTGATCGGCTTTAGCCGAAACCTGCTTACCCAGGGCACACTGTACGAGCCTTACTATTATTTTGTGTTCAGCCTGGCAAGCCTGGTATTCTTTTTTATTTGCCTGCGTATTTTCATGAAATACGAAGGCAATTTACTGGAACGACTCATCAATGTATAATCTGCTCCACCATGTCTGATCCCCAGGTTATTCTTTCGGTAAGGAACGTGTACAAAAAGTTCACCAAAGACATCAAGTACAACATGTACTATGGTTTCAGAGATATGCTCAGCAATCCTGAAGCGACGTATATGACATTAAGAGAGAAAGAATTCTGGGCCATTCAGGATGTTTCTTTTGACCTGTCGGAAGGAGAAATCTTGGGGATAGTCGGTGCTAATGGCTCGGGAAAAACCAGCTTGATGCGGCTTATTGCCGGTATCTATCCTTTGGAACGGGGAGCGTTACGGGGCCTTCCCGGGCAAAAAATCACCAGTGTATTTGCCCTCAAGGCCGGGATGCAGCCGTTGTTTACGGGCCGGGAGAATATCCACATCAAGGGTGCTATTTTTGGTATGAGCAAAAGTGAAATCGAGGCCAAGATGGCCTTCATTGAAGAATTCTCTGAATTGGGCGAGAAGCTGGATATGCCTTTCGGCAACTACTCTTCAGGCATGAGTGCCCGCCTGGCCTATTCCATCGCCATTGCTACCGACCCTGATATTTTCATCGTGGACGAGGCCCTGGCTGTAGGTGATTCAGTCTTCAAAGCCAAGTGTTTTGACCACCTGAAAACCTACGTACAACAACCCGGTAAAGGCGTACTGTTCGTGTCCAACAATATCCGTAAACTACTCAAAGTTTCCAGCAGAATCCTCGTGATGGACAAAGGGAAGATCATCCACGAATCGGGTGAGGACATCCGGCAGGCCTTGCATTTTTACGTCGACCATTGTTTGCGACATTTGGAAAAAGGAAAACGGGCAGCCAAACTGAAGAC
The DNA here is from genome assembly GCA_003045895.1 of Bacteroidota bacterium. GTDB lineage: Bacteria > Bacteroidota > Bacteroidia > Chitinophagales > Saprospiraceae > Lewinella. The sequence continues at coordinate 7,402 of PZPC01000120.1, forward strand.
GGTAACCGACTACGATCTTTAAAGCCTATGTTGTTCCAATCTTTTGATTTTCTGTTGTTCTTTCCACTGGTTACTGGCATTTATTTCCTGCTGCCCGTAAAGTTCCGTTGGATTTGGATTTTACTGGCTTCCTACGGGTTCTACATGTTTTGGAATCCCTGGTATATCCTTCTGCTAATCGGCTCTACGCTAACGGACTATATAGCTGCACTGGCTATTGCCAACACAACCTCCCTTTCCCGGAAAAAGCAGTGGCTCGCTTTAAGCCTGACCATCAACCTGGGACTGCTGGGGCTGTTTAAATACTACAATTTTTTTGCCGAACAGTTTGCCTGGGTTATTCGGCATTTTGATCCGGATTTTTCGCCTCATCTGCTGAGTTTGCTTTTACCCATCGGTATTTCTTTTTATACCTTTCAAACCATCGGGTATACCCTGGATGTTTACCACGGCCGGCAAGCGCCCATCAAGCACCTGGGTAAATTTGCCATTTACGTGTCCTTTTTCCCTCAGTTGGTAGCGGGCCCCATTGAAAGAGCTAAAGATCTCTTGCCGCAACTTCATTTCGACTATGCTTTCGACCCCCAAAGAATTACAGAAGGTTTGCGGCTTTTCCTCTGGGGGCTCTTCAAAAAATTGGTTGTTGCGGATCGCCTGGGCGTCTTTGTCACCGCCGTTTTCGGAGCGCCAGCCGAGCACAGTGGCTGGGTGGTACTGGTAGCAGGATACCTCTTCTTTTTTCAGATCTATTACGATTTTTCGGCCTATCAGGATATGGCCCTGGGCACCGCGCGCATCCTAGGGGTGCGGTTGTCTAAAAATTTTGAACCACTGACTTTACTGACGTCTTCCTTTCGCACGTTCTGGCGCGGCTGGCACATCACGCTGACCACCTGGATCCGGGATTATATTTACGTGCCACTTGCGCTCAATGAAAAAAAGCTGTCCACCATTGCCCTGGGACCCATTTACGTGTTCTTTGTGGTGGGGTTGTGGCACGGCGCCAATTGGACTTACGTGATTTGGGGGACGCTTCACGGTGTCTATCTCGCGGTGGAAAGGCTGCTGCTACCCGTCAGTAATTTTTTAGCCAAAAAGCTGGGCACCATATTCATTAAGTTACTGGGGTTTATTCTCTTCTTCAACGCCTTTACTTTTGCCAACATCTTCTTCCGGGCACGTTCCGTTGCGGAGGCGGTATTTTTAATGGAGCAAATTTTTACAGTTCCAGGAACCAATCTGAATCCTGGCCTGCATCCTTTCGAATTCCAGCTGTTGTGGATGGTATTGGGGGGAAGTGTCCTTTTCGAATATTCGCGGCGCAAATGGCCGGCCATTGATTTGCTTAATTTTCAGCAGACCTGGTTGAGATGGACGGTATACATCGTGCTGGGGCTGATGGTCTGGTTCTTGCGCATACCCGAAGACGTGCAGTTTATTTATTTTGAGTTTTAACCAAATCGGCCCACATTTCGGTGATTTTTTCGGGTTGAGTAGTGGCTAAATTGGCTTTTTCAGTTGGATCCTCCCCGAGATCGAATAGCCAGACGTGATACGATTTTCCGTCCGGGGATTTCCAGTTCTTCAGAGGAACTGCCGGAGTGGATTCGAGGTAGCGGCGAATGATTCGCGGGTTCGCTTGATCCGTTGCACAAAAAAGCGCTTTCCAATTACCTGCTCTGACGGCCTGCATGCCATTCACATTCCAGTAGTAAGGTATATTGTTTGTTGAATCCACCGAATCGAGTAAGGAGTGTCCGGTCTGTGTTCCATCTTGTGGCGCGCTCATTCCGGCAGTTGCCAGCAGGGTAGGGAAGAGGTCTAAACTCGTAGCAAAAGTAGGTATTCGCTGAGGCGACAGCACACCGGGCCAGTAAAGAATTGCCGGCACTTTTATGCCTCCTTCCAGCAAGGTGCCTTTTCCACCTAAATAGGGTCCGTTACCAGCCAGTCGTTGCGGACAACCATGGTCGGAAATGAAAACAACCAGGGTGTTGTCGTGTTGGGCTTCAATAGCGGCGACTAATTTGCCTACCTCCTGGTCCAACAGGCTCACCAGCTGCTGATACCGCTTGGGCGTGTCGACCCGTGGATCACCCTTCCCCGGAAAAAGTGCCTCTTCACCTGGTAATAGGATGGGAACATGGGGGTTGGCGTAGGAAAGCATTAAGAAATAAGGCGCGTTAGATTTCTGCTTCACCCAAGCAATGGCTTCGTCGGTCAACACTTCCGTAAGGTGCTTTTTGGGAGGGGTTCGCCAGACTTTTCCTTCCTTCATCAGTTCGAAATCGCCGTTGGGGTCCTGGTGACTGATGTAATCAATATGCCCATTGATAAAGCCGGCAAAGGTTTGGAATCCCTGCTGGGTAGGCTGTTCCTCCGGTTGGTAACCCAGGTGCCACTTGCCGATCAGCGCGGTGTGGTAACCCGCTTCCTGGAGTTTGGTGGCAATGGTGGCGCTGGCGGGCGCCATTCCATTCTGCTCTTCCTGTCTTCCCGGTTTAAGTACCTTTTCCACCCCAGCTACCTGCGGGCTTTTACCCGTCAGGATACTCACCCGACTGGGCGAGCAGACCGAACTGGTGACGTAGAATTGGTCGTATTGCCAGCCCTGCTGCGCCAAGCGGTCAATATTTGGCGTAGGAATGCCGAACTGACTGTTGTAACAAGACAAGGAGCCAATACCCAGGTCATCTGTCACAATCAAGACGATATTGGGCCGATCATCCTGATCTGGTGTAGTGGTTGTACACGCCCACAAAGACCATAAGCAACACCAACTTAGCCCGCAGATAATAATAGTTCTGTTCATTGGGTAGACAGGAAGAATGATAATTTAAGAAAGAATCGTCCCATTATTGTTCGTCGTAGGTGGCGGAAATATTTTTCACCAGGGTGGTATTTTGCCTGATTTGCTGCACCATCTTTTTCGCCAATAGCGCATGCCCACGGGCATTGGGATGACGGTCCCAGGTGCCCAGGATGAGTTGGTCCTCCGGTGTCTCGCCATTAAAGTTACGCAAATCCAGGACGTAGAAGCCTAATTTTTGGGCTTGCTGGTAGAGTGCTTCATCTTCCTCAGGGGTGTACTTGCCATCGAGGGAGGGTACAAACATCCATACGGGCAGGGCACCCATGGCTTCCGTCTGCTGCTGGATGTGCATAAGCCCCCAGGCAATAACGTCCATCATCCGGGGGCGTAGGGCACGTTTAAAAGTGGCCTCGTCTACTGTTCTGGGCAGGTCGAGGCTAGTAAAAAGGGTATTTAAGTATTCATACTCCACCGTCAGGCTATCCGCATACACCCGGTAGAGATTGGCCATAATCCTCCTGATTTCATCCGAATGGGCAGTGTAAATAACGACCTGTGGTTGAAAGTCCGGCACGACCTTATCTACCCGGGCCAGATGCTGCGGCAAGTGAATACCCGAAACCCCAAAATTGACGATTTCTACCCGTTCGAAAGGTTGGAACAGGTGCTTTTTCGTGAGTTCGTCTTCTACCAGGTTGTCGTAGGTTTGCTCCGTGGTTACTCCGGTACCCATTTCAATTGATCCCCCCAGCAGGGCCATGCGCAGGGTGCCTGGGGCTCTGGCCAGCACTACGGGACGATCCCGCAGCCCTAAGTCGTTCGTTTGAAAACGCGCCCCTTTAAAGACCAGATCCAGATTGGGTTTCAATTTCTTGGTAATTAAATCGTTGGTGCGAATCAGTGC
>PZPC01000037.1 GCA_003045895.1 Bacteroidota bacterium
GCTTTGAAGCTGATCTTACGCATGAGATTCAATTCACGCTCTTGAACTTTCTCGGGCAAGCGGTCAGGAGTGAACAATTCACGGGGCTCAGCGGATTGAATACCCATCAGCTGGATCTTGGAAATCTTGCGCCCGGCCCCTACCTGATGCACCTGAAAACAGGGCAGGAAGTACAATCCAAAACGGTTGTGGTCATGCCCAAGAGATAACCGGGGTAAGTTGTCTAATCGTTGCGCGGGGTCCCGTTGATTTGCTGGTTGAATTCGGCGCTCAGCACGTAGGGATCCCGCCGCACCCATTCCAACATCTCGTTGGGCCCGATGCGATCGGCATTGAAGCGAAACAGCCAGTAGGGGCTGTTGGGCGACAGCCGCTTGACGATCTGCAGGTCCTGCTTGGCAAACTGTATGATCCAGACGTTGGGATCGGCTTCGGCCGATAGGTTGACGATGAGCTCATTGGCAATAATATTGGGTGGCATGCCGTAGTTTTCGCCAGCAGCCTGTTGCTCCCAGCCGCCGCTGTCGGCAATGGCGGTCAGCATCTTTTCGAGTTCCTCAATTTTGGCCGGACGCCCGTCTTTGCCTTTGATCGACTTGCTTTTATCCCCTTCGTAGTAAGTGATGGTGACGGTAGCCACGTCGGGGATTTGGGCTTTGTAGGCATTTTGGTAGCTCCACAAATTGGCGCTTTGAAAAGTCTTGATCAATTCCCGGTACGTATTGGTTGCCAGCAGCTTGGTGTGTAGCCCCTGGCGGGTCGTGAAGCGTTGTCCTTCGTAGGTGGCTACTCCGCCTTCGTAGATGGTCAGGGTATAAACGGGGCAACTGCCAAAACAGGGGCCTTTCTCCATTTGGATGCGGGGTGTCAGTTTGTCGAGATCCTTGTTCGTGAGCGGTCGACAGGTACTGGCCATAAAAATACCAGCTCCAAGTACCAGGATCAACAGGTGTAATACGCGCATGTGAGGCAGATTTGTTGGTTGCAATGATAACTATTTTTTCGTCACTTAGATTTCTTTCTATAGGGCTTTCTCATAAAAACCGTTTTAGCAATTTTCACCTTTTTTTACCCCAACCCTAAAGGGAGAAAAGGCAAAAATCGCTAAAACTCCCTTCAAGGTCGGGGCAAATTTTAGTGATTTTTGTCTTTTCGAACTGATTTGTATTTTTATAAGCAAGCCCTTTGTCTTTCTAATACGCGCAAGGTGGTTGCGGGTACAAAAGGAGGGGCATTTTACCAGGTGACAAAAAGTTTGCGGACTGTTTTTTGTTTTTCCTTTTCGCCCACCAGCAGGTATACCCCCGCTGGCAAAGGGGGCAAGGTGATGGTTTGCCCCCCCGGCAAGTTCGTCACGAAGCGGTGAACCTGCTGCCCCTGGAGGGTAAACAACTGCCAGTGGATGTCGGCCGTAGCAGGCACGACGTACAAGGTTTCGCCCACCACCCAGGCGGCGCTTAGCAGGTCGGATGCGGGGGCTCCTGCTGCTTGCACGCCGACGATGCATTCGGCCCTACAAGTGGGGTTCAACAAACCGGGCCGGTACTGCAACAAGCTTTCCCAGACCCGCGTTTTTTGCCCTTCCGTAAACATAATGGCACAGGGATCCTGCGCAAAGCCCATGAAATTCTGGTAGTTGTCGGGGGCTGGCGGACAGCTGGCCACCGACCCTGCGGGGCATTCGTTGGCGTAGGTGCGAATCTGTTTTTCCGTATCGGCCACCAGGTCATCGTAGGCCGGATCGGGGCAGCAGACACTGGGCGCGCAGTTGACGGGTGGCGTGACCGGCCCCCAGGGGTGCAACAGGTTGAGGTAATGACCCACCTCGTGCGTGGTGGTTCGCCCCAGGTGGTACGGTTCCGTGACGGTTCCGGTGCGGCCAAATCTATTGGACTGGATGTACACCCCGTCTTCTGCCCGGGGCACCTCGCTGCCGGTCTGGGTAGGAAAAATGCCGATACCCGCTACTCCGCTGAGGCCCAGGTCGGCCACCCAAATATTCAGGTAGCAGGTGGTACACCAGGCCGAGCTACCGCCCAAACCGTCGTAGCACAAGCGCCGACGCCCGCTGTCAAAAGCGCTCCCGATGCCCGCCCGCGGCGCTTCCGCGTAGACAATGCCCGTGGTGGGATTACCTTGCGGATCGGTGGTAGCCAGGGCAAAATTGAGCTCCAGGTCGGCTATTCTGTTTTGATAAAAAGGAATAACGCCCGTCAAATCCGCATTCAAAGCCCGAAAGTCTTCGTTCAACACGGCTATCTGGGAACGCACTTGTGCTTCACTCAGCCGTTCGGCTTCGGTAAACCACACCACGTGTACCACCACGGGAATGGTGATCGCCGTTTTGGGTCGTACCCATGGTGATGCCGCCACTTCCGGTGAAGCCGGCGCCGGGCTGTGGCACCAGTCCTGGGCCGTGAGCGGTACACTTCCCAGGAAACCAACGAGGAGGATTGCACCACGACACAAGAGCCACCTTCGCGCCGGGCTGGCTGTTTTTTTGCTGGGAGGGGTGGGGTGGAATTTCATGGGGATGGTTTTGGGATGGTTCTGGATGTTTATTGTCCAAATACTTAAACGTAAAGATGCGTTTTTACGTTTTTACGGTGCTGCTTTTTTCGATTTTGACTACTTCTCTGCTGCTGATTTTGATTGCGGCCTACCCGCAACCCATGCTGAAGTTTATTTTACGCCAAATAGTGCGAAGTGCCGTAGGTACTTAATATCGGTAGAAAATGGCCAAATGTGTGCTTCCCGTGCCGTAGGTACGGCATCTAAATCAATAACACGCAGCATATTCCGTACCTACGGCACGGCTAATCAGTCGGTGAAACAATTTTCTACCGATATCGCGTACCTAAAGGCACGCTTCCCTGATGATAACACACCGTTAAGCCGGGCATACCACTTAGACGCGCGTGATCGTTTGATTGCTGGGGCTGTATTCATTTGAGTGCTCGCAGCAGCGGGTAGCAGCGGGGGCTTCGTCAGATTTACCAAAACTGGAAGTTTTAGCAAATCCTGGAAAACGAATATGCCTGAAGTTGGCCTCGCCCCTTATTTTACATATTTAAGTATTTGGACAATAATAAATTTACATTTTTCGACTTTTACACGGTCTCCTATTTCCGACCTTCCACTGCCGACCTCCGATTTTGCCCGCCTTTCCTCCTCCCCCCACAAGGGGTACCTCCTCCAAAGGAGGATTTTTGACCGTCATTAATTGTAGGGAATTGTTACCCGCCAGCACTGCCGGAACATCGATCTGCCCAATGCCGGAGCAAGGTCAAAAGTCCCCCTTTGGAGAGCTTGTCCCGCTTTCGAAGCTGGAGGGGCAGGGGGAGGACTTTTGACCGTCTTTATTCAGACTTCCCGTTTACACCTTTACACCTTTACACGGTCTAACACTTCCCACCTCCGACTTCCCACTTCCGACTTTGAGTCACCTCATTCCCCTTCTCCAATAAACTGCCCATAATCCGCAATCTTTTTAGCCAACCGGTCAGCCAGATAGGCATTTCCCGACTGGAGGGTCTCGTGGATCAGCCGGGCTTCTTCGCGGTAAGCCACTTTCTTCTCATCCGTCCAATAGAAGGGCGGGGCGTAGAGATTGCAAATCCGGTCGGCCATTTTTACGGCCCAAACCTCGGGCGGTTGTGCTTTGATGCGCTCCAGGCTATCCGACATCTTGAAGGCTTTATTCTCGAGCTCATCGTTTTTGGTGAGCGCCAGGACACCGTCCGCCACCCGCTGCCCAAACTGTTCCACCACCTTGGGGTAAGACAGTTCCGTGTCTTCAATGGTATCGTGGAGGATCGCACATTTGATGGCCAGATCAGCGTCCATTCCTGGTTCTTTACCAACGGCTGCCAATATTTCAAACACCACACTACCAATATGATTGAGGTATTCGATTTCCTCCCCCTCCTTCTGACCGCCGTATTTCTGGCCGTCGTGAAGTCTGGTTGCCTTTTGCCAAACGGCTTGTAATTCGTCTATTGACCACATCGCTTTTTATTGTTTTTTGTTTTTGTTTCTGTTTTTATTTTTTCGTCTGCTTGCTGCGCAAGCGGTCTCCTGAAGAAGAAACCCCGCCCGCTCAGGTGCGCGCGATCCTTTGACCGCTGGAATTGTATTAAACTTTCACTAGCAGCCCCTTCCGACCTCCGATTTCCGACTTCCGACTTTGGCCGCCTTTCCTCCTCCGGCACGCCCGGGCGTGCCACCTCCTCCAAAGGAAGACTTAGACCATCAAAATTCCGACTTCCCATTTACACGTTTCCACGCTTCCACGTCTTCAGCGTTGCCTGCCACGTCTTCAGGGTTGCCTGCCACGTCTTCAGCGTGGGCCTGCCACTTCCCACCTCCGATTTCCCACCTCCGACTTTGGCCACTTCCGATTTCCCACCTCCGATTTCGAGCCGCTTCCGATTTCCCACCTCCGACTTTGAGTTGGTTCTCACACCTGCCACGTCTTTAGCGTGGGCGACGCAGCGCAGCAACCTGCCACGTCTTCAGCGTTGGCGGCTCGCGACGAATGGTGGAAAACGAATACGCCTGACGTTGGTCTCGCCCCTCTTTTCCACTTTTACACTTTTACACCTTTACACGCGCCTGCCACGTCTTCAGCGTTGCCTGCCACGTCTTCAGCGTGGGCCACTTCCCACCTCCGACTTCCCACCTCCGATTTCGAGCCGCTTCCGACTTCCCACCTCCGACTTTGGCCGCTTTTACACCTTTCCACCTCTCCACTCATTCCTCCTCCTCGCGGCGCAGCTCAGCGGGCAATTGTTTGGAGTTTTTAGCCCCCAGGCGGCGCAACTTCTCGGCCCGGCCAATGAGGGTCTGGTTATAACGTTTGCCGTCGGAGAGTTTGTACATGGCATCGTCGAAGGCCGTGTGTACGCTGTCCAGGCGTTGGCCGACGAGGCGGAGGTCTTCCACAAAATTCACGAATTTATCGTAAAGCTGGCCACTTTGGCGGGCGATCTCCTGGACGTTGCGCTGTTGCTTTTCCTGTTTCCAGATGAAAGAAACGGTGCGCATGGTAGCCAACAGGGTGGAATTGGTGACCAGCACAATATTCAGGTCCAGGGCATCGACAAAGAGGCGCTGATCCTGGTTGATGGCCAGGGAAAAAGCGGGCTCGATGGGTACAAAAAGCAGCAGGTAATCCGGCGAATTGATCTGGTACAGCTGCTCGTATTTCTTCTGGCTCAGCTCTTTGATGTGGTTGCGCACGCTGACCAGGTGTGCCTTGAGGTGCAGTTGGCGATCTTTGTCCGTTTCGGCGCTGCAATACCGCTCGTAGGCGGTGAGCGACACCTTGCAGTCGATGACCAGGTGTTTGTTTTCCGGGAGGTTGATGATGCAGTCGGGGCGCTTGGTTTGCCCTTCCTGGTCGCGGAAAGAAGTCTGGGTCTGAAAATGAACATCCTTGAGCAGCCCGGCCCTTTCCAGCAGCATTTCCAGTTGCATTTCTCCCCAGTCGCCCTGGGTTTTGTTATCGCCCTTAAGGGCGGCGGTAAGGTTGCCAGCGTCGTTGCTCAACTGCTGGTTCAATTCGCGGAGCTGTTCGATTTCCTTTTTCAGGCTGACGCGGTCCTTGGTTTCTTCCAGGTAACGGCGCTCAATATTGTCTTCAAAGCTTTTAATCTTCTCTTTGAGCGGGGCCAGCAGATCGTGCAGCTGGTTCTGGTTCTGCTGGGTAAATTTCTGGCTCTTTTCGTCGAGCAATTTATTGGCCATGTTTTCAAAAGCCAGCCGGTTGGTGCGCTGCAGCTCGTCTACTTCGGTCAGTTGACGGGTGAGTTGTTGCTGCAGGTATTCCAGGCGGGTTTTCTCCGTGGCCAGGGCCGAGGAAAGTTCCCTTTCGGTTTCCGTCTTCTCGTGCAGGTTGGCCTGGAGGACGTCTGCCTGTTCGCGCAGGGAATCGAAAACGGCTTTGGGCACGTAGGTCGTCGCCAGTTCTTCCTGGGGCAGAAAGCGGGTACCCATCTTGAGGCGCAGCCACCAGTAACCCAGCACAAAGCCCAGGACCAACCCCAGCACCAGGAAAAGCAACATATAAAGCAAGGTATCCGCTGAATCCCCCATAGTAAAGTACAATTAAGCCAAGGGGCAAGTTACGAAATGTTTTTAAAGTGCTTTGATCCAACAAATATTTATCCTGCTCTATAAAAAACGCTTTTTCCTTGCTAAAGCGCAATAAAAGGTATTAACTTGTCTACTACAATAGCGCCTTATGACAGGAAACAACCCTGGCAAGTTGATCACCTGGCACCTGCACCTGAGTGGCCAGGTTCAGGGTGTTGGTTTCCGCCCTTTCGTCTACCGGCTGGCCACTGCCTACGGCCTCCAGGGGTGGGTAAACAACGGCCTGGATGGCGTGCACCTTGAGTTTTTAGCCGACGCTGCAACGGCGGAATCTTTCCGCCGAACGCTGATCGACACCGCGCCGGCCATAGCCCGCATAACCGGGCAGCATTTGACGCGGATAGCCCCCGCATGCTTTGACCATTTCCAAATTCGCCAAAGTGCCGCAGCTGGCCCTGCCAATTTGCTGCTGACCCCTGATTTTGCCTTGTGTGCGACCTGTCGGACCGAATTGTCGGTCCCTGAAAACCGGCGGCAAGGCTATCCCTTCACCACCTGCACCTGGTGTGGACCGCGCTACAGCATCGTGCGGACACTGCCCTACGACCGGGAACATACCACGATGGCGCCCTTCCAACAGTGCCCATCGTGCCAGGCCGAATACGACGACCCACGGAACCGCCGCTATTTTTCGCAAACCAATTCTTGCCCGCAGTGTGCGGTTCAATTGCGTTTGGTAACGCCGCAGGGCCAATCCATCGGTGGCGACCCTGCCGCCTTGCTGGAGCGAGTGGTGCAAGCCTGGCGCGCCGGAAAAATTGTGGCCCTGAAAGGCATCGGTGGCTACCTGCTGACCTGCGCTGCGCAAAATGCGGTGGCGGTAGCTACCCTGCGCCAGCGAAAACAGCGACCCACCAAACCTTTTGCGCTGATGTACCCCGACCTGGAGACGTTGCAACGCACCACGACACTCCACCAGGACGAGGTGGCGGTGCTGACGAGTCCGGTAAGCCCCATTGTACTCTTGCCTTTCCCTTACGGGGACAACGAACAGCTCGCGCGCCAGGAGATCGCCCCTCACCTACCCTACCTGGGGGTGATGCTGCCCTACACGCCGCTGTACGCCTTGTTATTGCGGTCATTCGGGCAACCCATCGTCGCCACCAGTGGCAATCCGACGAACGCACCCATCGTTTTCGAGGACGAGCAGGCCCTGACCGACCTGCCGAAGCTGGCGGATTTTATCCTGCTGAACAACCGCGACATTGCCGTTCCGCAAGACGACAGCGTGGTGTATTTCACACCGCAGTATCGGCAGCAAATCATCTTGCGCCGCGCGCGCGGTTGGGCCCCAGCCTACGTCAACGCCAGGCTTCACTGGCCCACCCGGCAAGTGCTGGCCACCGGCGCAGAATTGAAGAGCACCTTCAGCCTGTTGCACCAGGGCAATACCTACATCAGTCAGTACCTCGGCGATCTGGCGGATTACGATACGGTGCGCAACTATCAACATACCCTTCAGCATCTGTTGCGGGTGTTGCACACCCAACCAGAAGTCGTCATCAGCGACCAGCATCCTGGTTATGCGGCTACCCAGTACGCCGAAAAGCTGGCCCGGGAGTTGGGTATCCCCCACGTACAAATCCAACACCACGTCGCTCACTTCGGGGCCATCCTGGGCGAACACCAACTGGTGGCCAGCGAAGTGCCCGTCCTGGGCATCATCTGGGACGGCACCGGACTCGGCGACGACGGCCAAATCTGGGGTGGCGAATGCTTCGTGTACGCCCGGGGGCGCATCGAACGCCGCGGACACCTGGCGTATTTCAATGCCTTGCTGGGCGACAAGATGGCGCGCGAACCCCGTTTGTCGGCCTTAGCGGTGGCGGGCAACCTGCCGGGAAGTGAGCAATTGCTGGCCGCAAAATTTACTCCCCAGGAATGGCAGTTGTACACCCGCATGCTGAACCGGCCAGCGGTGCGCCAAACGTCGAGTATGGGGCGGCTGTTTGATGCCGTAGCTGCTTTGCTGGGCCTCCTGGATCGGCAGACCTACGAGGGGGAAGCTGCTCAGCAACTGGAAATACAGGGCCGCACCTATTTTGCGCGCCAACAGGAAGGGCTGGCCACGGTCGTCCCGCCTTACCTGGAGCGCGGCTTTTCTACCGAGCAACTGCCCGTTCAGCCTATTGTCGCTGGCATCATCGCCGACCTGCTGGCGGAGCAAACCCAGGAATTCATCGCGGCGCGTTTCCACCTGACCCTGGTACAACTGGTGCGCGCCGTGGCCGATAACCTGAAAATAAAGCGGATAGCCTTCAGTGGCGGGGTTTTTCAAAATGGCCTGTTGGTGGATTTAATGATTCACCACCTGGCAACCGATTTTGAATTGTTTTTCCACGAACAATTGTCGCCCAATGACGAGAATATATCTTTTGGCCAATTGGTTGGCTACCAGATCGAGTTACAGCAAAATGGAGATTAGGATTTTAAAAAAACACCATCAACACGCGTTGGTAAATCCAGCCCTATGAAATACATCAACGAATACCGCGACCCCCAGCTGGTTCAGCAATACCTGGCCGAACTCCACCGGATTACTACCCGTCCCTGGACGATCATGGAGGTGTGCGGTGGGCAAACCCACAGCCTGGTCAAACACGGCATTCTGCGCCTGTTGCCGGAGCTGATCACGATGGTGCACGGCCCCGGCTGCCCGGTTTGTGTCACGCCTTTGAACCTGATCGACAAGGCTGTTCACCTGGCGCTGGATAAAGGGGTCATCCTCTGTTCGTTTGGTGATATGCTGCGCGTACCGGGATCCAAGATGAGCCTGCTGGAAGCCAAAGCCCGGGGTGCCGATGTGCGCATCCTCTACTCGCCGCTCGAAGCCGTGAAACTGGCCGAACAAAACCCCACCCGCGAAGTGGTCTTCTTTGCCGTCGGTTTCGAAACCACGGCTCCCGCCAACGCCCTGTCCGTGCTGCACGCGCAGCATGCCGGACTGACCAACTATTCCATCCTGGCCTCCCACGTGCTCGTACCTCCGGCCATTGCGGCGGTGATGAGCGACGATGACGTGCGGATCCAGGGTTTCCTGGCCGCCGGCCACGTGTGTACCATCATGGGTATGCACGAATACCAGCCCCTGGTGGACGACCTCAAAATTCCGATTGTCGTCACCGGCTTCGAGCCCGTGGATCTGCTGCAAGGCATCCTCATGACGGTCAGGCAACTCGAAGCTGGCCGCTACGAACTGGAGAACCAGTACAGCCGGGTGGTGCACCCCGACGGCAACCCGCACGCGATTGCGGTTATCCGCGAGGTGTTTACCACCACCGACCGGGAATGGCGGGGCATCGGCAACATCCCGGGTAGTGGGTACGAAGTGAAGGAAGCACTCGCCCGCTTTGACGCCAATCGCAAATTTGCCGTAAATATCCCCAGCGCACGCGAAAGTGAAGAATGCATCGCCGGCCTGGTGCTGAAGGGCATCAAGAAACCCCACGAATGCCCCCAGTTCGGTAAGAAATGTACTCCACAGAATCCGCTGGGTGCCCCGATGGTGTCGTCCGAAGGCGCCTGTGCGGCTTACTACCACTTCTCGCAGACGCTGGAAGAATTGACTTCAAAGTAAATTTAATGTCATGACGGAAATGACCACCGCGATCAAGGCCGCGAAATTGAAGATGCAATTGCAGTGTCCGCTGCCCACCCTCGATTTCGAGGTGATTACCCTGGGCCACGGCAGTGGGGGCTTGCTGACCAACAAACTCCTGGACAGTGGTGTGTTCGACCTGCTCCGCAATGACTGGCTCGACCAGCGGCACGACGGCGCGGTGCTCCACCTTGCTGGCCCCGTGGCCTTCACCACGGATAGTTTTGTGATCCATCCGGTTTTCTTTCCGGGCGGAAACATCGGCGAATTGGCGGTCAATGGCACCGTCAACGACCTGGCCATGTGCGGTGCTATTCCCGCGTACCTGTCGCTGAGTTTTATCCTGGAAGAAGGCCTGCCCATGCAGGAGTTCTGGGACATCCTGGTGGCCATCAAGTTTGCCGCCGAACAGGCGGGCGTACAGATCGTGACCGGTGACACCAAAGTGGTAGAGCGCGGCAAGGGCGATAAAATATTCATCAACACCACGGGCATCGGCCACCTGCACCCGCAAGCGCAGATTAGTGCCAAACGCATTCAGGTTGGTGACAAAATCATCGTCAGCAACTACCTCGCCACCCACGGCATCGCCATTATGAGTGTGCGCGAAGGATTGGAATTCGAGTCGGGCATAGAAAGCGATACGGTCAACCTCAACCACACCGTTGAAGCGCTGCTCGACGACTTTGGTGCGGCGATCCACCTCTTGCGCGACCCTACCCGGGGAGGACTGGCCACCGTGCTCAACGAAATCGCACGGGATATTCGCCAGGGTGTCCACCTCGACCAGGAAGCCCTGCCGGTGGATGAAAGTGTAGCCGGAGCCTGTGAACTATTGGGGCTCGACCCCCTGTACGTGGCCAACGAAGGGGTTTTTGTAGCCGTGGTCAGCAGCGACCAGGCCGAGGCCTTCACCACTACATTGCGCACCCTGCCCCACGGTGAGCAGGCGGCGGTGGTGGGCGAAGTGGTGGCCGATCATCCGGGAAAAGTCGTGATCCGCAGCGCCATTGGGGGGCGTCGGATTGTCAATATGCTGGTAGGTGACCAGTTGCCCCGCATTTGCTAACCCCTGTCAGGTTACCTTACTTTCCACTTTCCTTGCTGGGCATCACCAGCGGCCTCACCCTGAGCTGTTGCTCGGGTGACAATTGCGGCAACGAGCGCTGAATGGTTCTACGCACGGCTGCACTGTCCTTCACCTGGGGCATGATCTGAATCAGGGTCTTAATGGCCGAGAAGTTATTCGGGTCCATTTGCAGGAGGTTATTGGCAGCCGACTTGGCGGTCTGTAGTTCCCCGAGGTTAAGAGAAGATTCGGCCCTGATTCGCAAGGCCGAAGTATCGTTGGGATTGACATTCAACTGCTTGCCAGACTCGGCGCTGCGCTGCACTTCCTGCTCGTGGCGGATGGCATAGTTGGCTTTAATCTTACGAACGGTGGGAGAAGCATCCTTGGCTAACGCCAGACGTTCCAGGTCGGCGCTGGCCTGGTACAACTCGTTGCGGTCCACGCTTACGGCGGCCCGGGCGGCCAGTAATTTGGCGTTGTAGGGCTCGAGCACCAGGGCACGGCTCAAGTCCTGGACGGCGGTTTCGCTGCTGCCACTGCGAAATTCGAGCAACCCTTTTTGGTTCCAGGCCTGCACATTTGTGCTGTCCGTTTTGAGTATCTTCTTGTAGACTTCCAGGGCGCGTTCTTCCTGTCCCGACTTGATGTAGCTATCCGCCTGGATCATGCCCCAGTCGGGGTTTTTTGCTACGCCACCGTGTTCCTCAATGGCGGTTTCCAGTATTTCCGCAGCCAGCGCAGGATGGTCCGTTTCGTAGGCTACCAGGCCGAAGATCAGGCGCAGGGTGGCTTCCACTTTACCCGTCAGTTCGCCATTGGTCGCAATACTCGACAGGCTGCTGATGGTATCCACTTCGGCATTTTCGTTCAGTTCCAGGCAGGTTAAAGAGAAGAAGTCGCTGTCGATAAAGCGAAACTTGGTGGTGGTAATCAGGCCATTGGACACCCCCGTCTCCTCGGTGGTTCCCCAAATGATGAGTTGGGCATTACACGGTTTACCCAATACCGCCGCTTGCTGGCTGGTCAGGGGGTATTCGTTGGAGTTCACGTCGATGTTGCGGGTATAAACCGAGCCCATGATTTTGTATTCGGCCATCTTTTCGGCCAGGCGGATACGCAAGGCATTTTCCACGGTTTTCTGTTGCCCGTCCAGGGGCTGATAAGGCAGTAAGAGGATATTGAATTTGGATTCGACGGGATAGGGCGGACAGGTATCTTCCACCACGTCGGTTGTTATGGTAGTAAGCCCATCCGTCACCGCGCCATCCGATCCGCCGGGCTGGCTATTGCGCAAAAAAAGAAAAGAAGCACCCGCCAGGGCCAGGGCCAGCACCACCCCGATGGTGAGCCAGGGCATATGGCCAGGCTGTGACCCAGGTACGGTGGTTACCATGGCCGGCGCCAGCCGACCGGCTTCCAGTTCCACCAGCACCTCCAGTAAACCATTGGTTACTTGATTGGTCTGCAGGCGGGCATTTTCATAGCTGATGATATTGCGTTGTTGTTCCTTCTTGGTGAGCTTCGATTGGGCCAGCAGGCTACGTACCGTATCGCGCCAACTGGCGGCGGGTTCAGCGGCCTGTTCCAGGTAGGCCAAAAGTTGTTCAGCAGCAGCTTCCGCTTTTGCTTCGGTGATTAATCGGCGGATTTCAACAAACGTGGCTTGCGGGCTCATGGTACGGTTGGATTTTAATTACACGGGTACGACACAGGTTTAACCTGTTCAAACATTATTTGTTTCGCGAATTCCTCTTCGTTGGTTAAAACGGCGTGGGTGACCCCAACAAAATACACCCTTTTACCAACGATATCGAAAATTATATAACGAACAATCACCTCCTGGCGCATTTAAGAGGGCGTTAATATTAGCGGCTCAAGCGTTATATTTTGTTAGCACAAGGATCGTTATGGTAGTTGTCCCGACGTTTCGGGGCGCCTGACCAGCAATTTTTACCTGCCCGTGATCTTGCGCCTGCGGCAAACGCCTTATCTTGTGCTTCCAAAAAACAGGCTCCATGCGCAAGATAACGGCTGATTACATCTATCCCATAACGGGTGAAGTGATGAAAGATACGGTAATTGTTCTCGACGACCAGGGTACCATCGTTCGTCTTGATCCAGCCAGCGCACACGATGCGGCCTCCGTTGAACAGCATACCGGTGTGCTTATTCCGGGGTTCATCAATACCCACTGCCACCTCGAGCTATCGCACATGAAGGGCAAAGTAGCTACGGGTACGCAGTTGATCCCCTTCATTACCAATGTGGTTCAGCATCGCGACGTGCCCGAGGAGGAGATCATGGCCGCTATCGACCAGGCCGACCGCGAGATGTACGCCGCAGGTATTGTAGCGGTGGGCGACATTTCCAACAAACTGGACACCGCCGCCCGCAAGGCCGCCAGCCCCATCCGCTACTATACTTTTGTGGAAATGTTCGACTTCCTGCAGGATGCCGGCGCCGCGGGTGCCCTGAAGCAGTACCTGCCCGTGTACGAAGGCCAGGCGCAGCGCGGTGGCAACCGCCGCAGTGCCGTACCCCACGCGCCGTATTCGGTATCCCCTACCCTGTTCGGGCTCATCAACGAACTCAACCAGGGCCAGGCTACCGTGAGCATCCACAACCAGGAAACCCCGCCGGAGAACGAGCTTTTCGAGCACAAGACCGGCGACTTCATTGGCTTTTACCAGGGATTCAACATCCCGCTCGACGGCTTTTCCGCCACCGGCCAGACGGCCATCCACTACGCCCTGGCTCACCTGGACCCCCGCTGCCGCCACCTCTTTGTGCACAACACCCTCAGTACGCCCGCCGACATTGCCGCCGCCCAGGCCTGGGGACAGCACGGCGTGTACTGGGCGACCTGCGCTAATGCCAACCTCTACATTGAAAACCGGTTGCCCAATTACCAGCATTTCCTGGACGCCGATGCCAGGGTGACCATCGGCACGGACAGCCTCACCTCCAACTGGCAACTCTCGGTACTGGACGAGTTGAAGACGATCAGCAGGTACCAAAGCTACGTGCCCTTCGCCACCCTCCTGCGCTGGGCTACCCTGAATGGCGCCGAAGCGCTACAATTTGACGAAGACCTGGGTAGTATGTCCGTGGGCAAGCAGCCGGGCATTAACCTGCTGCAAGGGCTGGCAGGTGATACCCCCCGCAATTTTGCCTTTGCCGCCAGCACCACCGTCCAGCGGCTGGTCTGATTAGGTTTTTTTGATTCGCTGCCTTTTTTTGTGTTGGAGGTCTATCGAAAGTAAACATGACGCTCCTTACCAGTCACTTTTCATCTTTACTGTAGCTGGACCACAAAAAATGTCAGCGCAGGGAGTTTGTTTGTTTCAGCTCCTCAATGGTCTTAAACAACATGCCCTCCCGGGAAATGAGTGCACCCCCTTCCAGCATGCGAAACAGTTCGGCAGCGCGGTCGGGCTGATAGCCTTTCTGAGCGGTATAGATCTGTAACTCCGCGCCGGCCTGGCGCAGCCGGGTCATCATCTCTTCGGCAGCCAGGTTCAGGGTGAGATCCAGCCCATTGTCGCCTTCCACCCGCAGGCCATTCATAATGATCAGCTCTTCCTGGCAGGAAAAAGTCTTGATGTCGTGCGGCGTTTTATATTCTAAAAACTGGATACCCTGGATGATCTTTTCGAAAACGATATCGCTAAAGACATCCAGCAAATGGTCCGCTTTTTCCGGTGCCGTAGCCTGGAGGTTTTGCCAATCGGGCCCGGTAACCGTATTGGCCGCCAGAAACTGGATGAATTCGGATTCCAGCTCCTGGAGTTCGGTGATGGTAAGGCGGCGAAATTTCATGGTTGCTTATTTATTCAACTAATTCTTCCCATTTCCTGATACAGCGATTATTCAGCTGCGGGAACCCACTTTAAAACTTATCCATTTGGCATTAAAACCCCGCAAAAGTCGTAAACTTGCGGATATTTTTCACCATGTACCTGATTTGTTATGGAACTAGTAATGCCTAATTTAGGTGACCCCGGGGTGTGGATCAGCTTTCTTACCCTGACTTTTCTGGAAATCGTTCTCGGTATCGACAACATCATCTTCATCTCCATTGCGGCCAATAAGCTGCCCGCAGCCGAACGGCCACGGGCTACCAATATCGGACTGGTACTGGCGATGGTGATGCGCATTTTGCTGCTTTTTGGTATTTCTGCCCTGGTAGCCATGAGTGCCTCCTTCTTTCATATCGACACGGCGTTGGTCAAGGCAGGTTTCACCGGGCAAAGTCTCATTCTCATTGCCGGAGGCATTTTCCTGCTCTACAAATCTACCAGCGAAATCCACCACAAGCTGGAAGGACAAGAAGAAGAAGTGAGTACGGGCAAAGCCAAGGCCTCACTGAACAATGTGATCGTCCAGATTACCATCATCAATATCGTCTTCAGTTTCGACTCCATCCTCACGGCGGTGGGCATGACCAATGGCCTCTTCGGCGCTCTGGCGATCATGATCACGGCGGTAGTCGTCTCCGTAGGAATCATGATGGCGTTTGCTACCCCCGTGGGCAATTTCGTGAACCGCAATCCGACCATCCAGATGTTGGGCCTGGCCTTCCTGATCCTCATCGGCTTCATGCTCATTGTAGAAGGTGCTCACCTGGCCCACGTCTCTATAGCGGGCTCAGAAGTAGGTACGGTACCCAAAGGCTATCTGTATTTTGCCATCGCCTTTTCCCTCCTGGTGGAATTTCTGAATATGCGCCTGCGCAAAAACTACACCAAGACCGTTCAGCTGCACGGCATTGAAGAAGTAGCCGTGAAAGAAGGCATTTTGCAAGACAAGACCACCAAGTAATGAGCTCGATCAACTGGCATCGATGGGCACTACCGGTATTGTCGTTAATGGCGGTTATCATTCGCGTGGGTTCCTTTTTTCCGAGTGTACTGGACCACGACGAGTCCACCTATTTCCTCATCGGCAAAGGCTTGCTGGCCGGGCAAACCTACCTGGTCGACTCAATTGACACCAAACCCATCGGTATTTTCTTCATCTATGCACTGATGAATTGGCTCGGCGGGCCCTCCATTTTCCTGGCCCGCCTGTTTACGGCCCTGGTCGTGGGCTTCACCGCCTTTTTACTCTACCACCTCGGGCGCCGGGCCGGTGGCCACGAGCGGGTAGGTTGGGCAGCGGGTA
This sequence comes from Bacteroidota bacterium, assembly GCA_003045895.1. Taxonomy (GTDB): domain Bacteria; phylum Bacteroidota; class Bacteroidia; order Chitinophagales; family Saprospiraceae; genus Lewinella. The sequence continues at coordinate 15,990 of PZPC01000037.1, forward strand.
TTGGCTATGTACTGCTCACTTCGATCTTCAAATTCTACGGTTTATCCCCCAATACGGAGTTGTTTTTTGTGCCCCTATCCGTTGGTGCCATCCTCCTAACGTCGTGGGGCGAGAACCGGCGGATGCATCACTTTGTGCTCGCGGGTTTGCTCCTCGGCATGGGGTTCGTCATCAAATACGTCATTGCGGCCGATGCCCTGGCGCTCGGGTTGTTTTTGCTTTGGCAAGGTGTACGGCAGCAAAAACGGGTACAGGCCGTCTTCCTCCAGTGCCTGCCCCTGACCCTCGCTTTTTTTATCCCTCCTTTGCTGACGTATGACTATTACATAAGCATCGGGCAGGCGGATGCCTTCCTCTTCTATACCTTTGAAGTGACCCGCCGCTATCCGGTAGAAAAAAACTGGTCTGCCTTGTTCCTGTACACCCTCGACTTTTTCGGGCGGTTCCTGCCATTTGTTTTGCTCGCTATTTTTGCCCGGCGGGAGCGGCTTGCCGCCGACCGGCAGTGGCAAAACTTCCTCCTGCTGTGGTTGATTTGTGCCCTGGTCATGACCTTGGTGCCCGGCAAGACTTTTGGCCACTACCAGATCCAGCTGATGGCTCCACTGACCCTCCTGGCGGCCAGCTGGTTCCACCCCCAGCGCAGCGGCCAGCCCTGGTTGCGCCGGCTTTCGCCCCGCTGGGGCTGGGGTATGCTGGTAGCGTTGGTGCTGGGGTTATCGGTGGGGTTGTACACCTATTACAACCACAAATTGGATGGTCCGCGGATCGTAGCCCGGATCTTAAAAGAAAAACTGCGGCCCGGCGAGCTCGTCTACACGGGCAACTATCACCAGATCGTGTATTACCTGATCGACCAGCCAAGCCTGACGCCCTACATTCATTCCTCGCTGCTTTACTATCCGCACCACGTCGTGGCGCTGGGGATCAACCTTGCGGAAGAAACCCACCAGATCATTGCGGTCAAAAAGCCGCGTTTTGTTTTATTACGCACCGACCACCCCAACAATTTATTAACCGAAGCTATTTATCAAAATTACCACCCCCAGGATACCTTACCCGACCAGGTGATACTCCTGGAGAGAAATTAAAACGATTATGGACAACAACCGATTCGACCTCTCCCTGCTCCTGCTGCGCCTGGTTTTTGGCGGCTTTATGCTGATCAACCACGGCTGGGGAAAATTCCTGCGCTTTTTCGAAGAAGGCCCGCTCCGGTTTGGCGACCCCATCGGATTGGGAAAAGAACTTTCGCTGGCGCTGGCGGTATTTGCGGAAGCGGGCTGTGGCTTTTTAATTGCAATCGGATTATTTACCCGGCTGGCCACTATTCCGGTACTGTTTACCATGCTGGTAGCCGCCTTCGTGGTGCACTTCGCTGATCCGTTTGGCGATAAAGAATCGGCCTTGCTGTTTGCCACGGCCTACGTGGTCATCCTGCTGCTGGGCCCCGGCCGCTACTCGGTAGACAGCTGGTGGGAGCGCCGACGGTATTAGCGCCTGTTTAATTGCCAATTCCATCTTTCAATCCAACACCATGCGTATCCCTGGTTTTTACCTCTTGCTGATGGCCTCGCTTTGCGTTGCCTGTAAACCCGCCACCGACACCAACGACGCTACCGCCATCCAGGTTCTCGAAGGTGAAACCATGGGTACCTACTACCGCATCAGCCTCCGCGGTGCAGCCCCCCTGACGCTACAGGCGGGCGTGGACTCGCTTTTGGTGGCCCTCAACCAGGAGGTATCGACCTACATCCCCAGCTCGCTGATCTCCCGTTTCAACCACGGTGACCTGCCGGCTATCGACGCGGAAACCCTGCAGAGCGCGCGCCACTTTCTGGCCAACCTGGAACTTTCGCTGCGCATTGCCCAACAGACGGGCAACGCCTTCAATCCTACGATCATGCCACTCGTCAATTACTGGGGCTTTGGTTATACCCCCAAGCGCCCGGTGACGGCGGTGGACAGCAGTGCCGTCGACTCGCTGATGACTTTTGTCGGCATGGACAAAATCGACTACGACCCGGTACTCGTTTCGCCCTCGGCCATCCAACTGGATAAACAGTTCCCCGGCACCCAGTTGGATTTTTCGGCGATTGCCAAAGGGTACGGCGTTGATCTCGTAGCCAGCTACCTGCGGCGGCGGGGCATCCAGAACTACCTGGTGGACATTGGCGGCGAAGTGGTAGCCAGCGGCGACAAAGGCAGCCCGGAGCAGCCCTGGCACGTGGGGATTGCCATGCCCCGCGAAGATGCCGCGCTAACCGATTACCAGGTGGCTATTCCCCTGCGCGACGTCGCCATAGCGACCTCGGGCAACTACCGGAATTTCTACGAAGCCAATGGGCAAAAATACAGCCACACCATCAATCCTTTTACCGGTTACCCGGAACGCAGCAACCTGCTCAGTGCCTCGATCCTGGCCCCCGACTGTGCGACCGCCGACGGGTACGCCACGGCGTGCATGGTGGTGGGCCTGGAAGCCGCCTACGCCCTGATTGACAGTTTGCCCAACCTGGAAGGCTATTTCATTTTCAACGATGACGCCGGAAAAATGCAGACGAGAATGACGGCGGGGTTTGCGGAGTTGTTGCAAAAGAAGTGAGTAGCAGGTAAATGGTTTTTATACCCTAAAAGGTTTTTTATGGCATAAACCCTTTTCGGCAAAGTTCGCCTTACCCAAATTTATCCCCTACCTTTGCCCCCAAATCCACCCACGACGCAAATGAATTTACCACTAACCAAAGACATTATTTTTTTCGACATTGAATCTACCGGCCTGAACGTCATTCGGGACCGTATCATTCAATTGGCGATGATCAAATATTCGGCCAAAGGCAAAGCACCTGAAGAGCGCACCTACCTCATCAACCCGGGGATTCCCATCTCGGAAGAAGCCATGGGTATCCACGGCATCACCCCCAAGGATGTGGCCCGCAAACCAACCTTCCCGCAACTCGCACCAGAAATCTACGATTTCATCGGCAATGCCGACCTCGCGGGCTACAACTCCAACCGCTTCGATGTGCCCATGCTCATGGAGGAATTTGACCGCGCCGGCATGGAGTTCGACGTTTCCCGGCGGAACCTGATCGACGTACAGCGCATCTTCTACAAAATGGAACCCCGCACCCTCGCTGCTGCCCTGCGCTTTTACTGCCAGAAGGAGATAGAAAATGCCCACGACGCCATGGCGGATGTCAAAGCAACCATTGATGTGTTCCTGGGGCAGCTGCAAATGTACGCGGGCCAGGATTTTGTCGACGCCGACGGCAACGTGACCCCCAATGCCATCCAGCCCGACATCAAAGCACTCCACGATTTTACCAACGATATGCGCTTCGTTGACGCTACCCAAAAAATGCGCTACGATTTGAACGGAGAAATCGTATTTTCTTTTGGCAAATACACCGGCCAGCCCGTCGCCGAAGTCCTTAAGAAAGACAAGAACTACTACAACTGGATCGTCACCAAGGAATTTTCTTCACAGGTGAAGCAAATTGTGAAACGCATCATGCGGGAGACGGAAGAGAAGAAGTCGTGACCATGAGGAAGCTTTTTGCTTTAACACTGCTCTTTACCCTGGTTTGCGCCGCCTGTTACGAACCAGTGGAAGGCTGTCTCAATCCCCGGGCAGCCAACTTCGACCTCGACGCTGATGAGGCCTGCGGCGATTGTTGCGTTTTCCCCAAACTGAAGATTCGCTTTGAAAACTACTGGACGGCCAGCAATGGCACGGTCAGTAGCTTAAGCCCGGACTCCATTTATTACGATGGGCTCGACCAACCTTTCCGCTTCAAGCGGATTCGTTTTTACTGGTCGGAATTGGAATTGGAACTGACGTCTGGTAGCCGCCTCTCCTTAACCGATTCCATCGAGTTGGCCATCGCCCAGGGTGGAGATACGACCCTGATCAGTACCCTCGACAACTTCTTGCTGGCGGATATCGACCGGGCGACCCGCAACCTGACCTTGAAAACCTTGGAACCAACGGGCTTCCTGGCTGCCCTGAATGCCCAATTCGGCATCCCCGACCCCGTCAACCGGACGGTCACCGCCTCGGTCGTACCCACCAACCATCCGTTGGCACCCCAAATTGGATCCATGAACCTGGGAGCAGAACTGGGATATGTTTTTGCCAAGATAGAGCTGTATCGCGACACGATCAGTACGGATACGGTTCCGCTGGTGCTCCAGGTTTTCGGAACCCAGTTTCTACGGCCACTGCGGCTTCCTTTGGCCACGCCGGCTTACCTCGCAGAAGGCTTTAATCCCCTGCTGGTCATTGAAAACGATATTTCACGCTGGTTCCAGGGTGTGAATGTCCGGCAGAGCGACACCACGGCCCTTAAGTTGCAATTTGTCAACAACCTTACACAATCCTTTACCTTAAGAGCGGTTCTTGCGGAGTAAGCGGCTTAACTTTCCCAGACTATAATTGTTATTAATGGTGAAACTAACCACCAAATTAACTATGAATAAGTTACATTTATCCCTGTTTCTGATCATTGGTCTCTTTGCTGCCTGCACCTCCGATGAGGAAGTGGGAAAAGGAACATTAGACCTCAATTTTAAGGCAACTTACCAGGGTACTCCGCTGGTGATGTTCGATCAGGTTTATACCTATCCGGACGGGAGTCCGATCAAATTCCAACTCTTCAACTACTACGTGTCGGATATCACCTTGCTCCAGGAAGGTCAAAGTGCAGGTGACGGGCAGGTGATTTCAGAAGTAGCACGTATCGATTACCGCGGCGTCTACGACCTGCCAACTGCAGACGCGGGCATCAACCTGCGCTTTGACAACGTAAAAGCAGGCGTTTACACCAAGATCCGGATTGGCCTGGGGCTGACGCCCGAACTGAATGCCACCCAACCCGGCGACTACGCTGCCGATCATCCTCTGTCTGAGAACTATTGGTCGTGGGCCCGCGGCTACGTCTTTGCCAAGATCGAAGCCAATGCGGACCTCGATGGTGATGGTCAGTTTTCCGACAAGCTCACCTACCATATTGGGGCTACCGACTTGTATACAACCATCGAGCTAGCTGATCCCGTCGTGGTCCAAAAAGACAACCCCGCCACCATCACCTTTAGTGTAGATGTACACGATATTCTCCAGAACCAGCAAGGCGACTACCTCGACATCAGCCAGCCCGCCAACACCCAGGACCATACCAATAACGAAGCGATCTACGGTTTTCTGTGGACCAATTTCACCCAAGCCTTCGGTTTAAAAAAGTAAGCCATGAGCCGTTTGTGGGGAGGTCTTGTTGTGCTGCTTTTCCTGTTGCTTGCGGGGTGCGAAACGGTACCTGAAACGATTCCGCCGCCACATCCTCCAGGATTTGTCGCCATGGTCATCCCCTCCGACAACCCACTCACCGAAGCGGGAGTAGCGTTGGGGCGGCAGCTCTTCTACGACCCTATTCTTTCCCTCGACAGCACGATCAGCTGTGGCAGTTGCCACCGGCCGGAACTGGCCTTCACGGATGGCCAAGCCATCAGCCGGGGAATTGCCGGGCAAGCCGGGCGGCGGTCGGCACCGAGCCTGCTCAACATCGGCTTCCACTACAAAGGCGTCTTTTGGGATGGCCGTAGCCCCAACCTCGAAGACCAGGCGCTGCACCCCCTGGGCGACAGCCTGGAAATGGGCGCCAACTGGGCACGCGTCGCCCGCCGCTTGAACAACCACCCCGATTACCCGGGCCTTTACGCAAAAGCCTTTGGCCAGGCCGACCTCAGCAAGGAGCAGACGGCCCGCGCGCTGGCACAATTCCAGCGTACGCTGATCAGCGCCAACAGCAAATACGACCAGGTGCAACGCGGTGAAGCCCGGTTTACGCCCCAGGAACAACGTGGCTGGACCATCTTCTTCGACGCCGGTTACCCTACCGTACCCATGGCTGAGTGTAGCCACTGCCACACCGAGCCTTTGTTTACCAACCTGGAATTTGCGAACAATGGACTGGATAGCAGCCAGCATTTGCAAAATTTCCGTGACCAGGGTCTCGGCGCTGTCACGGGTAGCACATACGACAACGGGAAGTTTCGCGTGCCTACCTTGAGGAATATTACCCAAACGGCACCATATATGCATGATGGCCGCTTCGCCAAGCTGGACGAGGTGATTGACCATTACAACACCGGTGGCCAGTACGCAGAAAATGTCGACCCCAACGTCCGCCCGCTACACCTCAACGAACAAGACAAAGCCGATTTGCTGGCCTTTTTGGCAACCCTGACGGATACTTTTGCATTAAACAATCCAGCATATTACCCGCTGCAAAAATAAATTGATGATGAATCCAACGAACCTAGCCTGCTGGGGCCTCTTCCTGACCACCCTGTTGCTCGTGGCCTGTGGCGGCGATGACCCCACGACCTGTACCAATTGTGCCGATGAACGCATTGCCGGGCCCTATAACCCCACGACGGCCAACCTGGACTGGCCCGGATTCCTGGGAATGCCCATTATCCCCAACAACACCCCCCTCACCACGGAAGGTATTCAGTTGGGGCGGCTGCTCTTTTACGATCCCATTCTTTCGGCCGACAGCACCATGGCGTGTGCCAGTTGCCACCTGCAAAGCAAAGCTTTTACCGACGGGCTCGCCAAAAGTGTAGGGGTTCTGGGGATTGCTACCCAGCGCAGCTCCATGTCGTTGGTCAATCTTACCCTCTTGCGTAAAGATCTCTTTTGGGACGGCCACGTGAACACGCTGGAAGAACAGGCACTGCTCCCCATCGAAGCACACGACGAATTGAATGATACCTGGGACAACGTAGAAGCCAAACTGCGCCGCCATGCCAGCTACCCCCAGCGCTTCCGTGCTGCTTTTGGTATTGAGCTGAAAAGCGAGATCACCCGTGAACTCGCTGTTCAGGCCATCGCTCAGTTCGAACGTACCCTCATCAGCGGCAACAGCAAATTTGACCAGGTCGTCTGGGCCAATAATGGCGAATTTACCGAAGAAGAACAATTGGGCAAGGAACTGTTTGAAGTTGAAACGGCTATTACCCTGGGCCACCCGGGGTGTACCCACTGCCACAGTGGCCCCAATTTCACCGACAACCTGTTTCACAACAACGGCCTCGATGACGTGGCCTCGCTCAACGACTTCCCCGACCTTGGCCGGGGTGGCGTTAACAACGTGATTTTCGATAACGGAAAATTCCGTACGCCTTCGCTGCGCAACGTTGAACTGACTGCCCCCTACATGCACGACGGTCGCTTTGCCACCCTGGAGCAGGTGCTGGACAACTACGCTGCCGGTGGCCACGGGGTCGAAAATGAAGATACCAATATTCGTCCCTTCAACCTGACGCCAGCAGAACGACTTGCACTTATCGCATTCTTACGCACCCTGACGGATACCTCGTTCATTAATAATCCTTCCTTGAGCAATCCTTTCTAAAATTACTGCTAATTTTGGGAAATCGGATCGGATCGCCAACCCCTGATTGGGTGTTTGCCAGCGACTGATCGGGCAGAAGTTTAGCAGGGCAAACGGGTTGATCACCTCTGAAATTCGAAAAAACAAGGCTTCTGAAAATAAATTTTATTTTTTTTAAAGATACAATGACGAAATACAATTATTTTATTCATACTTTTTATGAATACAAAACACTGAAAAACAGGATATTAAGAAAAATAAAACATAGTTTTTTTTTCACAAAAGGTGATTTTTGTACTTGTTGACAGCGAATAATGTCCCGATCATTGTATTGTCAAACAAAGGCACAGCTGATGAACGAATCAGTTAGCAAACTTGGAAAAGTATTTGGGATATTATTTGTGCGTAGTAAGTCAGGTAAAAGGGATTAAGCCTGACTTACTACAACCAAATGTTCAAATTGACACACTAAGAGAATATCAAATTTTTCAAGTAGCCGAGGCTACTATACTTTCGCAAATGTTCATGGGATTATCAATAAATGAGTCGTATCGCCTGGGGAGAGTGATGCGACTTATTTTTTCCCAAAAACTTTTTTTTGTTTTGTGTTGTTTATAAGAATAAAGCAATAAATAGTCTTTTTTTTAGTTATTATATTGCTACTAGCAACTTCCACACACTTCTATCTACACGATACACGAGACGACCTCGAATCAATTAAATCACACGTACTGCTTGTGTTTAAAATATACCTTCTTTTGTTGAAGGACAAGAATCATGGGATTATAATTTGTTATTAGCAGGTCGTGTTGCGCTTTCGCAACACGGCTCTTTTTTTGGCCCCTCCCACGGCATTTTCCACCCTTTCTGTACCATCCCCTACCTGAGTTGTACCCTGAAAAACTACGGATTATTATTTATTTAAATATTATTGTGACTAATATCTAGAATAGTCGTCAAAAATTTTGTTATTTTGTGATGACAGGTCATTGCGCAAGCAATCCTTGCTTCCCCACCGTTTTTTCCTTTACCTACACCAACTTGCCTTTCGGTCATCCGAAAGAATCTACAACTTATACACGAACAGCAATACGTGTTTAAGTTATTAATATTTCTGTGCGCTGGCACAGAAGTAGGATAAAGCATTAACAAACAAATTTTTGATCTACCATGACAAGACTGCTACCCCAACCTAGACAGGTTTTGAGCTTTCTCCCTTCCTTACTGGTCTTTATCGGCCTCTTTTTGGGTTTGAGCCATTCCTTAAACGCCCAGTTACAAGTTAGTTTTTCCGTAACCGAGCCCATCTGCTACGGCTTACCCAACGGCAGCATCACGGCTACGGCTTCTGGTGGTGTATCCAACTACGGCTACTTCTGGAGTAATGGCCAGACCGGACCTACCGCCTCTGGCCTGGTCGCGGGGACTTACTCCGTAACCATTGCCGACGCTAACGGACAGAGCATCGTCCGCAGTGTAATGGTTGATCAGCCGGCGCTGGTCACGGTAGTGCTCACGCCTGATGAGCTCTGCAATGCACCTTTCAATATTACGGCTACCCCTGGGGGTGGTATTTCGCCCTACAACTACAACTGGAGTACGGGAGCCATGACGCCCACGATTACCAACGTGCCCGCCGGGCAGTACTGCGTAACGGTAACCGACAGCAACCTTTGTGGTGCTGTTGAATGCATCACCGTCAACGCCAATCCGCCGGCGGTCAGTGTACAGGCCAATAACGTCACCTGCCCGGGCGGCACCAATGGTTCGGTAACCGCTACCCCGATTGGTGGTCAGCCGCCCTACAGTTATATATGGAGCAACGGCGGCACGGGACAGGTCATTGCCGGTTTGTCCGGCGGCACTTACACCGTAACCCTTACCGACGCCAATGGCTGTACGGCCGTGGCCAGTGGTTTTGTCAACCAACCCCCTCCGATCGTTATCGGCCTGACGCCCACCAGCCCAACTTGTACGGGCGACACCAACGGCAGTATTACCTCCAATATTAGCGGGGGCACGCCTCCTTATACTTTGTCCTGGAATACGGGAGCAACGTCCGCGAATTTATTCAACCTGGGCCCCGGCACCTACACCCTTACCGTAGTAGATGCCAATGGCTGTGTACAAATGGCCACCCGCACCCTGAACTACCGCTCCAACCTCACGCTGGGCGGACTGGGTACGCCGGAGACCTGCCCGGGCTTCAACAATGGTTTTGCTACCGCCAACCCACAAGGTGGTGTTATGCCTTATACTTACCAATGGGCCAACGGGGTCACTCAGCAGGTAGTCACTAACGCTGCCCCCGGTCCCTATTCCGTGACCGTAACCGACGCCGTGGGGTGTTCCGCTACGACCATCATCAACGTGCCCGCAGCACCGGCTTTCACCGTCACAGCCGCTGGCAGCAACCCCAGCACCTGTGGCGTAAACAATGGCACCGCTACGGCCAACGTCACCCAGGGCAGCGGTCCTTTTACCTATATTTGGAATACCGGCAGCACTGCCCAAACCATTACCGGCCTCGCTGCCGGCACCTATTCCGTAACGGTAACCAATGGCAACAACTGTGTGACGACCGCCAGTACAACACTGGTCGCCCCGCCTAATGTTTTTGTAACGGCCAACGCTACACCTATTTTGTGTCCGGGCAGTGCCAACGGAACCGCGACAGCTACTGTTTCTGGTGGCACGCCTCCCTTCAACTTCAACTGGAGCAACGGCGCTACTGGCCAGACGATCAGCGGCCTGGTCGCAGGCACCTACAATGTGATCGTAACCGATGCCAACGGCTGTAACAGCATTGCCGCCGTTACCATTCAGCAAGCCCCGGGCGTAACCTTCAACCTCACCGGTACCACAATCGTTTGTGGCGCTGGTAATACCGGATCGGCAAGTGCTAACCCGACTGGTGGTACAGCTCCTTTCTCCTTTATCTGGAATACCGGCGCAACCTCACCCACCGTCAGCGGACTTACCGAAGGCACCTACACCGTTACCGTTACCGATGTCAACGGCTGTAGCGCCATTCGTTCCATCAGCATTAATGTCATCGACGACCTCAACGTCCTGGTCACGGGTACCAACGTCCTTTGTGCCGGTCAATCTACGGGTACGGCTGCGGCAATGGCCAGCGGTGGTAACGCACCTTATACTTACGCCTGGAGCAACGGGGCCAATACGGCTTCCATTAGTGGTCTCGGTGTCGGTACGTATACTGTTGTGGCTACCGACGCCAACGGTTGTACGACCCAGCGTGCTTTTACGATTACCCAACCTACTACGCTGGGCGTAAATATCCAACCCACCAACCCCCTGAACTGTTTTGGCCAGGCCAACGCCTCGCTGACTGCTATGGGTACTGGTGGCACCCCTGCATATACCTATAACTGGAATACCGGCCAGACCGGCGCAACGATTACCAATCTACCCGCCGGCACCTATACGGTGACGGCTACGGATGCCAACCAGTGTGTGGCAACGGCGAGCTTTACCGTGTCGCAAACCCAGGCCATCAATGTGACCATTACCGGGGAAACCATCATCTGTGGTGCGGAAGACAGTGGCTTTGCGGGTACTGTTGTAACCGGCGGAACCGGCCCCTACACCTACAGCTGGAGTACGAGTGCCATTTCGGAAAGCATCAACAACATCGGCGCTGGCACTTATTCCGTGATCGTTACTGACGCGAATGGCTGTACCGGCGAAGCCACTATCACCATTAACATCATCAGTAATTTGGGGGTCAACCTGATCCCACGGGATGCCCTTTGTTTTGGTGACAACAGCGGCAGCGTACTCGCCGTCGCTACCGGTGGCACGCAACCCTACACCTACAGCTGGAGCAATGGCAATACCACCAACGAAATCACCGGCCTTACTGCCGGAACCTACACGTTGACGGTAACGGAAGCCAACGGCTGTAACGTTATCCAGACCGTAACGGTTGGTCAGCCGTCGCAACTAACGGCTATCGCTACCGGCACCAACCCCAAATGTGTGGATGCTGCTGATGGTACGGCAACCGCCGTTGCCAACGGCGGAACAGCCCCCTATCAGTATGCCTGGAACACCGGTGGGTTTACGGCGAGCATCAATGGATTGGTAGCCGGAACGTACTCGGTTACGATTACCGATGCCAACCTTTGTACCACGACTGCCAGCGTGACGCTGACGAATCCGGCGGCCCTGAACGTCAACGTGACCGCACCTACTATTAATTGTGGTGGCACCGCTACTGGTTCGGCCACCGCCATTGTGACGGGCGGCACCAGCAGCTACACCTACCAGTGGAGCAACGGCCAAACGACCCAAACGGCGACCAACCTGACGGCTGATTCGTACAGCCTGACGGTGACGGACAGCAACGGCTGTACCCAGGTTGTTCCCACGATTATTGTGAATGAATTACCGGCCATTGACATCGATTTCAACGTGACCAACCTGCAGTGTACCAGTGTCCCCGTAGGTGCCATCACCGCAGTGGCCAGTAATGGCACGGCTCCTTATACTTATGCGTGGAATACCGGCCAGAATACACCTACCATCAGTAACCTCGCGGCCGGCACCTACACGGTCACCGTCACGGATGCCAATGGTTGCCCCGCCGTGCGCAGTGCACAGCTTACCCAAACCGCTGGCTTTACCGCCAGCGCTCCCGGCACGATGATCACTTGTTTTGGTTTCAACAACGGCTCCGCCAACGTCGTAACCAACGGTGGTGCAGCACCCTTTGCCTACAGCTGGAGCACCGGCGCTACCACCCCAATGATTTCAGGCCTGGCCCCCGGCACTTACAGTGTAACGGTAACCGACGCCAACGAATGCTTGGCGACGGCCAGCGTGATAATCACCCAGCCCGCTGCTTTGGTAGCAAATTTAAGTCGCACCAATGTGGCCTGCGGTGGTGTCAACACCGGCTCCGTAACGGTAACGCCTGCGGGAGGAACTTCGCCCTATTCCTTTAGCTGGAATACCGGCCAAACCAGTGCCACCCTCAACAACCTGCCCGCCGGCACCTATACGGTCACCGTTACAGACGGACGCGGCTGTACGGCTACCGGTAGCATCAGCATTACGGCTCCACCAGCCTTGACCCTCAACATCACCCAAAACAGCGGTACCTGTACCAATGTGAATATGGGAATCCTGGTGGCTAATGTGACCGGTGGTACCCCGGCCTTCAGCTACAGCTGGAGCAACGGCGCCACTACCCAAACCGCTTCCAACCTGGCACCAGGCACCTATACGGTAACCGTCACGGATGCCAACGGTTGTACCCAAACGGCTACGGCGGCGGTAACGGCTTTCCCGGCCCCCAGCTGCTCGGTTACCGTGTTGCAGCCTTCTACCCTGGGCAACAACGGATCGGTGCAAGTCAACGTCACCAGCGGTACGGCACCGTTCACTTACAGCTGGAGCAACGGCGGTACCACCCCGACCCTCACCGGATTGGCGCCCGGCACCTACACCGTCACCGTGGCGGATGCCAATGGCTGCCAGACCACCTGTTCCGCTACCTTGGCCCCACTGGCCGGTATCGGCAACTACGTCTGGGAAGATATTGACCACGATGGACAACAAGACGCCAATGAACCACCGGTACCCGGCGTAACCGTAAACCTCAAGGACGCCAATGGCGTGGTCATTCAAACGACCGTTACCGACATAAATGGGGAATACTACTTCCTGAGCTTACCCCCTGGAACCTACTCCGTACAGTTTGTTATTCCAATGGGTTACGACTATACCGCTTCCAATCAGGGAGATGATGCCCTGGACAGCGACATCGTACCCGGCATGAATGGCATGACGGGCGCCTACGTACTGGAGCCCGGCGAACTGGACTTTACGGTGGATGGCGGTATTTATGTGCCACCCAATGGCGTGATCGGCGACCCCTGTAACTGTCTGAACAATTCTACTACGGAAGACAACGGCCAATTTACCGAAACCTTTGTGGTGCGCAGCTACCCCAACGAAAACTGGGTCATCATTGCCGGATCAGGCATGTACCTGATGGAAAGTGAGGCTCCGCCAGCATCACCAATTCCGGCTACCTTCCCCATCAATATGGAAGAAACCGATCCCGGGGTTTACGAATTCACCTTCCTCCTGGTCGATGAATTGTCTTATACCGTGGTCACCACCAATGGCTTTGACACCTTGTCGATCTCCAATACGTGTGAATACCCGGTGCTGAACATTACGGAATTGCCACCAGCCGTACTGTGTCTGTCCGATGCCCCAATTCCATTAAGTGCCAACCCGAACATTCCCGGCAACCTGATCTTTACCATCAACGGGATGATCGCTACCTCGATTGATCCGGCGGTGCTCGATGCGGGTTCTTACCTCTTGGTGACTACCCTGATCCCGTTGGATCCTTCCGAATGTGAGGCTACGGTAGAAAGCCAGTTCATCATCACTTCCGATTGTTTGGCAACCGTAGGCGACTTCGTCTGGCTCGACCTCAACTGCGATGGTATCCAGGGCGGTAACGAACCCGGTATTCCCGGCGTACAGGTAACCATCACCGGTACGGCTGAATTCCTGGATCCGAACATCGATATGACGACCTTTACGGATGCCAGCGGCCGCTACAGCTTTACGGTACCGCCAGGCAACTACAAGCTGACTTTTGGCGAGGTACCAGGCTATACCGTGACTACGCCCAACCAGGGTGGCAATGACAACCTGGACAGCGACGTGAACGCCAGCACCCTGATGACCGATTTCTTCCACCTGGATCCTTACGAAACGAACCTGTCGTTCGACTTCGGCCTGTGTCCGGCCTGTATCAACATCACTTACCCTGGTGCCATCGGTTACAACCAGTACCTCTGTGCACCGGGCAATGATCCGGCACCTTTCGTAAGTCTGGCTACGCCTACCGGCGGCGACGGACCGATCGAATACCTGTGGATGTACACCAACGGCTTGCCGGGTACGCCGATCCAGTACTGGACGCCCATCCCGAACTCCAACACGCCGACGTATGATGCCGGACCGCTGTTCTACACCACTTACTTTGCCCGTTGTGCACGGACGGAGAATTGTGGCACCTTCCTGGAATCAAATATCATTGTCGTAGAAGTTGGCGACGAAACCGACGCCATCATCGTGGGCCCCAACATGGTGTGCTGGAACCAGCCTACCACCTTCACGGCGGCAGCGCTGCAACCTGGCTCACAGGTCACCTGGAACTTTACCGGTGGTGCTACACCAGCAACCGTCAACGGACCGACGGCTACGGTAACCTACACCAACGTAGGCGTCTTCCAGGTAGAGCTCATCGTTACCCACGATGGTTGTACGGCATACGACTACCAGACACTTACGATCACGACCCTGCCGACCTTGTGCAACCAGGGGCTACAGATCAATACCGACGTCATGGACCCTGCCGCGGGCGAAATCATGGTGTCGTGGGAGATGAGTGCGACCATTCCTTCCCTGACCTACCACGTGGAGCACGCCGATGACGGCGAAAACTTCACGCGGATCGCGACGGTGACGGCAGCTACCCGCCTGCAGAACGGTATTCGTTACTACGAATACTACAGCATGGCGCCCAAGCGCGGCCTGAACTACTACCGCGTACAGATCGAAGATGAAATGGGCAATACCGTTTACTCGAATACAGAAGAGGTCGTTCTCTACGCCGAGTCGAAGATTGCCATGTTGTACCCGAACCCGGTAACGGATATCCTGACCGTTGAAATTTTCGAAACCTTTGGTGCCGAAAAGGTCAACCTGGACATCTACGCCGTCAGTGGGCAGCTCATGGCGACCCTTCCCGTAGCCGACGGCATACGTCAGTTGGCCATCGATTTCAACCGCTACCCGGCTGGCGCTTACCTGGTACGCCTGCGATTGGGCGAGACCAATGTCAGAACCATGAAAGTCATTAAGCGGTAATAATACGCTTTGAAAACAGAAAAAGGGCCGTCTTCCAACTGGAGGGCGGCCTTTTTTTATGGATTAATACCTATTTTTGCCCCCGCATTTGTTCAAAAATAACGATTGATGATCCAGACGGATATACTGATTATTGGCGCTGGCCCGGTTGGCTTATTTACGGTCTTCGAAGCTGGCTTGCTAAAACTGCGCTGCCATTTGGTAGACGCCTTGCCCCAGGTGGGCGGGCAGCTGTCGGAAATTTACCCCAAGAAGCCGATTTATGATATCCCTGGCTATCCCTCTATCCTGGCGGGCGAACTGGTGGTCCGGCTGATGGAACAGACTGCCCCGTTCAAACCCACCTTCACCCTGGGCGAGCGCGCTGAAAAGGTCGAAAAGGTCGGCGATAAGCTGTACCGGCTGACCACGAGCAGGGGTACCCAGATCGAAGCGCCCGTCATTGTCATTGCGGGTGGCCTGGGTTGTTTTGAACCGCGCAAACCACCCATTGAAAACCTGGCAACTTTTGAAGACAAAGGCGTAGAATACATCATCCGCGATCCGGAATTTTACCGCAACAAGCGGGTGGTGCTGGCCGGAGGTGGCGATTCGGCCCTGGACTGGACCATCTTCCTGGCGGATATTGCCAGCGAAGTGACCCTCCTCCACCGCCGTTCCGAATTCCGGGGGGCACTGGACAGTGTCGACAAGGTGATGGAATTGGCCCAGGCCGGTAAAATCAAATTGTTGACCAATTCGCAAGCCATCGGCCTGCAAGGCAACGGCCACCTGACCGATGTCGTCATCGACCATGATCAACAGGGGCGAATCATTCATCCCACCGACCATTTTATTCCGCTCTTTGGTTTATCTCCCAAACTGGGTCCCATTGCCGACTGGGGATTGGCCATCGACAAGAATGCCGTCATCGTGGGTACGGAAGATTACAGCACCAACGTACCCGGCATCTACGCCGTGGGCGACATCAACACGTATCCCGGCAAGCTGAAGCTGATCCTGTGTGGTTTCCACGAAGGGACCCTCGCCGTGCAGTCGGCTTTCAAGTATATCTATCCAGATCAGAAATTAAGCTTCAAATACACGACGGTGAACGGGGTGAATGCCTTTTAAGCACTTCTGAGGATTTTGCGATTGCAGCCTAGCTAAAACAAAAATGACGCGCCTTACCGGTCGCGTCATTTTTGCTATAGCTTAATCATCAAAATTATCCTGGGAGGAACGAAATTAAAATGTCACCTCAACCACCACTTCCTCTTCGCCGCGCTTGACTTTTACGGGGGCTTTGTCGCCTTTTTTGTACTTGGCCAGGCCGTCCATGTAGTCGTAGATATCGCCGACTTCAACGTCACCGATTTGGAGGATGACGTCGCCGTTCTGCAAGCCAGCCACCTGCCCGGGGCGGCCTTCGATTACACTGTCAATGCGCATTCCCGTACCACCGTACACGTAATCGGGCATTACGCCGAGGGTCACTTTAAAGGCGGCAGCTTCGCGGCCGTCGTCTTCGTTTTTCGTAGCGGTAAACGCCAGTCGGCCGCTGCCATCCAGCTTCTCGATGATGGCCAGCATGAAGTCGCTGACGGCCAGCATACCGGTAAAATTGATCTTTTCGCTGTCGTCCGACGGTTTGTGGTAATGGCTGTGCTGCCCGGAGAAAAAGTGCAACACCGGAATATTTTGCAGGTAAAAAGACGTGTGATCCGAAGGCCCTACACCCGAGGCCGTGGTGCGGGTTTGGATGCCCCCAACCTTGACGGATTCCAGCGCGGTTACCCAGGCGGGCGAAGTACCGACACCGTTTACGGCCAGCGATTTTTCTTCGTTCAGCCGGCCTACCATATCCATGTTGAACATGTAATTGACGGTACCCAGGTCAATCGTGGGCGCCGCTACCCATTTCTTGGAGCCAACCAGACCGAGCTCCTCGCCGGAGAAGGCCATGAACAGGTAGTTATTCTGCCGGGCGTTGTGGTCTTCCTTCAGTTTTTCGGCCAGGTAAAGCAGTACAGCCACCCCACTGGCGTTGTCGTCGGCGCCATTGTGGATGGCAGGCTCACCGGTGTAGAGGGAACCAAAGCCGCCGTAGCCCAGGTGGTCGTAGTGGGCGCCAATGACCACCGTCGTAGCCGCACCGTTGTCCAGGTAAGCAACCACGTTGCGGCCCACGCGGGTTACGCCAGCGCCTTCCGTACCGTGGGGGTTGGGATTGTAGTTGAATTCAAATTCGTTGTACCAACTGCCGTTATCGCCTTTGGGCTGCAGGCCGAGGGCAGCAAAGCGCCAGGCAATGTATTCGGCGGCCAACTGCTCGCCTTTGGTGCCGGTTTCGCGGCCTTCCAGGTA
This sequence comes from Bacteroidota bacterium, assembly GCA_003045895.1. Taxonomy (GTDB): domain Bacteria; phylum Bacteroidota; class Bacteroidia; order Chitinophagales; family Saprospiraceae; genus Lewinella. Next base: position 33,656 of record PZPC01000037.1, read on the forward strand.
ATCCGAGGCCAGGTAGACCACGTCCACTTCCATTTGTTGCAAAGGAGGGCGGGCCTGGGCGCACAGGAAGGTGCAGAAGAATAGGCTAAGGGTACTTAACAAAATGCGGGTCATAATGTAATGGCTTTATTGATTGGGCCAAAGATCGCTGTTTTCGGAGGGAATGGGTAAGGCTAGCGGCTAATTTTAGCCCGGCTGCCACAAAATCAACCCAGAGATGACAAATAATCCATCACCAACTGCCGGCGACGTACACTCACCGGAATTTTGGTGCCTTCGCTGAGCTGGAGGTAGCCCCCATCGGTCTTGATAAATTCCGTTAGGAAAGCCGGGTTGACGAGGTGGGTTTGGTGCACCCGCAGGAAGCCGTGCGCTTCGAGCAGTTCGGCAAAGCCTTTCAGCGTTTTACCCACCAGCAGGCGCTTGCTGGAAGCCATAAAAAAGGACGTATAGTTGCTTTCGGCCTCGAGGCGGATGATGTCTTTGATCTCGACCAACTGAATGCGATCCTGGGCATGAAGGGCCAGGCGGGTGGGCAGGGCGGCCTGGGGGTCACTGACCTGGCGCAGCAGGCGGTGCTGTTCGCGGCGCTGGCCCTGCAACTGCTGGGCGCGGGCGACGGCCGCTACCAGCTCCTCGGATTCAATGGGCTTCAGCAGGTAATCGACGGCCGCGTAGCGGAAGGCGCGGATGGCCTGGTCGTCTAGTCCGGTAGTAAAAATAATACGCCCCGACCAGTCGCCGAGAATATCCAGCAGGTCGAAGCCCGTCCCGTCGGGCAATTCAATATCCAGGAAAAGCAGGTCGGGTTGGTGTTGGCGCATTATTTTCGCACCTTGCACCACAGTAGCAGCCGCGTCCAGTATCTCTACCGTTGGGCAGTGCTGGAGCAGGTTGGCGCGCAGGTGCTGCTCGGCCGCGAGATTGTCTTCAATGATGATGGCTCTTGACATGGTTTCAAAGGTAGAGAAAGGACGGGAGATTGAACAAAATTTCATGGGGCACGTAAAAGGAGGGAGGGTTTAGAAGTGGGAAGTGGGAGGTGGGAGGTCGGAAGTCGGAAATCGGAGGTGGGAAGTGGGAAGTGGGAAATCGGAAGGCAATAAGTCGCCGCTGCACGCCGACCAAAAAAGAGGTTGCTACCTTTAATTGCCAGCTCAAAAACAATATTTCACAAAACACTGGTAGTCAATAGCTTAAGAAAAAGGTAGTTTGAAGTCGGAAAGAGACTGTTCATTAAAGTGTGTCTGCGTATCTTAACGCACCAGACTTATAAATTATGGCAAAGCAAAAGAAAAAAGACACTTTAGCCGACTTGATCCCGGACGCGGAGCTTCGCGATCGGATGGTCTCGCACCTTTATTCGAAGAAGCCTCTGCTGAGCGAAGGGAGCGTCTTCAGCGAACTGTTACAAGGCGTGGTCAACAAAATGCTGGAAGGCGAGATTGAAGATTTCCTTACCGAGGAACGGGCCTCTGGCGAAGAGAACAAGCGTAATGGCTACACGTCCAAGCAGCTTCTATCGGCGGCCGGTCCACTGTCCATTCGTACGCCTCGGGACCGGAATGCGGACTTTGAGCCTGAGTTGGTTGGTAAAGGCCAACGGGAGTTATCAAGTGGTGTAGACACTCAGATTATAGCCTTGTACGCCCAGGGTAACTCCGTAGAGGATGTCCGTCGCCTGTTGTCGAAGCTGTATGGCTTAGACATTTCGGCAGGCAAGATATCGGCGATTACCGACCAGGTACTTCCGGAGATCCAAGCCTGGCGAACGCGTCGTTTACGCTCCCTATATGCGATCATCTATTTGGATGCGGTGCATTTTAAAGTGCGCCATGAAGGCCATTATGACAGCCGGGCGTTCTACACCGTATACGGCATTGATGCGGAGAGTGAGCGGGACTTGCTAGGCCTGTATATCAATGAAAATGAGGGTACTCGCCGCTGGGGCCTGGTTTTGGAGGATTTAAAAGAACGGGGCGTGGCAGACGTTTTGATCTTTTGTACCGACGATTTATCTGGGTTTAGTGAAGCGATTGCCGAAGTTTACCCCTTGGCCACAATCCAGAAGTGTATAGTACACAAGGTACGTAGCTCTACCCGGTTTGTTGATGACAAGGACAGTAAGGCTTTACGCAGGGATTTACGAACCGTTTACACCGCTTCTGCCAGGGAAGGAGCCAGGACAGCAATGGCCGCTTTTACGGTTACCTGGGGCAGTAAATATCCCCGTTTGGTGGACAGCTGGCAAGCGGACTGGGAAGAGTTGATGGTCTTTTTGGACTACCCCAAAGAACTGCGTCGAATGATCTATACGACCAACCCGGTAGAAGCCTTACATCGTATCATTCGCAAGCTTATCAAGGGTAAGGCCGCCTGGGTATCGGATACTGCACTGATCAAGCAAATTTACCTATCCCTGATGCACAATGAGAAGTTCTGGAAAAAGAAAGCTTTTGGATGGAAAGCTATCCAAAGAGACCTGACCCAAATATACGGGGAACGGTTTTCCCGGCACCTGATAGAAAAGTGAGGCGCTTCGCGCCGCTTTCCGGCCTACGGCCTCCAAGCGGCGCGAAGCGCCTCCAAGGGAAGCAAAGCTTTCCTGTGTAGCAACTTATTTCTTAACCCTAGACACACTTGATTGAACTATCCTAAATTAAAAATCGCCATGCGACTTAGTCCCCCAACTGGACAAATTCAATTGCTGATCAGCGTACTACTCGTTGGCCTGACGGCCGCTGGCCTGGGGTGGCTGGCGCAAGACTGGTGGCCAGCCTTTTGCTGGGTGTCGGGCCAGGGACTGACAAGTTGGTCTTTGGCAAATTTATACCCGCAGCGGGCGGCTAATCGTTCCTGGCCGGTGGTGTGGCATGCCTTGTTAGGAGCAGCAGGCTTCGTGTTGCTGCTCCTGCTGTTGCAACACACCACCAGCGCGGATCTGGGCTGGCGCGGATTTTTGCACTTGTCGGATTTGCCGGCCCGGGCCTGGGTCAATTTGCTGGCGCTCCTCGCACCGGCACTGGGCTGCTGGTTGTTGGGGGTCTGGCAAATACAAGAGCTACACGAGCGGATGCCCGACCGCGGGCGGCGCTCCCTCCTACTCGGCGGCACGGCCCTGGGAGTCGGCGCGCTGGCGTGGGGCATCGGTGCCGGTGCCGACTACCTGCCGTTGGCGCTCAGCCTGGCGGTCTTCCTGTTCAGTATTGACATTTACCTGGACAGCAACCGCACCAGCATGACCTGGTTGTTGCTGTGGCTGCTTCTGGCCAGTTCGTTTGTAGGCGTTTATCCGTTCCAGCAAAGCCTGCGCATCGACCAGCAGGCCCAACAGGACATTGCCCTGGACATTGTCCGCCAGGGAGTTCCCGACACCATCCGGCAGTACCACCTGGCTTTCCAGTGGGACACCTTATCGCCCGCCACGGCCCGGGAGCGGTTGCGCTCCGTGGAGCTGGACCTTCCTGCTGGTGTTGGTCGGCAACGCGTCAGCGACGGCCGCACCGACTGGGTCTACCACCGGGCCGATGAGCAGGGCTTTGTGGTCGTTGGTCGCCCTTCCGGCGGCTACCGCCCCCTGCTGGCCCTTATTTCTCTTTTCTTTCTAACGGGCCTGGTCTACGTTTTTGTGCTGCGGGCGCTTTGCTGGGTGCTGGGCTACCCCTACCAGCGGTGGCTGCTGCCCCTGTTTGGGCCCAGCTCCTTGCGGATCCGTATCCAGGCGGCGTTTTTTGCGCTCATCCTGGTGGCTTTCCTGCTGGTGGGTTGGTTTACCGTCAGTTTCTTTAAGGATCAGCCGCAGTTGCTGAATACCTGGCTGGAGCAGTTGCTCAGCCTCTACGTCTTCCTGTTGGTCATTGCCGGGGCTCTGGGGATCTTGCTCGCCAACAGCATCACCGAGCCCATTGTCCGCATCGGGCAGAAACTGGGCACCACCCGCCTGCAAGACAACCAGCCCCTGACCTGGCCGCGCGACGACGAAATCGGGCGCCTCGTCAGGAACTACAACCAGATGATCCTCGACCTCGACGCCAGCGCCGCCAAACTGGCCGCCAACGAGCGCGAAAGCGCCTGGCGCGAAATGGCCAAGCAGGTGGCCCACGAGATCACGAACCCGCTGACCCCCATGAAACTGCAATTGCAGCAGTTGCTCCGCCTGGAAAAAGAAGACCCCGCACGGGCTCTCAGCTGGAGCAGCAAGGTCGCCAAAAGCATGATCGAACAGATTGACGGCCTGGCCCTGATTGCTACGGAATTCAGCCACTTCGCCCGCTTGCCCCAGGCGCAGGCCACCACCTTCGATGGGTTCGACCTCGTGCGGTCGGCCTACGAACTGCACCGCTCGGCGAACAACGGCCTGCGTTTCGAGTTGTCCCTCCAGGGCACCACCGGCCCCGTATTCGCCGACCGCGACCAGCTGGTGCGCGTCTTCAACAACCTCCTCCGCAACGCCATGCAAGCCCTCGACGGCCAGCCTGACGGGCAGATCAACCTGGCGGCCGAGGCCACCCCTACCCAGGTCATCCTCACGGTGCGAGACAATGGCCCCGGCATCGCGCCCGAAGTACGGGGCCGCATCTTCCAGCCCAACTTCACCACCAAATCGACGGGCATGGGCCTGGGCCTGGCCATGTGCAAGAACATTGTGGAACAAGCGGGCGGCACCATCGATTTTACGACTGAAGCGGGTGTGGGGACGGCTTTTCGGGTGGTGTTGGCGGTGGCGGTGGGGTGAGGGGGTGCTCCCGCCGCCACCACCGCTAGTACCGCCGCCACCAATAGAAAAACCAGCAGGATTACTTTACTTCACTCTACTCGAACAGACGTTGGCTGTGCTAAAGGCATGCCTATGGCTAAAGTCAAGTTAAGTAGCTACACTTGTTTTTTTTGCCTGTTAACAAAAAACGGAACAACAAAAACCGTGTTTACAGAAATAATTAAAGCTAAAACTATCATGTCCAAAAGGTCGCCGTCGAGGGTAGTTGACGAACCCATTAAAGTCTTAATTAGATAAATCAAGCCAAAACTTGCTAGGAAAAAAAGCAAGAAAATTGAGGTTTTTTTTACAAATTCATTTTTCATAACGATGGTTTTAAAATGAGAATAATTTTACTAGATGGTTTGTTTTTTGAAACCTCAAATAGGTATTCAGAATATCAGCAGTTCTCACTTTGGCTTTTAAGCAAAGTGGGAACTGCTGTCAGAGAATCATGCTTTAATTAAATGTAGCCATGACACACAATGTTTAGCTTTACTCTGATTTATTCGCAACCACATCTCAATGCAGCATAAGCTGAGGCACTAGCTGCAGACCACCCTATTGCCACTCCAATTCCAATATTTGTACCAGGAACAGCTAGCCCAAATCCCCATCCAAGGAAAAGACTTGCTGCCGCTGCTCCATCAGCCTCTATAATAGCTCTTCTACATTCTGCACATTTCAATTCTGAGTCACCTATTTTTTCTAGTAATAAGCTATAGAAACCTAGTCCTCCGTCAGATTCATCAAGCCACATTTTTGCAGATTTTTTTGAAACTTCAGCAAACAACTGAATAGCAGTCCTTTCCTGATAGTCAGGAATGACTGAAGCATTGTTTTTAATTGTGTTTAATTGCTGCTCTAGGTCAAAATAATCGGTAAATTGATTGATGGCAGATGCTATTGCTTGATAATTAGCAATAGCTAAGTCTGAATATAGTTGTAGACTTAGGTCGACATCAAGTTCAATTGGAATCAAGTTAGCTCGTTCTTGACTTAAATTAGCATTCTCTCTGATAATATTTATGAATTCTTGTGTTTTGAACTTCCCTGGGGCAGGAGAATAATTGATAATTGCGTTTGTAAGGTAGGCGTTTTTCATAAAAATTATTTTTGGATTAAAAAAATAAAAGCCCCGACCCCGACTTAAAAAAGCCGTTCTCGAAACTGCTTAATTATGGAACTTTTTTGTATAGTAAAGCTACATGGTTAATATTTCCTTAAACGTTTCAAAATGTTTCAAAATGTTTAAAAATACTCCAAATTCCCTTTTAAGTATTCATAAATTCGAATTTGATCAGGTGGATAGATCAATCCAGAAGGTAATGCCACATTTTGTGTTTTTAGTTTCCGCCAAAGCGTAGTGGTTGAAACCCCTAATTCGCCAGCAATTTCTTTGCGTGTTTTAGCTTTGCCGTCTAACAGAAAAGCAATAGTTTTTTTATTTTCATTTTTTTTCATAAAAGAGTGTTTTAATAATAATTATCCTTAATGAATTAATTTGACTAAAGTATTGTGCTGAATACCTACATTCTCTTTAGGATTGCTTCATTGAGTACGGATAATGGCCGTGCCGCCATAAAGTGACCCAAACCATCCAGCCGAAATAGCAATCTAGCCCACCTCATGAGGAAGCAGAAGCGGTACAGTCTGAAATAGTGTGATAGTGGACACCATCGGAGCGTCCAATTGAACCAGTAAGCGCGTATTATTATCAATTGGGTAAACCCTCCTCTTTACTTGTCACTGCTGTTTTTCTGAGCGCTGATTTAAATTAAAGCCGATGCAGCAAAAAGGAATTGTTGTTCATGTTCGCAATTTGAAAAAAAAAAAAACGAACTTCCAAAATATTTATATGTATAATTTTAAATTTTAACCGTTCCAGGTGATTTTACTGTGTTTTACCCAAAAAACGGTTCCGTGTCCACCGAGGAACACGGAACCGTAAGCTCTTCCTCAGCAGTAGCAATAAACCCCACCACTCAGGAGCAGCATAGTCTGCGCAACTTCACAGCCTACCAGCCTACTGTTTCACCACCCGCAGCAAGCCGTGCAGGCGGCTATCCAGGAAGCGGATAAAGTATACCCCGTTGGGGTAGGCGTACAGGGAGAGGGTGCCGGTGTAGCGGCTGTCGTACTGGGTCAGTTGGGCCTGGTAGAGGCGGCGGCCAGCGGCGTCGTATACCTCCAGGGGCAGGAAGACGGTGGTGGCTACCAGCCCGGGCACATCCAGCTGGAAGACCCCGTCGGTTGGGTTGGGATAGATCCGTACGTCGGAGCCTACCACGAAGGTCTCCCTGGTGCCGGTATTCACGTCGATGGTAATCACCTGGGTTTGGCTGCAGCCGTTGGCGTCCATCACCTGCACCTGGTATTCGCCGTTGGCCAGGTTGTTGAAGCGCGGATTGGCCGTTGCGTTGCCGCCGTTGATGCTGTAGGTGTACGGCGGCGCGCCGTTGCTGGCGTCAATGTCGATGAAGCCATCGCGGGCGCCGGTATTGGATTCGTTGTTCACCGTGGCGGTAAAGCCCAGGGTACAGGCCGTCAGGAGGAGGGGTGCTTCGTAATAGCAATCGGCAGCGCCCTGCACCACAATCGAAAACTTGCCCGCCGTCAGCGCCGTGAACATGGCCGACTCCTGGAAAGTCAGCCCGCCGTCGATGCTGTACTGGTAGGGGCCGACACCGTTGGCCGTGACCAGCAGAATGGCGCCGTCGCCGGCATCGGGGGCACTCTCGGGCGACACCTCGGCCTCCACGTCCAGCATACAGGTGAAGGTGGCGCAGAAGTCGTTGGTTTCCAGGTCGGCGAAGTTGCCGTCGCTGTTCAACAGGGGCAGTCCTTCGGCATCGGTGATGCTGTAGTTGCCGGGCCCGTACGCGCAGCAGATACCATCGCCGTAAGCGTCAAACATCGTAAAAGTATAGCAGGCTTCCGGGTCGAGGCACCATTCTTCGACGTAAAGGGTACGGTCGGCGCCGTAAGGGCCACCGGCATACAGTTGCTCACCGTTGGCATCGGTGAGTTCCCAGGTGGTTTCCTCGGGATAGTCGTCGGTGAGCAGGTTGAAGAAGCTGGCCACCCCATTGGTGAGCACCTCGATGTCGCGGGAGAAGGTATCGTTACCGGGGCGCTGGTCGCTGTTGCCATTGGGTAGCGTGGCGCTGGCACTGATGGTGTTGGTGCCATTTTCGGCCGCTGCCACCCCCGCCGTCAGGGTGACGGCAGCGCCGCTCGCCAGCACCCCCGTCCAGGTGATCGGTTCCTGGGGCTGCCCGTTCAGGCTCCAGGCTACGGTGACGGTATTCAGGGTGTCGGTACCCAGGTTGGTGAGCACCAGCCCCAGCTCGAAGGCGGCGCCGCACACGGTATTGCCGTCCGTCAGGATGGCCGAAATACCGGCGTCGATCCGCGGCAGCTGGCTCACCACCAGGCGCAGGGTATCGTTGCGGAGTTGGTCGTCGCCGTCGGTAGCGACAAACAAGGTGAAGGGGTAATCCGCTACGGCCGCCAGGTCGATGGTACCGCTGAACGTATGCAGGTACGTACTGTCGGGCAGCAACTGCTGCGTCACTTCCTCACTGACCGGCGGGCCGTCCAGGAAGCGGTAGCCTACCCGAAAGCTGGTCAGGGTGTCCAGTCCCTGGTTTTTGACGCTGAGCCTGACGATTTCGGCGGCCGTCAGGTCATTCGACGTGCGCGGGCTGACCAGCGCCAGCGGAGCCAGGTCGGTGGTGTCTTTGCGCAGGTCGAAGGCGATGACCCTGGTGCGCACGTCGTTGGGGCCCGCGTATTCGGTGGTGTACCAGAAGGTGCGGTCGTTGACCGGATCCACCGACATGTGGGCGTAGTCGCCAAAGCGGCCACCGGAAGAGATGGTGCTGCCGCCCTCGACGGCCACGTATTCCGCCACCGTCATCAGCCCGAGTGGGTCACCTACCCGGCGCCCGGTGAAGCGAACGCCCACGTAGGTGTCGGCGCTGCTCACGTTGTAGGCCAGGCCGATGTTGCCGAGGGCATCCATGGCAATACCGCCCATGAAACGGTGCAGCCCATCATCGGGGGCAAAGGTACCTTCCTGGTAGACGGCCCAGTCTTCGCCGGGACTGCGCCGCAGCTCTACCCAGCGGATGCCCGACAGCTCGTTGCCGTCTACGTCGGTCATAAAGTTTAAGACGATACTTTCGTGGGTGACGAAGTTGCGGTAGATCACCTGGTTCATGATGACCTCGGGAATACCGTCCAGGCCACCACCACCAAGCTGGGGAATGCAGGCGAAACCGGAACCAGCGGCGGCACAGGCGTAAGCGTCGTAGGGTGCCGTGAAGACGGTCGTGCGGGTGACGGTCGTACTATCGGGGTCCGCCCAGTTCAGATCGAAGCTGAAGACCTCGATGGCATCGGCGTCGGTGTTGCCCCAGGAAGAATCGTTGAGGGTGACGACGAGCGGATTGGCAGCCGGCCGCTCCAGGCCCGTCCAATCGACCGGGGTAGCGACGAAGAAACCCGCCTCGGTATTGGTGTTGCCGGGAACTTGCAGGCGCTGGATGGGCACCATGGCCGCGCCACCGAGCAGGGCTGCCCGGTTGATGAAATAACATTCCAGCTGTCCGGCACCGCCTTCGTTGGTGGTGACGGTGTAGGAGTCGCCCCAGATGCCGTACTTCGGGTAATCGGGGAAGCTGGGGGTCGCAAAGCTGTAGGCGTCCCAGGCGCCGAGGGGATCGCTGCTTTGCGATACGGCCACCAACAGGCGGTTTCCATTGGGGAACTCCGTGACCAGCCAGCGGTCGGCTTCCTGGTCGTAGAGCACGATGGGGTCGCCGGCCGAGCTGAAGTTGATGGTACTCCAGAGCGTGTTGGCGGCGAAGGAATGGAGGAGGTTGCCCATCTTGTCGAACACGCCGAGCGTAGTGGCATTGACGGCCTGCAGGTAATTGTCCCGCCCAATATCGCCGGTAGGGTCATTGGGGGAAGAGCCCCCCAAAAGGCCGTCGGTATTCACGAGGGGCTCCACTTCCGTCGTGCCGTCGGGCGGCATGGTGAATTGGCGCAGGGGATCGGCCTGCTGGCGCTGGCGGTCGGGGAAGACGATGGTCTGCCAGCCCCGGCCGATGAAATTTTCGGGTACCGCGACCGGCTTCTTCCCCTGGCGGCGCCGTTCGGGGTCGGTAGGCGGTACGGGAATGAGCGTCCGGACGGGCGGAATACTGCCCAGGTACTCGGCGTAGGTCAGTTGTGCTTGGGCGGGTACTTGCCGGGAGGTGGAGGTGGTTTGGGACCAGCCGGTAGCCGTCCAGAGTAAGCCTACCAGGAGTAGGAGCAGTTGGAATTTGCGCATGTGTGTGTGGTGAATAGTCGATGATAATTGAACGTTCTCAGTCACGAAACTAGCGGAAATAGTTTGTTCGGTGAAACAGATGACTGGTTTTGTCTTTGGGGTGCCGAAAAGGTGGGGTGCTTGGGGTCTTCGTGCTTCAGCGCGAAGAAAAAATTGTCGTTGGCTCCAGCCTACGATAATCGGGATGGGTAGGCGGCCGAAGCCGCCGTCCCCCCCACACCACCAATGCTTTCCGACCCCAGCGGGGTCGCATCAGCCTTTTTATGATTCTCTGACATTTTTTGTGTTGGAGGTCAATCGAAAGTAACCACGAAGTAGCACCGAAGGTAAAATGACGCTCCTTACCAGTCGCTTTTCATCTTTACTTTCGATTGACCACAAAAAATGTCAGAGAAGGCTTTTTATTTCGATTCTTTGGCAAGAGAAGTGACCATTTAGATTTAAAGGGTTCTTGCGGCGCCAGCCAGTTGTTCCCCTGGGCAGACCTCCGAGGTAGGCTGTTGAAAATTATAAAATAAAAATCCCGCATTTTTGAGGTGACTAAACCAAAAAAAAATGCGGGAAAATAAAAACGTTGCTACGAAGTTAGCACATTGGCGAGAAAAAGCCAAGTGTCGAGGTAAAATGATACATTATCAAAATCGAAAAATATTAGATTTAGAGCAAAGCAGAAGTACATGGAAAAAGAAGTATTACGAAGAAAAAGCAGCTCGTCATAGACTTGAAAAATCTTTGGGATCTAAACCGAAAGAGAATAAAACGTTGGTAAGTAACCATAGCTATTCAGCCGAGCTCATTGAACTCTGTATAGGTATAAGGTCCGCAGGAGGTTGCAGTTATAGAGGGTGTGTTAAAATTCTTCAAACCTTGCTTTTGTTGCTGAACTTGGAGTTCGACATCCCTTCTTTTTCGAGTATAAGAAACTGGGAGATGAAACTAGGCTATTATGAGCTTGCGCAATCCTCAGCCGCTTCTGAGCAATGGGCGCTCATTATAGATGAGAGCATTAGCATAGGGAGTCAAAAGCTGCTCCTCTTGTTAGGTGTCAATTTAAACCAATACACATTCAACCAAGCCTTAGGTTTGTCAGATGTGAGGGTACTGGATATACGACTGAACAAGTCTTGGAAAGCCCCTGATATCAGCGGTGTTATAAGCGATGTAATTGCGAGGAATTATCAGCTAAAGTATTGCTGCTGCGACAACGGCAACAATCTTTGCAATTCACTGTACATCAGTGGATTAGAGCACATAGAAGATTGTGGTCATGCGCTGGGGAATTGGTTGGAAAAAACGTATGCTGATAATCAACAATTTATTGATTTTTGCAATGCGAGTACAATGATGAAAAAGCAGCTAATACTAAGTGAATACGCAGAATATATTCCTCCAAAGCAACGAACAAAAGGGCGTTTTTTAAATATTTCTGCCATTGTTAAATGGGCCAATAAGCTCTTATGTTTAGCCCAGCAATATGAAAAAAGCGGAGCCGAACCAAAGGCGTTTGAAAAGATTAAATGGATTATCTCCTATCAGGAATTCATCAAAAAATTAACGGCAGAACAGCAACTCATTAACCAGGTCAACAAAGTCTTGAAAAATAATGGATTGAGTAATGGCACCGTCCTTGAATGTACGCAGTATATTGAATCCAGTGAAGTGGAATCTTCACTCAAGGAATTCATGTTAGATTACCTAAAAAGAACCCGGGCTAAACTGCCTGGAATGGAAACAATAATTTGTAGCTCAGATATTATTGAATCCATCTTCGGCTTGTTTAAGTACAACCATCAAAAGAGTCCTTGTGGAGCAATAACAGAATCCTGTTTGTCGATAGCGAGCTACGGAAAAAAAACGGAAACGGAAGGCATAAAAAACGCAATGGAGCAAGTCACGATCGTAGATTTGAAAAGATGGAGGGCAGATAACCTTTCAATCACCATTCAGCAAAAAAGGAAGAAATTGTTCAAAAATACATCATGAAAACAGCTCGAATTGAGGCATATTTTCAACAGCCTACCTCGGAGGTCTGCCAGGGTGGCCTCACTCTTCCTTGCGCCATTGCGCAGCAGCATTTTGCCCGCTCCTAGTTAGGGCCGAAATGGCGAAATCGCCTAACTGCGGGCAAGGCGAAAGCCAACAATATTGTAGCGAGTCGTCGGCCTGCTGCGGTTGCGATAAGCAGTGCGGCAGACCGACGGATCACCGTCCCAACCGCCACCGCGAAGCACGCGAGTAGCACCCCTCTCCGCTCCAAGCGGATTCATTTTTTTGCTCGAATAAGCACCGTACCAATCAGCACACCATTCCCACACGTTGCCGCTCATATCGTGCAAACCCAACCTATTTGGGCTTTTCAGGCTGCCTACGGGTACGGTTTTGCTTCTGAATTCGCCGACCACCGAATAAGATTTTTTACCGCCTTCGCTGGCATCAAAATTTATTTCCTTGGGGTCAGCTGTGTCTTTCCCATTCCCAAAGCGTAGCGTTTGTCCGCCCTGCCGAGCGGCGTATTCCCACTCTGCTTCCGTGGGCAGGCGGTAGCCGTTGGCATCTCCTAGGGGGCTTACCACCCACTTTCTTGTATCATTATTGTTGGTATTGTTCGGGTCCTTACGGGTCTTGTCTATGCTGTAGAACGGACTCAATCCTTGCTGTTCGCTTAGCCAATTACAGTACTCCACGGCATTGTACCAACTTACGTTCATTACCGGGCGTTTGTCTCGTCCCCACTTGTTGTCATCTGGTTTTGTTCGCTTAGTAGCTTCGCAAAAAGCATCGTACTCCTCAAAAGTTACGGCATAAGCACCCAGATAAAAATCGCTGAGTGTTACGGGGTGGACGGTTTCGTTGTCCTTCTCCTTATCCCCCATCACGTCGCCCATTTTATAAGTGCCACCTTCGATAAAAATCAAATCGTCTTTAGCCGGAGGGGGTAAAGGTTTAGGGGTTTCCTGTAGCGCAATCAGGGCAGTCCGTTCACTTTGGGTGCGGGCCAGTTCTTTTTCCAATCTTGCCAAGGTAGCTTGGAGTTGTTGTTCCTTAGCCGCGGCGGTGGTTTGAAGTTTGACCATATCCGCCGTCGTTTGATTCAGGAGGGTGGTCTTTGCGGTCAGTTCCTGTTTCAGTTGGGCAATGATGGCTTCCAAGGTTTTCACCTCGGTTTGGGCAGCGGCCTGGGCAGCGTGTTGATCTGTACCAAGAATTTTTTCAAAAATGGGTTTGTAAGCCTTATAGTGTTCGCAAAAGGCCAGGTGGGCTTCCACCTTTTGGCGCAGGGAGGCTTGGTAGTCTTCGCGGGTCAGGTCTTCCTCTATTTCTTCCAGGATGCCTTTCAGGTTGCGCTTGGCTTTCGGTATCGCACCCGCTTCCAGGTCTTTCGCGGCCTCTTGTATTTCGGTTTCCAGTTCCTGGAATCGCTTTTTCTCCCCATCAAAAGCTTTGTTCCGGCAAAAGGTATACGTGTGCGGTTGCAACTCCTGGGTCGTCTTTTGTTGGGGCGACATGGCATACTGCCTGGCTTTCATGCGCTGCTGCAATTGCTCGTACAGTTCGGCCAGAGTGAGGCTGTCGCGGTCGCTGTCTATTCCCTGCCGCAGCATATCCAATAACTCGGCGGTAAAGAAGGTGTGTGGGCGGAGTTGTTCATCAAAAAAAGACGCTTGCCGGTCGGCAGAAGAGGTCAGGGTGTAGCTGCCTTTCAGGTCAATATCCGGCAGGGCGGTTTCATCTCCCTGGGCAATGGTACCGGAAGAGCAGGCATCAATAATGATAATATGCTGGGCAATACGGGTGTCTTTCAAGATTTTCTTGATGGCATCCTCATAGGAAACACCCGAGGTGCCATCAATATTGATGGTGTCCATGTGGGAGTCGGTAGCCGTCAGGAAGTACTTGTTGTCGGTGCGCCGATAGCCGTGCCCGGCATAATAAAACAACAAAGTGGTCGCTTTGGAGGCTTTGGCTTCGTCGGCGTACTGCCTCAGGGAACGGAGGGCTCTCGTACTGGTTTCATTTTCAATGACCCGAATGTGATTGGGGTTCAAACCCAAAATAGCCTTATCGGCCAGCACTTCCTGTAGGTCGCGCAGGTTGTTCACTACGGGTGGGATAGGCGCAAAACTTTCTTCCTCAAACAGGCTGCTGCCCATGAGGATGGCAAAAGTGGTGTCTGGTTTCAATCGACTGCTCATACCTCAGCAGCGTTATTTGCATCCGGTTTTCCACAAAATTCTTCCAGCAAGCGATTGAACTCGGCGATGGCTTCCAGCCGCTGCTTTTCGCCCGCAGTTTCAAACGAGAGCTTGAACTGTTGCCCATTAGCGGGGCATTGGCCCGTTAATTCAACTTTGGCTTTCTTGCCTTTGAAATGGTCAAAAACCAGGGTGATAAGCGACTTCATCGCCTCGGCTACGGCCGTTGTAGCGGCCAGTTTCAGCAGTTCCGTCCACACTTCGCCCGACATAGCGCCGCGTACTTGTGGCTTTTGGACCATCTCGCTGTCCAAACCAGCTATCGCTTCTTCCTGGATGCGGTCATTGAGCCATACTGCTTCCTGTTCCGCATCGGGCAAGTCTAATTTTAAGATGAATTTCATCAATTCAAGGATTTTCAGTAGTTTATTCTTAGCGTATGGTGCAGAAGCTTTTAGTCAGCGCATTTAGGAGGTGCCTCCATTATCTTTTTCCACTACTCCTCGTAAAAGTAAAAAAACTGTTTTGAAAATTGATTTAAATATATCTTTTCTTATCGACCTCTAAGTGCTTGATCATTGGTGCGGGCGCCGCAGCACACCTCGCAAACACTTTGCTGATAAAAACACCTCTAAGTATTTGGACAATAATAAATTTACATTTTTCGACTCAAATTATTATTGTCCCGACACCAAAACCTCTTGCCTATTACAGTGTTTAAAAAACAAAAAAAACCTTTGAAAACAGCAATCATAGGCGCCGGCATAGCGGGTTTGGCCAGTGCGGTGCGGATGGCCGTGCAGGGGCACGAAGTAGATGTGTACGAATCGGCGGACGGGCCGGGGGGGAAATTGTCGGAATTCCAACTGGGTGACTACCGCTTCGATCTGGGGCCTTCGCTGTTCACCATGCCGCAGTATGTGGACGAGCTTTTCCGCCTGGCGGGTGAAAACCCGGGCGATCATTTTCAATACGAAAGGCTGCCCATTGTTTGTCGCTATTTTTGGGAAGATGGGACGCGCATCAAGGCCCACGCTGCCGCCGCAGACTTTGCCGCCGAAGTGGCACAGCAGTTGGAGGTGCCCGCCAGCAGGGTCATGGATATGTTGGCCGATGCGGCGCACAAATACCACGTTTCCGGGCAGACTTTCCTGGAAAAAAGCTTGCACAAGGTAGCCACCTGGACCAATATGGGGGTCCTGAAAGCCTTGTTCCAAATTCCGGGCCTGGATCTTTTCCGCTCCATGAATGCCGTGCACGAAAGCAGGCTGCAACACCCCAAGCTGGTGCAGCTCTTCAATCGCTTCGCCACCTACAACGGCTCCAACCCCTACAAAGCGCCGGGCCTACTGACGATCATCCCGCATTTCGAGCACCATTTTGGGGCTTTCCTGCCCAGGGGGGGCATGTACAGCATCAGCAAGGCGGTCTACGAATTGGCCTTGCGGCAAGGGGTGCGTTTTCATTTCAATACGCGGGTCGACGAGATTTTGGTAAACGACGGCCAGGCCACGGGCATACGCATTGGCCAACAAGCACATCCCTACGAGCAGGTCATCAGCAACATGGACGTCTTTTTCACCTACCGGCAATTGTTGCCCCGGCAAAAGCAACCCGAGCGCATCCTGAAGCAGGAGAAGTCTACCTCTGCCCTGATTTTTTACTGGGGCATCCAAGCGGAGTTTCCGGAGTTGGACTGCCACAACATCCTCTTCAGCGAAGATTATCCGGCGGAGTTTGCGGCCATGGAAAAGGGTACGATGTACGCAGACCCGACGGTTTACATCAACAAAACCAGTCACCTGGTAGCGGGCGATGCCCCGGCGGGTTGTGAAAATTGGTTTGTCATGATCAATGCCCCCTGCGATGCGGGGCAGGATTGGGACACGCTCACCGCGCAAACCCGCGCGCGGGCCATTGCAAAAATCGGCCGCATCCTGGGTCGCGATGTTCGTACGCTAATAGTAGAAGAACGGGTGCTTACGCCGCCGCTCATCGAAAGCAAAACGGGTTCGCATTTGGGCGCTTTGTACGGCACCAGTTCCAATAGCCCCATGGCTGCGTTCATGCGGCACCCCAATTTTAGTCGGCAAATTGGCGGCCTCTACTTTGTGGGCGGTAGCGCGCATCCCGGCGGGGGGATTCCGTTGTGTTTGCTGTCGGCTAAGATTACGGGCGATTTGGTGGCGTTGGGTTGACCGTCATTGATGGCGGTCTGTGCGGGTCAATGGCGGTGAAAAATGGCGGTTTTTGGCGACAAAGCTCAAGAGCCCCTTTGGGAGGGGTCCCACCCACAGGGCTGTCGAATCTGGAAATATTTAATACGTTGCAGGGATATTTATCCGAAATAGTGCATTTAAGTAAACCCATCCCCCGCCCCACGCCGAAGGGGCGTAGCAAGCTCTTCTCTTTTTTTAGAACCCATCCCCCGGCCCACGCCGAAGGGGCGTGGCAAGCTCTTCCCTTGAAAAGGAAGGGAGGCGTGCTGCGCGTATTCGCGAGGTTTTGACCGTTGTGAAAAGTCGGCAATCGGCCATTGTGAAAATTCGACTAGCCGTAGTTCCTCGCCTTGGGGGCAGTAGCTTTAGACTTGTTGCAGGCCAGCTGCCAGCGTTGAATTTACTACTCGCCTCGGCAAAAATCGCGCATCTGGACTCCCTTCCTTGAAAGGGAAGGGCGGGGGATGGGTTCTCTTGAATGCGCCATTTCGGATAAAAACAGCAACAACATATTAGGTTTTCCTTGATTCGACAGCCCTGGGGTCCCACCCACAGCCTGAACGCCAGCCCCATTTTTTGCCTCTCGGCAATACAGGGCAAACCACCACCATTGCTCGTAGGCGTACGAACAACCAAGCAACCCGTGTGTTCCGCTGTGTGCGGAACAAAAAACCGATGGTAACTATTTAGGTAGCCATCTGCATGGTGCGTAGGAACGACTCTCCCTTGATGGCATTGATGAGTTCCTCATACACGGATAAGCCGTGTTTTT
>PZPC01000038.1 GCA_003045895.1 Bacteroidota bacterium
CCTTGGCTTCGTCTATGAGATTCCCGTCAGCGGGCTCTCTCGGAACTTGGACCCTATTTTATTAGCGTCCGCATCCGTTAGTGTAGGGCCATGCCTGGCACACCCGACATCTAAGTACCTACGGCACTTCGCACTACTTACAACCCCTCCAGGCGCCCTACTCCACCAGCACCGCTTTACTCGATACCGCCGCCACGTTGAAAAAGCCCAGTGCCGCCGGAACACCCGCGGTGAGGGGAACGATATTGGTCGGCGAATTGGTGACCGGCAGGGCAAACAAGCCGCTGTTGGTCATCTGCTGCTGGGCAATGGTGAGGAAGCGGAAAGCCTCGTTGGTGATAGCGTGGATCTCCACCCGGATGCTATCCCCGACGGCGTAGGGCGGCACGTCGCTGTTGTCGGCCGTATCGGGGTCAGGTATGCGGTTAATGGTTTCCCGAATCGGCGGAATGAAGACGATTCCGTCAGAACCGGTATCGAGGCTAAAAACGCCATCGGCACAGAGGTTGATCTCGGCAGGCTTGTTCAGAAACACCCCGTTCTTGTAGGTCTTGATCCAGTAGGTATTGCCGGTTCCCACCAGGTCGCGGGCGTAGACCTGGGCGTAGATGCCCGCCGGATTGGTCAGTTCGGCTTCCCGCACCTCGTAGACGATGGAGTCGACGGGGGGGACGGGGTTCAGGGCCGATTGGGCCAGGTAGGTGCGGTCTTTGTACGTCACGGTGAGCACGAATTGGTCGCCAACTCCGCCAATGGTCGCACCTGCGGGTGGGGTCCAGGAGTAGGCGCCATTGCCCTGGTGCACGAAGGGCATGGTCTTGCCCTGGGTTTCGTTGCTGAGCAGTACCGTGGCGTCGGTCACGGCGGGTTGGGCGGTCGCGTTGAAATAGTCCTGGGTGAGCGAGATCAGAACCGTCTGGGTGGTCGGTTCCTGGGTCAGCCAGGCGTCAACCACCAGTTCGGGAGTCTTGAAATTGGCATCGAGATCGATGGTGTCAGTGCAACTCCAGGCCGTGATGGCGAGGAGGGCAGCAAGGAAAAAGGAGCGAAGGTTAAGCATGATTTTTATTTTTTACGCCGGTGGAAAATGGTTATCCAGGCCAGGCCGGGCGGATTTAGAATTTGAAATTATAGGAGACGGCGGGCACAAAATTGCCGACGACCGAGAACCGGATGGCCTCGGTGGTGACGGGCTGGTTAGCGGGTGCGCGGTTGAGGTCCTGCTCGAAGTAGATCGAGAAAGGATTGCGGCGGTTGTACACATTGTACACCGAAAACACCCAGTTGCTCTGCCAGCGCCGCTCGGGGTTGTGCTTGCCCTCCAGGGTAGCCGAGAGGTCCATGCGGTGGTAGGACGGGATGCGCACATTGTTGCGGGTGTTGTCCGTGTTGTGGGGGATGGTGTAACCCGCCTGCGTGTAGCGCGAGGTGGGGAAGTTGGCGGGCGTGCCCGTGTTGTACACGAAGACGGCGCTCACCGACCACCGCTTGCTCAGCTCGTAGAAGCCCGTTAGGCTCAGGTTGTGGGTCTGGTCGAAACGGTTGGGGTACCACTTGCCGCTGTTGACGCCAGCTACCTGGCGCTCGCTGCGGCCGAGGGTGTAGCTGGCCCAACCGGTGAACTTGCCCTTGTTTTTCTGGAGCAGCAGCTCCAGCCCGTAGGCGCGGCCATCGCCGGAGAGAATCTGTCCTTCCACCAGCTCGTTGAGGATGAGGTCGGCCCCGTCGATGTAGTCGACCTGGTGAGCCAGCTTTTTGTAATACAGTTCCACCGACGTTTCGTAGGTGTTGTCCTTGAAGTTCTGAAAGTAGCCGATGGCAAACTGGTCGGCCATTTGCGGCTGCACGTTGTTGGTGCTGGGCAACCAGAGGTCGACGGGGGTAGAAGCGACGGTATTCGACAGCAGGTGAATGTACTGGGCCGTGCGGTTGTAGCTGGCTTTGAAGGAATTGTCGGGGCTGACCTGGAAACGCACCCCGGCCCGGGGCTCCAGGTTGGAATAGGCCTGAATGGATTCACCGGCAGCGTAGCTGGTTACGCTCGTCAACGGGCGCGGGTTGCCCTGCGCGGCTTCCCCAAAGGTGTAGGCATTGCCTTTGCCAATCAGGTTGAAGTAAGACCACCGCAAGCCGTAGTTGATTTGCCAGCGCTTGCCCAGCGTCTGCTCGTTTTCGAGGTAAAGGGCGCCTTCGAGGGCGAATTTTTTAGCCAGGCTGATATCCCGGGTTTCGGCATCGCTGACGATGATCGCGTTGGCCGGCTGAAACTCGTAGCGGATGCCCTGCCCCCCGAACCGGAGGATGTTGTTGGGGGAGAGGTAGTAGGTGAAGTTCGGCTTGACGCTGGTATTGATGATATTGGCCGACCAGTCGAAGCTATCTTCATCAGTGGCGCCAAAGTTGATGCTGTAGTCGTAATTGCTGTAGTAGAGGGTGGTATTGGCGAAGAGCTTGTTATTGAAGATGTGGTTCCAGCGCAGGGTCGCCGTCTGGTTACCCCAGCTGAAGCCCGCGTCGTCGCCAAAGCCGAAGTTGTCGCGGCCCAGGTAACCCGAGAGGAAGAGCTGGTTATTGTCGTTGACCTTGTAGTTGGTTTTGAGGGTCAGGTCGTAGAAGTTGAGGGTGGTCTGGCCCAGGTCATCGTTGAGGAAAGGCTTTGCCAGCACATCGATATAGGAGCGGCGGGCAGCAAAGATGAAGGAAGCCTTGTCTTTCACGATGGGCGCTTCCACGGCCAGGCGGCTCAGGATGAGGCCTACCCCGCCGTTGACGCTGAGTTTCTTGTTGTTGCCTTCCTTCATGCGCACGTCCAGGATCGACGACAGGCGACCGCCGTAGCGGGCCGGAATGCCTCCCTTGTAGAGCTCCACGTCTTTGACGGCGTCGGGGTTGAAAACCGAGAAAAAACCGAAGAGGTGGGCCGAATTGTAGACGGGTGCTTCGTCCAGCAACACCAGGTTCTGGTCGATGCTGCCGCCGCGCACGTTGAAGCCCGTAGCGCCTTCGCCGACGGTGGTCACGCCGGGCAGCAACTGGATACTCCGCAGCACCTCCACCTCGCCCAGCAGCGCAGGAAGTTTTTTGACGGTGTTCATGTCCAACGAGTTGTTGCTCATCTGGAGGTCAGACACGTTGCCGTTCTCGGCTTCGGCCGTTACGACGACCTCGGCGAGCTGCGTGGCTCCCCCGCCCAGTTCCACCGACACGGTCAGGGGCTGCGTCAGGTCGATGGTTTGCCGGCGGGTCTCGAAGCCGATGTAGCTGAACTCGACCTGGTAGGTACCCGGTGGAAGGGAGATGGAGTAAAAGCCGTATTCGTTGCTGGTGACCCCCTGCGCCAATTCGGGCACGTAGACGGTGGCACCAATGAGCGTTTCCCCATTTTCGGCATCGCTGATGTAGCCACTCAGGGCGTACTTGTTTTGCGCCTGCACCGTGGGTAGCAGGGCCAGGAAGAGCAGTATCCCGGCCAGGAAAGGTTTAAAATTAAGCATGGTTCTTTGGGTTAAACAGCTTGGTATTTGGAGTTATCTATTAAAATGCAGTCCAATGGCAAGGAAAAGCAAGCGCGGTACTGCTTTGTGACTGGTGTAAACAAAAATATTCCGAGAATGATTTTTATTGACGCCACAAAGAACAGGGAAAAAGGAATACGGGTGGAAATACGGGCCGGGTTTAGGTCGGCCAGAACGGTGGATTGGTCTAAATGTGGGGGAAGTTTTTCGGCGCCGCCGGCAGGCTGCCTTCTTTTAGTCCCAACGAATGCCAAAAAAGGGATTATGCTACCCGGTAAAAATCATACCGCCGGGACCAGGCAACGGACTGTCCGGGCGGGAGTGAAATGCGGAAAAACAATTCCGGGCTGACAACGTGCTGCCAGCCCCACAGGTTGATTTTGCGGGTGGTGAAACTTCCGGTTTCCCGGATTCCGATCCCGGTTTCCCGATGGATCAGCTCCCAACTGGCCGGCACGGATTCGCCGCCGGACAGGTTGCTGAAAAAGAAGGGATCCGCAGGTACGCCGTTGAAGCGGACCTCCCGGGCCAGCAGTTCGACTTTTTGTGCCGGGTTAACGGTTTCGCCAAAGAGGGCCGGTTGCAGCTCAAAGGGGAATTTCAGGCTATAATCCTTGCCGATCAGCGCTTCGCCAATGGCAAGAAAATTGTGGTTGTATTCGTCGGTGACGATGGCTTTGGTTCCGGTATTTTGCAGAAGATAGCGGATGACGAAGCTGCTGTCCAGCAATTCGATCTCCTTTTTCAGTACGTAAGCGTAGCCGTTGACCAACGGGGAGGTGCAGGTGAGGTGGATCTTATTCGGTTCCGCTTGGACGTTGAAAACTGCGGGTCGAATTTCGTAGTCGTGGGCAAAGTGGTAGGGCTGGTCGTCTCGTTTGAGCCACCCTACCCCTAGCTTGGAAAACCAGCCGCTGGCCGGCGTGTCGGCGTAACCCACCGGGGCCTCGATGCCAAATTCGTTGTACAAGCCGCGGCCGCAGCGCCTGACGTCGTCATCCGCCGCCGGTTTTTCGGTGCCGGACACACGGGTGTTTTGAAATTTCACCAGCGTGATCTTGCCGGTCCAGTCGAAACGCGGGAGGTGGTAGCCTTCGTCGGGCAGGTCGAGGTGAATTTCCAGTTGCTGGTTTTGGAGGAGTTGGGGCATGGTTGGTGTTTATATTTTTAATTCGTAACTGGAGCTGCGCCCACCACCTGCCTCTTTTTCTATAAGGCCTTTATTGATTAGGTCCTGTAAGTCCCTCAGTGCAGTATCTCTGGAACATTTATTGATCTTTGCCCATTTCACCGTGGTTAGTTTTCCGGCAAAGCCGTCAAGCAACTTATTCAGCGTCTTTATTTGCCTTTGATTCATTGTTGTACCCTTGTGTGCCAACCAGAATTGATGTTTTACCAGCACTTTTTGCAAGGTAAATTCAGCATTGAGCAAGGCATTGAGCAAACAAGTCAGAAACCATTCCAGCCAGGCTGATATATCCAATAGCCCTTGTTGGCTTTTCTCCAGAATTTTGTAATAGCCTTTCCTCTCTACTCTTATTTGAGTGGACATCGAATAAAATCGCTGACTCATCCCATCTCCTCTGGTCAATAAAAGGTCGGTCAAGGCTCGTGCTATCCTACCATTTCCATCTTCAAAAGGATGGATGGTAATAAACCATAGATGGGCAATTCCTGCTTTAATGACAGGATCCAAAGAAAGTTCCTTGTTGAACCAATCCAGAAACGTGCTCATTTCTGCGGCAACCCTTTCTGCAGGCGGCGCCTCAAAGTGGATATTTTCTTTACCGATGCTACCCGAAACAACCTGCATAGGACCTTTAGAATCCTTTCGCCACTGGCCTACGAGTAACTTATGCAGCCCACTTCTTCCAGCGGGGAATAAAGAGGAATGCCAGGCAAAAAGCCGGTCCTCCGTCAGTGGCTGGGCTGCCTGCTGCGTGGCATCCAACAGCATGTCGACCACCCCGTCCACATTCCTGTCTGTTGATATCAGGCCGCCAATATCCAGTCCGAGTCTTTTTGCCAGGGAAGATCGGACTTGTTCTGGATCCAATATTTCTCCCTCTATTTCACTGGTCTTTAAGATGTCCAGGGTCAGGGTGTCCAGCGAAGCTTCGTTTCGTACATCGAAACCAACAGCCTCCATTTTTCCCACAATTTTCCCTTGTAGATGCCGGACACTGCCCAGCAGCTTTAAGAGCAGTTCATCGTCCCAAGTAAAATTGGGCCAATTCGGTCGTTGGTGAATATAAAAGTTCATTAGCGCATATTTTGCTTCAAATAGCACAGCTAATTAACGCAAAATATTTATTCCATGCAAATTGTGCGTTAAATAAATAACAGAAGCCGACGAATAGCAGGAATGAATTACAGGTAAATCGGCGTGCTATTTGCGGAAACGCTGAAAAAATTCTATTTTAGTATTTCAAATAAAGCAGCATGGCCGCAGCACCGTTATTGGAAAAAATGATCGACGCCCCACTTCCGCTAATCAGCTTATTGGGGCCCTGGTATTCTAGTGGTGCCCTGAACAAGGAGGAGTTTGACCAACTCTGTGCAGCTCATCCAGAATTACTTATAGAGCAAGAACCTGATGGAAAAGTCGCGCTTATGGCTCCTTTACACTTAAATTCCGGGTATTATGAAATGGAAGTGGGAAGCGAACTAAGGAATTATGCCCGACTACACCAGTTGGGGCAAGGCTTCAGTTCTTCAACTGGTTTTCGCTTACCTGACGGGAGTTTGCGTTCTCCTGACGCTTCGTTTGTATCCCATGCGCAATTGTCAAAACTTTCACCTGCTGAACGCAAACAGTACGCCACCATTGTCCCTGAATTTATCGTTGAAATTCGTTCCGATTCTGATCACTTGCCTACGCTAAAACGTAAAATGCAGGAAAGTTGGATAGCCAACGGCGTAAAACTAGCCTGGCTAATTGACCCCCTGGAAGAAAAGACCTATATCTACCGGGCAGATGGTAGTGTAGCTATACGCCATGGTTTTGACCAAATCCTTAGCGGTGAACAGGTATTACCAGGCTTTGAATTTGATTTGAAACTGCTGCAAGCTTAGCGTGGTACGACACCGCAAAAAATAGCAAGCTGCAAAGCCAAGCAACTGATCCGTAGTCCCCAGCTAATCCGTCTCTAAAGGAAGGTGTTTGTACCTGGTATGGCAGGTGGGGCAATAGCGCTCCTCGCCTTCATTTTTCAAGTGAATACCTGTCACGTAGGTTTCGACAAACTGCTGCACAAAAGCCTTGTGATGGGTCTTGTCGTGGTTGATATTGGCCTTGGTTTGGTCTTCTACAAACTGCTTAAATTGATGGTCATACTCCTGTATCCCCCAGCAATTGGGACACACATTGGCTTCGAGCAAGGTGTCGTCGGCTACGTTCATGGTTTTTTGTTTTTGCGAGGTTCTGCTTTCGAATATACCGAATTTTAAGCAATAAACCTAGGGGTCTGTCAAGTGTTAATTTTCCGGTTGAGTGTGAGCGAATTTTGGGGCCAATCAAGGCGGGGGTTCCCGCGCATAGCACCGCTACGTAAGGGGTTCTCCAACGCAGAGTGGCCGCAAAAGACGCCACAGGCTACCTGAAGTTTTAGCCTTGACAGACCACTAGGGGCTGGCTGGCCAGAGCCCTGCGCTACAAAAAATCCCCCACCCCGGCAGTACGCCTTCTGGAGCGTAAATTTTCATTAGCGTGCCAGAATAGCAAACAACTTGCTATTGATGTAGTAATTATTGGTCCCTATTCTTTCTTTACGCAATACGCCATCTCTGGTTAATTGGTTGAGATAGTTGGCTGCTGTTATTCTGCTTACTTGCAAATCATCCATGACAAAACCTATCTTAGTGTAGGGGTGTTTAAACAGGCTGTTCAATAAATCCTGACTATAAAATTTGTAATTACTGCGGAGCAAATTTTTCATATCCTGCATTTGCTTGCGTACCTCATTAATGAGCTCAATGGTATCTATTGACGTCAATCGCACCCCCTCAATCACAAACAATATCCAGTTTTCCCAATTATTAGTCTCCCTGACTTCTTGTAGATATTTGTAATAATCTGCTTTATTTTTAATGATGTATTTACTCAAATATAGGATCGGGAGATTTAATAAATCTGAAATTATAAGGTAGAGAATATTGATTATTCGCCCCGTTCTGCCATTGCCGTCGTAAAAAGGATGGATGCTCTCAAATTGATGATGAATAATGGCCATTTTTACCAAAGGGTCATATTGGCTAAACTCAGGATCATTAATCAATCGTTCTAACTCAGCCATGAGTTGGACAATGGTGTCGTAATCCTGAGGTGGGGTATATACTATTTCTCCTGTCGCGGCATTTTTCAGAGAAGTACCTGGCAGTTTTCTGTAGCCAGCTTTGTTATTTTCGAGTATTTGCTGTATTTCCAGTATGGTTCTGGTTGTTAGCATACCACTTTGACTTACTAAATCATAACCTCTTTTAAGTGCCGCAATATAATTCCTGACCTCTTTCGCTTCTAATGAGGGTATAGTGGCCAGTTGTAGTTCACTTTTATACAAATCATCGTGGGTAGTTATTATGTTTTCAATGGCCGAAGAATCCTTGGCCTCTTGTAACCCCAGGGTATTGATTAAAATACTTTGATTAGGAATTCCGGCAGCTACACCTTTTAATTCCGCCAGTTTACGGTGGGCAGCAGGAAGTGATTTGAGAATTTTTCTAGTCTCGACTTCAATTTTTGACGGTACCTCATAAACGGTCCACTTGGCTAAGTTTGCCATCTGTATAGATATCTGGTTATTCTACACAAAGGTAGTACTTTGTGTATAGATTATTGAGAAATCTTATCAAAGAGAGTGCGTTTTTCTACGCAATTGCTCAAAAAAACAGGTTTTGTGGGTATTGTCCTCAGCGTATTCCATTCTTATAAAGCGCATATTTCTCAAAATTCTCCCATTCCGAAGTCCTACCCCACACAAAAAATCCCCCACCCCGGCAACGCCGGAATGGGGGATCTGTCCTATTTCTTCCAAACTCTACCGCATCCCCGGCACCCCTACCGGCGCCGCCTGCTGCCATTCGAAGGCGGGCGCTTTGCGAACTTGCGGGTACACTTCGTCCAGGCTGTCGGCCTGGTAGAGGCGGCCATTTTTCATGACCATCTCCACGGTGTTGGAGTTGCGGATATTTTCCAGGGGGTTCTTGCCCATAATCACCAGATCGGCGAGCTTGCCGGGCTCGATGCTGCCCAGATCCTGTTCCAGACCGAGGGCTTCGGCGCCGAGGATGGTGGCCATCCTGAGGGCATTGTGCTCGGAGAGTCCGCCCGACTGCACGCTCCACAATTCCCAGTGGTAGCCCAGGCCCTGTAGCTGTCCGTGGGAACCTACACCCGCCAGGCCGCCAGCCTCGACGAGGTCTTTGACGAATACGGCGTGGTCTTCAAAGACGTGTTCTTCCTTCATGAACCAACCGGCGTTGCGGCGGCGCGATTTTTGGTCCAGCTCCGACTTCGGGGTATAGAAGTTGAGCTTCGGATCACCCTGCACATTCTCGGTAGCGTAGTAGTAGTTCTCGGCCCAGGGGCCGCCGTAGGCCACCAGCAACGTAGGCGTGTAGTTGGTTCTAGAGGCGGCCAGGAAGGTCTTGAAGTCTTCGTAGAGCGGATAGATCGGGAAGGCGTGTTCGTGCCCCGGATAGCCGTCCAGAATCTGGGTCACGTTCAGCTTGAAGTCCAGGCCGCCTTCGGTGGTCGGCATCAGGCCCTGCTCTTTGGCGGCCATGATGAGCCACTGCCGGTGCTGGCGGTTGCCCGTCAGGTACATCTTGATGGTCTTGGTATGGTAGTATTCCGAGTACTGTTTGAGGACATCGCGCGCCTGTTCGAGGCTCTTGATGTTGTAGGCCCAGAAGCCCACGCCCGGGCCGGTAGAGTACACCCGGGGACCGTACATCATGCCGGCATCCACCATGTCGCCGTAGGTGAGCACATCGGTGGTCGCCGTCTGCGGGTCGCGGGTGGTGGTGACGCCGTAGGCGAGGTTGGCGGCGTAGATCCAGATCTGGTTTTTGTGAATGCCCCAGGCGGGCCACATGTGCGCGTGGGTGTCGACGAAGCCGGGCACGACGGTCTTGCCGCTGAGGTCCATGGTCTGGACGCCGCTACCTACCGTGATGCTACCCGCGGCACCTACTTCCTTGATCCGGTTGTGCTCGATGAGGATATCCCCCTGCTCAAACAGCTCGTCGCCCTTCATGGTGATCACGCGGGCATTGCGCAGCAGGATGGTACCCTGGGGCAGGTCGCGCGGAACTTGTACCACGATCCGCAGCTCGGCGGCCTCGTAGGGTTTGTCTGCTTCCTTTTCCTTTTCCGCATCCTGCTCGTCTTCCTTTTTCTCGTCTTCCTTTTCTTCCTCCCCAGCCGCGGCTTTCAGCTTGGCGGCGGCCGCTTTGGCTGCTGCTTCGGCTTTTTTTCGGGTGGCAATCTCCTCGTCGCGGGCTTTGCCAGCCGCCAGATCGTAGGTGAAGAAGGCATTGCCGATGGACCAGTACACCAGCTTGGCGTCGCGGCTCCAACTGGGAAATTCTCCGCCGATCTTGGTCAGCTTGCGGGCCGGGAAGGCTGCTTTGTCGGCTTCGGCCACATTGATGGTGATGGTCTCGCCGCCCAGGTAGGGCACCGTGACGGTATAGATCTCGTTGTTGATTTTGGCCAGCGCCTGGTCGCCGCGGGGCGCCATGGTGATGAGGGCGGCGGTGGAGGGCTTTTTCTCGGGCTCCGAGATCGATTCCTGCATGCTGTGGTGATCAATGATGTCCTGGATGGAGCCGTAGGTGGTGATGCCGGTGATCTTCACCAGCGTTTTTTCGTCGGTGCCATCCCAGCGGATCGACACCAGGCCCTCTTCGCCGTAGAGGTAGATGCGGTCGGTGCCTTCGACAAAGTGGGGCGTGCCCCGGCTCTTGCTTTTCTCGATCAGCTGGCTGGCGCCGCCGGTGGCGGCTACCCAGCGAAGCTCATCCTGGGTACCGAAGCTGACGGGCCCGTCGCCGTCTTGGTAGGCCTGGCGCGATCCTTTCATAAAGACGATGCGGTCGTTTTTCAGGCTCCAGGCGGGCTCCGAATACACACCGGCCTGTTCGGTGAGGCGAACCGGGGCGGTGCCACCCGCAGCATTCACCTTGTAGAGGTGGCCACCGTCCTGGTCGTTCCAGGTGACGAAGGCGATCTGCTTACCGTCGGGGCTCCAGGTGGGCATGGCTTCGGTGTAGGCAAAATTCGTGAGGCGGCGCGGCGTGCCGGCGGGCAGGTCCATGACGTAGAGGCGGTTCAGCGCGGTGAAGACCACCTGCTGGCCACTGGGCGACACCTGCGGGTCGCGAATCTGGGTGACCGTCAGCAGCGGATCGTCGCTGATGGGGTAGTTGAATTTGAGTTGGGGCCCTACGGCCAGCTCTTCGTCCACCTGGAAGGGAATCTGGACGGCATCGCCACCCGCGATCGGCAGGCGGTAGATTTGGCCGCCGTAGGAGGCGATGAGGTATTTGCTGTCGGGCGTGAACGACATGGCGGGCAGCACGCCCAGTGGTGCGATCGACTCCTGCTCGTCGCGCTGCACGGGGTAGGCCAGCCACTTTTCTTCGCCGCTGGTTAGGTTGCGGGCCATCAGGCCGGTTTGGTCGTTCCAGCGGCTGCCGTAGACCAGCCACTGGCCGTCGGGCGAGAGGGTCGGGGTGAAGGCCGAGCCGTAGCGGTCGGTCTGGACGGCGGTCTTGCCGGTTTCCCGGTCGTAGGTAGCCAGCTGGTACTGCGGAAAGGTGGCGTTGTACTGCCAGGCGCCGGTGCGTTGGGAGAACCAGATGTAGCGGGGGTCGGCACCGAAGGCGGGCTCCACCGTCTTCAGGGTTTCCGGCAGCTTGATCAGTTGGGCGCCGCTGCCGCCGTCCCGGTGGAAGAGGTGAAGTTTGAGGTTGCGCATGCCTTTACTCACCACGATGTACTGCCCGTCGGGTGTCCATTCGGCCGACTGCATGTTTTCGTCATTGCCCTTGGTGACCTGGGTGCTGTCGCCCTTTTCCAGATCCATGATCCAGGCGTTGTTGCCGCCGCTGCGATCGGAGAGAAAGAGCAGGGATTTGCCGTCGGGCGAAAACTTGGGTTGCGAATCGAAGGCGAGGCCCTCGGTGATGCGCCGGGCCTGGCCACCTTTGATGGGCAGGAGGTACAGGTCGCCGAGCAGATCAAAGGCGATCTGCTGGCCGTCGGGGCTGACGTCCAGCGATAGCCAGGTGCCCTTGTCGGTGGTGATGCGGATGCTGCGGGTAGCTTCCAGCGGCAGTGGTTCTTTGCTGTCGGCCTTGACGGTGTCTTGCCGGACAGCGGTGGTGTCGGTCTGGGCGTAGCCGCTCAGGCTCAGCGCCAGGACCAATAGCGTATAACAATATTTTATCATGGTGACTGGTGTAGCAGCAAATTGGTGAATCCATTTTGCGCAGCTAAAATAGAACAATCCCGTTAGGAATAGCAGACTTTGCAGGGGGTTGGAGGTATGGTGCAGTGAATAGGAGGGCAGCAGAAATTGACTATCCTTGCGCTGTTTAGGTAACTTAACAGACCACTAGTGTATCCCTGCGCCCCACGAGCGCGGCTCTACCGGCCGTGCCCGGTTGTCGGCCAGGATCGCCAGGAAATCCGCTCTGCTGATTGCGCTGGCACCCAGGCTGGCAAGGTGGGCCGTTTTCTGCTGGCAGTCGATGAGTTCGTAGCCCTGTTCAGTCAGTTCGCGCACCAGCGTTATGAACCCGAATTTGGAGGCGTTGGCGGTGCGGGCAAACATGGACTCGCCGAAGAACACTTTACCCAGCGCAATGCCGTACAAGCCGCCCACCAATTCGGCTCCCTCCCATACTTCCACCGAATGGGCGTAGCCTTGCTTGTGCAGTTCACAGTAAGCAGAATTGATATCATCCGTGATCCAGGTGCCCCGCTGCCCCCGGCGTGGCAGGGTACTGCAGGCCGCAATGACCTGGGCGAAAGCCTGGTCGTAGGTGACCCGAAATTTCGCCTGGTTGAAATAAGGGCGCATACTTTTGCTCACTTTCAACTGCGGGGGAAATAAAACAAAGCGGGGATCGGGGTGCCACCAAAGAATGGGATCCTCTTCAGAGAACCAGGGAAAGATGCCCCAGCTGTAGGCCAGCAACAAGCGCTTCGGGCTCAGATCGCCCCCCACCGCCAGCAGGCCATCGGGATTGGCCTGATCCGGATGCGGGAAAATATATTCGTCTTCTTGGAGCCAAAATACTGGCATGGTGGTAGCTGAACGGAGAACTATTTGGTTTCCTCAATGACCGCCGAAAGGCCGCGCTCGGTGAGCGCATCTTTGTGGGGCATGAGTTTTTTCTTGGGGCCATTCTTGACACTGGCCTTACCCTTGGTATGGATGATGAGTGCCAACTGTTCCGACTGGTCCTGCGTATGCCCCAGCACTTCGATGAAACACTGGATGACCCAATCGAAGGAATTGTGATCGTCGTTGTACACGATCAACTGTGCTGGTTCACCAGTATCCGTATCGTCGACTTCCTCGACGACCAGTACCTCTTCTTCTACCTCTACCTGACTAGCAAACAACATAGTATAATTTTTAATGCTGCTGTTCCGGCTCCTTCTATTGGCGCCGGAACAGCAACCCGTGCAAGCAATTACAGGCTGGCCAACGTTTCGCGAACAGCCGTGAAGTTGGGCAAATCACCTGCTGATTCCAACACCTCCGCATAGCGGACAGTTCCCTCTTTGTCGATCACGAAAGCGGACCGCTTGGACACCCCGCGAAGGCCCAGCACAAACTCCTCGTACAAGGTGCCGTAATTGCGGGATACTTCCTTATTGAAATCCGACAACAGCGGAAAATTCAGCGACTGATCGGCTTTGAATTTGGTGAGCGTAAACGGAGAATCGACGGAGATCGCCAGAATTTGGGCATCGAGCCCGGCGTAGTCGGCCATGTTATCGCGCATACTGCACAGTTCGGCCGTGCAAACACCCGTAAACGCCATCGGAAAAAAAAGCAGTACGACGTTCTTACCCGAAGAATCGCTGAGGGCTACGGGCTTCAAATCATCCGCTACTAACTGAAAAGCCGGGGCTTTATCGCCATATTTAATCATTGTTGGTTGGTTTTGTTGTGTCGTGACTATTCACTTTTTATTAATCGCAAAAAGTAAACGATAGTTGTCGGATTTTCACTTTTTCTGGAATTTTGGAAACAAAATTGCCCCATCTATTCCAGAATCTGCTTTTTAACCTTTGCTTTGCGGAAGATTTCCTTTCCGTGCACAAAGATAAGGAACGTTTACTTAACCAACTGCTGTTCACACCTCGATTCATGCTCACTTCAGAACAACGTTCCTACCTGGAACTCCACGTGGCCGTTTTGCTCTTCGGCTTCACGGCCATTCTCGGCGATCTCATCCAACTCACGGCGCTGGTGCTGGTGTGGTGGCGGGTATTGCTCACCAGTGGCAGCCTGTTCCCTTTTGTGCGGCCGTTGGCTTTGCTGAAGGATTTCGGCCGACCGCTCTTTTTCAAGTTTGCGGGCATTGGCGTTCTGGTGGCGCTGCACTGGCTGGCCTTCTACGGCGCCATCAAGCTGTCCAACGCCTCTATCTGCCTGATCTGTATGGCAACTACCTCGTTCTTTACGGCCTTTCTGGAACCGGTCATTGTGGGCCGCGAGTTTCGCTGGTACGAGATGGTGCTCGGCCTGCTCATTATTCCGGGCATGGCGCTCGTGGTGAGCAGTATTGAGGTAGGGATGCTCCTGGGTGTAGCTGCAGGTCTGGTTTCTGCTTTTCTGGCGGCGCTTTTTGCTACCCTCAATAAAAAATACCTGTCCAACTTCAACCCCGTGCGGGTCACCTTTCTGGAACTCGGCTCGGCCTGGGTATTTCTCAGTGTGGTCTTATTGGCGATGTTGGGCAGTGGTCGCGAATTTGGGCAATGGTGGCCTACCCGCAGCCTCGACTGGGTCTACCTCGTCACGCTGGCACTGCTCTGTACCACGCTGGCCTACACCCTGGGCTTGCGCGCCCTGCGCCACCTCTCGGCCTTCGCGGCCAACCTGACGGTCAATCTGGAACCCGTTTACGGGATTATCCTGGCCTGGTTGTTGCTCAATGAGCAGGAGGAACTGAGCCCCGGATTCTACTGGGGGGTGGCGATTATTCTGCTGGCAGTATTCAGTTATCCGGTTTTGCGGCGGCGAATGGCGCGGTATGAGCTGCGGTAAATTGCACTTAAGCTTCCGACCCCAAATAAGCCCTGGTGTCTTCCGGGCTGATTCCGTAATCGAGCAACGCCTGGGCCAGGTGCTGACGCGTCTCCGGCACGCCTTTCAAATGGTGGGCTTCCGCAATGGCGTGGTGCAACAGGGCAACCCGTTCGGCCGACCAGGCCGCGCGGAAAGCTTCGATAAAGGCCAGTGGCAGATGGAGCAATTCCTGAATCAACGCCGGAGCCATCCCCTTTTCGTGCATCCTGGTGAGGAGGCTAATGTGTTCTTCTAACGTGGTGATGAGTTGGCCTTGTTCAATGCCTTGTTCAATGCCTTGTTCAATGCCTTGTTCAATGCCTTGTTCAATGCCTTGTTCAATGCCTTGAGCCAGCCCTTTCTCCATGCCTTCTTGTAAAAGACTGTCGTATAAACTATTGGCTATGGTCTGTGTCATGATAGGCAGTTTTTTAGTGTATTGAATAAATTCTTCCTTTTTGAATTTAAATGCCTGAAATATATAAGTAACCAACTGACGCAAAAAGGTTAATTTTTGGTCGGGATCTAAAACCTCCTTTACAAAGATAAAGATTTCTTCCGACAGTTGCTCCGGTGAAGTGACCTCCTTGCCAAGCTTAAAAAGCAAGAAAGTACTCTTCAGAAAATAACCTTTTTCCTGTTCGATAATCAGTTGATTGGAGACCTTATTCAAATCAACAAGTTCATATTCAAATCCTGGAAGATAAGTCAGCAGTTGCTCATCGGGTAGCTGAAAATAGTCCGAAAACGAGCGCTGCCGCCACTTTTTCCGGCCGTGGTAAACCACGATCGGGATGACCAATTGGAGCTTTTTGCCTTTCTGGTGCTGATGTTGGTAGCTTTCTGTCAAGTAACGCAACAGTTGGAGGTAAATATTCTTCGGCTGATAGCTCTTGTGTTCCAGCAATAAGGCAATTTGAATGACTTCCCTATTGGTAGCATCTGTAGCCTGCCATTGGCAAGTGTAAACCATATCCGAAAAGTACTGACGCAGGGTTTCACTCACGTAGGAGGTAGATGCTTGCTTGAGGGTAGGATAGTCCAGGCTGTTTGCCAGCCAGGTAGGTAAGTACGAACGAATAAATGATTCTACCTCTGAGACAATGGAAAACGTGGCCTTGAACAGGTCGTCGTGGGGTGTGGTTTTAGGCATTCGGCGCGTATTAGAGGCGCCAATTTACCAAAAAGTTTTAATTTTTAATAAAAAAAACAAAAAAAATCACCCAGTAATAGCATCTATAAAAAAAGGAATAGGTGTCAAGAGGGCCAGGTCGGTAGTCGCGCCCGAAGCAAAAAAGCGATAATCCGGCACGTGATCTGGATGGGCGGCCAGGTGGAGGGCCTCCAGCCGGCGTTTCACCTGGCGGGCGACGGCCGGCGACGGGTCAATGATTTCCACTTCGCTGCCGACCATGCGCCGGAGCAAGGGCTGAATGAACGGATAATGGGTACACCCGAGCACGAGGGTGTCCACGCCCTCGGCAAGCATGGGATCAACAATTTCGTGCAACAAGGCCTCCGTTTCGGGGTCATCCATCTTGCCCGCCTCAATGAGTGGCACGAGGCCCAGACAGGGGTTCGCCCACACGTGCACCCCCACCGTGTAGCGGTCCATGAGTTGGGCGAAGCGCTCGCTGGTAATGGTGACCTGGGTGGCCAGCACCCCTACCTTGTTGTTGCGGGTGGCAGCGGCGGCGGGTTTCACGGCGGGCTCCATGCCCACGATGGGAATGTCTGGCCACTGCTGGCGCAAGTCTTCGAGCGCGACCGCGGTGACGGTATTGCAGGCCACCACCAGTAGCTTGCATCCCTGGCCGATGAGGAAGGCCGCAATCTCATGGGCAAACCGCCGGATCTCGGCCTTGGGCCGGGGCCCGTAGGGTACCCTGCCCGTATCGGCAAAATAAACGATGCTTTCGTGGGGCAATAGGCTAAAAATAGCATTGGCGACCGAGAGGCCGCCAATGCCAGAGTCGAAAACTCCAATCGGATGGTTGTTTCCAGCTTGCATTTAGATGCCCAACTTGGCTTTCACCTCCGCATTTACGTTTTGGCTTTCGTCGCCGTAGAGCAACACCTGCTGATCGAAGATGAAGGTAAACCCTTTTTCTTTGGCAACGGCTTTGATGGCTTCGTTGAGTTGGGTGTAAATGGGTTCCAGTAATTCCGAACGTTTTTCCTGGATTTGCTGTACCATCCCCTGCTCTTCGCCAGCCAGCGCCTGTTCACGGGCCTTCAGCTTTTCTACCTCGGCCTGCTGCTGTACGGGAGACAATTCGCCACGTTCAATTTTTTGCTGCAGCGTACCGTAGTCCTTCTGCAACTGTTCGATGCTGGCCTGTAGTTTTTTCTGCAATTGTGCCTGCAAGGCTTCCAGGTTGGCATCAGCCTGCTTGACGGCTGGTAATTCTCCGAGAATCTCCTGCGCGTTAACGTAACCGAATTGCTGGGCTTGCGCCGAACTGGCAAAGGCAACCAATGCCAGTGTCAGCAATCCCCATTTCAGTATGTTCTTCATGTTGTTTTGACAAATTTTGTGTAAAAATCTCGAATGTATCGTCAGCCTGAGCTAACCGCTGGCAAAATTAGAAGTTTTTTTCCAACTGCCCGCTATTTTTATAACCTTCTAATGATATCCTCGGTTTTGTTGTACGCCGGGTTGGAATAGATCATCCCGGAATCGCTGGAGCGGTCGAAGATGAAATCGTAACCGCGTTCAGCAGCGTAGCCTTCAATCGCCGCGTAGACTTTCTCCTGAATAGGTTGCACCAGTTCCTGCCGGCGCTTGAACAACGATCCCTCCGGACCAAAGCGCTCGCGTTGCAAGTCACGGACTTCCTTTTCTTTGTTCATAATCTCTTCTTCGCGGGTTTTGCGGGCATCTTCACTTAGAAGGACTTGCTCGGCCTGGTAACGGTTGTACATGCCTTTAATAACATCGTACTCCTGGGCAATTTCCTGCCGCCACTGGTTGGCTGTGCGGTCCAGTTCGGTTTGGGCTTCCTGGTATTCAGCAATATTTTCCAGGATCTCCTGCACATCTACGTAGGCGATCTTCTGGGCCTGGGCGGAAATGCTTAAAAACAGCAGCGCGCCGAGCAACAAGGTCAATGGTTTGCGGTACTTCATAACGGGAAATGGATTTATTTTTATGAATTTCAAGGTCAAAATTAAAATTTATCTTCACCTTGTGGACGTATAAACAACGAAAAAGATACAGAAATGGGTAATGCTCCCCCCCTCGGTTTAACGATTGTTTAACGGCTCGCAGTTGTTTTTGCTTCTTGTTACCGTTTTTTTAACAAGTATTTTCTCTGCAATCCTGTTGTTTGCCCGCTGGAAGCAATTGGAAGCAGAAAACAAATTGCGGCGCACCATCGTTTAAGCATCCTCAGTGACGGGGCAACTGCAACTCCCCCCATCTAACCACTAATAATTCTACTCCATGAGAAATGTACTCTTTTTCCTTGCCATTACCTGGTTGTTCTCCGCTGGCACCAGCTGCAGCAAGGGCGGCGGTCTTAACCTCTTCTCCGTCGAACAGGACATCGAACTGGGCCGCCAGGTAAGCCAGGAAATCAACAGCAACCCGTCAGAATTCCCCGTCTTGCGCGAGCAGGGCAACGAAGAAGTCTACCGCTATATCCGGAACCTCACCAACAACATCCTCAACTCTGGCAAAGTAGCCCACCGCAACGAGTTTGCCTGGGAAGTCAAGATCATCAACGACCCCGAGACACTCAATGCATTCGCTACGCCCGGCGGCTACATTTATGTCTACACGGGCCTCATCAAATTCCTGGACTCCGAAGACCAACTAGCAGGCGTGCTGGGCCATGAGATCGCCCACGCCGCCCAACGCCACAGCACCCAGCAGATGACCAAAACCTACGGCCTGCAGATGCTCGCCAGCGTGGTCACCGGCAAGTCGGACCCCGGTACGATTTCTCAAATTGCTCTGGGACTGGCCAGCCTCAACTTCAGTCGCGCCCACGAAACCGAAGCCGATGAATTTTCGGTCATCTACCTCTGCCCCACCAACTACAACGCGGCCGGAGCCGCCGGGTTCTTCCGCAAGATGGAGAACAGCGACAGCGCCCGACCTCCCCAGTTCTTGTCTACACACCCCAACCCCGGCAACCGGGTTGCCGACATCGAAGCCAAAGCCAAAGAATTAGGCTGCCGGGGCACCGCTACCAACCGCAGTGATTACGCCCGGATCAAACAGCTCCTGCAGTAGCCAGGCCTGGCGGGAAGCAAGCCTCCCTTTGCTGGAAAAAGGAAGGATGTGAGCACTTTTTTTTCGGGTTGCTTGCTTTTCCTGACACAAAACACTTACTTTGCAAACCAAAGTACTTTAATGAAAGAATCTACCCGCCACCCCCTGGATCAACTGCGCGATATTCACCGCTTGATGGAGCGCACCAGTCGTTTTATCGGGCTAAGCGGTTTATCGGGGGTCGGAGCGGGTTGCTTTGCCCTCGCAGGTGCGGTATTGGCACAGTGGTACTTGCTGGCGGGCGGTCTGGCGAGCTACGGCCACTCGCTGTACCATTGGCCAGCGACGGTCCATCCCTGGGGTTGGTCGCCGGAAGTATTTTTCACCCTGGACGCCTGCTTTATCCTGGCTGGCGCCCTGAGCAGTGGCATCTACTTCACGACCCGCCGGGCGCAGCGCAAGGGACAGGCCATCTGGGATGCCCTTACCCAGCGCCTGCTCCTCAACCTGGCCATTCCCCTGCTGGCAGGCGGCATTTTCTGTTTGGCCTTGTTTTACCACGGTATCCCCGGCCTCGTGGCACCCACTACCCTGATCTTCTACGGCCTGGCGCTCATCAACGGCAGCAAGTATACCCTGAACGAACTGTACTACCTGGGCCTCTGCGAGCTTGTGCTGGGTAGCGTTGGCCTGTTTTTTATCGGCAGCGGGCTCCTGCTCTGGACCCTGGGCTTCGGGGTACTGCACATCGGTTACGGTGTCTTTATGTACCGAAAATACGAACGCAACCCATCATCGCCATGAAAGAAATCATCAGCCATTTGCGCAAAGCCTTCGACCACCGGGTCCGCCTGGGGGTCATGTCCATCCTGATGGTTAACGACTGGGTCGACTTTACAACCCTGCGCGATAACCTGGAAGTGAGCGATGGCAATCTGGCCAGCCACCTGAAAGCCCTGGAAAAAGAAGGCTACACCGAGCTGCAAAAGCAATTTATCGACCGCCGGCCCAACACCAGCTACCGCGCCACCGCTAAGGGTCGCGCGGC
Source organism: Bacteroidota bacterium (assembly GCA_003045895.1). Taxonomy (GTDB): domain Bacteria; phylum Bacteroidota; class Bacteroidia; order Chitinophagales; family Saprospiraceae; genus Lewinella. The sequence goes on from PZPC01000038.1 coordinate 20,098, forward strand.
CTTCCTGGACCACCTGAACTACCTCGAAAAAATCATCAATATGCAAAAAGAACAAACCGATTGATACGGGGGTTTTTTTTGTCTAATAACTTTGTATTTCAAAGTACTTTTTGATATTAAAAATCAAGTGTAACTTATGCTGAACCGCGATCTCCCCCACCCCCCCACGGTCATCCTCCAACTGCCGCTGCACAGCCTGCGGGGCCGCTTACTCAACCGGGCCTACGAGCTCACCTACCCGGTGTACGCCCATTTCACCCGGCGTGGCCAGCCGGCCTGGCAAATAGCACAAGCCGAACTGGTTCGTTTACCGCCGGGTAGCCTGGGCCGCCAGTTAGGCTATTTCCTCCAGGCATATGACCTGCAATTGATGCCGGGCTTCGAGCGCCACGATGTTTTTCATACGCTGCTGGGTTACGACACCACCGCTCCTGCGGAAGTGCAACTCCAATGGTGCCTGCTGGGCAACGGCAAGCGCAGTGTATACAGCCTGATCTCGGCGCTGGGCGGCGCCCTGTTCTTCCCCGAACACTGGGGCGATCTTCGGCGCGCCTACCGCCGGGGCCAATCGCTGCGACCTTTTCACCACTGGTATTTTGAGTACCTGCTGCGCGAAAATCTGGCGGACCTTCGCGATTTTCTGGCAGGGAAGCCGGTATCGCCCAACCTGCCTTACGGCTAAATCATAAAAATGGCGGACTCCCCCTCAACTTCCCTTGCCCGCTGGTGAAGGGTCTGCTCCTGATAGGATCTACGCCACGCGGTGCAAATTCCAGGATAAAATGTTGGCAAATGGGCTAAATACCAGGAAATGAAAAAAAACAGGGCCAAAATCTAAGTTTTACAAACAAATGATCATATCTTCATGTATTAATAGCTGAAGACTTTCTCCCTATTCGTATAATCAAAGGCTTGTTAGCGGTAGCGGAAAGTGGTTACAGACTTATATTTACTGAGACAACATGAAGAAAGTAGAAAGCGCTTATGCCTGCCCAAGGTACTCTTGGAACGCCACCCTGGTCTGGCTTGGAGTAGTCTTAGTACTGCTGCCAACCTGTACCAGGAACAACCCGGCAGCTGGTGATGCGGTAGCCTGGCCGGTGGGGCAGCACTTCCTTTCGGTGGACGAAGCAGCAGCGCTGCTGACCACGCACGATGAGGTGATCGTTTTTGAAATCAGTCCGACTGCCGACTACCAAGAGGCCCATATTGCGGGCGGCTATAACCTCTGGCGGCCCGACTACGAAAACAAGACCGATTTTCCTTACGAAGGCATGAGTGCCTCCCGGGAACAGATGGCGCAATTGTTGGGTGCGCAGGGCGTATCTGCCCAGACGCCCATCCTGCTCTACGATGCCAAAGGCAGTGCCGATGCCCTTCGCCTGCTGTGGATACTGATTCGCTATGGTCATCCCAATGTAGCGGTAATTGACGGTGGCAAAACGGGCTGGCAACGGGCTGGATTCCCGCTAACCGCCATTGCTCCAGCGCCTAAGCTACCCACCCATTACACCTTTCCACAACCGCCCGACAACCGCCAGGTAGCCACCCGCGCCGACGTGCTGGCTGCGCTGACCGACACCAACACCATCATCCTGGATACGCGCGAACCGGAAGAGTATGCCGGTGCACCCTATATCAGCAAAGGTCAACTACACCCCTTCAAAGCAGGTGCCTATGCACGGGGCTGTATTCCTACGGCGGTGCACCTCAACTGGTCAGAAGCCGTAGATCTAAACGGCAACCACCAGATCAAATCGAAGGCAGCCCTACAATACAATTTCAACAAAATAAAGCTGTCGCCCAACAAAAAGATCATCACCTACTGCCAATCGGGCGTGCGCTCGGCCCATACGACCTACGTACTGACCGACCTGCTGGGATATACCGATGTCAGGAATTACGATGGCTCCTGGATCGAATGGTCGTATTTCTACCTCAATGGCCAGCAAGTACCCATTGAGCAGCACACCAGCCAGGAAGCGTTTGACGAGGCTTATGCGGCCCTGGCAAAAAAGCTGAAAACACCCGAAATCATCCAATAACTTTAATGAAAAAATGCTGTTCAACAAGTATAATCGTTCCGCTTTTTTTTAATTTTAAATGATATTCAACCCTTAATTCGAATAACCATGATGGCAAAATATTGGGAACTCTTTGTTCAAGGCTACACGGGTTACGCCAAGTACCTGTGGCACGAAATTACCCATCCCAGTTGGCACAACTACTTTTATTGGCTCATTCTTGTATCGCTGTTCTTTCTGGTGCTCGAAGTGATCATCCCCTGGCGGCGGAAACAACCGGTTCTGCGCAAAGATTTCTGGTTGGATGTGTTCTATATGTTTTTCAATTTCTTTCTCTTTTCCCTGATCATCTACAGTGCGGCTTCCAACGTGGTGGTCAATCTGTTTAACGATGGGATCAAGGCTATTGCCGGCGGTTTTGATTTACAGGCCAACAACCCCCTCCGGTCCTTTCCCCTGTGGAGTGTGCTGTTGATTGGGTTTATTGTCCGCGACTTTGTACAGTGGTGGATCCACCGCTTGTTGCACAAATCCGATCGGTTGTGGGAGTTCCACAAGGTTCACCACTCCGTCGAGGAGATGGGGTTTGCCGCCCATTTGCGCTACCACTGGATGGAGAACATCGTCTACCGCACCCTGGAGTATATTCCCCTCGCGCTGCTGGGCATTGGTCTCTACGACTTTTTTATTATCCATATTTTCACCCTCGCCTGGGGGCACTACAACCACGCCAATATCAGTGTAAGTGGTTACGTGACCGGTGCCGTGCTCGGCACCCTTATTGGTCTCGTGGTGGCCAATGGCTTGTTGGATGTCAATCTCGTGCAAACGGATTCCTGGCTGGCCAAAACCGGCGTGGTGCTGGCCACGGCGGCAGCAAGCAGCCTGGTGCTGGGCAAGGTGATGAAATACATTTTCAACAGCCCCGATATGCACATCTGGCACCACTCCTACGAGCTGCCGAAGGAGCGGCGGCTGGGGGTCAACTTCGGCCTCACCCTGGCCATTTGGGACTATATTTTCAAAACGGCTTACATCCCCCACGATGGGCAGGATATTCGCCTGGGCTTTCCCGGCATAGAGACCTTCCCCCACGATTTCGTGACCCAGTCTACCCACGGTTTTAAGCACCCCGAGTAGGCTTAAGTGTAAAATGTCCATCTGCTAAATTTCAGGATATGAAGCGTAAAGAAGAAGAAGAAAAGAAAATAGGCATTCACGAGTTGTACGCCCAAGACCCCGAGCAGGCCGACGAGTTGCTCTGGGGGCGTTCCACCACTCCCGACAGCCGCCGCGGGTTCATCCGCAAGAGCGCCCTCACGGCCATGAGCCTGGCGCTGGGTGCCCGGATGGTCTTTGCCGAGAACTTTCCGGCGGGTATGATCCCGGCAGGATTGGCCCACAGCGACGAACCGTTTGGTTTGCCGGGCAAGCACCCGGGGCTGATCATCCTCAACGACAAGCCCATCAACGCTGAAACGCCCGCCGAACTCCTCGACGATGACCTGACGCCCAACGATCGCTTCTTCGTGCGCAACAACGGTACCCCCCCCACGGATATCAACCCAGCTACCTGGACCCTAACCATCGAAGGGGAATCGGCGCAACAACGAAAATCCTATACCCTGGCCGAGTTGAAGGCCAAATTTGAACACCACACCTACCACCTCACCATCGAATGCGGCGGCAATGGCCGCAAGGAATTCAATCCGCCCGCCAAGGGCAACCAGTGGACGGTGGGGGCCGTGGGCTGCGCAGCCTGGACCGGCGTACGCCTCCGCGACGTACTCAACGACGTAGGCGTCAAAAGCAACGCCGTCTACGTTGGCTACATCGGCGAAGACACCCACATTTCCGGCACCCCCGGCAAGGTGGTCATCTCCCGCGGCGTACCCATCGACAAGGCCATGGAAGAGGAAAGCCTCATTGCCTGGTCCATGAACGGCCAGGATATACCCCTGCTCAATGGGTACCCGCTGCGCCTGGTATTTGGCGGCTATCCGGCTTCTTGCTCCGGTAAGTGGCTCTCCAAAATTTTGATCAGAAACAAGGTGCACGATGGGGAAAAGATGACCGGCCAGTCGTACCGCATGCCCTGCAAACCCGTTCCACCCGGTGCCAAGGTAGCTGACGAAGACATGTGTATCATCGAAAGCATGCCCATCAAATCGGTGGTGACCTACCCCAAATCGGGCGCAACGATCAAGCGGGGACAACAACTCCCTATCCGGGGAAGTGCCTGGTCCGCTGAACGCCCCGTGGCGGAAGTTGCCTACTCGATCGACTTCGGCGCCACCTGGCATCCCTGCACCCTGGCTACCCGTGCCAACCGCTACGCCTGGCAGCGGTTCAGTGCTAAAATCACCTTCCCGCAAGACGGCTACTACGAGGTGTGGGCCAAAGCTACCGACGACAACGGCGTCTCCCAACCCATGCTGGTTCCGGGCTGGAACCCCCGGGGCTACCTGAACAATGCTTGTCACCGGATCGCCATAAAAGTCGTCGTCTAATGGAACAGCCACAACCACCCGTCAATTTCAGCCCCCTGCTCACGTTGGTGAAAATCATTTATTTCCTCTGCCTGGCGGGCATTGGCTACCTCACCCTGGGAGACACCATCTATGGCTGGCTACACCAGCCCCAACCCGTGCCCGCCGAAGCCCAGCAACGCCGGGCCACCGCCACGCAAGTTGATGATTACGACAAAGTGGTGGACGGTATTCACGTGCAAACGGGGCTTATCTTCGCGCAGGGGTTTGAGGTGGTGCGCGGTACCTGTACGGCCTGCCACTCCGCTAAACTGGTCACCCAAAACCGGGCAACCCGCGATGGCTGGCTACAAATGATCCGCTGGATGCAAGCCTCCCAGGGGCTCTGGGATCTGGGGGACAATGAACCGATCATCCTCGATTACCTCGCCACGAATTACGCGCCCGAAGATACGGGCCGCCGCGCCAACCTGGACGTAGCGGCTATTGAATGGTATATCTTGGAACTGAATTAACAAATAGCGTAGCTATTAGACGGGGTCAACGTGATCTGCATCACTAATGGTGGGTTGGCGATTGCCTATTTTTGGCTCATAATACTCATAATATTGGAGCAATGACCAAAGATTGTACGCCCAGCAGGTGGGATATCCTGCAACAAAAATTGCGCAACCTGACCACTCCCGAGGTGCCCGATTTTCTCCGCAACCATCCCCAGCTAGTCATTATTGACTGCCGCCGGCGTGCTGAATTTGCGGCCGCTCACTTTCCGCAAGCCAGGCATATCGACTACCTGGCGCCTGATTTCTGGCCACAAATCACCCAACTTCCAACCGACCAGGTCTATCTGGTGTACTGTAACACCGGTCGCCGCAGTGCGCGAACCTGCACCCTGATGCAAAATGGCGGATTCCAAAATGTCTATAATTTACGGGGAGGGTTACAGGCGTGGATGGACATCTACGGGAAGCACAGCCTGATAACCGGACAATAGCAACTACATATTACACTGGCAGTTTTCCAGGCATTCGATGATGAGCGACACGTCGCGCTCCTTCAGCGCGTAGCGGATGCTGCGGCCATCGCGCCGGGAAGAGAGCAGACCGGAGCGCTTCATGTTCAGCAAATGGTGGGAGGTAAGCGACTGCTCGCTACCCAACATGGTGCAAATATCAGATACCGACAACTCCGGATATTGCTCCAGAATATGCACGATCCCCAAGCGTAACGGATGCGCAACAACCTTGAGGATGAAGGCGATCCGTTCCAGTTTCTCCGCTTCTTCGCGGTTGATAATACTTGCTTCAATTTCCATACAGGTGAATATAGGATAATATCTTCATTAAACGAAAATGGCAGGGAGATAGTTTTAAAACCAACGGGTACCAAATCCGTCAACCCAGAAGGTTGTGGCGTTGGTACCCGTTGTTCGACATTCCAGCCCCGGAATGCCTTGTTTAATGGATCGGCAGTAGCCTAAAATGCGTAGGCGTTGGCAGCAATGAGGGTGTCGGCAATACGGCGGCGCCCCTCCTTGACGTTCACCGGTGGATACTTGGTGAAGCGCTTGATTCCCATGAGGAACGTACGCAACAGATCGTCAGCAGCAAAAGAAGCCACGGCATCGGCTGCTTCTTTAGCGATCCGGGCGTTGGCGTCGTGAAGAAAAACCCGCAGGATGGCATCGTAGACCGCCTGTTCGCAAGGCTTATCAGTGCGGGCGGCCAGCTTCTGAACGCGCAACAGGGTGCTCTCGGCCTGGAACACGTCAATGAGCATATTGGCCAGGTTCATGAGGATTTCCTGCTCTTCCTTGAGTTTCATCTTGCCTTCCATCTGCAATTTGCCGGCGGCACCGGCCACCAGCAAAACCACTTTCTTGAGGTCTTCGACGGCCCGTTCCTCCTGGCCGTAAGCGCCCGCAGGTTGGTCCATGGAAGGCATGCCGGCGAGTTCTTTCTGCACCGCCCAGGCGGGGCCGACCATATCGAAGGCGCCAGCCATACCGCGGCGGAAGAACATGTCGACGGCAAGCAGGCGGTTGATTTCGTTGGTTCCCTCGTAAATGCGGTTGATCCGGGCATCGCGATAAGCACGGGCAGCAGTACCTTCTTCCGAATAACCCATTCCGCCGTGAATTTGCACGTTTTCATCCACCACATAGTCCAGGGCTTCGGAGCCAATGACTTTGAGCAGGGCACACTCAATGGCGTATTCTTCGGCAGCCTGTAGTTTGGCCTGACCAAATTCTACACCTTCTCCCTGCAGCTGCTTGTTCCAGTCCTGGATAAGCTGGCTGGTGCGGTAGAGTGCACTCTCGCTGGCAAAAACCCGAATGGCTTGTTCGGCAAGCTTGTATTTGATAGCGCCAAAATTGGCGATTGGTTGGTTGAACTGGTGCCGCTCGTTGGCGTAACTAACCGAGCTGGTGATCGCTTTTTTAGCCCCACCATTACAGAGCGCATTGAGCTTGAAACGACCGGTATTGAGGGTATTAAAAGCAATGAGGTGTCCCTTGCCGATCTCGCCGAGCACGTTACCAACAGGAATTTTCGCATTTTCGAAAAAGACCTGACGGGTAGAAGAACCTTTGATGCCCAATTTGTTTTCTTCGGCACCCAGGGTGATGCCAGCGGTCTTGGCTGGCACGATGAACCCGGTAAACTGGTTGCCGCCAACCTGGGCAAAAACGATAAAGACGTCGGCAAACCCGGCGTTGGATATCCACATTTTCTGGCCGTTGAGTACGTAGTGCTGACCGTCTTCGCTCAGGTCGGCCCGCGTCTTGGCAGCCAGGGCATCGGAGCCCGAACCGGGCTCGGTGAGGCAGTAGGCCGCTTTCAACTCGCCGCTGATGAGGCGGGGCAGAAATTCCCGCTTCTGCTGCTCGGTACCAAAATAAAGGACTGGCAACATACCAATGCCCGTATGCGCCGCATAAGATACCGTAAAGCCCCCCGTGCCGCCCATCACATCACAGATGAGGGTATTGGTGTTGGTGTCCATCTCCATGCCGCCGTAGGCTTCTGGCATGTGGGAACCCAAGAGGCCCAGCTCCGCTACCGTCTCCAGTAACTTGGCGGCAATGTTGTCTTTCTGATGCTCAATTTTATCCGTGTTGGGAACGATATGCGTGGCAATGAAATCGTACACCATATCGCGAATCATGCGCTGTTCTTCATTGAATTCCTCGGGAATAAATACTTCGTCCGGGCGCGTGGCGCGAACCAGGAATTCACCGCCCCGCAGGACTTTGGTGGGAGTTGCTACGTCTGCCATCTTATGGTTAGTCTGTTATTGGTAAAATAGTATTTAGCGAATTTTCGCTACAATAATACGGTTGTTCCGGCAAAAAGCCAAGTCAGTGGGGGTTATTTTAGCGAAAATTCGCTAAAATAACCCCCACTGACCGGGTAGCCGACAAAAACGTCCACCGCGCGGGTGAATTTACCAGCACACAACCAGGGCGAATACGATCTTAACAGGAACCCGACTGGATGACTGTTTCCAATTACCACCCTACACGTGCTGATCAATCAGCAGGGCATTGCCATCCGGATCGACGACCACAAAACTCGCCGGTCCGGAGGTCGTTTCGTCCGCTTCCGTCGCTAAGGGGATGCCTTTTTCCTTCAGGTGCTGCTGGATTTTTCGGACATCATCAAATGATTCCAGGGGGTTGGCATTTTCGTCCCAGCCGGGGTTGAAGGTCAGGATATTGTTTTCGAACATGCCCTGAAACAGACCGATCAGGGCATTGCCATTTTTCATGATGAGGTAATTCTTAGTCAGGTCTCCGGCGAAGACGGAAAAGCCGAGATTTTCGTAAAACTGTTGGGAAGCCTTGATGTCCTTGACACTCAGGCTGACGGAAAAAGCACCTAATTTCATTGGTTTTAGTTTTACAGGTTGGTATTATATTGTCCTTTTAAATACGAATAGATTTCTGATTCCAAGATAATAATTCTCAGCCTAAGAATTTAATAATCAGCGCTAAAGCTGGTTGCCGGGAAGCTGGCTGGGGGTTGTCCCTCCACTTCCGTCAAACGACCCACCGTTTTAAATTTCACAAAAAATCACGTACCTTAGTACAACAGAACAAACACGCCGGCTGGGATAGTCAGTAACCAACGGAGATTATCCCGGTCGTCAACTATTTCCGTGGCACCCTTATCGCACCGTGAAACCATGCAAGATCTTCCAAAAATAAAACAGGAACTACGCGACGCTCTACCCAAGAAAGGCGTCTCGTTCCTCATCAAATCCCTGCGCGAATTGCTGCCGGGCGATGCGCCTAAACTGGATATACTGGTGGGCATTGAAGCCGATTTCAAAAAACTTAAATCCGACTCTTTCGAGGGCATTCTTTCGCCTGACGAAGAAAGCCGCGAAGGCGCCAAGATCCGCAAGCGACTCCTGGAACTGCTCCAGAGCCTGGAGGCCGAAGATTTTGACCCCGCGGTGCAGCGCTCCCACATCGACCCCGAGCAGAAAGTCCGCAAAGGAGCGGTCTTGTACCGGATTCCGAAAGAGATGCAACTCAACGAGGAGACCCGCTGCATTGTCCGCATCGCCTTCGACGAAGAGATTATCCTGGAGGATATGGAAATGGACGACGATACCCAGCTGAAGTCGGGCTTGCGCATCTCCGACTACATGAAGGTAGAAATCGAAGACCCTTCGGCCGACGGTGTGTTTGAAATCCGGACCACCAGCGAGAGCGTGCAACTGATCGACCAGGATGATTTTACGGAATGGCGCTTTTACGTGAAACCGATCAAGGCGGGGGAGCACGTCCTGGAATTGAAGGTGAGCATCATTATGCACATCGACGGCGAAGACCGTATCCGCGAAAAAACCCTCGACGAAAGCGTCGTCATCATTGCCGAAAAACCGGCGGTTGCCGAAGAAGATGTACCCTTCGTAAAGCTCGATGACGAAGGCGTGGTGGTGCCCTGTGCCCTGGCCCTGATCGCCCCACCCCGCTTTGAGTTCTTGCACAAGATTCCCTATAATTCCCTGGCGATGGCGCTGATCGTTGGCTTTGCGGCGCTCATGTACATGATTTCAAGCGGCATTATCAGTGACTACAGCCGTTGGGGATCGGGCAGCGGAAGCTCCCATTCCGATAAGGAAGAGGTGACCAACCCCGATTTGGCTCATTTGGAGACCGAAGCGAGTAGTTTTGACGAGTTACGGGCCAAACTGGATACCAAAACCACCTCCGCTGCCGACAAAGAAAGCCTACTGCTGGCGTACCTGGCGCAAAACCCGGGCTGCGAAAACGCGGCCCCGGCCCACTGGGAACTGGCCCAACTGACCGGCTACCCCGAAGATTACCAGGCCTATCTCCAGGTGCCCTGCGACCTGGCGCACCAGCCAGCAGCACAACTGGCCATGGCCAACGCCGAACCGAAAGTGTGGGGTGCCGTCCAGCAGCTCCCCAATCCTGTCAATATCGACCGCTACCTGCGGCTGTACCCCCAGGGGCCACACCGGCTGGCGGCCATTGAACTGCTGGCCAAGAAGCCGACCTGGAAAAAACCTTACACCACCACCACCCCACCCCGGCTGGCGGAAACCGATTCGCTGGCCCTGGTAACGCGGCTGCTCGAATACGCCGACGAACCCCAATTGCCAAAGACAAAGCGGGACATCCTCAAGTACATTGAAGCAAACTTTCCGCCGGCCGATCAGACTGCCCCCCGGGGCGTAACACCAGGTAGTACCCCAACAGGCACCAATCCACCAGTGGTAACACCTCCTAAGCCCCCTGTGATCCAGCCCCCCCAGGAAGAACCACCCTTTGTCCCGACCCCCTTCTCCGAACCACCGGTGGTGCGGATACCCGCTGGCACCTTCACCATGGGTTGCCTGAGCGAGGAACGCGATGGCGATTGCCACCCCAAGGAAAAACCGGCCCATGAGGTGACGCTGAAATCTTATTCGCTGGGCAAATACGAGGTGACGGTAGGTGAATACCTGGCTTTCGCCGAAGCCACCAACGGCAACTACCCTGACTGGCTGGAGCCGGGCAATAAATACCACCTTATCACCGGAACGGACGACTTCTACAGCCGCCAGGGCTACAGCCGCCAGGCACTCGACCTGCCCATTGCGGGGGTGTCCTATAACGATGCCGTAGCTTACTGCCGTTGGCTGAGCAAACAAACGGGCAAGCGCTACCGGCTGCCCACCGAAGCCGAATGGGAATACGCGGCACGCGGCGGGGCCGTGGGCGAAGCGGATGATTTTCTTTACAGCGGGGGCAGTAACCCGGCCAACCTGGGATGGTACCGCGGCAACAGTAGCGGCAGGGGACATCCGGTGGGCCGGAAAAGCCCCAATCAATTGGGCCTCTACGATATGACCGGCAACGTGTGGGAATGGTGCGAGGATGGCTGGAACACTTACCCCGCAGAACCCCAGACCAACCCCCGCAAAACTGGCTTGCCCAGGGTACGCCGGGGAGGTTGCTGTAACAGCGTTTCGAGGGATCTCCGCAATGCCGTTCGGATCATCCGGGACCCCAACGAGGTAGGTATGACGGGATTTCGGGTTTGCTGGGAACAGTAGCTACCGATACGCCTCCGGCAGGAATTTTTTCGATGTGCTGAGTCTTACTCGGCAACTAAAAAAGGCGGCCTGTTGCCTCATGTCACCAAATAAAATATTTTCCGTAAAGTATACTGCGGTATCGTGTTTTAAGGTTCTATCTTTGGGTCAAACAAAATTCTACCCAAATACCATCTTTCCAAATGATACTATCCAAAATCAGCTTATACGCAGCCGTGCTGCTTTCTTTGCACACGGCTACCGGCCAACAATTGCACTTCGACGCTTACCTGGGCAATGACCACATTGGTACCATGATCGTCTCGCGTTCCGAAAAAGCGGGTACGGTCACTTACTCTTCGGTTACCGACCTGACGGTGAAGTACATCATCTCCGTCGACCTCGACCTGGCGTACTCAGCCAGCTACGAAAACAACCGGCTGCTGACCACCTCCTTTAAGTACCTGCGCAACCAAAAAACCCGCGAGTCCTGCTACGGTAAGCTCGTAGGCAGCACCTTTTCCACCTATTTCGAAGACCACACCGAGCGCGTCGAGACCACCTCGATCAACCAGAGCCTGCTGGCTGCCTTTTTCGAGGAGCCAACCAACAGGCGGGAGGTCTTTTCCGAACGCTGGGGCGTGAATATCCCCCTGACGCGCATGGGCGACCAAAAGTACCGGATCATTCTGCCCGACGGCAAGGAAAGCCACATGACCTACGCCGGTGGACAGTGCCGCGAGTCGCGCATTGTGTCGGGCTGGGGCGATATTGTGTTTCGGCGGTAGGTACCGGGTCGGGTCGCCGGAAATTTATTTCCGGCAACTAACAGGCACGCCACCGGAGAAGGTGAGGTGCTCGCGGCGGCGCCACGCCAAGTACAAAACGGGCTACCAGCACTCCTGCCAATAGCCCGTTCCGAAAAATCCGTTGAGAAGGAAATTACTTAAGCACCGTAATGGGCAAACGCGCCATGGTGTTTTCCCAACCGACCACGAGGTCGATCTTGTTGTTTCCTTTGTCTACAAAAGTCATTGATAAAGCCTCCAGCGTACTGGGGGTTTTCTCCGTTTTGGCAACTACCGTCACGATATTGTCTTCGTCGTCGTGGTTGGCGGGGCCCCAGGATTGTACATTCTTGTGGATGATGAACTCCCAATTGTCCTTGTTCACGGTAGCGAACAGGCCGTAGCGGCCGGCGGGGACAACCGTTCCACCGATATTCACATCCTGGAAGAACGTCAGTTCCGTGGTTTCGTTAGCGCCTACCCGCCAGAGTTCGCTGTACTTCAGGAGGTCGCCAAAGATCTTGCGGCCTTTCATTTGTGGGCGGCTGTAGACGACTCTTACCTGGGGTTCGTTAGCGGCCAGGTCTGCTGCTTCTACGTAGTTGCGCAGTCTGGACATCGGGGGGTACTGGACCAGGTCCAGCGGGCTGACATCGTCACCAGCCAGGCTGGGCGGGTTGAGGTTGATGGGCAGGGTCGCGCGGGTATGGTCCCATTCGAAGAGCATATTGACCAGGCCGTCATCCACTTTTTGGAAACCAATCACGAAGCTTTCGCGCGCCGTGCCTAGTGGCGTAGTAGGTACCGTGACCGCCGCAATATCCTTGCTGACATCCCGATTCTCGGAACCGCCGATGAAGCGCTCCGTAGAAATTTTGATGATCCACTGTTCGGGGTAGACCTGTGCAAACAGGGTGTACGAACCGGCAGGTACCAGGGTGTGGCCAATTTCCACATCCTGGAAGAAGGTGACCTCGGTGGCTTCGTTCGCCCCCAGGCGCCAGTCTTGCCCCCAGGGCACCAGCGCTCCGAAGATGGCGCGGTCGTTTTTGCCGGGCCGGCAGTACAACACCTTGATCAGCTCCGTGCGATCGGCATCATCGGCAGCCAGGTAATTTTGGTAGGCCGCACCCTCGGGATAGTGGGCGGCATCCATGGGACTCTTGTCGAGGTCCGCAAATTTGACCTCCTGCGCCTGGGCAGTGGTGAATAGTCCGCTCAGCAGACCGAGAAAGAGAAGGGTATTGAATTTCATAGTATTCGTTATAGATGAAGAAAAAAAACCATTGTAAAAGTAGAAAAAAAGCGGGAAGCCTATCCCCAAAGTTCGGCGAGGGTATAAGGGCCATCCGGCACCTCCCAGAATTTGCCATCGACGTAGCGGCGGCCCCGGTCGAGGGTGGCCAGCTGGCGGAGGTCTTCGGCGGATAAGTGGAGTTCGGCGGCCGCAAAATTCTCCCGCAGGCGGCCGGGATTGACCGACTTGGGAATCACGGCAATCCCCCGGTGGATGGACCAACTGATGAGTACCTGGGCCGGGGTAGCCTGGTGTTGACGGGCCAGCTGTACGATGATGGGATCTTCCAGGAGGATGGGTTCGTCGGCGGCCTTGAGTCCGGCGGGCCGGTCGGCCGACCCCAGGGGCGAATAGGCCGTGAGGTGAATGCCGTGCTCCTGGCAAAAAGCCACCAGGGCGGGTTGTTGCAGATAGGGATGCAATTCGATCTGGTTCATGGCTGGCTTCACCTGGCCACCTTCCAGCAGTTGGGTCAGGTGCCGGGCATTGAAGTTGCTGACGCCAATGTGACGAACCAACCCGGCGGCCTGCGCGGCTTCCATCCCTTGCCAGGTGGCGGTCAGGGGGCAGTCGGCCAGGGCGATGAAGTCGGCGGCGCTCCGGGCGCTCACTTTATCGGGTTGTTGTGCAATGGGCCAGTGGATGAGGTAGAGATCGAGGTAGTCCAGACCAAGATCGGCGAGGGTACGCTGTAGGGCGGGAATGACCTGCTCGCGGCCGTGGCCGTTGTTCCAGAGCTTGGAGGTAACCCACAACGCTTCCCGGGTGACGCTGCCTTCGGCAATGGCTTCCCGGATGGCCCGGCCCACTTCCTGTTCATTGCCGTAGATGGCGGCACAATCGAGGTGGCGGTAGCCGATCCGGAGGGCCTCCCGAACGGCGCCGTACACTTCGTTGGGGGCAGATTTCCAGGTGCCCAGGCCCAGGATAGGCATTTGATCCTGGTTGGCAAAAGTTAGCATTTTCATAATGGGTGTTATTTGTATAAGAACTACCCGGAAAACAGTCAAAGGGGGAGGAGAGTTGGTTTTTTTAAAAAAAAAGGACAAATGAGGCAGCCACTCCCCTTTTTATCCCTGGTCTGAAAAATAAAATACGAACAGCTTTCTGTATATTACCGGGCAGTTAATATTTTCCTGCATTACCCCCCTCTTTTTTAATACACCTTCCATATGAGTTTTTTGAAAGACATGTTTACCCTCGATGTGGTTACCGTTACCGGTAAGTTTGTCATCGCGAAATTAGAAGTAGAGACTGGTGATGGAAAGTCAGCGCGTAAAATCATTGACTTTGACACCATGTTTGAACGCATCAACGGCATCAAGACCAGTGAAGCCGATTTGCGCATCCTGGCTGCTTCGCGGATTGAAATAGACCGGGATACGTTCCATTTTGTAAGCGAAAATCTTACCGAGGCAGATACACCGTTGGTGAAAATGCACTTTGAAGCAGTTTCCGCAGCCACGGAAGGTCGCAGCGCCATTGCGGCCCGCCTGAACGTTATCCGCGGCATAAAAACATCAAAAAAAACCAAGCTACCTAAGTCAGAAGGAGGAGAGGCATGAATACCTCCGTCGAGCAGTTCCAACGGTGTTGCCGGGCGATCGACGAAACGACTTCCACGGCGGCAGCCTACGAACTAGGTGCGATTATTGAAGAGCAGTTGCCGGGTACTTACCAGGTTCCTTACGAAGAACCGCCGCTGGCCGGCAACCCGCTGGAAGCCGCGAAATCCCGACACTACCGGGGACTTTGGCACGAGTTGGTGCAACATCTGACGGATCTGGGATACCTGACTACTCATCAGTTTATCACCTATCACGCGTTGAGAAAGGACATCCCGGACGAGCCCCGCCTACTGGTGCCGGTACTCTTTGCTGTACGCCAGTACCTGGCGGAAGAAGACTGGTCCATGTTGCCCGTGTTTTTTACCGGTGAGCTGGCCAAGTTGCAACTCCCCCAGATCGAGGAGCACCTTGGGCAGCTGGTTGAGCGGATTGCGGGCTATACCTCTTTTGATGGTTCTATGCTCCCGCCACCGGCGTACCAGATCGGTGCGGTCAACTGCTACGGGCGTTCCCTGGCGTTCCGGATGCGCACCCTGTTTACCCTGGATGTCCGCCTGCGGGACATTTATATTTTTGACCGCCAACAGCTAAAATTCCTCTACAGCTTTCAGAACCTGATCCAGCTCGAGCTGTTTCCCCCTTCGGTTCAGCCGGAGGAGGTCATGGAAATTCCCGCGGTTGGTTGGCAGCTGCTCTGCCATATCGATCTACTCTACGAACGTTTTCGGGATGCCCGCCCGGAAGGTATCCGAAAAAAGAAGATTATCCTTTTTTATCGGCTTAAAGCCGGAGCAGCAGCAGACAACTGGCTGGACGATGATGACGATTTTCGGGAGCGCAAAGGTCACCGGCGCCGGATGTCAAATGCCAGCCAGGAATTGGTCGATACCGGCTACCACGAATTTGGCATTCGGTTGCTACAGGTAAAACTCTGGCAAACGCACTTCTACGTCGGATCGGTGGATGGGAAATGGGGCGAGCTATCGCACCAGGCCGTCGTGAGTCTGATGGCGCAAGAGGAAGAAGTTAGCCCCCGGAAACGCAATGGCGAACTCAAACCCCAGGCACGAAAAGACCTGGAAAATGCTTTTTCGGCGTTCTCCCAGCGTGGAGAAGCCGACGATGGCACTTCTTTTGTGATCGGCTTTGTGGCGATGTTCGAGTTGCTGCAGCAGTACCATGCGCAACCAGTGGAGACGGCCCGCAGCAAAACCGAACAAGCAGATGAGATGACCCTCCTGCTAAAAAAGCTGCAGGAAGAAGCGGAGGTACCTACCGCCACCCTGGACGAGCGCATCCTCAACAGCGAAGACTTTCGGGAACTCTATCCCGATCCAGCGGTCAAACCACTGCGGCGCGTGGCCTTCCCCCGCACCTCCTTTCTGGCGGGCATCTGGCGAGGGTTCAAACGTATTGCCAACTGGGTGGCCAAGGCGGTAGGCAAGCTCCTGGGCCCCGTCTTCGGTTTCATCAAACTGATTACGGGCAAGATCAGGGCCGGTATCCAACAGTTTTTCCGGGGCTTCCGCTATCTGGGTTACTTTCTGCTGGGGCGGCCCATTGTCACCCTGGGTACCCCGACGCCGGATACGGATACCATAGATGTGTTCGCCACTAAATTCAGTCTCGATTTCGATGGGATCAACCTCGTCAGTGACCAGGCCCGTCCTGCCGACATCCAGCGCCACGTCGACCACTTGCAGGACATGAAAAACAGCATGTTCTACTTTATTGATACCACGCTGGAGATGATCAAAATCATTGGCAGGCTCGCTCAACCCGGCGGCTGGGTCTGGCTGGGCTGGCAAATTGCCCGCCTGGTGGTGGGCGATCTGGTGGGCCTGGTGCAGGGCATGGCTTAACTGTTGGAAGGCTGCCACCCTTTATTCCTGGATGAATTCCAGGAAATTATCCCGATTAATGCTTTGAAACCGGGCATTAGGATAAGCCGTTTTCCAGGACGCGGGAACTTTCGCTGGCTTTCCCCCCCACTTAAATTCAAAGGCAGACAATTGGCCGCCTGACTAAAATCAAAAATTAGGTTGATGGTCGTCATTTCACAAACCCGCAAAAGGCCACAACTTAGTTAAACGTACAACCACCAGGCCGCACCAAAACCAAAACCATGAAAACCTTCACGAAAGCGCAATTTCAGACGTTGGCAAAATTCACCGATGGATTGTGTGTTTCTTTTTACCTCCCTACCCACCGCGCAGGGCAGGAGGTGTTGGAACACGTAGACCAACTGACCTTGAAAAACCAAATCAAACAGGTTGTAACCAACCTGGAACACCGGGGGTTTTCCCCACCAGACATCAACAACTTCCTGGCTGCGTTGCGCGTTTTGACCGATGACGGCTATTTTTGGCGGCACCAGACGGAAGGGTTGGCTCTCTTCGTGGCCAATGGCCATTTCGCTTATTTCAATCTGCCTTTCGCGGTGGAACCCTACGTTTATATAGCCCACGGCTTTTACTTGAAACCGCTGGTGCCACTGCTCGCAAACGACGGCGAATTTTACCTGCTGACCCTGGATCTCCACGAGGTAGCACTGTACCGGGGCAACCAGCAAGGACTGACGCCTTTACATTTAGATCCGCCGCTACCCCAGCGGCTGGAAAATGTGGTCGGCGAGGATTACCGGCCCAAATTTCTCGGTTACCGCGCGGGGAAGGTAGGCGGACACCAGCAAGCTTTCTTTTACGGGCCAGGCGAATGGCAGGCGGATAAAAAGGAAGAAATCCTGCACTTCTTCAAAGCCGTAGACCACGTGATCGTGCCCGTGCTCAACGAAGATCCCCAGCCCCTGGTGGTAGCGGCTCAAGACTATTTGCTGCCCATCTACCAGGCAGCCAATACGTACCGCCACCTCTTTAACGCGGGCATTACCGGCAATCCTACGGAGCAACCGCTGGCAGCCTTGCACCAAAAATGTTGGGATCTTCTGGCCGCCCACTTCGCCGAAGAGCAGGAACAGTTGGCCGAGCAGGTACAAATATTCCGCGACACCCCCCGCACCTCAACCGACATCAAGGAAGTTGTTCCCGCTGCCCTCAATGGCCAGGTCGCCGCTTTGTTCCTCGACCGGGAGGCGGAAATATGGGGCCGTTATGATCCGAAAAATGCAAAAACCGAGATCCAACCCGAACAGGACATCGCGAATACCTCACTGACCAACCTCGCTGCTATTCAGGTACTGCTCAACGGTGGCACCGTCTTCCTCACAGATCGGGAAACCCTACCGCTTTCCTACGCGCCGGTCAATGCGCTGTTTCGCTATCCGTAAACCGCTAAACCCTAGCATCGACTAATTTATCTGGTCTTAACCCCAAAATACATGGTAATGAAAAAGTTATTGATCTACCTGTTGGTTGCTTTCGGGGGCGGGATAATTGCCCTGGGTACCTACAAATTTCTGGAAAACGAAGCCAGTTCGAAAACCAGTGATCTACTGCCTGTTAGCAGTAGGCCGGTGCGCTTTATTGCGGCAGGCGATGCGGAAATCCCCTACTTCGATTTCACGCAAGCGGCGGAGCAAACGCTTCCTTCGGTGGTGCATATCCGCTCTTCCCAAAGCGTAGGATCACGTGCCAGCAATGACTTTGACTGGGAGCAGATTCCCGAGCCTTTCCGCGATCTTTTCCGAAATCCTGATTTCGGCCCCTTCGACCGTCAGCGGCTACCCGAACAGCAACTGCGTATGGGTTCCGGATCGGGCGTAATCATCAGTTCCGACGGTTACGTGGTGACCAACAACCACGTCGTAGCCAATACCGATGAACTGACGGTTACCCTGGAGGATCACCGCACCTTCCCGGCTAAGGTGATTGGTACGGATCCGTCTACGGAGGTCGCGCTGATCAAGATCGAAGCCACCGACCTGCCAGCCATTCCCTTTTTTGATTCCGATGAAATCAAAGTAGGCGCCTGGGTGCTGGCGGTCGGCAACCCCTTCAACCTGGAATCCACCGTGACCGCCGGTATTATCAGCGCCAAAAGCCGGAATATCAACATCATGCAGGACCAGACTCCCATTGAGTCTTTTATTCAGACCGACGCAGCCATCAACCCCGGCAATTCCGGGGGGGCGCTGGTCAACCTGGCGGGTGAACTGGTGGGGATCAATACCGCTATTTCTTCGCCCACCGGCACCTACGCTGGTTACGGCTTTGCCATACCCAGCAATATTGTCCGCAAAGTAGTGGCGGATTTGCGGGAATTTGGCGTCGTCCAACGCGGATTCCTCGGGGCCGTCATTCGGGGCATCGACGGGGACCTGGCCCAGGAAAAAGGCCTGGGTACTACCAGGGGCGTCTACGTCGACAGCCTGACGGCTAATTCAGCGGCAGCGGCGGCTGGCATCCTGAAAGGCGACATCATTACCGCTGTGGACGACCGGCCCACCGACAATGTGGCCAACGTACTGGAAATGATCGGCCGCCGCCGGCCCGGCGACCGGGTGAAGCTCGCGATCATCCGCAAGGGCAAGCCACAGGAGATATCGGTCACCCTCAGAAACAGCGCCGGAAATACCAGCGTGGTGAAGAAGGACGACACCACTACCCTGCTGCAAAAGCTGGGGGCTGACCTCGAGCCCATTGGTTCGGCAGCGGCTAAAAAGTGGTCGATTCCCGGCGGGTTAAAAGTAAAATCACTGCGCAACGGCAAGTTGCGCAACGAAACCGACATCCAGGAAGGCTTCATCATTACCCAGGTAAATGGCCAACCGGTGCGGGTGGTCGAGGATTTGGTGAAGATCATGAGCAACCTCAAGGGCGGGGTGTTGTTGGAAGGAATTTACCCGGATAACCCCCAGCAGGTTTTCTATTACGCCTTCGGGCTGGAATAAGCGATCCTCCGGCCGGGGCAGTCAGCTGTGGTAGGCCGTAAAAGTTAGGAAACCCCGTACCTGATGTTTGCCTGATTGATTTGCGCCTCCTGCAGATACCGCTTTGCCTTGGCCACCCAGCGTGGGTCGTCCTGGTATTGGGGATCCAGGAGGTGAGCAGCAGCCAGGCGGGCCCTGACCAGCGCCCGGAGCGCTTTGTAAAAATATTTGAGGGTGGCCGGTACGCCGGGGCTATTCTGTTCGGCATATCGCTGAAAAAACCGTTCCCCAATCTCCGGCACGCCGAGGAGGTCGCATTCCAGGGCCAGGTAGGAGAGGTCGTCAATGGGGTCGAGGGTGCGGAGTTCCTGGCTGAACTCCAGGCAGTCGATAAAGTAAGGCGTCGGGCGCAGGCAAACGTGTTGTGGCCGCAGGTCGCCGTGGCCCTGGATGATTTTTTTCTCCGCAATACGCTGCCGGAAGAGGTTGGCTTCGTCCGCTAAAACTTGCCGCAGCCCGTGGCAGATGTGGTCTACGAGGGCGGTATCCAATTTGAACAAAGGCAGGTGAAGTACCTCGCGGGTATGGTCCAATTCGGCCGTCAGTTGGTTCCGCTGCGCGTTATAGCCGACATTTTCCGGCGCAGCCCGCTGGTAGAAGGTAGCCAGTTTGGTGGCCGCACGGTCTATTTCGGTGGTGGTGAACGTTTGGTTGCGAATAGCGGCGTCCAGCATATTTTCTGCAGGAATCCGCCTCATCTTCACCAGCCAGTCTACAATTCGGCCGGTTCCGCCCAGTTGCAACTGTCCTTTTTCGTCGACGGTGAGCGCCAGTACCGCCAGGTAGATGGGTTTGGCCAGCCGGCGGTTCAACCGCAGTTCGGCCCTGCTGTTGGCCTGTCGCCGGGCGAGGGTGCTGTAATCGTGGTGTTGGTGTTTGATCGGCTTTTTCATCTTATACACAAAACGATCCGTCAGGAAAACCCACGAATGGTGGGTTTCCATTACTTCCACCCCGGCCGGCGGTGGGCTATAGGCCAATGGGCTTTTTAAAAAAGCGACCTTATCCCGGGTTGCTATCGCCACGATAATGGGTATTTTAAGGTGAATAGGGGTTGCAGCAATTGCCGCGCTTAGTTTTGGTCTTCCAGGATGACGGTGGGCAGATCGAATTCCAGGAGTTCGGTCAACGATCCGCTTTGCCAGATTCGGTGGATGGCTTCAGCAAACAAGGGCGACACATCCAGTACGCGCACCCGGTCACGCAGAAGATCTTCGGCCAGCCGCAAGGGCCGGATGGTATTGGTAACGACGACCTGTTCGATGGCCGAATCGCGGAGAATGGCGCTGGCTTGCTCGGTGAACGCCCCGTGCGTGGCGGCAGCGAATACCCGGCGGGCGCCCGCCTGCTGGCAAGCGCTGGCGGCCCGGGCCAGGGTGGTGCCGGAACTGATCATATCATCGATGATGACCACGGTTTTGCCCTTCACTTTTCCGTAGATGTGGGTACTGCCGCTGACGACGCCCTCGCTGCGTTGTTTGGCCATCACCGCCAGGGGGATATCCTGACCGAGCGCTTCGCCGAGGGATTGCCCGAATTGTTCGGCCCGCTTGAGGCCGCCGAAGTCGGGAGAAAGCACGACTACTTTTTCGTCGGCTATTATTCCGGCAAAATAATGGGCAAATAAGTTTTTGGCCTCCAGGTGTTCACTTTGGCACCGGTAGGCGTTCTGGTAGGCTTGCAAGTTGTGCACGTCCATGGTCAGGATGCGGTCGGTACCCACGGCTTCCACCAGCGCCGCCAGGTAGCGGGTGGTGACGGGATCCCGGAATTTTGTTTTCCGGTCCTTCCGGGCGTAACACAAATACGGGGCCACCAAGGTGATTTCGCGGGCGGCGGCGTCCTTCAGGGAGCCGATAAAAAAGAGCAAGCGGCACAATTTGTCGTTGACACTCATCCCCGGCTCCCCGTAGAGCGACTGGATGACGAAGACCTGCTGGTCGCGGACGTTCACCAGCGACCGGCTTTTGTGTTCGCCGTCGCCGAAATCTCTTTCTTCGTGTGCCCGTAGCGGCAACTCCAGCGAGGCGGCCACCTGCTCACCAAATTTACGGCTGGTGTTCAGGGCGAATAGGGCAAGCTTTTCAGTAATCATAAGGGCTTAATTTATCGGACAGGAACTGCTCCTGGTCTCCTGTTAATCATTGGCGGCGGCAGCCTGCTCCAGCAAGGCGCTGACCACCTGGTCTTCCACCGGAGAAAAATCTTCGTAGAAGGAACCGATGGCCATCAAATGTACTGGCGTGAGCAGACAGACGAGCCCAGCGGTCATTTTCTTAAGCTTTTTGGCTACGGCGGCGGCGGCTACCGGAATAGCCACGATGATCTTTTTCACCTGCCCTTCCTGGCGGAGGGCTTCGATGGCGCCGAACAAGGTATTACCCGTTGCGGCACCGTCGTCGACCAGGATGACGGTCTTGCCAGTGAGGGGCAGCGGGGCGCGGGTGCCGTAGTACTGGGCGTACCGGTCTTGCAACTGCTGCCGGATACGGGCCACTTCCCGGGCAAGGTAAGCGGGGTCGACTTCTGCGGCCGGGCCGTTCAGGTTGGTTCCCGTGAGGGTCACCGAGCCGATGGCAAATTCGGGGTTGCCGGGGTAGCCAATCTTCTTGGCGAGGAATACATCGAGGGGCAACTGGAGGCAACTGGCGAGTTCAAACCCAATGGACACCCCACCCCGGGGCAATGCCAGGATGATGCCATCGACAATTTCCTGCTTTTTCAGATGTGGGCAAAGCAACTTGCCCGCAGTGCTCCGGTCTTTGAATTTCGCGTACATTCATTTGGTTTTAAGTGAACAGCTACCCGGTAAAGCGCTTAAAAGCAACTACTATATCCCTTAAAATTCGTTGGTTTTTTGTGATTTCCCCGATGATTAAAATCAGAGGAGGGGGTGATTTTGCACAGGGGGGGGGGCTCGTGGCGGTGGTTCATTTATTGATCTTCTCCCAATTGTTAGGACAGAAAACCGTCTCGTAATACAACTCCCAACCCGCAGCGAGTAGCGCGAAGACGAATTGGATTTTCATTGGAATGGCTTCACGGGTTCGATAATCATTCATGCTGTCCAACAACCAATCGATTCGCCGCTACGAGGCGGCCTTTCAGGTCTTCCAGTCGGTAAAAGTAGCTGCCATTATTCAGGTGTTTAAGTGGTATGCAATTGGGCTGGTTGCTGGCCAACTGGTAGGTAGTTGACCAGACGGCCCTTCCTGTACCATCGAAAAGGCGGAGTATATAGGTATCTGCGGGCAGGCTGGCGCCTTCAAAGCAGACAAAGTCGGTAGCGGGGTTGGGGTAGACCCAGATGGCCGGATTATTTGGGGTGGACCTGTCGCCGACCGGGGTAGCGACATTGGTGTTTTTGTAAACGACCTGAATGGCCTGCGATTGGCTGTTGTCTAGTCTCACCACGGCGATAGGTTCCTTGGCCACGTCGTTGTAAAACGAATAGGTTACGGTGGTATCTACGCCTAAACGCGACGTCAAACCTGTGCTTATTGCCACATCTGTGATATCTAGCCAGCCCAACGGTGGCACTTTGCCATCTAAGCGGGTTTCCCGGTATTCGGTGCGTTTAACACGCAGCACAGCGAAATTTCCGCTGGGGATGGTCAGTGTTCCCCAGGCATCCACGGCGTCAAGTATGTTCCAGGCCACCCGGAAGCGCAAGGAGTCGGCTGTGAGCGGCAAACTTTGTACGAAGGCCGCCGGAAAGGCAGCTGGATGAAGTGATAACAGTTGGCTTATGCTTTGTTGGTTGAGGTCAAAAAAGGCCAGTGGCGCCCTTCGCTCGATGATGGGCGAAGAAAATTCATTGAGCAGGGTGAAGCCTATTCCGGCGGGGTCGGGTCCGAGCGTAGCCAGCCGTTCAAAATTATTGGCCGTCACGTTGAAATAGGCTTCGGTGCCATCAGCAAAGGCTGCGAAGAGATCCGCACCCGGAAAGTTCGCACTGGCACTGCCTGCACTGGCGGCCTGGTACACGATTTCCTCGGTGAGGTCGGCTTGTAGGTTGCTAAAATCCCAAGCCTGATCACCACCAGGTGGTGTAAATGGGTTGATGCCTTCTGGCGAAAGATCGGTTGCCAGCCGGAGCGTGTCGCCCAAAGCCGGGAAAGTGGCATTGGTGACGGTAATCTGAGCCCGCACGCCGAAGCTGCCCAGGAAGATGAGGAAAGTGAATAGGGTGGTTTTCATGTATGTTGGTTGATTGACACTACACCATGGTGGGTGCCTTGAATGGACACCCTTTCTAGCGAATAAAAATAGGGAATAAACTTAAGAAACTAGCCTCCTAATCTGCTAATAAAGGGCTTTCTCCTAAAAACCGGTTTAACAATTTTCGTCTTTTTTACCCCAGCCCTAAAGGGAGAAAGGGCAAAAACTCCCTTTAGGGGCGGGGCAAATTTTAGTGCTTTTTGTCTTTTCGAGCGGATTTTACTTTTATGAGAAATCCCTGTTTTGACCGTTTTCTAATCGCTATTAAGTACCTACGGCACTTCCCACAATTTAGCGTCAAGCAAATCTTTCAGTCGGAGTAGCTTCCCCATAACAGTTGATTGTATCGTTAAAAATGTTTATTTTTGAGTACACTTTTACCCGGCTAAATCGCCAAATAACCTAAACCCAACATCAGCAGCGTCAATTCACCATATCATCAATGGGGCGTATTCGCTACATGCAGCCTCCTGCTCCTGCTAATCTTTCCCACCCTTTTAGGTGCGCAATCTACGACAGTAGATTTCAAAAAAATCCCGATCGAAGCAAATGGTATTCGGTTTGATCAGTTTGTAGCCATCGTGCAGGATCAGGAGGGGTTCCTTTGGCTGAGTACAAACAAGGAGTTACTGAAATTCGATGGCTATGAAGTGGAGATCTACAGGCATGATCCGGAAGATACGACTTCGCTGGCCGACAACAATATCGGGAAGCTGTTTGTAGATACGGGAGGAAATCTGTGGGCAGGACACACCAAAGGATTGAGCCGGTACAACCCGAACGGTAATTGCTTTGTGAATTATACGCTGACTTCTTCTCGTAAGTCCGCCTGTATGGACCCTGCCCTCCAACACCGCTTCTACAATATACCCCAAGCAGCTGTTTTTGCGATTACCGAAGGTCGACACCGACAGTTATGGGCTGCTACCGCAGGAGGTGACCTGTTCAGGTATGATCGAAAAAAAGACACTTTCCTGGCCTACCAGACCGACCCTCCAGCCCCGGGAGCGATTCCTCCTCTTTTCATCAATGTGTTATTGGCCGATCGGCACAACAACCTCTGGATTGGAGCAGGCCGGGACAGGGAAGAAGGTGGAAGTGGATTGATCCGATTGGATCTGAATACCGGAGCAACCAGGCGATTTATGCATGAACCGGAAAAGGATCAATTTATCCCCGTTATCAAGGGTGATGTGGCCGAAGTGGTGCTGGAGGATGAAAGCGGTTTTTGGATCCCTACCATCAAGCGGGGCTTACTGCATATCGACCCCAACACCGGTAGCACGCAGCGCTTCACGGAAGAGGATGGCCTGCCCAGTAACGAGACCGTACAGTATACCAATCTGCCGCCCGGTGAATACACCTTTGAAGTCAAAGCAGCCAACAGGGATGGGGTTTGGACGCAAGAAGCCCTCGTTTTGCCTTTTCATATTCGTGCGGCCTGGTGGACAAGCTGGTGGTTTTACAGTTTGTCCCTGGCGTTAATAGCCGGCCTGGGCTATTGGTTCTATCATTTTCAGCTTTCCAAAACATTGGCCGTTCAGAAAAGTATCCGGCTCCAGGAGGTTAATCAACTCACAACAACGCTTTACAACAACATTACCCACGAATTCCGGACGCCGTTGACGGTTATTCTGGGAATGACTGAAAACCTGCGGTCGGAAATGGCGCAACAGCAGTTGGACCACTTTGTGCCACCGCTGCAAATGATTACCCGCAATGGTCAGCATCTCTTGCAATTGGTCAATGAAATGCTGGACCTTGCGAAGGTCGAAAGTGGCAAATTGACGTTGAACTTAGTACAAGGGGACGTGATTGCTTTTATCAAGTACCTGGTGGAAGGTTTTCATGCTTTGGCCGCCAGGCAACACATCCAGCTGGATATCCAGGCCGCAGAACAAACATTGGTCATGGATTTCGATCCGCATAAATTGGCCATCGTGGTGTCTAATTTACTGTCAAATGCCCTCAAGTTTGTCCCCGGGGGCGGCGCAATTACCGTCCACCTTGCCCCCGTCTTCCGGGCAGGAGCAGCTCGTTTTTCCATCGCAGTAAAGGATAACGGGAT
Organism: Bacteroidota bacterium; assembly: GCA_003045895.1. Taxonomy (GTDB): domain Bacteria; phylum Bacteroidota; class Bacteroidia; order Chitinophagales; family Saprospiraceae; genus Lewinella. The sequence goes on from PZPC01000038.1 coordinate 45,996, forward strand.
CGGTATTGCTGCCGACGAAATACCTCACCTCTTTGACCGCTTCTACCAGGCGGATCAAGCTGCGGGCCGGCCATACCAGGGGAACGGAAACGGCATTGGCCTGGCCTTAACCAAAGAACTGGTGGCCCTGATGAAAGGTACAATACAGGTGGAAAGTGAACCGGGTAAAGGCAGCGAATTCACCGTTCTGCTGCCCATCCACCGGAATGCTGCGCTGGCAGAAAACACGCTCAATGGCAGCGTGCCCGCCTCTTCCCAAAATACGGTGGACAACTATTTTCAGGAAGAATTGCTCCAGGAGGACGACCAGGAACTGCCCCTCGTACTGGTCATTGAAGATCAACCCGACGTAGTGCACTACATCAGCACCTGCCTGCAGGGGAAATATCGGCAGGTACATGCCCCCAACGGTATGCTCGGTATGGAAACGGCCTTTGAAAAAATACCGGACCTCATCATTTGTGATGTAATGATGCCCGAAAAAGATGGTTTTGAAGTTTGTGCCACCCTAAAACAAGATGAAAGAACAAACCACATTCCGGTTATTCTGCTCACCGCCAGGGTTGCCGCAGCCGATCGTTTAGCAGGTCTGGCACAGGGCGCTGATGCTTATCTGACAAAACCCTTCGATAAAAAGGAACTGTTGATCCGTTTGCAGCAATTATTTGAATTGCGGAAAACCCTGCAAAAAAAGTACGGGAAACAACTCTTCCTCGGTACGCCAGGTGAAAAAACGGTACCGCCGGAAGATCCCTTTATGGCCAGAGCCAGGGTGATTGTGTTGTCTGAACTGGACAATGAACACTTCTCGGTAAACGAACTCTCCGACCAGCTCTACCTCAGCCGCTCCCAGGTGCATCGCAAGATCAAAGCGGTAGCGGGCATATCTACGGCTATTTTTATCCGCATGATCCGGATGCAGGAGGCAAAAAAGCTGCTGGTGACCACGCCACTCACCATCTCCGAAATTGCCTATCAGACCGGCTTCAAAACCCCTACCTATTTTTCGCAAATCTTCAAGCAGACCTTTGGCGAAAGCCCCAGCGACTTTCGCAAATAACTGATTTAAAGCTAATTACAACAATATAGAAAGGCTTTGCAACAATAGCAAAAGGCCGGCAACCACATAGTATTTACTTTTAAAGTATCACAATAATTTATTTATTAATCTTTAAAAACAAACACTATGAAGATGATTCAATCCAACTTGTTGATCGGTGGTCTGGCCTTGCTTCTACTGGGCTGCGATATCGCGAACACGGAAACGCCGGAGGTGGCGCAAGTTGAATCGGCCACCCTTAAATCCCAGTCAGATAACGGCGCAACGCAGATAGACGGCGTAGGTTTTTATGCCGCAGCTGAGGAATGCGACTACCCCACGGAGGGGGCAGATTTTGCCCTGCGATTGACCGGGGACCTCGAAGGATGCCTCTTTGTGTTCGTAGAAAGCTACGACTGCTCGCCGAGTGGCACCTACCGGGAGACAGGAAACGAATATTTTGTCGGCACCTACCAGGGAGTCAGCGGTTCCTTCAGGACAACGTATAGATTTGAGGCCAGATTCGAAGGTTGCGCGGAGGACGGCTTCTTTTTAGGCGCAGAAATCTTCGGACGCTGCCAGCATCCCATTCAAAACGGCAGTGGCACGGGTGTTTTTGAAGGGGTGAAGGGCCGCCTGGATTTCAAGGACGATGTCGATGCCGGCACCTTCCCTTACCGAGGACACTTCCGATACTGAACACCGTAGGCGTAAACACCAGAAAGCCCTGCCGCGTTTGCGGTGGGGCTTTTTGTTGGTGTGGCTTGGGAAAGGGTCGTGGGCGCCACTCAGTAGACAACAGCACAGCCTAAGTACCCATTTTAATCGAGTGCTCTTTCTGATTTAGCAATACTGAAAAAGAAGGTACTCCCTTTGTCGGCTTCTGATTCTACCCAGATGTTACCTCCGTGGAGATCGACGATTTTTTGGCAGTGCGCCAAGCCAATTCCTGTACCTTCATATTCTTCTCTTCCGTGAAGTCGTTGAAAAAGAACAAAGATTTGATCCTGGTAGATTGGGTCGATCCCGATGCCTTCATCCTTTACCGAAAAAATCCATTGTTTTTTTTCTTCCTGTACGCCAAGCTGAATGAGCGGATGCTGATCTGATTTACGAAATTTGATCGCATTTGAGATGAGGTTTTGGAACAACATCCTCAACTCTGTTTCGTATCCTTTAATTTGTGGTAATGGATCTACTTTGATTGTGGCTTGCGTCGTATTTATTTGTGACGACAGGTCATTGATAATTTGCTGGATCAAGGTCGTACAATCCACCAAAGCGAGTTCCCGTTTGGGTAATTCATAGATTTTTGTCATTGTTTCATCCCAAAGCAGGTGATTGTGCTCGATGTCCCAATCCCAAATACCTAATTGTGCCGCATGGGTGGAAATTTGAAAGCGCTTCTCCCGATCTCGCAGCGTTTCTTCGATCTGCTTACGCTGGGTAATATCTATTCCGAAAGAGATCGTGCCAAGGTGTTCGTCATGGTCGTACAATGCGCTATTCTGCCAGCTGATTATGCGTTCTTCTCCAGTTTTCGTCAGAATGGGGTTTTCAAAGGTTCTAGGCAACTCCTCTTTCTTCGCTAAGCTCGTAAACATTTTCCAAACCTGCGGGTATCGATCCCGAGGCACCAGGGTTTCAAACCAATTTTTGCCCGTGAGCTCTTCCTGACTATAGCCCGTGATTGCTTGTGCTGCTTTATTGAAAATGTTAATGGTCCCCCCCCGGTCAAGGCCAACTACGATTACATTTGCGGTTTCAATCAGATTTTCCGCGTAATTCTTAGCCTGCCGTAGCGCCTCGGCATTTTTTTTAATACTGGTGATATCCTGAACCGTCCCAATAATCCGTTGCACCTCCCCTTGCGCTGTCCTCATGATCACCCCAATAGAAGACAGATGAGCCACCCTGCCGTGCCTGATTATCCGGTAATTACTGGCAATGTTAAGTTGCTCATTTTTAGGATCCATCGTGGTTTGAAAATTCTGCTGCGCCTGCGCTTTATCATCCGGATGAAGGCACTGAAAGAAGAATTCATTCCGATCAATAGGGTCGGCAGGATCCAGGCCAAACAAATCGTGCATACCCTTATCCCAGTGTAGCCGATTTTCCTGAGGAAACCAATCGTAACAACCTAATCCGGTAGCTTTTAAAGCCAGCTTGAGCCGTTCTTCGCTTTCGGCCAGTTCGGCTTCCATTTTCTTTTTTTCGGTCAAGTCTATAATGCTGGCCCTGACCACAGATTTGTCATAGGGAGGGAACCGGATCAAACGAATTTCACAAGGAATTTCGAGTCCGTCACGATCAATGTGAACCCATTCGAAAGCAGGATTACCGCCGTTCAGGGCATGCAGAATATACTCCTGGGCTTTATCCGCCGCAGCTGCGCCTTTATAAAGGGTAGGGCTGATATCGGATGGGCCCAATTGAAACAGTTCCTCCCGAGTAAACTTCAGTAATCGTATTGCGGCACGATTGGCATCAATAAAACGACCTGACTCTACATCAAAGATCAGCACCACCTCGGGGGCATTGTCGATCAGTACCCGGTACCGTTGTTCATTGATGTTTGCCTTTGGCAACTTACCCCTCATTCCTTGGCTTTCTACTTAACTTAAGATGGACTACGATCCTGGCGCTGCTCATGATACACGGCGAGCAGGAGGACGAAGGCGAACTGGATTTTCATTGGAATGAATTTACGGG
>PZPC01000121.1 GCA_003045895.1 Bacteroidota bacterium
GAACGCAACGACTGGCCGTATTTCACCTATTCAGCGGAAGAACTGGATGGGCTAGAGGCACGTTTTCTGCAAAACGCGGGAATGCTGACGGGTAGCCTGAAGTACATGGAGGAAGAAGAACAACAAGTGTTGAAGGTGGACTTGCTCAGCCAGGAAGCGTATAAAACCACGGAAATAGAGGGCGAGCTGCTGAACAGGGAATCCATACAATCCTCCATCCGCAGGCATTTTGGGCTGGAGACCGATAACCGGCGGGTATCTCCGGCGGAGAACGGAATTGCGGAGATGATGGTGGATTTGTACAAAAATTATGATGCTCCCCTAACGGCAGACACGCTCTTCCGCTGGCACAGCATGCTGACGGATGGCCGCAAAGATCTGACAGCTATGGGTCGCTACCGTACCCACGAAGATGCTATGCAGATTGTGTCGGGGCGCACAGACAGGCCCACGGTGCATTTTGAAGCACCTCCATCCTCGCGTGTGCAGCGGGAAATGGAAGCATTTATGACCTGGTTCAACGGCAGCCACCGTGGCGGGGTACTTGTGCGGGCTGGTATCGCACATCTCTACTTCGAAAGTATCCACCCGTTTGAGGATGGTAATGGCCGTATAGGCAGGGCTATTTCAGAGAAAGCCTTGTCGCAGGGATTGAGCCGTCCGGCTTTGGTGGCTATTTCCCATACGATTGAACGCGACAAGAAGGCCTACTATTCCGCATTGCACCACAACAGCTCGGAACTGGACATCACTTCATGGTTGCGCTACTTTGGCCACATGGTGCTCGATGCACAGCAACATACCCAGCGGATGGTAGACTTTGTCATCGCCAAAGGCCGATTCTATACCCAATTTGCCGCGGTACTGAACGACCGCCAGCGGAAAGTGATCAACCGGATGTTTCGGGAAGGCGCCGATGGTTTTCAGGGCGGACTCAGCGCGGAAAACTATCTGCGGATGGCCCCAACCACCGCATCCACCGCTACCCGCGACCTGCAAAAGCTGGTTGAGATGGGCGCGCTCCGGAAAACTGGCCAGTTGAAGGGGACGCGCTATTTTTTGAATCTTGGGGGGGTGGTGGGGGTTTAGGGCGTGTTGGAAAGTAGCATGAAGTGCTGGGAAACGATCTGCTGTCTTGCTGTTTGGGAGCAGGATGCCAGAGCCTTTCGGGCTCCGAGGTCAAAAAGCAATTTCTTCACTTGCGTTCAGACTTCCTCCAAATAAAAAAATCTGCTCAAGCGTTCGCTTGGCAGAAGCAGGATGAAAGCTCCTTTCGGGCTCCGAGGTCAAAAAGCGGTTACACGCGCTGTCGCTCGTACTGTCCAAAAACAACAATATCCACTCAAGCGTTGCTTGGTGGATATTGTTGTTTCCGAACAGTTGGCCTTTCGGCCTAACCGCTCTCTCTAGTGATCCCAGCAGGATTCGAACCTGCGACCGCCTCATTAGCTTACCAACTACAGTTTTCACTGCGCTCGGCCAGGCCGAGCTTTGTGGTCTGGACTATAACTTCACCATTTCAGGTGCAGCACGTTTAGTCTCTACGGAACCTGGCAATAATCATCGGCAAAATTGACATTCTGTCGCTGGTTATTCTTTGGCATTTCTACCCTCAAGCAAACTGACTTATTGAACTTTTTAGGGTCGAAGTAATAACACTTATCCGTATCTGGACAATAAACACAATAGATGTCTATCTGTTTTTTGTCTACTCTTACGGTGTGCATCTTTTTCGAATCACTGTAAGTGCTGCTAAAATTGACGTTCAAGTTTCCTTTAGCGTCAACGGAACGGGCCTTCACTTGTACGGTCCGACTAACTCCTCCTTTATGGATCATTAAATCGAATGGTGCATGTTCGGTTTGCGGTATAGCAACAATGAACCCTTTTTCAAATAAATCAAGCTGAGCCTTCAAAATGCCTAAATCTCCAAGTGATTTTGTATGATGCTTTTTCATAGAACAAAAAGATTCGTTGACGAATAATATTTGTTCCTGCTGCTTTTCAAAACACTAAAAAGATACCAGTTTCCTCGGGATTGCCATTCAGCTGGTTACGGCTGGGAAGGTTTCCCCGATACGGTGCTGTCCACTCTACCCATTTCTGTTTCTGGGTAGAGGCTCCTATTATTGTCAACATCTTTATGTTGACCGCTTAAAGTGAGGTGCTCTATCCAGCTGAGCTATAGGACCATTTAAGACCGCAAAAGTAAGCTAAATTTGGGAATTTGCTATTATGTGGCGGATAAAAAAGGTTGGGCTTTCGTTGGGCTTGCTTGTTAGGACTGCTGCGATACCAACCCCAAAGGACTTGCCCGTTTAAAAAACTTACCCCTATCGCATTCCCATTGAGCGCTTCGCTGACTTACCCGACAAGGCTTCGCGGGAAGAACTCTTACTTGCCCTGGCTGCCAGCCCCACAGCTTTACTCAACCAATAGCTGAACCATTTGACGCTCTTCTTGCGCAGCAAACTGCAGCAGGTAATTACCAGGCACTAGATTAGACACATCAACCGTGAACTCCGCAACAGGACCAAGCTTCGTTCCTTTAGCTGATCTAACCAACTGCCCCAGGCTATTGGTTAAGGTCAATTCATACTCGCCAGTATACTCCCCCTCTATTCTCAACTGGACAAGGTGGGTCGCAGGATTCGGAAAAACAGAGATCGTCGATTCCTTAACAAGGTCATTAGTCGAAACAACCACCACGACAATTACCTTGGCACTGCTGGTGGTGCCACAAGTACTGGTTGCCATTAATTCCACGGTGTACGTTCCACTCGTTTGATAGCTGTGCGTGGGCGAGATTTCCGTACTGGTCTGGCCATCGCCAAAAGCCCACCAGTAGTCAGGCTCCTCAAGGTCATATTGTGTCTGATTGGTGAACGTCACCAAATCGCCTTGCTGAACCGAAGAAAAATCAGCGACAGGGGCAGATTGTACGGTGATGTACCCCTCTTGTGTAATGGAATTGGTCTCCGCTGTATTGCTTACGGTAAGTGAAACCGGATAAACACCAGCCTCATCGTAGGTAACCGTCGGATTCGCTGCGCTGGACGTCCCCGGAGAGCCTCCCGGGAATGTCCAAGCGTAAGCAGTTGGGCTGCCGGCAGACTGATCAGCAAAGCTCACCGTTAGTGGCCCGCATCCTCCTTGAACAGTTGAACTGAAGTTGGCTGCTAAGGCAGCATTGAACACCACAGCGTAAGCGTAGGGAAACCGCCAACTGTTGCCAGTTGGTATACTTCCACACTCGAGGTAAAAGGTGCCAGGGCTGACCTGCCGACTAAAACTGATGTTGCTTTCCCCCACCGCTTGCACTTCTTCCAATACATTGTAGTTGTCGTCAAGTAAAAACAGCGCGAAACCATGCACCGGTATGTTGGAAACAGCCACTTCCAGGAGTCCGCTTTCTGGAATTTCTAACACATAATCGTCCCAGTCAATTACATTGTTGGGTGCCGGAATCGGATTATTCAGCGGCTGTATCGTAGAGTGGCCGTAGTAAAGCGAATTTAAAGGAATTGGATAAGCCTGCTCGTAGAATCGCGGTTCGTCTAATCCCTGGATGAGTACCGAATGGTTCTCCTTATGGATACTGGTGTGGCCCGTTGTCACGTCAAACCGGTCTGCGTGTATGGCCGCAAGTGGTGGCTGAGCCAGCAGGTAGTTGTTTAGGTCCGCCCTAACTGCAGCTACGACACCATCTCCCTCCAGGCTTGGAAAGTTATCTCCTACGCCTACAATACAAGCGTAGTTCACGTCAGCCGATGCCGTCTTCTCGTTCAACCCGTCAATGTTGTCACCAACAAACCCGTTGCAGTTGATATCGTTGTTGTAATAGGCCGACAAGGCGCTTTCAAAACCTCCCTCCAGATATTGTCCCGCGAAAAGAAAAGAAGGATACCGCAAATCTCTCACCGCCTCGGAAGACTCATCATAACCCAAAAATACCCCTAAAGATGCTCCGGTGGTGTTACTCCCTCCATTGGGTGTTCCAATGGTCAGCAACTTGGCTACGTGATGATCTCCATCCGTTTGCCAGTTACCCGGGTTTTGCAGATACTCCCTTGCCGCCAAACCTCCCATACTATGACCAACTAGAATAACCTTTTCCGCACCTGTCACATCAAGTACCTTTTCGACCGCATCGCTAATCGCCCAGCCTTGTTTTACGATGGCTGATTGGTTACTGTAGTCGTCATTGAATGGGATTCCATCGTTGCCAACGTACAAATCTCCCTCGGTAGAGACATCAAAATTGACATAGTAGTAATCGCCTGTCCCCAGGTTTGAAACGTTGACAAAAGATCTGATAACACCATCAGCGGTAGACTGGTTGTCATCCGGGTTCAGGCAATAATCCAGTCTGCCACCGTAACTCCAGCCGTAGAACTGCTTTGCCTCGGTCGTAAAATCAAACCAGGTTCTGCTTTCCCCCGTCCAGCCGTGTACAAAAATGATCGGATAGGTGGTTTTTTGCGTGCCGATAATAGCGCTACCAATATTGAAGGTGAGGCAGCTGGTGTCATCGGACGCACAAAAGAGGTTGTTTTCGTCAGATTCAACTACCTCATCAAAAGGGTCTATCTCATATCCGATATAGTAATCACCGGGGACTAAAGTACTCGGAATGGGACACAAGAAATCAATGTCCTGGCGCTCACCCGGCGCTAGTTCTCGAATAGACACTCTGCCGATGATCTCGTCATCCGTTACGGTTAAATCCTGGCTAAAATAAATAAACAGGTAATTTTCGGGTGCAGTCTGGTTGCCAAAATTGGTTACCTGTGCCTGAACGGAGAATAGCTCACCCCGATCTACTGAGCCTGACTGAAACGCTGCTGCGGAGAGTGCCAGGTCGGCCTGGCCGAATAGGAAAGTAGCCAGGAGAGAGAGAACCGTGAATAGGGTTGTTTTTGTTTTCATGATTGTTTTTTTCAAAGAGAGATTTATTGCAGTTGATTAGACTTGTTCTTCTTGTACGTGTGCCGCAGACGAAAAGTTGCGCAATAAAAGCGCGCTTCTGTGGCTTAGTTTATCACTTGCACTCACCCCACCGCATTCTCATTCCCCCGCCGCACAATGGACCCGATCATCAAAAAGGGCTGGGGGAGCGGCAGAGCAGTTGAAATAAAGAACCCCGAAATTTGTTGGACCGCAAAAAAATAATTAGTTTTAACGTATATTATTTTAGTTTATAACATCAAACTGAAAAATGGCTCTTTCTGACTCACTCCTTGCTATGCTGGCGTACCGGGACGCAGGTTGCCAGCTAAAAAAGCCAGACCAAGAAGCCGCACTTCTTGTTTCTCGTGCTATCTTGCACACCATCCTTAACAATAATCAGAATAGTCTGAAACAATTGTGGCCGATCTTAGGTACTAAGCAAGCAGTGGCTCGCAGAAAACGGGGGGAGTTAGTCTCAACCCAATAGTGCCCCACAGGATTTGGCGCATAACGCCCCCAAACAAGGACACTTCGGAAAACACCGTGTTTTACTCGAAGTGCCGCTGGCTCAACTGGCTCTGGTCTATGGAAAGTAGCAATTACACCTATGGCTTTTCTTTTACGGCTGCTTCGATGAAGTTTCACGACTTTGTCCGGCTGGCGCGTTTTGCCGAAGCGGAAAATGGGGAAACAGACCTCGATCCGGATGTGGTTATGCGCCGCAGCAATACCCGCACCAATCAGCGCGAATTCCGGGAACTCCTCAAGCGCTTTCAATTGCTCACGCCTGCACAGCGGGCATTGCTTACCCAGGTCGATCCCGCCGGACAAAAGCAACTGGCCTTGCTCGGCATCTGCAAAGCGTACGCTTTTATCCGTGATTTCATCATCGAAGTGGTACGGGAAAAGTACCTGGCGCTGGATTACCTGCTGACCGATGCCGACTGGCAGTCGTTTTTTAACCGCAAGCTCGACCTGCACCCCGAATTGGAGGACTTTTCGCTGTCGACCATCAAAAAGGCCCGCCAGGTGAGTTGGAAGATACTGGAACAAGCCGGACTCATGGAGAGTACCCAGCAGCGGCGTATTCTGCACCAGTTTGTGGCAGCGCCAATTATACGGGTCGTTGGCGAAGACCAGCCCGATTTGCTTAAAATATTCCTGTTGCCAGAACAGGAAATCAACGCCTGGGTCGCATGATGGAAAAAGTAAACCTGGCCAGCAAGTTCACCGATCTGCTCGCCATACTGCAAATGAAGAAGTTCCTCCGCATGGAAGCCCTGGGCGGGGAGATTCCTTTCTTTATTTCGACCTACGCGCCGGAGCAAGAACTGGAGCTGGTCAAAGCGGTGCAGGGCCTCGTCAATAAGCTCGAAACCAAGGGCATCAAGGTGCTGGAAATTAACCTTTACCAAATTGTCATGGACATCCTGGAACGCGAACTGGGGCCCGGTGAAATCTTTGCGTTGGAGGAACAGATGGACAAGGATGAATTCAAGCAAGCCCTCCAATCGGTGCTCGACATCAACGAAGTGGTGATGCCCGAAATTCGCCAACGGATTGAGCAACACCAGGCGCAGCTGTATTTCGTAACCGGGGTGGGCAATGTGTACCCTTTTTTGCGCTCGCACAATATCCTGAACAACCTCCAGAACGTAGCCAAAGACGCCCCCACCGTCATGTTTTTTCCCGGCCGCTATACGGGCCAGTCGCTGGAGCTGTTCGGCCTCCTGAAAGATGACAACTATTACCGTGCTTTTAACCTAGACAACTACAAATTATGAACCTGAACTCACTCTTTCTGAAAGACGTTAACCGTGCGATTGAGACGGTAATTAAAGCCGATGACCAGGACCACGTACTTACCGAAGTGGAGGAGTACGTCGTCACGCAGGAAATTGCCAAAAAAATTACCCACTTTTTTGCCGCCTACAACGACTACCAAAATGTCAACGGGGTCTGGATTTCGGGCTTCTTTGGCTCGGGCAAATCCCACCTGCTCAAGATCCTTTCCTACGTGCTGGAAAACAAGGCTTACGAAGGGGAACAGCTCGGGGAAGTCTTCGCCGCTAAAATCGAAGGGGATGACTTGCTCAAGGCCGATGTGCTGCGTGCGACCCGCATCCCGTCGGAGTCCATCTTGTTTAATATCGACCAGCAGGCGGTGATTACTGCCAAAACGGATGAGGACGCCATCCTCAAAGTATTCTACAAGGTCTTCAACGACCACCAGGGCTATTTTGGCGGCCAACCGCACGTAGCCGAATTTGAACGCTGGCTCGACCAGGAAGGCCACTATTCCGCGTTCATGGCGCGCTTTGAGCATTATGCCCAGGTACACTGGACCGTGGGCCGCCGCAAATATTTTGCCCCCAAAATCAAAGATGCCATCGCCCAGGCCCTCGGCGAAATCCATCAGGATGATCCGGCTAAGTACAGGGACATTTTGGATACCCTGCGCGTAGACAACCGCAACTCGGTAGAAGGCTTCTGCGAAAAGGTAGCCGCCTACATCGCGACCAAGCCCAAAGGCTTCCGCCTGAACTTCTACGTCGACGAGGTTGGGCAGTTCATCAGCGACAATACCAAGCTGATGCTCAACCTGCAGACCATCGCCGAAACGCTGGCCACCAAATGCCAGGGCCAGGCCTGGGTGTTTGCTACCGCACAGGAAGACCTGGAGGCCATCGTAGGAGATAACTCCTCGATCAACAGCGATGACTTCTCCAAAATCCAGGGGCGCTTCAAGCTGCGTATCTCCCTCACTTCGGCCAATGTAGACGAGGTGATCGAAAAGCGCCTGCTGGCCAAAACAGCGCCCGCCGAACAACAGCTGAGCCAAAACTGGGCCACCGAACAGGCCAACCTCAACACCATCCTCTCTTTCTCGGAAGCCGGCGTACAGTTTCGCAAGTTCCGGGACGAGCACGACTACGTGCGCAAGTTCCCCTTTGTGCCTTACCAGTTCGACCTGTTTCAGCAGTGTATCCGCGAGCTTTCCAAACACAATGCCTTCCAGGGGCGGCACGCCTCCATCGGGGAACGCTCCATGCTGGGCGTTTTTCAGGAGGTCCTCAAGAATATCGGTAAGGTGGATACCACCACCCTGGTGAGTTTCGACCAGATGTTTGAGGGGATACGCTCCACCATCCGGGGCGAAATACAGATTGCGATTACCCTGGCCGAGAAGAATATTGTGGGCAACCCGCTGGCCTTGCGCATCCTGAAAGCCTTGTTTTTGGTGAAGTACTATTCCAACTTCAAAACCAATACCCGCAATATCTCCGTCATGATGTTGCAATCGACGGATGCCGACCTCAAAAGCCACGAGGCCAGCGTGCAGGAAGCCCTCAACCTGTTGGAGAACCAAACCTACATCCAGCGCAACGGCGAGCTCTACGAATTCCTGACCGACGACGAAAAGGACGTAGAAAACGAGATCAAAACCACCGACATTGACCAGCAGCAGATCACCCAGTTTTTTAACGAAGTGCTCTTTGATGCGGTCATTGCCGATAACCGCATCCGCTTTATTGAAAACAAGCAGGATTACGAATTCACCAAGCGCATCGACGGCGCCACGGTGGGGCGCGACAAGGAACTGACCCTGGAAATCATCACCCCCAACTCTCCCTATTACGGACAGGAAACCTACTACGAAGGCCAAACCATGGGCGTGACCACCACGGTGCTTTTTGTGCTGCCGCAGGCGCCGCGCCTGCTCCAGGATGTACGCCTCTATCTGAAGACCGAGAAATACTACAAGCAAAATATTTCTTCCACGAACAACGAGGCGCTGACGCGGATCATCTACGAAAAGCAGACGAGCAACGTGGTGCGCAAGCGGCAGCTCACCAGCCAACTGAAACAGCTGCTGGGGCTAGCCACCGTTTACCTCAACGGCACCAGGCACGAAGTAAGCCACAGCAGCGACGGCAAGACCAAGGTGGTGAACGCCTTCCAGGACCTGGTCAGGCTGGCCTACGCCAACTTGCGCATGCTGGGGCAGCTCCACTACGATGAAAATACCCTGAAGACCATCATGCGCTCTCCGCAGGACGACCTTTTCGGGAGCGACGAGGCCACCATCAGTGAAGCCGAAAACGAAGTGTACAACCTCATCCTGCGCCGCAAAAAACAGGCCGACCGCACTTCCATCACCGACCTCAAAGACCACTTCAGCAAGAAGCCCTACGGCTGGTACACCAACGCCCTGCTGTGTATGTGTGCCCGCCTGTACAAGCGCGGCAAGGTGGAAGCCCGCCAGGATGCCAACCTCCTGTCGGAGGAGGATTTCCTGAACAACCTGCTCAGTAACCGCACCTTCAGCAATACCCTGCTGGAACCCCAGGTGGAATTTGACCAGCATTTGATCAAGCAGCTCAAAACGCTTTACCAGGATCTTTTTGACGAGGCCGCCCCCGCCAGCGAAGCCCGCGACCTGGCCCAGCAGTTTAAGCAAAAGGCCCGCGACGAAGCGCGCGAATTGTACAAGCTACTGGGCAATGCCAGCGCCTACCCCTTCCTGACGGCCCTGCAACCGCTGGCCAAGCTACTGGAACGCCTGGGCGATATGGACTACAGCCTGCTCATTCAGCAGATCCATACCTTTGAAGATGAGCTGCTGGACGCCAAAGAACAACTGCTGGACCCCATCCGCAAATTCTGGAACGGCGAGCAGAAGAAAATCTTCGACCGGGTGAATACCTTCCTCCACGGCGACCGCTCCAACTTTGAGTACGTGGACGATAGCGAACTGCTACTCCTGCGCGAGGTACAGGCCCACGCCCGCCCCTACCAGGGCGCTATCCTGCGCGACGCCAAAGCGGCCATGGAAAAGCTGCAACAGAAAGTAGCCGACCGCGTTCGGGAAGAAAAAGAAAATACCCTGCAGCAGATCACCCAGGCCAAAGCACAACTGACCAGCCAGCCCGACTTTGGCGAGCTGAGTGCCGAACAGCAGCAGCGCGTGACCCAGCCACTGGACAAACTGACCCAGCAGGTGCAGGACCAGCGCTACATTGCCTCCATCCGCCAGCACGACCACCAGGTAGCCCAGCTGGTGGCCGATAGCCTGACGACTTACCAAAAGCTCCTGCGCCCCGATGCCCCGACGATCGAGTACATTCCCATGAAAAACATCAAGGTCGTCAGCGCCCACCGCGAACTGACCACTCCCGAGGAGGTAGCCGACTACGTAGCCCAGCTGCAAGCCGAACTGCTGCGCCACCTGCAAGCCAATCGCCGCATTAAATTATAAGTCCCGAGGAACAGCACGAAAATAAAACGCGATTTTGTTTCCCAAATAGTTAACTAAACGGTTCACTTTAAGTGTGTTAACTATTTGAGAAACTCCAAAAAAATCGTGTTTTATTTTCTGCGCAATAATAAGTTATGAATACAAACGCCCTCAAGAAATTTGCCCAGGCTGCCCGCCTGCAGCTGCTCCAACAGGTAGCCGCCAAGCTCGACTACGTACTCAGCAGCGATACCGCCGAGCTGCGCGAACGCGCCGCCCAGGTGCAAGCCCTGCGCCGGGCCCTGGAAAGCACCACCCGCGAGCAGCTGGTGGAAAAAGTGGCCTATACCTGGTTTAACCGCCTGATGGCCCTGCGCTTTATGGACGCCAACGACTACCAGCCCGGTGGCCTGCGCGTGGTGTCGCCCCGCGACGGCTACT
>PZPC01000122.1 GCA_003045895.1 Bacteroidota bacterium
TGAGAAGTACGACCAGGCCAATGAGGTAGGAAGAGATAAACATGAGCCACTCATAGTCGTCTTTTTGCAGGGCTTCGCGGCGGGTGGCAATGCCCCATAAATTGCCCAGGCCCTTTTTTACAAAAAAGCGCGATACCAGGAGAGAGGCACCCAGGCCTGCCAGGTAGCCTACTGACAAATTAAAGGCTTCGCTAGCCAGGAAAGCAGTTATTTTCTTCATGGTGAAACAGGTGGTTTTGTGCGGACAAAATTACTGCTTTCCGGTAAATTTTTCTGGCATCTTTTGGGCTTGCTACCAGGTCTTCGGCTGCAATTGTGCACCTAAAAAGAACGGCTTGCCAACAGGAGTTGGCAAGCCGTTCTTTTTATAGCAACTACGTGAAACCAGGACAATTCTGCTTTCCGTTATTACCTGTTTAGTTACATTCGAAAGTCGTGCGGTTGTCATCCACTTTGGCACTTTCCTTCAGGGCCGTCATGAAGTAACTGGCAACCATACCCTGAGCAGTGCGGCTCATGCGCTGGCGAATTTGCGGCAGGTTGGTGGCCTGGCCTATCGCAGCTTTGCGGGTCAGCTGAACCACAAACACCCCACCTTCGCCCTGAATAGGCTTGGAGGTCTGGCCCTGGGTCATCCCTACTGCGGTAGCAATAACGCGAGCTTCGTTGCCCAAACCAGGCATCGACGGACGGTCGAAAGCGGCATTGGTGATGGTATCTACCTGTACTCCAAACTGGCCGGCCATGGTGACCAGATCGGTACCCGTTATTTTACCACTCAGCAGCTCGGTTTTCTTGATGTTCATCACCTCCGCTTCCAGTTCCTCACGGACGTCGGCTACACTGGGAACGCCAGCTGCCAACACTTGCTTGAGGCCCAGGATTACGTACTTGTTATCGTAGTAGCGCTGCTGGTCGGTGAACGTATATACGGTTGGTGACACCTCGCCGGGGCTGGCAGTAAAAGCCCAACAAATGGCATCTTTGGTGTCGTTACTGAAGCCCAACGGACCCAGTTCGTAAGAATTCTTGTCCAGCGCTGGGGTACTCACCACCCGCAGGTCGGTTGCTTCACCGGCGGCTTTGATCATGTCTTCCAGATCGCGATTAGCACCTACAAACTGAGAAGCCAGTTGGAAAGTATTGTCCTGTGTATCCTTGCTGGGTACAATAGGATCACGCAGGTAAGCCACCATCACCCGGGGGGTGGTATTAGCCGACCGCTTGAGCACTTCCACAATGTGGATACCGTAGCTGGTTCTCACTTTATAAAGTTGACCAATTTGGCCCGTGATGAACAACACCTTGTTGAATTCAGGGACAAACTGATTGGGGGTAACGTTTTCATATTTACCACCATTGGATACACTGCCGGGATCCTGGCTGAACTTGACGACCAGGGTGTCGAACACAGCCGTTCCGGCGCGCAGGACGTTGATCATGCTGTCGGCTCTTTCGTTGGCCTTGGCAAATTCATCAGTCGTATTGGCGCTGAGCAGGATGTGACGGGTGTCGGCAGAATCGGCCATGACGGCTTTGTCGATGACTTTCACCAGGCGGTACTCTCCCATTTCGATGTAGGGTCCGTAGACACTACCAGCGGGCAAAGCCATGACGGTGTCGGCAATAGCCGTACTCAGGTCGGCCTTGCTGGAATAGGTCGGGGTAATGATGCCTTCGTTGCGGATAACAAAGTTGGAATCACTGTCGGTGGTGGCAAATTCAGCTTTCAGGCTGCTGATTTTATTCCGCAACTCCGTAGAATCCGCTGCGGTAGGAACAACGTCAAACACGACGTAGTCCAGTACGCGCTGTTCCGTTTTACGCTTGAAGCGCGCTTCGTTGGCGTTGAGGTAGCTGCTCAGGTCACTATCTGATAAGCTTACTTCTTCGTTGGCGATCTGGTCGTAGGAGATTTTTACGTAAGCAAAATCCACCGTTTGGTTTTGTTCGTTATACCCCATTTCAGCCATCCAGGTGGGGGTATACATAGCTTTCTGCACCAGCGCCTGTACCTTGGCTTGTAGGCGCTCCTTCACGATCATATCGCGCTGCATGCGCCAGAAATCGGGAAAGGACGCATTCAAACGGCCAGCAGCGACTTCATCCTGAAGGGTATTCCCTTCAATGATCTGTTTGAAGTAATTCAACTGCTCGCGGTTGATCGCGCCGGGTTGCTGCGGGTTGGGGAAGTTGCGGCGAATAACCGGGCTGAGGTTGTCACCAAATTCCAGTTCGGTAATCTCCGCAGGGCTAACGCCAAGGCCCAATACTTCGGCTTCGCCCTTGAGCAGGTAATCTTCCACGTACCAGTCCCACAGGGAATTGCGGTTTTGGTAAACATTCGTGCTCGAACCACTGTACCGCAGGCTGTTTACTTTTTCAAATTCAGTGCGGCGAACTTTCTCTCCGTTAACGGTACCTACCACCAACTGGGACAAGCCATTGCCCGGTCCTTTGTTGGCACTTACCATGTCCATGAGGAGGAAACCACCTAATCCTAGTCCAACTGCTATTACTAGTATCCAGGAATTTTTTCGGATCTGACCAATCAGTGCCATCTATCGTCAATTTTATCGGTCTTTTTCCCGGTGAACTTGCTTGTGCGAAATTCGCTGATCCGGGCTAAAGTATTCGTAACCAGTTACTTAAATAATATGCGTTTTTATCAGAAGGGCAAAGATACGACCCTGTTGTTAAAAATCCATGCAAAGAAAAGCCTTTGCCCGTTAATAACAAAATTTTGCGTCATTTAGCAAGCGCCGGGTGCAATAAGTCAACGGCCCTTTTCCAGCTCTTGCCGCCGAATACTGCAATGGTTCGGGCAATTGAGTCGAAAAAAAACTACCTGGCTTGCCCCATCCCCCCAGAGGGGTTACCTTTGTAACAAGAAATGGTACTAAAAAGCCCCAATGGATAATAAGATCAAGCGGAGCAGCCTGCTGCAGCAAGGTGCTAGATTACAAAAAGTATTGGATCGGCGCCGATCACCCATCGCCAGCCAGGAACGGGTACTGCGGCATTTGCTCAAACGCGCGGAAAATACCGCCTTCGGACAACATTATCAGTTCGAAGCTATTCTTGACGCCGAAGATATGGTGGCGGCTTTCCAGGAACGGATTCCCGTATTCGATTATGACACCCTCTTCTCGGAATGGTGGCACCGCACGCTCGACGGCGAGGAGGATGTCTGCTGGCCAGGCAAGAACTTGTATTTCGCCCTGAGTTCAGGCACGTCTGGTGCTACGAGTAAATACATCCCCATTACCAGTGATATGACGCGGTCCATGCGATCGGCGGCATTGCGCATGTTTTCGTGCCTGCCTAAATACCAACTGCCAGCAAGCCTCTATACCAAAGGCTGGCTGATGGTGGGTGGCAGTGCCTCCCTCAATCGGTTGAAAACCGGCGCCTACGCCGGTGACCTGAGCGGTATCAACGCCAAGCGCCCCCCCCTCTGGATCCGTCGCTATTTCAAGCCCGGTACCGAAGTGGCCCAGCTCAAGACCTGGGACGAGCGGATAAAGGTAATCTCCGAACGTGCTCCCAGCTGGGATGTTAGCATCATCACCGGTATTCCTTCCTGGGTGCAACTGACCCTGGAACGCATCATCGCCGACCACAAGCTGAATAACATTCACGAGATCTGGCCCAATTTGCGGGTTTTTGTGACGGGCGGTATTGCTTTTGAACCTTACCGCAAAAGCTTTGAGAAGCTGCTGGCCCGGCCCCTCATCTACCAGGACTCCTACCTGGCCAGCGAAGGCTTCATCGCCTTTCAGTCGCGCCCCGGCACCCACGCGATGCGCCTGGTGACCAACAACGGGATTTTCTTCGAGTTCATCCCTTTCGACGATGACCATTTCAATGAACACGGCCTGCCCCGGCCCAACGCCGTGGCCTGCACCCTGGAGGATGTGGAACTCCAGCGCGATTACGCGCTGGTCATCTCCACCAATGCCGGCGCCTGGCGCTACCTCATTGGCGATACCATTCGGTTTACCGACCTGGAGCGCAACGAAATCATCATTACTGGCCGAACCAAACATTTCCTGAGCATGTGTGGGGAACACCTCAGTGTCGATAACATGAACCACGCGGTTCAGGAGGTGGAAGAAAAATTGGGCATCGCCTTTCCCGAATATTCGGTTGGAGGCGTCAAGGTAGGTTCTCACTTCGCCCACCACTGGTACCTGGCTTGCAACGATCCCGACGTGGATGCTACGCTGCTGAGCCAGGAGCTGGATGCTGCCTTGCGCAATTACAACGACGATTACGGAGCCGAACGCGGCGCTATGCTGCAACCCCCACTGGTGACGATAGTGCCCGGCAGTGCCTTCTACGATTGGCAACGCTCTCTGGGAAAGCTGAACGGGCAGAGCAAAATCCCCCGGGTAATGAAAGGCGAACAACTACAGCAATGGCAGGATTTTGTGGCTAAGTCGTTCTAAACACAGCCATCAGTCTAGCCAGCGCACCACCTCCAGCTGCAGGCTGATCGCACTGGCCGCCGTCACATTGACCAGTCGGTACGGCCGCTGTTCCCACAAGGTCGACCAGCGCCACGCCCATTCACTAATGGTTTTGTGAGTTCCGCCGTCGTACCACCAGGCGGTGTAGAGGCGGTCGGCTTCTTTTTCGAGGGTTGCACGATAAACCAGGTAGCCTGCTACCGTCATGGTATCAATATGCGTAAATTCATAACCACTCCCCTGCCAGCAGATGCGCGGATCGTGGCCGCCCTGGAAAGCCCGGATTGGCGGTTTGAGGTAAACGAGCGCCGTGGGGCTACTCAGCTTGACCACGCCTAATGCGGTTTGTTCCTGTTGGTAGCCAGCCAGCGCTGCCGCCGGAAGCGAAGCCCCGGTTTTAATCGCTGGCGGATTTCGAAATTGTTGCCCAACTCCAGCCAGGGCAATCAACAGCCCCAGGTGCAGGCCGTAATGTCGCCAGGAAAGCGCCCGGGGAACTAACCGGGCAGGAATGGGTGCCGGGCCACCGGTACCACGTCGGCACCACCACCACCACACCCCGTAAAAAGGCAGTAGCGCGTACACCAGCAAGCTCAGTAACCCGATGCTCTCATGGAGTGGGTTTTCCGGCAAAATGCGAAAAACCAGGAGGGTGAGCAAGCGAATAAAGTTGGCAAAAACAGCCAGCACCAACATCCCCAACAGCCCTGCCACCTGCTGGCCAACGGACAGCTGCCGACCAGCCTGGTGCGCCAGCAGGGCCATGATGAAGATCGCCGCCAGCAAGGCGGTAATGAGCATCTGCAACCCCATGCAGGCAGGATCGACGGCAAACTCCTGACCGCCGATCAGGACGATATTCCCCTGCGCCGCCACGTCCAGGCCCGCCAGTTGGAGCACCCCCGCAGCCCACTGGCTCAACTGCAGGCGGATGGGGAAACTCCACACGTAGCTCAGGTGCCGAATCAGCGGCGCCATGACCACCAGCAGCAACAAAGCCAACCCACTGCGCCGACCCACGGCACGCTCCCACACCAACAGGATAGCGCCGCAACAGCATAGGTAAAAAACCGTACTGCTACGCGTAAACACCAGCAACAACAGGCCGGCCAGAGTAGGCCACAGGTACCGGTAGCTGAGGGTAGGCGTACCTGGCCGGAAGACGAACGGGGCCGCCACCAGCCCCAGGGAAAAAGACAAGGACCAGGAAAAATTGTCTTGCTCCGCATAAGCGAACAGCAGGAATACGGCCAGGCTGTAAACTAACGGCCAGCCAACCCGCGACCAGGTAGCAGAAAAGGCTGCTGTTTTCATCGGCCTGCGGTGGTGTGGCTCCGCCGAAAGGCCCAACCCATGAACAATAACCCCAGCAGCAACAAGGCCCACTCGTGGGGCTCCGGAATGCTGCCCGAAGATTTCAGCGTCGCATTACCCAGACCGCCCTTGCTGGCCTGGATGTCGAAGCGGTCGTAGTCGGCCTGGCGCTCGAGGACAATCATACTGGACACCGGCGTAAGCACGTGCGCTTCGGCAGCCTGGTGGAGCAGGGCCGGGGCAATGGCGTCTTTGTTGAAATAATCTTTCCCTATTTTTTTTAGCAGGTCGTTGTAAGCATACACGCGCAGCAGGTGGTCGGGAGCCTGGCTGGCGGCACTGCTGGGTGCTACTTCCCGCAGCCGGAGATGGGCCAGGTGATTAACGACGGAGCTGTTGTCTTCCTGCACGCCGTAAAATTTTTGCTCCCCGAGCCAGGTTGCCAGGATCGCCAGGTTGCCCTGGGCGTAGTTGAAAAGCCGCAAGTCCCGCAGGGTGCGGAGGTAGGGCGACAGCTCCCTGTTGAGGTTAAACAATTGGATGCTGCTGTTCCGCCCACGGAGGAAGCTGCTGAGCCGGTTGGCAAACTCACTTCCCTTCAGGTCGTCGAGGGTAGGCGTCAGGCCACTGTAGTTGGTGAGGACCAGGGCGTTGGCAGGGTCGGCAATTTGATAAAAAGGAAAAAGTGAAAACCGCTTTTTCAGCAAAGCCTGAAACAGCTGCTCGTGGTTGGCAGCCGTAACGGTTTCGAGTCGATTGGTGAAGACGTACACCTTTCTGTGCCGAATCAGCGGCCACAATTCCTTCAATTGGTCCGCGTTCCAGCCCCGGTTGATATCCAGGTAGATGGCCCCGGTGGCCAGATCCGTCGGGGTAGCTCCATACGCTTGCAATTGAATGCCGCGGTCGTGGAAGGTAAAGACATCCGTGGCCAGCGGCGGGGTGGCAAAGCGCAGTTCCCAGTCGGACTGGTAAGCGCCCTGGTGCCGCCAACTGTTGCCCTCCACCGTAAAGGACCAGGGGGCAGACAAGTCCGGCAGGTCTTCCGTTGTGACTACCTCGACGTCCTCCTGTGCCAATTGCCAGAACGGCCCCTGGAAGTCGATATTTGCGTAGCCCAACGCCTGCCCCTGCCAGGTGAGCGGAGCGGTGATGCCTATTTTAAACTGGCGACTTTCGCCCGGTAGCACGGGAAAAATCCGGGCCGTGACCCGGTTGCCCTCCTGCCAGTGAACCAGCAGGGGATCGCGCGACTCCACCCCCACAATGGTGCGATAGGCGCTATCCGCTTTGGCCCGGGTGGTCAGGTAGGCAGGTGCTTCCTGGCCGTCGATCCAGAGGGAAGCCGAGCTGACCACGGCGCCTTCGGGGAGGTAGAACGTGTAGAGGGCTTCCTGTTGGCCCCGCCAGGTAGTGGGTGGTGCGGTATTGCGCACCCGGATGGTTTTTTCGGTGTAGGAAAGGCGGTAGGCCGGAAACAGCTGCACCTGGGTACGGACGTGGTCGGTAACCAGGTTGTCGCCGCTCCACAGCTTGCGCTCGGTTTGGTGGCGGTTCCCGTAAAGGGTATTGAGCAGCTTGAGGCGCGTATCGTCCGGTACATCCAGTTGGCCCGAAATGGCCGACGCCAGCACAATGAACGGATCGTGCTGGCGCCTTTCATTGAGAAACGCCGGCACATTCGCCAGGCCCGAACCACTCAGAAAGCGGAACTGAGCACTCAGTTGGTAAACCAGGCCACCTTTAAGAATGCGCTGGGTAACGGGATCGTCTTGCAGGGCACTGGCGGCCAGTACCCACGGGGGCAGCGTTTGTTCGCTCAGGGGGCGTTCCAGTTCGGTAGCACCCGCCACAATGGCCTGGTTGATGCGGTACCAACGAACAGTAAAGACGGTTGCCATGAGGAGCGGAATAGCAATGCCCGCCACCAACAAGGTGCGGTAGTCGGAGGCTGCCCGCAGATAGCGCCGAATAATGTGGATGGCCTGCAGCAAATGCCACAGGGGCACCAGCGCCAGTAGGGAAATACCGAAAAACCAACAGCTCGCCAGGGTAATCGGATACAGCTCAGCGAGAAAGACCGTCTCGTACAAATGAAAAACGGTACCCGTACTCACGGCCAGCAGGATGGCCAGGTTCAGGCCGTCGGGTTCGTCGTCGGCACGGAAGCAGTAGGCCAGCAGCGCCAGGTGGTAAAAGGCCAGGTAGCCGATCAGCCAGTCGGTGGAGTCCTGAAATACCGGAATCGTACGGTTCAGGGTGTAAGCACTGAGGTTGGCGAGCTGCAAGAGCAGGATGTTCTGCCGGCTGCTGCCAAAAAGCCGCCGCTTGCCAAAGGTGCGTTTATTGCTGATCAGTATGATGATGAGGTAGGCCCAGAATAAGCCGTAGACCAGGAAAAATGAGCCCGTGAAGAGCTCGCTGCTCAGGTCGCCCAGTAGGTCGGTACCCGCAAAAACGAGGACCGCAGCGGCGAAAAGAGCCAGCCCGGTGGTGAATGTCTTGTCGCGCAGGGGGGCGGAAGAAAAGATCATAAGCGTCTATTTAAAGTACTTTGAAATACAAAGTAAGTGTTTATTAGCTTAACTTACAAGCGGCGTTGGTTATTTTATTACTACCCCCTTACTTTGGTGAACAACCTTCCCGCTGAAATAAGCACCACCGGTTTAAAACAACTTCCCCTGCACGGTATCCGGCAACAGCCGAAACGAGCGGCGGTGGTGTTCGCAAGCGCCGTGCAGCGCAATAGCAGCCCGGTGCACGGGTGCGGGATACCCCTTGTTGCTGTCCCAGCGGTAGTGTGGAAAATCTTCGTGAATGCGGAGCATGTAATCATCGCGGTAGGTCTTGGCCAGCACACTGGCCGCCGCAATCGACCGGTATTTACCGTCCCCTTTGACTATGGTGTGGTGGGGCAGCCCCTGGTAAGCCACAAAACGATTGCCGTCGATGAGCAACTGCTCCGGTCGGAGCACCAGCTGGTCCAGGGCCCGGTGCATGGCCAGAAAAGACGCCCGTAAAATATTGATCTCATCGATTTCTGCCGCTTCTACCCGCCCGACGGCCCAGGCCAGCGCTTCCTCCTCGATGACGGCGCGCACCGCGTAGCGTTGGCGTTCGCTCATCTGCTTGGAATCGTTGAGCAAAGGATGCGCAAAGTCCTTGGGCAAGATTACTGCTGCCGCAAAGACGGGCCCGGCCAGGCAGCCGCGCCCCGCTTCGTCGCAACCCGCTTCAATCAGTTTCTCATCCAGGAAAGGTGCCAGCATAGTAGAATCGTTGTTAAAACAAATGTAACCATTCATTCAGGAAGTACCGGGTAAAAAATCCAGCCATTCGCATTGGGATTTTCGATCGAAAAGCAATATATTTGCCATGGCAACTAAATTGCCATAACATTAACCAACCTCGGTCTCTAACCAAAACCAACCTGCGATGTCCACCACCACTACCGATGCAATTGCAAAAATCTATCCCGAAGCGGCTGATTTTATGCCCCTGCTGGGTACCGACTACGTAGAATTGTACGTGAGCAACGCCAAACAGGCGGCCCACTTTTACCAAACGGCCATGGGATTCCAGGCCCTCGCTTACGCGGGCTTAGAAACGGGCCTGCGCGACCGCGAATCCTACGTGGTAGAGCAGGGTAAAATCCGCCTGGTGCTCACCTCGCCCCTGTGCAGTGGCACGGCCATTGGCCGCCACATTGACCAGCACGGCGACGGCGTGAAAGTGGTGGCCCTTTGGGTAGACGATGCCACCTACGCTTACAACACCGCCATGGAACGAGGCGCCCAATCTTACCTGAAGCCCGTGGTCGAAGAAGATCAGCACGGCAGCGTGGTGCGGTCGGGGATTTGCACCTACGGGGAGACGGTGCACATTTTTGTAGAGCGCAAAGCCTACCAGGGTGTTTTTCTGCCCGGCTTCCGCGCCTGGCAAACGAATTACAATCCGCCAGCCGTGGGCCTGCAGTACGTAGACCACATGGTGGGCAACGTAGCGCTGGGGGGCATGAACAAGTGGGTCGATTTCTACGCTCAGGTGATGGGTTTCACCCAAATCGTCTCTTTTGACGACAAGGACATCTCCACGGAATACACCGCCCTGATGAGTAAAGTGATGAGCAACGGCAATGGCCGCATCAAGTTCCCCATCAACGAACCGGCACCGGGCAAGCGCAAGTCGCAGGTCGAAGAGTACCTCGATTTCTACGAAGGCGAAGGCATCCAGCACGTCGCCGTCGCTACAGACCATATTATCGAAACCGTCATGGCCTTGCAGGCGCGGGGTATCGAGTTCCTGAAAGTACCCACCACCTACTACGACACCCTCCTGGAGCGGGTCGGGCCCATCGATGAAGACCTGACCCCATTGCGCGAACTGGGCATCCTCGTAGACCGGGACGACGAAGGTTACCTCCTGCAAATATTCACCAAGCCCGTACAGCCACGGCCCACCATGTTCTTCGAGATTATCCAGCGCAAAGGAGCCCGCTCCTTTGGCAAAGGCAATTTCAAAGCCCTCTTCGAGGCCATTGAGCGCGAACAGGAGTTGCGGGGAACGCTTTAAGAGGTGGGAAGTAGCTCGAAGTCGGAGGTGGGAAGTGGGAAGTGGGAAATAGGGCTGTGTAAAGGTGTAAACGGGGAAAAGTGTAAAAGTAGGGCGAGACCAACATCCGGCATATCCATCCTCTCGCATGCGCTGCGAGCCGCCAACGCTGAAGACGTGGCAGGCAACGCTGAAGACGTGGCAGGTTGCTGCGCTGCGTCGCTGCGAGAACCAACTCGAAGTCGGAAGTAGCTCGAAGT
>PZPC01000123.1 GCA_003045895.1 Bacteroidota bacterium
CATCGATGCTAGTTCGCAATTTTTTAGCTATTTTGCAAATCGACCTAAATAGTTACAACCGATGAATGTCCTTTCTGACCTGACGAAAAATTTCGTCGAAAGGGATACTTACCTATGAGTACCAGAAAAGATGGTCAAAACAATACTTTTCTTAATACAGCAGATGGTTGGGACACATTTTTGAAATTTGGTAATTCTCGGTGGGCGATTTAGGTTACCCGTTGCACCACGCGCCCTAAATGACTACTGTTGGGACACATTTCTACGACTGCGGCCGGGAGGCCGCCTGATACTTCATCGTAGGCTGGAGCCAACGACGATTTCGGCAGCCCCAGCGGGGCGAAAGCCCATTGCCATGCCGGCGGCCTCAGCGGTAGGTATCTATAACGCTGAGGTCTCCAAAAATGACCGCAATGCGGTCATTTTATGTTAGCCCTAAGATTAACCGATGTTTTCCGCCCACGACGTTACAACGTAATCTCCAAATGCCGCCGCATAATGGAATAATGGCCAAAATCGTCGGCCATGCTGTAGGAGCAGATCAGCCAGACGCGTTGTCCTTCGCGCAGATCGTAGTGAAAATCGTCGGTCACCCGGGTATCTATTGTGAATTCGAAGGAAGTGCCGCTGGCGTCTTCATGGCCAAGGTAATGCTGTACTGCTGGCTGCCCGCCCAGGCTGGTAATGGATTGTTGGTTGTCAAAACCCACTACAAAAAACTCTTCCATCCTGGTATTTTCCTCGGCTACGGCGCCCATCACCAAATTGGCGTTGATGAGGTCGTTGGCAGGATTAAAGCCCAACGCCAACCAGCCTTGGTAAGGAGAATGGAGTTTGAAGGTCAAAAGATCACCTTCATACGCCCATTCTACCTGCATACCATCAATAACAAAATAGTTTTCGGACGGTGGCGTAGCAGAGATACCGGTAAAGGCAAATACCAATAATACGCCCCAGTAGGCAAATAATTTCATCGGATATAATTTATGTAGCTATTAATGTGATATGATTTCCGATGAAGCTATTTCCAAAACCGTGCCAAAGTGACGGAACAAAAATAACTGAAATTTGCCCCGACCCGGAAGGGAGTTTTAGCGATTTTTGCCTTTGCTTACCCCGACCCTAAAGGGAGAAAAGGCAAAAGAAGGCGAAAATCGCTAAAACGGTTTTTAGGAGAAAATCCAAACATATTCACCCACCCCATAAAATAATTGTGATTACCTTCGCCACCTATTGGGGTGCTGGGTTCCTGCGCACAAGCGCGCATACCTGGCTGAGATCATACCCTTGGGCGGTTGGAAGTTGGAATGCGGAAATTCGGAGGTGGGGAAAAACCTAACCTCGTCAAAGAAATTCCCGTTCGGCCGAAAACGCGCCAGGAACCTGCCCGGATAATGCCGGGAAGGGAAATTTGAAGGTGTAAACGTGGAAACGTGTAAACGTGTAAATGAAGGGCAACATAACTGTTGATCGACATATACACGTTTACACCCGTCCCCTTTTACACCCGATCGGGTGTGAGGTAAGTATACCGTGTCCTGCCCCGGGATGACGGTGAACCATTTACCTTCAAGTGTTTTTTATGTATCTGTGTAAACTTTCCCGGCAACTCAAAATTGGTAGTTGTCTGCTGCTGTGCTTCGTGAGCAGCACTTTTCTTTTGGCGCAAAGCCCTTTTTCCGGAACCATTTCTACCGCCCAGGGCCAGCCCCTGGTAGGTGCCAACGTCTATTTCCCCGACCTCGCCCGCGGGGTAGCCACCGATGCGGAAGGCTCCTTTGATTTTGGCGTGGTGCCCGCCGGCGAACACCTCGTCACCATCAGTTACCTGGGTTACCAAACTGCTCAGCTGACGATTACGGGCGGCCAGGACAACCGCCTGGCGCTCGTGCTCCTCGAAGACCCCGTCTTCACCGGCGAGGTAATCGTGGCGGCTACCCGCGCCGACGCCCGCACGCCCATGACCTACACCACCGTGACCCGGGAGGAGTTGGCCACCAACAACCTGGGCCAGGATGTGCCCTTTTTGCTGCGCTGGACGCCTTCGGCCATCGTCACCTCGGATGCGGGCACGGGCATCGGCTACACCGGCATCTGGATCCGGGGCTCCGACCCCACGCGCATCAACGTGACCATCAACGGCATCCCCCTCAACGACGCCGAAAGCCAGGGCGTCTTCTGGGTAGACTTGCCCGACTTTGCGTCGTCGACCGAGGATATCCAGATCCAGCGCGGCGTGGGAGCATCCACCAACGGAGCTGGCGCTTTCGGCGCAACCATCAACCTCAACACCAGCAAGGTGTTCACCGAGGCTTACGTGTCCAGCGACGCCAGCGTGGGCAGCTTCAACACCCTGAAGGGCAACCTGCGCTTCGGTACCGGCCTGCTGGCCAATGGCTTCAGCGTGGATGGGCGGATTTCGCGCATCTCTTCCGACGGGTATATCGACCGGGGGGCGGCGGATCTCTCCTCGTGGTCGCTGGCTGGTGCCTGGCTGGGCAAGCGGTCTTCCGTACGCCTCAACGCCTTCAGTGGCCACGAAGTGACGTACCAGGCCTGGAACGGCGTGGACGCCAGCCTCGTCAACGACCCCGTGCTGCGCACCAGCAACACCGCGGGCACCGAAAAGGCCGGCGACCCCTACGACAACGAAGTCGACGACTACGGGCAGACCCACCTGCAATTGCTCTTCAACCACCAGTTCAATCCGCGCTGGAACCTCAACCTGGCCGGGCACTACACCAAGGGCAGCGGCTTCTTCGAGCAGTACAAGGCCGAGGAGGATTTTGCCGACTACGGCCTGCCCTACCCTACCCTGGGCAGCGACACGGCTACTACCACCGACCTGATTCGCCGGCGCTGGCTCGACAACGACTTCTACGGCGCCACCTACAGCCTGCACTACCAGGGGGCCGACCAACGGCTGCAGCTGACCCTGGGGGGCGGGCTGCACCACTACCTGGGCCGCCACTTCGGCGAAGTCATCTGGGCACGGCTGGCCAGCACCAGTGAAATTCGCGACCGCTACTACGACAACGACGCCGAGAAGACCGACTTCAACGTGTTCGCCAAGCTGAACTACGCCCTCAGCGACCGCTGGGATACGTACCTCGACCTGCAGGCACGCACCATCGGCTACGACTTCCTGGGGGTCAACAACGACGGCAACCTGCTCAACCAGACGGCCAGCCTCTCCTTCTTCAACCCCAAGGCAGGCGTTCAGTACCGCTCGGCCAGAGGGACCCGCGCCTACGCCAGCTTTGCCGTGGCCCAGCGCGAGCCCAACCGCAACGACTACGTGGGCAGCACACCCACCAACCGCCCCCGGCCCGAACAGCTCTACAACCTGGAAACCGGGTGGGAACGACAGTGGAAAAAGACCACCGTGCAGGCCAATGTTTACTACATGTACTACCGCAACCAGCTGGTACTGAACGGCCAGATCAACGATGTGGGCGAACTGCTGCGCACTAACGTGGACCAAAGCTACCGCCTCGGACTGGAACTGGTAGCGGGCGGCGAACTGGCGCCCGGGCTGAGCCTGCAAGGCAACGCCACCGTGAGCCGTAACCGCGTAGTGGCCTACACCGAATTTGTGGACGACTACGATGCGGATTTCAACTGGCTGGGCCAGCAGGGTATCCAGCGGGCGGAAACCGATCTGGCGTTTTCGCCCAATTTCCTGGCGGCTGCCGAGCTGCGCTACGACCTCCTGCGCCAAACCACCCGCCACGACCTTTCCGTCGCCCTGCGTGGCAAATACGTAGGCCGGCGCTTTCTGGACAACAGCTCCGACGAGCAGAACAGCCTGGATCCTTACTTTTTCAGCGACTGGCAGCTCCAGTACACCCTCCACCCGGGCTGGGCCAAGGCCGTGCGGCTCAATTTCCAGGTGATCAATTGGTTGGATAATTTGTACGAGTCCAACGGCTGGTCGTACCGCTATTTTGTGGATGGTTCACCGGAGCTCCTGCAGGGGCTGTACCCGCAGGCGGGTCGGCAGTTGCTGTTGGGGGTAGGGATAGATTTTTAGTACCATTGCATGTTAAAAAGGTAGTAGGCCGGGCTGGCATTTAGTTCCTCCAGGTTTAAAAGCAACAAACGGGGTGAGGTCGGTAGCGATTGGGTTTGCCTTCCTCACCCCACCTAACCACCCGGCGATCATTCACAGCGGCCATCGCCTGCCATTTGGATTTTCGGCAATTCTATCCCATCTTTGAGGATGACTGAAACGATGCCGGTGGACAATCAGATACTACTTAACGAAATAGACCAAAACCTGGCCGTAGTG
The DNA here is from genome assembly GCA_003045895.1 of Bacteroidota bacterium. Taxonomy (GTDB): domain Bacteria; phylum Bacteroidota; class Bacteroidia; order Chitinophagales; family Saprospiraceae; genus Lewinella. The sequence goes on from PZPC01000123.1 coordinate 4,292, forward strand.
GGGCAGGAAAGTGCAGTGGTGCCCTTTGTTGCAGCCTTATCCAAACAACTGCAACGGAGTGCCAATCAATTGTTGGCTGCCGGGGATGCCTGGGCAGCGGAGTTGTCGTCCATTGGTCGCGATGAACTATCAGAACGGTCGCTGGCTTTTTATTTTCATTACCAATGGGTAGATGGCGCCAAGTACTTCCTGGTCCTCTGGCGCAACGTGCTGTTCGAAAACATGAAAGCGCACCTCTTAAATATGGACGGGCAGCTAACAACTGAACAGCTACGGCGCCTACAGCACGACAGCCAGGAACAGTTGCGAACAGCCAAGGCAGAATTGGACCAGCTCTGGATCACGGCCAGCCAGCCGGCAGACCCTACGGCCAAAAGTACCCGCCAACAACTGGAAAGCTGGTTTCTGCAAAGCCTCCCCTGGCCGGTTTACCGCAAGCAAGTGGAGACGATCAGTACACAAGCAGCAGGCTTACTGGAGCAACACCGCGTCTTGACGCACGACAGTGGCTATGTTCAGCAAATCCGCAAGCTGGTTCACGAAACATTGGAAGCCTGCGAAAAAGAAGTGAATTTACACCTGGAAATGGCCATGGATGGCAGCCAATTCCTCGAGGACCAGGAAAACAATACCGCGGCGAAAGTGGTCATCCACATTGAGCAACTGGAAAGCAAGATCATTCAGCAGAAGCACAGCAAGCGCTTTACCCAGCAACTGGATCACCAACTGCACGCCCTGACGGCAACGACCTCCATCCCCGTCGTCACTGCTGGCCTAACCTTGCAAAGTAAAGACATCAACTTTCAGCGCCACATTTCCCGCTGGCTGGATTCCGAGATCCTACCGCTGCTCTACGAGGTTTGGGAAATAACCATCCACGTGCGCAACAGCCTGAAAATGGCACTCATCAATATTCGCAACCGCGCCATTATCCTCAAAAATGAGCCGGTGGAGGTGCCGACAATAGCCAACTCCCGCGACAACCTGAAGCAAGCACTGGATATTTTCAGGCAACAAACCCAGGTCCGGCAGAGCGAGCTGACGGAGTTGCAGCAGCTCATCGGGCAACGGCTGGACAAAGACTTGCGCCTATCCAACATTTTTCGCGAGAACGAACTTTTCCTGCGCATCCCCCTGCAGTCGACCTTCAACCAACTGCGGACCAACCAGAACGAACTCCTCGTCAGCTTCCACACCTGGTGGGAGCGGCAACGGCGACGGGTCAATCGCTACCTGTTATCGGTACAGCAGGAAGAAAGCCTGAGCGTTGCGGAAAAAACCGTGCGCTATTTGCGCAGCCGCAGTATCCAGGAAGAAAACAACCCGTATACCAGTATCTTTTTAACCAAAGGCTACATTGGCGAATCCTTCTGGGTAGGCCGAACAGCCGAATTACAGCGGGCTACCAACCTCATCAAACACTGGCGCCAGGGCTACCGCGGAGCAGTGCTCCTGACGGGCAACCGCTTTTCCGGAAAATCGCTTTTTGGCGATTTGATCAGCAATAAATTCTTTGCCGACGAAACCATCCGTTTGCTGCCCAATAGCACCTTCTCACTGGAAGGGCGAAGCTTCAACACCACCTACGACCTGGGCGAGGCCCTTGATTTTGTCGCCAACCAACACCTCAACTACAAACCATTCATCTGGCTGGACGACCTGGAGCTGTGGCAAGATGCCGACAACACCATTGCCGACAATGTGGTCCAACTTCACCGCCACATCGACCAGTACGCGGGGCGCATCTTCTACCTGGTTTCCGCAGGCAATGCCTTACTCCACATGCTCCAACGTACCCAGCTAATGGATGCGCATTTTCAGGCGACGATCCGCCTCGATGTCATGAGTAAAGAGGATATCAGCCAGGCCGTCCTCATTCGCCACAGCGCCACCCACAAAGAATTGGTAGGACCAGACAACCGCACCGTCTTACCTGGTGATTTCCAGCGCATGATTAGCCGAATCTACCATACTTGTCGGGGCAATATTGGCGAAGCGCTGAACCTGTGGGCCTACGCTGCGCAGCTCGAAGACAACGACCGCGTTTCCCAGCAAATGCCGATCCACTACCGGCTACCTGATTTTATTGAACCAGATTCGGCTTTGCTCTTGCGGATCCTGCTCCTGGAACGGCGCACCAACGAATACCGCCTGCGCCAGCGATTTGGCCCCGCGTTCAATCCGCGGTACAGCGGCGCCTTGCGGCGGCTAATCAGCATCGGCATTATCCAGCGACAACTTGACAACTGGCTGGAGCTCAACGAATCAGCAGTTAACGACCTCACTTACCTGCTGGAACAAAAACAGTACCTGAACTTTAAATACTAACCCGGATGGATTACTTGTGGCAAGTGCATTTAGATTACCATTGGCGGGGTTTCCTCGGACTTATCTTCCTGCTGGGGGTGTTGTACACCTTGCTGGTAGGCAGCAAATACCTGCTCAAGGGCCTGGATACGCCTAAAGACTGGCAGGAACGGCTGCGGGAAATCATTCAATTGTTTTTGCTCTTGTTTGAGCCGCTGGTCATCCTCACCCTGAGCAGTTATTTTATCCTCATCCAACCATTTTTTCATGGCCTGATCGTTTTGTTCCTCCTGCTCACCAACCTCCAACACATCAAGAACTACTTCTGTGGGCGGATCATCTTATTTGATGCCGGCATCCACGTGGGAGCCCGGCTGAAAAGCAAGGGGCAGCGCGGCATCATCATCGGAACCGGCCGCCTGGGCCTTCGCCTTCAGGAAGGACAACAGCAACATTTCCTCGATTACAGTCACCTGCTAAAGGACGGCTACACCCTGCTGGCGGACGAAAAAAGCGGCCTCTTTTTCCGCATCCATGCGACCACCAACATCCCCGGAGAACCCGAAAAAATTCGCGAACAACTCTGGATCTTGTTGCAAACGGCCCCCTTCATCAACTGGCGACACCAACTTAAAATCAAGGCCAGCACCAAGACAGCGGCCACCTGGATGGTCAACCTGGCCCTCCACGACGAACAACACCTGAATGACCTGCTGCGCTTTTTGGAAGAAGCGAATTTTTCCTGTCAAATTGCCAAATAACTCAGTCCTAATATGGAAGCTTTTTCACCTTATACGCTCATTATTGGTGCCTCCGTCATCGTCATTCTGTCTTTCTTTTTCGGAGAGGTAGCCCGCAGTACCAATATCCCTTCGGTACTGTTACTGATCATCCTGGGGATTGCCCTGCAATACGGCCTGGCTTCCCAGGGGATTAACGACATCAACTTTTTTCCCGTCCTCGAAATCCTGGGGATCGTAGGGCTGATCATGATCGTCCTGGAAGCGGCCCTGGAGCTGGAACTGAAACGGGAAAAATACCTGCCCATTGCCAAAGCGTTTCTGATCGCACTGGTCGGTCTGCTGGCCTCCATCTACGTAGCGGCGCTGATTCTGCACCAGTTTATCGACGGCATGGGAATGGATACCGCCTGGCTGTACGCAACCCCCCTGTCCATTCTTTCCAGTGCCATTATTATTCCCAGTGTAAGTGGCCTGAAGGAATACAAGAAGGAATTCCACATCTACGAAAGTACGTTCTCCGATATCCTGGGGATCATGGTTTTCTATTTCCTGGTGGCCCCTTTCGAGACCACCCAAGAGTCACAAGGACTGCTGGGGTTTGGCGGAAATTTATTGCTGACCATCCTTTTTGCCGTGCTGGCCAGCTACATCATCATTTTCGTTTTCCAAAATATTCGCAGCCAAACCAAGCTGTTCATGCTCATCGGGGTGCTGCTGCTGGAGTACGCCATCGGCAAGCAGATGCACTTGTCTTCCCTGATCATTATCCTCATCTTTGGCCTCCTGATTGCCAATATGAAACTCTTTTTCCGCGGTAAACTGGGGCAGTGGCTGCACCTCGAACGCGCCAATAACATTTACGAAGGGTTGCACATCATTACCATGGAAACGGCTTTTGTGGTGCGCACCTTTTTCTTTGTCATTTTTGGCATCACCATTTCGCTGGCGTCCCTTTTCAATCTGGACGTCGCGCTGGTCAGTTTATTGATCATAGCGTCCATTTACGCCATCCGTTTCATCATCCTGCGGATCTTTATCGGCAAAGATATCCTGCCCCAACTCTTCGTAGCGCCGCGTGGCCTCATCACCGTCCTGCTGTTTTACGCCATTCCTGAAAGCGCCCAAATTCCTGGGTTTGAACCCGGAATCCTTCTTTTTATTATTATTGGCACCAGCCTGATCATGACCTTTGCGATGATTCGCGACAAGCAACGTACCGGCCAGGCGCTGCAAAAAGCCAAGGAGAAACCCGTCGGCTACGAAAAGTGGACGGCGCCCAGTGCCACCAGTTACACCGAAGGCAAGGAAGCGCAAAAAGAATCACACTAACCCCTTGCAAACCACGCATCAATACTGGCTATGCAACTACATCCACGCGTAAAATCGCTTAAACCGTCGGCGACCCTGGCCATCAACGAACGATCAGCCGAATTGGTCGCCGCTGGCCAGCGGGTCTACCGGCTGGGGTTTGGCCAGTCGCCTTTCCCGGTACCTGCCGAGGTGGTGAAAGCCTTGCAGGACCATGCCCACCGCAAAGATTACCTGCCCGTTCGAGGCCTGCCCGAATTGCGCGCTGCGGTAGCCACCTTCAACCGCCGCACCCAGGGCATAGCTTGTGCCGCCGATCAGGTCCTCATTGGCCCGGGCTCAAAGGAGTTGATCTACGACCTGCTCCTGGCTACCGATGCCGACCTGCTCCTGCCCTCCCCCAGTTGGGTATCTTACGAGCCGCAGGCACGCCTGGCCAATAAAGCGGTCCACTGGATCGACACCCACCAGTCCGATGCCTGGCAACTGACCCCTGCCGCCCTCGAACAGGCTTGTCAAAACCACGCCGGAACCAGTAAAGTCCTCATCCTCAACTACCCCAACAATCCCACCGGGGTAAGTTATACGGGGGAACAATTGGCCGCGCTGGCCGCCGTGGCCCGCCAGTACGGGGTGCTGATCGTTGCCGACGAAATTTACGGAGAAGTGGACCATACCGGCCAACACCGGTCGCTGGCTCGGTATTACCCGGAAGGGACTATTGTCAGCTCTGGCCTGAGCAAGTGGTGCGGGGCTGGTGGCTGGCGCCTGGGCACCTTTACCTTCCCCCGGGAATACCTCTGGCTGCTGGATGCCATGGCTACCATTGCCAGCGAAACCTTCACCTCCGTCAGCGCACCTATTCAGTGGGCAGCGGTAACGGCCTACCAGGGTAGCCCGGAGACGGTAACCTACGTGGCCCATTCCCGCCGGATTTTGGCGGCGGTGGCCAACTACACCTACCTGCAACTGCAGGCCCTGCACCTGCAGATGCCCCCCGCAGCAGGTGGCTTTTACCTGTTCCCCGATTTCGAACACTACCGCAAGCCTTTGGCAGCGAGAGGGATCACAACCAGCGTGGATCTCTGCGAACAACTCCTGACCGAAAGTGGGGTCGCCCTCCTGCCAGGCGTTGCCTTTGGCCGGCCGGCAACGGAACTGACCGCCCGGTTGTCCTTCGTAGATTTTAACGGGGAACAACTCCTCCACCAAGTTGCGGCCCAGCCCGAAGAGCCCCTGGACGGGGCGTGGGTGGCCGCGCATTGCCCCAACCTGGCCGCCGCAATGGTGGCGCTGAAAGGGTGGTTGGGCTGATAGACTTGGCGCTGCCACCACCTGCTGCCAGGCATGCTTCCCTCCCGGGGTTGTCGAATCTGGAAAAAGCGGCATGCCTCCGATGACAACCCATCCCCCAGCCACGCCGAAGGGGCGTGGCAAGCCCTTCCCTTGAAAAGGAAGGGAGGCGTGACACACGTGTTCGCGAGGTTTAAACCGGTGTAAAAAGTCGGCCATCAGCCATTGTGAAAAGTCGACCATCCGTAATTTCTTGCCTTTTGGGCAGTAGCTTTAGACTTGTTGCAAGTTAATTGGCAGCGTTGAATTTGCCAATAGCCTCGGCAGAAATCGCGCGTCTGGACTCCCACGCCGAAGGGGCGTGGCAAGCTCTTCCTTGAAAGGGAATAGCTTGCCACGCTTTTTAGCGTGGGCGGGGGATGGGTTCTCATAAGCGGCATGCCTCCGATGATCAGTAAAACTCAAAAGCACGCCATTTCGCTGCGAGACTTTGCTTTCGTTGCTGCGCCCACGCTGAAGACGTGGCAGGCAACGCTGAAGACGTGGCAGGCAACGCTGAAGACGT
>PZPC01000124.1 GCA_003045895.1 Bacteroidota bacterium
ATGCCGGGTGGTGTGGGGGGGACGGCGGCTTCGGCCGCCTACCCATCCCGATTAGGTAGCTGCGGATCACTGCAGTCGGCCGAAGCATCCTGCGGGAAGGCGATGACGAAGTCGTGTACCTCCGTGATTGTGATCAGCTGGCTACAGCTGTTCGTTGAGCGGAATACTTCGTTCAGATCGATGCGGCCATTGTCGTTCACATCACCTTCAGGGCGAATCTGCCAGGCTTCGAAGCGGCGGGTAATGGTTCCCCAGCCACATTCGTTGACGGCCAGGTTGGGCGTGCGCTCTACGATGGTGTCCACCGCACAGTTATCTGTGCCCGTAGCGTCGCCAAACAACAGGTTCATCATCGCTGAGGTCGCCGCAAAGTCGTCGGCGTAAGCCTGGGTTAAATCACCAGGGAAGGTCAACGGTAAGGCTGCACAGGTCAGTGACCTGTTTTCCGGTGCGTAACAGAACGGATTCAGTTTGTCTTCAGGTACGACTTGTACCCAACAAGTATTCCTGTTTAGGCTTTCGTCAATCACTTGCAGGAATACGGTAATGGTGTCTCCGATGTCGGAGCAGGTAAATTCTACCGTATCCAGCCAGGTGGTATCTTCCCGGCGAATGGCTAAAGTTACTGCGCCGCAGTGGTCGGAGGAGCCTTCGTCCAACGCCTGGGCGGCGAGTTGAGCTACCCCTGTACCACCTTCATTGTCTGCTCCACTGAGGGAAATAAGGAGCTCGTCTTTACAGGCAGCCGTGGGGGCGATCGCATCGCGGACGAGGAGCGCTACCAGGATACAGGAGGTATTGGCACAGGAATCTGTTGCACAGTACCGGAGAGAAAAATGTCCCCTTGGCAGAATGACTCGGTCACCGGGCAAACCTTCCCAAACAAAAGCCTGGTTTTCGTCGGTAATGGTAACGGCAGAACTGGCTATATCCGAACAACCATTACCGTCTGCGAGGAGGGGGACCGGCACATTGAACAGCGCTTCGCAACTGAATGGAGAGGTAGAGGTTTGCAACTGGTTATCTGGTAGGCCATTCTGGTCGTAATCGGGTATGCTTACGATAATTGTAGGTCCGGTAAAGTCACCAACACGGATGATTTGATTATAGGTTAGGCTATTCCCCGGATCGCACCAATCGATGAAGTTCCATTCTCGCCGAAAGTAATAGGAGCCGGGGCAAACCTGAATGCGCGGTTCATCAGAATAGGAAGCGCCCAGGTTGCAAACACTTTGATTCAGGTCATAAAAATTACCAGCGGTAGCCAAATAAGGGAAACCCGAAAAACCAGGTGCAGGATTGTCTTCCGGGCCACCCTGAATACCATCGGTTGGAAAATCCTCATCACATTCGATAATACTGGTAAAGGGCGGGAAAACGATGTCACCCAGGTTGGGTTTACGTACCCTGATCACTTGCGTACAGCTACTGATGAGTGCGGGTGGGGGACAATCGGATTGGTAGCGATCCCGCACCGAGAAGTGGCGGGTAATGATCCAGTCTCCACAATCCCCTTCTTCCTCCAACTCATCATAGACCGTTACGATCATGGCGCTGCAATTGTCGTGTACTTGAGGATAACCCGTTAGGTTGAAGACATTGCGCAAGTCCTGGGGGATGCGGTAGGGTTCACTGTAAGCCAGCATGAGCGTACCGTCGGCTTCCACGCTGTAGCTATACTGGTGGGTAAGAGAAATGGTTTCGATATCGAGGCAGACCAATTCGGCAGTAATGAGTACCTGTGATTTACTCAAATCTAGGATGCGGCCTGCTACGTCTGAAAATATAGCAATACCGTAGTCGCCGGTGGTAACTGGCTCCCGGCAGGAATAGACAATGGTATAAAATTGCTCGGGGTGGAGCCCGAGGCTCAGGCGCAGCGAAGGGGCCATCATCGGTATAACTGAATCGAAATCACTAAGACGACCTAAAAAAGTTTCATCAGATTGGGCAATCATGTTTCGACAAGGATCTTCGGGGAAAAAATCGCCTTGATAAATGGAGAGTAAACCATCGAATTTGGAAACACCAATGAAGGTAAAAACATCTGCGGTGTTGATGCTGAAAGTATAAGTGTCGTAATAGCGGAGACCCGCGCTGAGTGGTGGAGCAACTTCCTGGTAGCAACTATAAAAACCAGGATTAAAGGTGGCATCATCGGTGCTGAGTGTCCCGTTGAGTTGCTGCATATCTTCCAGCTGGGTGGCATCACTGGTCGCAGGAGGGCAGATCAGGCTGGGGGCGGTTTTGTCCTCGGCGTTAATTTCGCCCCAGCAACTGAAGACGACCAGGCCAGCTTCGATAATATTGATGGTATAAGTATGGTTGCCACAACCCGTTAGCACATCAGTGCCGTTGTTGTCGATGTCAACAACAATTTCGGAGGAGATGGGATATGTTCCTGCAAGTACCATACTGGGCGTGATGGTTCGGCTACAGGTTCCGTCTAAGGTAATGTTAATATTAGCCAGGCAGGATAAATCCGGCGGCATACTGGCGGCCCGTAATAAACCGGGTGCACAACAATACAACAAAATAAAGAGGAACCCTCCAGCCAACTGATTTGCCGGAGAACGAAAGGTAGAGCGCCACTGCTCTTGCATCCAGGGATTTTTCATAAATCGTCTTTTTGAGATTAACCCAATGGTCTTCTTGGGAAGGAATGACCATTGTCGAACGTACTACTACTACTCGATAAGACGATACTTGTGAAGGTATTTCAAGCTATCCCCTCTGCAACTGGTGAACAGCGCATTCAACCCCTTTTAAGGGAAAGAGATCAATTGTTTTGAAATTGGATGTACGTTGCGGTAAGGTAAGCAGATTTACCTGTACAGCAAACATATGTATTTATTTAAATTAGTTGTAGTAATTGTTTAAAATCTGATCGCTTTCTTAGTGGTACCTAAAATATTTCTATTTTTGCGGCGCCTCCAGGCAAAGCCGCATAATTCAAAGAATCATTCGGAAAATTATCGAATAAACTAACAAATATGCCTTACCTTTTTACTTCAGAGTCTGTTTCTGAAGGACACCCAGATAAAGTATCCGACCAAATTTCTGATGCTTTAGTTGATCACTTTATCGCCTTTGATCCCCAGTCGAAAGTGGCATGTGAAACCTTGGTAACTACTGGTCAGGTATTTCTGGCCGGGGAGGTGAAGTCCAGTGTTTATCTGGATGTTCAAAAAATTGCCCGGGATGTCATCCAACGGATTGGCTACAACAAGTCGGAATACATGTTCGACGCCAACAGCTGCGGGGTATTGTCGGCTATTCACGAGCAATCACCAGATATCAACCAGGGGGTAGAACGGAAAAACCCCGAAGAGCAAGGCGCTGGTGACCAGGGGATGATGTTTGGTTACGCGACCAACGAAACGGAAAACTACATGCCATTGGCACTGGATCTTTCTCACAAAATCCTGCAGGAACTGGCGGCTATTCGCAAAGCAGGCGAAGAGATGACCTATTTGCGGCCCGACAGCAAGTCGCAGGTTACCATTGAATACAGCGACACCCACCAACCCCAGCGAATCGACACCATTGTCGTGTCTACCCAACACGATCCTTTTGCCGAGGATGAGACGATGCTGGCACAGATCAAAAAGGATGTGATCGAGCTGGTCATTCCCCGGGTGAAAGCGCAGCTTAAGCCTGCTTTACAGGCCCTGTTCAACAGCCAGATTACCTACCATGTCAACCCTACCGGTAAGTTTGTCATTGGTGGCCCGCACGGAGACACCGGCCTTACCGGCCGCAAGATTATTGTAGACACTTACGGCGGTAAAGGTGCCCATGGTGGTGGTGCGTTTTCGGGCAAAGATCCTTCTAAAGTCGATCGTTCAGCGGCTTATGCCACCCGACACATTGCTAAAAATCTGGTTGCTGCTGGTGTTTGCAGTGAGGTGTTGGTGCAGGTGTCTTACGCCATTGGTGTAGCCAAACCGACCAACATATATATCAATACCTACGGGACGGCAAAAGTTGGTAAGAGCGATAGCGCTATTGCTGATGCGGTAGCCCTCCTCTTTGACATGCGTCCCTACGCAATCGAACAGCGCCTGAAACTGCGCAATCCCATCTACAGTGATACCGCGGCTTATGGCCACATGGGACGCGACTCAGAAATAAAGATGGTGACTTTAACCAATGGTTCAGGAGAAGTGAAAACGATGGAGGTGGAAACCTTTACCTGGGAGAAGTTGGATCATGTAGACCAGGTGAAAGCTGCTTTCGGCTTGTAGGTTCAGCGTGCCACGGTTTCAAATAAAATTAAAAAGGCAAAGACGGTGCGCCATTCCGTTTTTGCCTTTTTTCTATTTAGCCAACTCAATTCCTGTCGGAAAGCTTGTCACTTGCTTTTATTGAAGAATTATCTTGCGCACTTGCTGTCCGGTGGCGTTGACCATGCGCAGCAAGTATACTCCGCGGGGTAAGTCGTGGGTATTAATCAGGGTATTATTACTGCCTGGCTGTAATTGGAGCTCCTGGATCCAGAACGGTTGGCCCAACTGGTTGTAGCCTTCCAGGCGACCTTCCCAGGGCTGGCTCATTTCCCATTCCAGGCGGAGGTCTTGCCCCGCCACAAGTGGCTGCGGCATAATGCGCCACTGCGTCAGTTCACGGATAAATTGAGTGCCTACAACCGGAGCAGTGGTGATAAAGCTCTGCCGTTCGGAAAAAGCGGTACAGGTGTGGTAACCATTGAAGGCCCGCACCCGCCAAAAATAAGTACGGTCGTTTGATAGGGTATCCGTCGTCAAACTATTGGTATGGGTAAGGTAATTATCCGTTAAGGCAGGCGGAAAACTGTTGAGTCGGCTGACTTGCACCAGATAGCCCGTAGCCTGGGGCACGGCTTCCCACGAGAGCAAAGGCTCGGAGTTGTCCACGGTTGCTCCATCCAGTGGTAATGTCAGGTTGGCGGTTTCGGTAGTAGGCGGTAAAGCCGGAGCAGCGGACAGCCAATTGGCCCGGCGCGCCAGCAAAAATGCCCGCATAGCTTCCTGTTGCTGGGGGCTGAATTGATTCTGACACGCGTCGTTGGCGTAATTCATGATCAACGAGCCATTCGATTGGAAGGCCACGTCGGCCGGATCGTGCTGGACCACGGCACTGACGCCCGTTCCATTACACGTCCAGCGGCTGGCGAGGTAATCGGGGGTAGTGTCACAGAAGCCGTCGGCGGCGAAGGAGCAATTGCTGCCGTCGGTGCGCTCCACATAAACCGTATCGATGATCAGTGTATCCAGGATGAGGGTGTCCTGAAAAAAGGTGTAGTCCGCCGTGACGCGCTCGGGAGCAGCATCGGCGAAATTAGGCGGATCGGTATCGTCCCAATTGATGCCGCCTTCCCAGCCAAAGAAAGGGTGGGGGAGGCTGAGTCCGTGACCCACTTCGTGAGACCAGGTGATGTCATTGGCACTCGAACAACTGATCGCATTGGCAATACCTGCGTAAGGCAGGTTGTACCCACAATTGCCCGCCGGATCACTGACGAAGTACGTATTCAGCGTATTAGGTACATTATAGGTGAACATCATATCGGCACCTTCCAAAACCGTTGTGTGGCGGTAGTAGCCACTGTTGTTGTGATACAACACATCACCCGCCAGGAAAAACTGGATGCCAGCCGGGGCAAACGATTCGTTGAGCTTGCAAAAAGCATCCAGGAGCGTATTTTTCGAGTAATAAGCGGCGCCTTCGTCCGTACCCAACAGGTGTACGGTCATGGCAACGTAGAGGGTCGTATCACCACCCTTGCGAAAACTTTCCGGCGATTGTTGAAATTGTTGCAGCCATTTGGAGCGGCCCTGATTGGAACCACAGAAATCTGCCGGTACCAGGCTTTCCTGTCCGGATAAAAACACCCCGCCTAAACAGAGGATAAAGAGCAATGTAACTTTGTACATAGGATAGGGGATTGATGGTTCGATTAGTTAAGTAGGAACTTCTCCACGGCCATCCGGTCATGGAGTTGCAAGCGCAGCAGGTACAAGCCGGTGGGTAGTTGAAGCGTGGATATGGGGATGCGTTGGCTACCCGTAATGGCCTGGAAGGATTGTGTTTGTAGCACTTGCCCTTGCAGGTTCAACACTTGCCAAACGGCCGGACCTGAAGAGCGGCTTTCCAGCTCCAGAAAGACTTGGCCACTGCCACTGGGATTGGGCGTGACCCGCAACTGCTCGCCAGCCAAAAGGTCCTGGCTGGCCGTGACATTCCCGGTATCAAAATTGGCGGGTCGGGTAAATGAACCACAAGTATTATAGGCATTGAAAGGGAATATCCGCCAGAAGAAAGTTTCAGCCGACAATAAATTCGTAAAAGTCAAAGCCGGCTCATCCACAATGAACTCGTTGAAGACAATACTGAAAATAGAGAAAGGATTCACCTGAACGAGGTAGTGTGTGGCATTGGGGACCGGTTGCCAGGCGAGGCGTACCGATGATCCTTCAATGAGTGCAGCTGGGGCCGGGGAAAGCACCGTGATGTTTTCCGTCTCAGGAATAACCAGACTGCCAGCTGCGGGAGCTACCGTGAGCAGATTGGGCCGTTCTTCCAGGATGTTGGCCTGCATCGCAGCGATTTGATCCAGTGAAAAGCGGTTTTTACAACCCGAATTCGAATACGACATAAACAAGGTGCCGTCAGACACAAAATCCTCCCCATTGGGGTCTTGTTGTACAACATTGGATGTTCCGGTTACATTACAACTCCATCGATAGCTCAGGTAATCGGGCGGCGTATCGCAAAAGCCGTCTCCGGCATTGTTGCAGTTGCTGCCATCGAGTTTTTCAACTTGCCAGCCGTTCACGAAATCCGGCGCAGGTTGATCAGGGGTTATATTTTCGTCTTCCCAGCCGTAAAATGGATGCGGTAGCGAAAGAAAATGCCCCACTTCGTGGGCCCAGGTGTGGTCATTGGGTTGGGTACAGCTTTTAGACAGGGCAATGCCGTCTACTCCAGGAAAAAAATAGCCGCAGTTGCCAGCGGGATCCTGGACAATGTAACAATTAATCGCGTTGGGAAAATTATGCTCGGTCATCATATCGTACCCGCCGTCAAAATCATGTTCGTAGTAGGTCGAGTTGTCGATGTAGTGGATCGGATTAGCCAGGAAGAACTGGATATTGGCATCCGCGAAATCATTGTTCAAGGTGCAAAAGGAACGCATGACGGTCAGTTTGCTCATGTACCCCACGCCATCATCGTTACCCACCACGTGGATTTGCAGGGGCACGTAAAGGGTTTCATCGTTGCGGGGCGAACCGCTGGGGCGCGCCTGGAAGTCCCTCAACCACGATGAAATACCCAGTTGGGTACCACAGGGAGACAATTCCTGGGCGTAGCTATTGGATGCCAAAACCACCAAAACAAAAAAGAGCAGGTAAGTAAGCTTTTTCATACGAGTGTATTCAGGAGAAAAGAAAAAAGTCAATCGCCCGAGGCACGAACGATTGACTTTTGTTTAGGATAAATTGTGTTTTCGTCAGAGCTGCTAGAAGCGGCTAATTCATTCTCTTCTATTGGGCAATCACCACTTTCTGTGCCAGTCGACCTTGCTGCGTGAGGATTTGTAACACGTATACGCCGCTGCTCAATTGGCCGATAGGTAAATCGACGAGTTGGTTGCCTGCACCAAAGCTGTATTCCCGTGCCACACCAGTAGGGCGGCCCGTGATGTCGAGCATCTGGATTTGCCCCACGAATGCCTCCGCTGAAGTCAGGTTGATCTGCACATTTGACTGTCCGACAACGGGATTGGGAGAAACCTGGAAGGATTCCACGAAAGCGAGTTCCTGGCTGGCCACTACACCACCCGTCGTGAAACTATTGACAGTGGTAGATGCTATACAGGTAGAGTGGGCGTTAAAAGGCCGCACCCGCCAGTAATATCGTTTTCCTGCTTCCAGGCCATTGATCACCTTGGTGGTTCCGTAAACGACTATTCGGATAGGATCAATGGTAAAAGAAGATACCCGGGAAACCTCCAGTAAATAGGCGTTGGCATTGGCTACCCCCGTCCACTCCAGGTTAACGGCGTTGAAATTAGGCGTAATTTCATTACCTATCGGGGAAACCAGGGTAGGCGAGTCGTTAATTGCTGCGTAGGCAGGTACGGGGTCAAGGCGGAGGGTGTTTCGGCTAAAAGAGTTGAGATCAGCCAGGACTAGACTGGTCTGCTGATTGGTGAATAAATAGTCGCTATCAGGGCAGCTCAGGAAATAACTCATGTAGTTTTGCTCCTGCGGGTCGATAGGGTTGCCCTGGGGATCGAGTACGTTCAGGGTGAAATTACAGCCGTTCCAACCAAGTCCGTTGTTGTAGTCGGCGGGGGTGTCGCAGACGCGGTCACCAGCTGTCTCACAATTGGTACCGTTGGCACGTTCGGTCGCGTTGCCGAGCGGACTGTTAACCGGGGCATTGACGTTTTGGGTGTTATAGGGTGCTGTTTCCCAACCGCTAAAAGTGTGGTCCAGCGAAAAATAATGCCCTATTTCGTGGCTCAAAGTAGCATCATCTTTACCAATATAGTCTTTCGTGATCACGATCCAGTCACGTTGAGGGCTGTAGTAAGCTAACGTTACTCCTCCTTCACCACCACCGTCTGTATCAGCATTTTCAACAATGTATACATTGAGGGCTCGTGGATCCTTTTGAAAAGACATGATGCTATTCTGGGTAGCAGAATGATTCTCGTAAAAGGTCGTATTGCTGATGAGGTTGTAAGTACCATCCGCCAGGAAAAACTGAATTTCGTAAGACGCAAAATCTTCGTTGAGTTCACACAATTGATCCAGGATATTGTTTTCATTCAGGCGACCCGATCCATCATTTCTGCTACCGATATGGAATTTGATGGGCACGTAGGAGATGTTTCTGGCCGACACCGCGCCGGTTGCCACCGTGCGTAGGTTAGCCGTCAACCGCGCTGCCATAAAGTCATAGCCTTCAATTCGGGAATCGGTTCCGCATACACCTGTTTGAGGCCTTTGCGCTTGAGCAGTTGCAAAAAGCAGCAATGCCAGCGATAATAATAACATTTGACGCATGGTCGATGAATTTTCAGTTGATATAAATGATCGCAAAAATACTTAATTACTGTCTAAAGTGTTGTTAGTATAACATCAATTCTTTGGTCGGTGGTTGAACAAAGCACGAAAAAAACACTAACTTTGCCGCGCAAACAACATAAAATTAGTTGTTCGTATTATTTTTAGCCAAAAAACCAATCCATTTAACATGAGTAAAGTAACCGTCATTGGTGCTGGTAATGTGGGAGCCACCTGCGCTAACGTCCTTGCCCACAAAGACCTTGTGAAAGAAATCGTTCTTCTCGACCTCGTAGGTGATCTGGCTCGCGGCAAAGCGCTCGATACCTGGCAACAGGCCCCGATTGACTATTACAGCACCCAAATTACGGGTACGGATAATTACGCGGATACTGCCAATTCAGATATTGTCGTGATTACGGCAGGTATTCCCCGCAAACCGGGAATGAGCCGGGATGATTTGATTTCCACCAACGCTAAAATCGTTAGCTCGGTCACCAAATCCATCATGCAGCACTCGGCCAACCCGATCATTATTGTCGTTTCCAACCCCCTGGACGTCATGACCTATGCCGCCCACGAAGCTTCGGGCCTGGATCGCAGCCGCGTTTTCGGAATGGCAGGCATCCTGGATACCGCCCGCTACCGCGCCTTTTTGGCTACCGCACTCGATGTGTCTCCCAAAGACATTCAAGCCTTGTTGTTAGGTGGCCATGGCGACACCATGGTGCCCCTGCCCCGCTACACCACGGTTGCGGGAATTCCCGTTACGGATATGATCGATGATGCAACCCTCGATGCAATCGTGGAACGGACCAAAGCTGGTGGCGGAGAGCTGGTCAAGCTGATGGGCACTTCAGCCTGGTATGCACCGGGCGCTGCTGCCGCGCAAATGGTAGAAGCCATTGTTCGCGACGAAAAGCGCATCTTTCCTTGTTGTACCCTCTTGCAGGGGGAATATGGCCAGGACAAGGTCTATTTGGGTGTTCCGGTGAAATTGGGTAAAAATGGCATCGAACAACTGATTCAGGTAAAACTCAACAAAGAAGAGCAAGCCCTGCTTGACGATTCTTCTATGCACGTGCGCGCCGTAATGGAGGTGTACGACAGCATGAACTAAAGGATAAGAAATTTTATTCGGTGAAGTACCGGGACAGCCAGCAGTGCGCCTGTCCCGGTATTTTTTGTGCGCCCAGCATGGGCGCAGACTCGGCGGTGCAAGTCCGCTATACGCTTGGC